>DEKX01000019.1:137147-299651 GCA_002354095.1 Prevotella sp. UBA2711 | reverse complement strand
AAAGGTACGAAAATTTCATGACTCCACCAAATTTAGAGGGGTCAGAATTTACACTTTTGAGCACACAAATTCCCATTTTAACAATCGTCTCAAATCTCAAATCTCAGTTAATGAAAATGCGATTCGCTATAAAAATGGGTTAATTTATATATTACTATATATATAATATATATATTATATATATAGTAAAAGTTCAGTTTCGGCCAAAATTCTCAAATTTAGTAACTGAGATCTGAGATTTGAGATTTTGAGACGCTGCCTTCAGCCATCATCCTTCATACATCAGCCATCATCCATCAGCCTTCTTCCTTGTGCCAGTTTGAGGATGCTCAGAAATCTCGTTGAGCAATCAGATATGACAAGCTATGGCAGAGGCCTGTCATAAGAAAATCAGCATAATAACAAAAGAAAAACAACCTAAAAGTTGTAAATATCGAATAAAATGCTTAACTTTGCCCCCCAAAGGATGTGATTATGACTTATGATAGATTCCTTTGATGATTATATGAGTGAATTAATTTGATATAGAAAAGGAAGTATATATGAAAGAAGTAATCACACGACTGAAAGAACATCAGTCACCAACTCCTTCAAAATGGAGGGAAAGGGCAGAGTGGAGGCAGCAGAACAAGTCGTGGCTGCGACACTCCCAGTGTATTGCTGTGAAAATGCTTGAGAAGATGGATGAACTGGGATTAACTCAGAAACAATTGGCAGAACTGATGGGATGTAGTCAGCAATACGTTTCAAAGGTTCTGAAAGGCCAGGAGAACCTTTCTCTCGAAACCATGTCGAAGATAGAAGACTGTCTGCACATTTCTATTCTCCAAGAAGAACTGGAGATGGCATAAAACCTAAATGGAAAGAAAAACGATGATGAACATTCAGAACCATACAGCCTCGTAATGTTTAACCGAGACGGCATGAGACAGCCATCCGTGTCGCCTCATAACATTTACGAGACAATGAGCAGAAGTAGAAAGCGAATGCCAGTCAGCACATGGTGTTGCTGCAAGTCGCAGAAGAAAGGAAAGCAGGCGAGTAGCCGCAAGTTCCGCCGTAAGGCGCATGTATTGTTACATCAGGGAAAGGCACATCTTCTTCCCTTCAAGTCCTTCGAGGTGATGAGTCCTTGGAATTTAGGCGGTGATGGAAAGCATTTTTGTGGCTTTCATCCTGAAGAAGAGTGGTACGCTAAACTAATGAGAAAGTGAGACAAAATTCCGTTACGATACGTTAAAAGTGAAGTGGAGTAGTTAATAAAGTGGAAATCCTGTAATATATTTCCATAGTAACTTCGTATATATACTATATGATAGAAAAAGAAATAACTGAAACCTATTATTTCAAGCCATCTGACTTTAACGAAAAAGGCAGGAGAATTTCTGATGGTGTGACATTCCGTGATGTGGTGAAAGAGTTTGAACGAGATTTCCATGAACGTCACTCAACGGAATACGCTTTGAATCTATATGCCAATTCTCAGACAATGGATTTGTTGGCAAGATCAAATGATGCTGCGCCCTTCTTGTTGTATGGAATGGACTTAACCCAAGGAGAATCATTCGATGCCATTCAAGATCCTTTCATTAACCATGAGATGGACAAGCACAGCGAGAAAATCTATGTGTATGGTATTGACTCCGCATTTATGACGGAGTTTGATGAGTATGGCTATCCCATATTGAATGAGGATAGCGACATTTATCCCTTGACGCTGCTTGTAGATAATACGATGCGAGACGGTGAACTCAGATTAGCTGTTCCTACACTGGACGATGGGGATGAGACAGAGAATGTTACCATTGATGTCCCACAATTTGAATACGCATGATGGAAACGAAAGAGCAAGACAGACATTGGCATCTAGTTCGCAATGATAATGGCGAATGGATAAGTGATGAGAACGCCGTTTTCCTCACATCAGCGGAAGTGAGGTCTCTTCAGATCAAGGCAAGATTGGCTGGCAAGAGATTGAATATCCAGCATGGATATGAAGGGATTTTGTGGTGCTATAAACATGAGTATTTGAATATAAACAATAAAAAGTAAAAATCATGGATAAAGTTTCAAGAATGAAAAGTGGCCTGCTTAATAGGAAACACGAACTTTACAAGATCCTTAAAGGGAAAAATGCCCCAACGTGGTGGAACTGTCTGAAGGAGGACAAGGATATTTACATCGAGATAAGGAAAGGGAATATTATAGATGCATATTATCTTGGCGGTAGGATGGCTGAAATAAAACTTGACAGAGATAATCAAATCGTAGTAACTGCACATCCAAAATACTTGGGATTTTTAGAAGAAGAGGACGGGCAATATTATAGAAAAGGTATAAAAGATGGTAAAAATATATATACTCCGATATACCAAGATTGTTCAGAATGGATATTGAATCGGAAAGAGGAAATGAAAGCAAATATTCGGAAGCACTATTCAGGAAACAATGCCGGAGAAAGTACATCGGAAAAGTATATTCAAGGGAAGCTTATTCTTAATGGCAGAGACAAATATCTTGATTCAGAATTTGCACATAGGCTGTATGAAGATAAGGTTAAAACGGTTAGAATAGATCTTGTCAAGATTGAAAATGGATTCATTGTATTTGAAGAATTAAAAAGGATAGGTGACAACAGACTCAGAAACACGAAGGGAGATCCGGAAATCTTGACGCAGATAAAGAATTATCGTGAGTTTTTAAAAGTCAACAAGGATATATTGACGGAGTATTACAAGACTCTTTATGAAATAAAAAAAGACCTAAGACTGCCTGTGCCAATAGTGGGCAATTTCAACGATTTGGTGGTTAATCCAGAACCGCAATTACTCATTGCCAATAACTACGAGAAAAGAACAAAAGATAGAGACAAAAGAATCGAAAAAATTGAAGAAATACTTTTAAAAATCGGTGTAAAGCCTAATTATTATAATCTATGAACATTAAAATCCATCGCGGCACTCATCAGATTGGTGGTTGTGTCACAGAATACGAGCATGACGGTTGGCGGTTGTTCGTCGATTATGGCGAAGAATTGCCTGGTGGCCCTAAGTCTGGAGATTTGCAGATAGAGGGGCTGACTCATGGCGATATCTCAAAGAGTGCTTTGCTGATTACTCACTATCATGGTGATCATATTGGTAATATAACAAAACTTCCAAAAGATCTTCCCATATACATGGGGAGAGTTGCACGTGATATACAATTAGTGCTGTCTAACCACCTAAAGTATAAATATCCCGTTCATAAAGATATGGTAGAACGTCTGCAGAATGTGCGTACCTTCGAAGCTGGACAGAACTTTATGTTTGGTAAATTTGAAATCAAGCCAGTGACTGTAGATCATTCTGCTTTTGACGCATACGCATTCAGAATCAAAGCTAATGGTACGTCTGCCTATCACACAGGTGATTTCCGCTTACATGGTTTCAGAAGTGGAAGCTTCCTTAAAATGTTAGAGCAATATGTTGGTAAGGTTGACTATGTAGTATGTGAAGCTACCAATATACTCAGGTCAAATGCAACGAGCAAGAAGGAATCGGCGCTACAACGTGACTTCGTTGCTTTGTTTAAGGAGAAGAAATCCACTGTGGTCTATCTCTCGTCTACTAATATTGACAGGCTGTTTTCATTGTATCATGCAGCATTAAAAGCTGGGCGTCCTTTCTATGTTGATGGTTATCAGAAGCGCGTGATGGATGTAGTAGTGAACAGTAAATCTATATGGACTAAATCCTCATTGTATCAATATGGGAAATATGAGCCAGAGCCACTCATGTATCATCGATTTGATAAAAACCGATTCTTTGTATCAGACAGTTTCAAAGCGAACCTCGACAAATTAGGATATGTTCTTATTGCCAGAAACAATGAACGCTTTGATAATCTTCTTGAACAAATTCCTGGTGAAAAGCAGAAAGTGCTGTCCATGTGGGATGGCTATGTAAAAGAGGGAACCGAGGCCTACAATGAAAACTTAGCGAACTCTTTGGATGGCGAATATGATTACATGCACACCAGCGGTCATTCGGACATGAATAGCATGCGAGAAGTGTTCCGTCATCTTCGCCCAAAGGCAATTATCCCCATCCATACGGATGCACCAGAAAAATTCGCAGAACAATTCTCTGACGAATGGCCTGTGAAACTGCTGAATGATGGTGATAGCGTTTCCGCACTCTAATTGGATATTTATACATGAAAATATTGCACATCTCGGACACTCATGGCTTACATCACCGCATAAAAGATATGCCTGAGGCTGATGTCATCGTTCATAGCGGTGACATCAGCAATAATGGTACAGAGAGTGAAGTTCTCGATTTTCTGAATTGGTATATTAAATTGCCTTATGCACATAAGATATTCGTTACTGGCAATCACGATCTTTGTCTATGGGATGCAGAGGGGATTGAGGATTTGCCCAGTAACATATACTTCCTACAAGACTTAGGTATTGAGATTGATGGAATCAAGTTTTATGGGATAGCCTATAACCACCCAGAAACCTTGATACCATTTGGCACTGACATCGTTGTTACCCATGAGCCGCCTGTTATGATTCTTGACGAGTCGGTAGGCATCCATTGGGGTAATGCACCATTAAGAAACCGCATCATGGAGGTCAAACCCCGATATCACCTTTTTGGTCATTCTCATGGTGGCTATGGAACTGTTAAGCAGGACAACATTGTGTATTCCAATGCCGCCCTGCTTGATGACATGAATCGTCTAGTTAGAAAACCAAGATTACTCTTGGTTTAGTGCCTAAGATTCTCTTAGTTGTGTTCATTTAGTGAACTTGATTTCCCCATGTTCACCATAGACATAGGTAGTACTGCCTTGTTTCACAGTAACCGTGTTAGATGTGTAACCTACAAGATTCCCGGTCTTATTGAACATAAAGCCACCAGTCTCACTATACACATAAACATTTGTTCCTTGCTGTTTAGCCATTCCTATCATACATTTTTACACTTAGTCCGTGTCGTGCGCAACTTCTAAATTAAACAAAAAGGAGTTATAATACTTCTAATACGAAAAACTTTCTTTTACAAGGCAGTGTGCTCGGACACAACGTTGGCGATTTTTGAAAGTTTAACGCTTTTAGTGAATTATCCACGCAGTAATCATACGGTGCTGATGCCGCTATTGTTTATCCCAACGAAAATCAAAACCTGCAAGGTCTGAGAAGATAGTGCAGGATTTTTTTAAAAAATTTTGTTGTTTTTTTCTACACGATTTATTTTTCTGTTTAATGATTTCTTAGTACTTTTGCAGTTAATAACAAGTAACCAACGTAAAGGATGGACGAACAACAGAATATCATCATTTATCGTACTGCCGACGGACGAGCACAAGTAGCCCTCTTTGCAAAGGATGGCAAGATCTGGCTCAGCCAGCAACAGATGGCGGAACTTTTTGCCACCTCGAAGCCGAACATTAGTATGCATATAGCTAACATACTGAAAGAAAAGGAATTATATAAAAATTCAGTTGTTAAGGAATTCTTAACTACTGCTGCTGACGGCAAGAATTATAACGTGGTATTCTACTCTTTGGAGATGATCATAGCTGTTGGTTATAGGGTACGAGGTGTTCGAGGCACACAGTTCAGGCAATGGGCTACTGAGCACCTGACGGAGTATCTGGTGAAAGGTTTTACGATGGATGATGAACGGTTGAAGAATCCCGACGGGCGACCAGACTACTTCGACGAATTGCTGCTGCGCATACGTGATATACGGGCATCGGAAAAACGCTTCTATCAGAAGATTCGAGACCTCTTTGCACTAAGCAGCGACTACGAAAAGAGCGACAAGGCAACCCAGATGTTCTTCGCTGAAACGCAAAATAAACTACTTTATGCTGTTACTCACAAGTCGGCAGCAGAACTCATAGTCAGTCGGGCTGATGCCTCTCAACCCAATATGGGACTCACTACATGGAAGGGAAGCATCGTCAGAAAGGGCGATGTCATCATTGCCAAGAACTATCTGCAGAGTGAGGAAATAGACTCTTTGAACCGTTTGGTAGATATCTTCCTGACAAGTGCCGAAGAACGGGTGAAGGGGCGCCGTGACCTCACACTTGAGTATTGGCGTAAGAATGTGGACAGCCTGCTGACATTCCAAGAGAAAGACATTTTGCAAGGTGCTGGTAGTATTACAAACTACGAAGCTGAAGAAACAGCCAAGCAGGTCTATAACGTATTCAACAGCAAACGTAAACATTTGGAGGCGCAGACTGCCGATGCAGACGACTTGAAGATGCTGGAGGATTTGGAAAGAAGAATCGTAACTGAAAAACCATAACACAACGGCAGCAGCTCCGTAACACAAATAAATCCGTTTGTGTACTCAATAAAAGAATCCGCTCAACTCAGAAAGATGGGCGGATTTTTTATTGTTTTTTCTACACAATTTATTTTCTGTTTAATGTTTAGCCAACTCCGTACCCCCTACGCGTACCCACTGCGTAGGGGTTTTTGTTTGTGGGAGTTTGTACTTTTGCATCGTCAACGAACGGAAACGGGGTTTGACGGTGCTCCTTGACTTATTGATACAAACAAACGACAAACGGCAAATGCGACAGCTGGGGGACTACACACATGTATGCGCATGGGCGCGTACGTACATAATACCTATAATTAAATTAACAACAACTTTAAAGGTCGCTGTAAAGGCAGTGACGTAAAACCTATTTATAATATGAAACAAGTAAAAATTACAACAACCGCAACCGTTATCAATACGAATGCTCATCAGACACAGCGCATGACTTCATTGGAGATTGCTAAACTCACAGGAAAACAGCACAAGCATGTAATGGATGCCGTTAGGAAAATGGAAGCGGCGTGGGTGAAAGTATGTGGGTCGAAATTTCGGCTGACATCCCGAACTGTCATTCAGCCTAATGGCGGTACACGTGATGTACCCTGTTATTCTCTTACTAAAACAGAGTGCTTATACATCGCTACGAAGTTCAATGACGAGGCTCGTGCCAAGTTGGTGCTGCGATGGGAACAGCTAGAGCGCCAACAGCTAGGATCCAGCCGCCAACAGCTGATGCTGCCTGCCCCTGAACGGATTCTGCAACTGGCTGACCACAGGAAATCCCTGTTAATCCTTGGTGATTAACAGGATTTTTTGTATCTTCGCAGGCGAAACGGCATGAAAGAGTCTAAGAAATATCATTACTATACTTGGTTGGTAACTACGCTGCTCAACAGCAAGGGATTGACGCTGGAGCAACTGAACAGGCGGTGGATGAACGAAGAGGTGGCTGACGGGGATCCATTGGCACGCACAACTTTTAACCGCTATCGGGACGGCGTGCTGGAAATGTTTGGATTGATTATCGACTGCGACCGCGAACACCGCTACTTCATAGCAAATCCCAGTGAGATTGACGACGACTCTATGGAGCGCTGGATGCTATCGACACTGACGGTGGGCGGTGTGCTGGCTGACAGCGCGAGTCTGAAAGACAGGATTATGCTGGAAAGTGTGCCTGCCGGCGAGGAATTTCTACCGACACTGATCCGTGCTATCAAGACCAATCGCTACATCATGATGGGGTATCAGAAGTTTGGCAGTGAGGGGTACGTCAAGCAGGTGGCTCCACTGGCATTGAAACTGTCGAAGCGGAGGTGGTATCTGCTGGCTGACACCGGACAGGACAAACGTACCTATTCGCTGGACAGAATCAAGTCGGTAGAACTGACAAAAGATACTTTTAAATTTCCTGACAATTTTTCACCACAGCAGTACTACTGTGAGTATTTCGGAGTACTGACGGACGGCACCCCACTGTGCAAAGTGGTGGTGAGAGCCTACGGACGCATGGCTGACTATCTGCGCACGCTGCCTGTGCATCCGTCGCAAAAAGAAACACTGACCACTGCCGACTATGCGGATTTCACGATGCAAATTCGTCCTACTGCCGACTTCGTGAATGAACTGATTTCGCGAGGGGACGGAATTGAAGTCCTGGAACCTGCCGAACTGCGCGACCGCATGGCTAAAACCATCAGCGCTATATTAAAGAGGTATGAATAGCATTAACAAGATTTAACAAAACTTTCAGGCAGGTGTACCGCACTTTGGTACACTGGCACTTTATCTTTGCACCCAGTTAAAAACCTCAAAAAGTTATAAATATGCAAGATAAAAGTAAAGTGAAAGCAAATTATTCGGAGCGTTTGGTTGAATGGATGATGAATGCGCTCTTTGAATTGGCTGAGTATGTCATCGTCAAATGTTCGCTCCCCGTTCAGGAACAGAAAATAACACCACCCACGCCTCATGCCGACATGCAGAAGCGCGAAAAGCCCATCCAATTCTCGATGGAAGACCGTATGGTTGAGGGGGATTTATTTTAGCGGAGAGAACAGGATTCGCTTTGCCTCAAGAGCTTTGAATCCTTTTCTTCCTGCGGAGAGAACAGGATTCGAACCTGCGAACCGGTTTTGCCGGTTACACGCTTTCCAGGCGTGCCTCTTCAACCACTCGAGCACCTCTCCTTGTTTGCGGTTGCAAAATTACGAAATTATATTTGAATACCAAAAACTTTTGCCACATTTTCGTTGGTATGACGGCAAATCTCCTCTTCAGTGACTCCATAGGCACCTGCCAACCGGGTGATAACGTGACGGATGAAGGCGGGTTCGTTGCGCTGACCACGCAAGGGAACGGGTGCCATATAGGGGGCATCGGTTTCCAGCACGATACGGTCTAAGGGAACGCAGGCAGGGAGCACTTCGGGCAGATGACTCTTCTTGAAAGTAGAGACGCCACCGATACCCAATACGAAACGGGGGAACTCCAAGAGTTGGCGCGCTTCCTGCTCGTTGCCCGTAAAACAATGGAACACGCCACCAGGTAAGTCATTCGCATACCTTTTTAATATAGCGACCAGCTCGTTCTGTGCCTTACGGCAATGAATCATCAGGGGCAACTGCAGTTCGACCGACCAACGCACCTGTTCTTCAAAAGCCAACAGCTGCTCCTGCTCGAACTCACGACTCCAATAGAAATCAAGTCCTACTTCGCCAATGGCGATGGGAAGCCTCTCCCCCCGCCCTCCCCTGTTGGGAGGGAGCTGTTGTCGGATGCTATCCAAGACGTTACGCCAGTCGGCTCTCACCTCTTCGGGGTGAAGACCTAACATGGGGTAACAGTAATGGGGATAGCGACGGCAGACGTCTATGACCGTCTGACAGGACGGCAAATCGATGGCAGGGAGAAAGATGGCCTTGCATCCTGCCTCACGGGCGCGCTGAACAACCTGTTCGAGGTCGTCGCGAAATTCCTCACCGTCCAAATGACAATGTGTGTCGATGTACTTCAAACCTGAAACCTGAAACTTGAAACCTGAAACTTATTTATTACGGTGCAGCAGTTCGTGCATATATTGGCGCAGCGCCTGTTTGCGCTCATCGGGAACGCTGACCTTAGCCAGATACTGGGCTGCCTGTTCGAAATAGTAGTTGATTTTCTCCTCGCAGAGCTGGCGAATACCTATCTCGTCGTACAGACGGGTGACAGCAGCCACCTTGACTTCGCGATTGAAAGTTTCAGCAGTTATCCAACGATTGAGTTCGGCACGCTGTTTGTCGTTAGCACGGTTATAAGCATTGATAAGCATATAGGTCTTCTTGTTGGAAGCGATATCGCCACCGATGGCTTTACCGAACACCTTGGGGTCGCCATAGACATCGAGCAGGTCGTCCTGCAACTGGAAGGCAAGTCCCAACTTCTCACCAAACTTATAGAGATTGTCGATATCCGACTGAGGAGCATCAGCGAGGATGGCGCCTATCTTCGTGGCACATGCCAGCAGAACGGAGGTCTTCAGACGAATCATCTCGATATATTCCTCTTCGCGCACATCGTTACGCGTTTCGAACGACATGTCGTACTCCTGCCCCTCACCGATTTCCAAGGCTGTCTCCGTGAAACAGGCAAGCACGCTCGCCAACTTATCGGCAGGCACCTGCGCCATACGCTCGTAAGCCAACACCAACATGGAGTCGCCTGAGAGTACAGCCGTATTGACATTCCAACGCTTGTGCACCGTCTCATGACCACGACGCAGGTCGGCATTGTCCATCAAGTCGTCGTGCAGAAGGGTGTAGTTGTGGTAGGTTTCCAAGCCACAGGCAGCCATCAAAATACGTTCCGGATCATTGTGATAGAGGTTGTATGCCATCAGCATCAGCACAGGACGAATGCGCTTGCCACCGATGGACAGCACGTAACGAATAGGGTCATAGAGCGAGGCAGGTTTGCGCTCATAAGGCAGTTGGTCTAAGAAGTCGTTGACAGACTTCAGAATCTCGTTGGATGTCTTTATCATAATTACTATAATTTAAATACAATGGGAATACTCACCTTGGTGCGACAGGGGCGTCCGTTCTGCACACCCGGTTGCCAATTGGGCATCATGCCCAGAATGCGAAGCACCTCTTTGTCGCACTCACGCGAAAGGGACTGCACTATTTTCAAACCTGTGATACTGCCGTCCTTCTCGACATAGAAATTGGCTATCACCTTGCCTTCCGTCTTCCTCACCTGTGCCAACTTAGGATAGCGCAGATTCTTGGTGAGCCACTTCATCAGTTCGACAGCGCCGCCAGGGTATTGCGGAAGGTCTTCCACCAGACGGAACTTCAGCGGATTGTTGTCAGGGTCGATACCCATCGGTGCCAAGACTTTGGCATCTTCTTCCTCACCCTGCAATTCCTTGAGCAGAGCCTCATCCTCGCCTTCGCCCTCAGCCTCAGCCACCTGTTCCTCGGGGGGAGCCAGTTCCACGTTGTCGTCAACGATGCGCAACTGCTCTGCCTCCTTAGGTTCCGATTTCTCAGGTTCCAACTGGGCATACTTTTCCTCGATGGACATAGGAATCATCTCGTCTTCATGCACCAAATCAGAGAGGTCGAGCGTCGATTCATCCGCAACGGTTTCGATGCTGTTCCACTCCAAGGCGACAAAGAGTAAAGCCAACACCAGAACAAGCCCCAGGAGAAAACCCGTGGTGCGCTGTTGGTCAAGATTGGCCTGTGGACTCTTCTTTTCTTCCATCTTATCGGCAATAAAAACGGCTATAGTGCGTTATTAATTTGCAAAGTTACGAAAAATGAATTATCTTTGCGACGAATTTAGGAAATATTAGATGAAAAAAGTCGTTTTTACAATTATCGCCACCATTTTCGTCCTCCAAGCCGCGGCTCAGGAGAGTCAGGAAGTGTTCAGCTTCCTGCGACTGCCGGTAAGCGCACACGTAGCAGCACTGGGTGGTGATAATATCACTATTGACGATGACGACCCTACCGTGATATTCCATAATCCTGCACTGATAGCCAATGTGGCAGACAAGAGTATCAACCTGAACTTCATGACCTATATGGAGGGAGCCAAGACTGCTTCGGCATCGTTCATCAAGGCATGGGGCGAACGGGCTACATGGGGCGTAGGAGCCCAGTATATGGACTATGGCAGCATGAAGGAAACAACGGTTGACAATATCGAGCAAGGCTCTTTCTCAGCGAAGGACATCGCCATAGCAGGAACATTTACCTATCTGTTGAGCGACCGCTGGAGCGGTGGTGTGACCCTGCGTTTCATCTCGTCGTCGATAGGCAGCTACAATTCCATTGGCATTGCCTCGGACTTAGGTCTGAACTATTTTGACGAAGAACGGGGATGGTCGTTATCGGCAGTAGCCAAGAACCTGGGCGGTCAGGTGAAGGCGTATCAGGACGATTACGAGAAGATACCCATCGACCTGCTGGTGGGAGTGTCGAAACGACTGGAGGCTGCCCCCTTGAGATTCTCACTCACTTTCTCGCGACTGAACCGATGGGACACCAGTTTCATACAGCATGTGGCCATCGGTGCCGATGTATTCCTGGGCGAGAACATCTACATTGCAGGCGGCTATAACTTCCGTCGCCGCGACGAGATGAAAATCAGCGAGAGCAGTGGCAGCAGCAGTCACGGCGCAGGACTCTCCGTAGGCGCAGGACTGACCCTGAAGCGATTCAAACTGAATGTGGCTTACGCCAAATACCACGTGTCGGCTTCGTCGATACTGATAAACGCAACCTATAGCTTATGAAAAAGATTACAATAGCAATTGACGGCCACTCATCATGTGGCAAGAGCACGATGGCCAAGGACTTGGCCCGTGAAGTGGGATATGTATATGTCGATACGGGTGCCATGTATCGCAGTGTGACCCTGTTTGCGCTCCGCAACGGGCTGTTTACAGCCGACGGCATCAATGAAGAGGAACTGCGCAAACGGATGCCGGAGATACACATCGCTTTCAAGTTCAATGCCGAAGCCGGACGGCCTGACACCTATCTGAACGGCGAATTGGTGGAGAAGGAAATCCGCTCGATGGAAGTGAGCAACCACGTGAGTCCCATTGCCACCCTCGGTTTCGTGCGCGAGGCTATGGTGGCACAACAGCAACAGATGGGTAAGGACAAAGGGGTGGTCATGGATGGCCGCGACATCGGCACCACGGTATTTCCGAATGCCGAGCTGAAAGTCTTTGTGACCGCCTCAGCAGAGGTGCGCGCCCAGCGCCGTTACGACGAACTGAAGGCTAAAGGCATGGAGGCTGACTACGAAGAGATACTGAAGAATGTGCAGGAGCGCGACTATATAGACTCGCACCGTGAGGTATCGCCATTGCGTAAAGCCGACGACGCCATCGAACTGGACAATTCGAACATGACGATTCCAGAACAGAAGCAATGGTTGCTGGACAGGTTTAACGAAGCCGTCAGGGAATCGTAAACACTACATCTGCAGAATAGCATCGCGACACTGTTCCATCAGCCACTTCGGTGTGCTGGTGGCACCGCAGATGCCTATAGTCTTCACATCCCGAAGCCAGGAGGCGTCAATCTCGGCAGGGCCCTCAATCAGATGGGTATTGCCGTTCACCCGTAAGCACTCATTATAAAGTACGCGCCCGTTACTACTCTTCCGCCCACAGACGAAGAGCACCAAGTCGTGGCGCTTGGCAAACTGCGTGATATTGGGCATGCGGTTAGCCACATTACGGCAGATGGTGTCGAAACTCTTGAAAGTGGCTTCAGGCGACATGTGTTGGCGAATGTACTCAATGATGCGCTGGAACTCGTCGAGCGACTTCGTGGTTTGGGAATAGAGATAGATATCACGTGAGAAATCGAGCTTCCTGACGTCCTCAAAGCTCTCAATGACGATAGCCGTGGATTGTGTCTGTCCCACCAATCCCAACACCTCTGCATGACCATTCTTACCAAAGATGACTATCTGGCTGTTGGCTGTCGGCTGTTGGCTATTGGCCTCAAACTGGCGCTTGATTTTCTTCTGCAGTTGCAGCACCACAGGACACGTGGCATCGATAATCTCAATGTGGTTCTGGCGTGCCAGTTCGTAAGTGGCAGGGGGCTCGCCATGAGCACGAAGCAGCACTTTGACGTCGCGCAACTGGCGCATCTCGTCGTGGTTGATGGTGATCAGTCCCATTTGGCGCAGGCGGTCGCACTCCATCCCGTTATGCACGATATCACCCAAACAATAAAGGGTGTTGCCTTTTGCCAATTCCTCCTCCGCCTTCTGGATAGCGGTAGTCACACCGAAACAGAAGCCGCTACCGCTATCAATCTCTATCTGAAACATGTTTCAACTGATTAAAATATTCATCCAACAGATGGTGGGCAGCCATAAAACTGGTTTGTTCGCCAGCCAGCACGGAACGCTCAGCCGCTTGCAACTGCTGTTCGATGAACGGATTATTATAGAAACTGAGACGCAATTGCTCGTTGATGGTCTCATACATCCAATACTTGGCCTGCTCATTGCGGCGATAGTCGAAATAGCCGTTCTGCTTGACGAAATCAATGTATTGGTAAATCATATCCCACACCTCCTTGATGCCGATGCCATAGAAGCCGCTATAGCACAACACCTTGGGCAGCCAACCACTCTCAGGCATGGGGAAGAAATGGAGCGCATTGCGGAAATTGGTAGCTGCCATCTGACACTTATCCACATTCTCGCCATCGCACTTATTGATGACGATACCATCGCTAATCTCCATAATGCCGCGCTTGATGCCCTGCAACTCGTCGCCGGTACCTGCCAATTGGATGAGCAGGAAGAAATCGACCATCGAATGGCACGCCGTTTCGCTCTGTCCTACACCGACAGTCTCCACGAATATCTTGTCGAAACCAGCAGCCTCGCATAACACGATGGTCTCACGCGTCTTACGAGCCACACCACCCAGCGAACCCGCCGTAGGACTGGGACGGATGAAGGAATCGGGATGAACGGAGAGTTTCTCCATGCGCGTCTTATCACCCAGAATACTGCCCTTCGAGCGCTCGGAACTGGGGTCAATAGCCAGTACTGCCAGTTTGCCACCTTTCTCCTTCAGCACATGCACGCCAAACTCGTCGATACTGGTCGATTTGCCTGCACCAGGCACACCACTGATACCCACACGGATACTGTTGCCGCTATAGGGCAGACACTTGTTGATGACTTCCTGTGCCTTTGCCTGATGATCGGGGTTCACACTCTCCACCAAGGTGACTGCCTGCGAAAGGATGGTGACATCGCCTTTGACGATGCCTTCGACCATTTCTGCCACAGAGAGTTCACGACGCTTGACGCGACGCCGATTCAGATAGGGGTTCACAATGGAGGGCTGCTCTACCCCACTATTCACTTGCAGTCCTGCGTATTCTGAGCTGTTTTCTGGATGTTCCATGGTTTATTTTGCATTGATGGTGATAACGACCTTCGATTTATCGGGGTCGTTGGTAATCATGAGGATACGGGGTTTGGTGCGCGCTTTCAGCAACTGATTGCGCTGGGCAGTAATCTTCAATTTGGTAGATTCCCCTGCCTGGAGCGTACTCTTACCCAAGGATATCTTCAATCCGTCCGTAAACATCTGGAGGGATGTAATCTTCAGCGGTGTGCTTCCTGTATTGGAAATCTGAATCTCTGCCTTGCGCTTCGACTTACCATCGAAGACGATATCCACCTGTTCGCTGGAGAGATACATCTTAGGAGCGTACATTTTCTGCGTCGCCGACATCTTGGCAAACGAAGGCAGCAATACGGTAGAAACGCCTATCAGATTGTCTTTGGTAGCTTTATCGCCAGGGTTAGCCGCCAGGTAGATAGATGCCTGCGTCAACCCATAGTCGGAAACGAGATTGGAGTTGAGGGTAACGGTCATCGTACCTGAACGACCTGGCGCAATCACCTCAGGAGCCATCGTTGCCGAGAGGTAGGAAGGCAGATGCATCAAATTAGGACGAGCCACACTGGTTCCGTCATTATAAATATGTATCTGCTGGACAGGCTTCTCGCCCTTATTGACATCGTCGAACTCCAATTCGTTGGCATCCACCCGAAGGGTACCTATCTCCAACGGATAAGAACCTGAGAAATCCTGCACTTCTTCCAATACGACACCCTTCATACGGATATAGATGGGATTGGTGGTGCCATTGGAGATGACGGCTGCCTGCTTGTCGAAATGCCCCAACTGCTTGGCATCGTAGGTCATCTTGATTTGGAACTTCTCGCCCTTACTGATGACCGTCTTTGGATATTCCACCACCGTACAATAGCAATCAGGAGCCACCTGCTCGATTTTCAGGCGGCTGACTCCCTTGTTGCGAAATTCAAACACGGCAGTGACGGGTTGTTGAAAACCCGTCTTGCCTACATCGATTGTTGTTTTTTCTGCTATCAGTTTCTGAGCCGATACTGGCAGTACTGCCAACATCAGCAGTGCTAAGATACTATTTTTTGTTTTCATCATTCTGTAATTATCAATTTCGCCGACTTCGTGGTGGCACGATACTCTGGAGAGTAAGCACACTGCACGGTGCAAGTACCCGTTTCGTAAGTGCCGGCACGGTCGATGTAATAATCTGTCTCTACCACATGCTTTCCCTTAGCCAATCCGTAGAAATAGTAATTGGTAGAGAAGTCCTTGGGCGAGCAGTAGGCTCCATTGCGATAGCCCGACAACTGGTGAACGGGTTCCATGCAAGCAGCACGACGGTCTAATACCTGAACGAAATCCAAGTCGCGCGACACCTCAATGAGGATGCGCACCTTGATGCGGTCGCCTACCTTCAATGGAGCAGTTAGCGGCTGACCATTAGCCGTCCGTATTTCACGCTTCACGATGATGCCACTCTCCGACTGTTCAATATCAGACGTCTGCTGGAAGTACTGTGCATAGACAGCACCCCAAGAGGTTCCTGTGGAGGTCTTGGTGGCAGTAAACTCCTTACCCTTAGGCTCGTGGATGGCGGTCTTCACATAACCGATACCGGCTGTTGCCTGAGGCAATTCGAGTGGTGTGCCGTCGATAGCCAAAACGGTAGGCTCCTGAGCGGCTAACAGATTCGACCGGTCGAAGAGGAACGCATAGATGGCATTGACACTGCTGATAGGCGTATCCCACATCTGTGTCTTCTTCTCCTGCAACAGCCAACGGCGCATTTCGTCAACGGTTTGGGTATCTTCGGGAGTAGCATATTTGATAGCCTCAATGGCAGCCACCTCTGTCGGTATCTTATAGCTGTACCAAGAGTAACCGGCACGGCGGGTGTCGTAATAGCGTCCCATCTCTTCGGTGAAGACGGTGTATTCCTTCAGGCTCTGAACGTACTCACGAGCTGTCTGCACGTCGCCATACTGATGGAGGATAATGGTGGTCAGTGCTTTCTCATAAATGCTCTGATTCTTGATATCCTTCTTCAACAGCGGCATCAGATAATTTCTGGCATCATCTGCTTTCTTATTTAATTTGCGCTTGGAAATAGCATTGACATACAACCACCGCAAGGCAACGAAGGTGGGGAAGGACGGCTTGTAGCCTTTTTTCTCCCATGCTTTCATATCATCCACCAACTTGATGATTTCAAGATCCAAGAACGTCATGGCACGCTCCTGCAACAAGGAGGCATCTACCGATGTCTTCGTCATCACTTGCAGACGAGCCATCATTTCTGCCACACCCATGGTGATGGATTGGCTGGACGGCATACCAGGATACCACGAGAAGCCTCCATCGCCTTGTTGCAGGTTCTCCAGCTTACCCAAAGCGGTAGAGAGACGGTTGCTGATCATATTCTCGTCGAAGAAATCAGCCAAACGCTGTTTCTGTTCAGATTCCCTGTCGGCAGCATTCACCCAAGGTGTTTCTGCCAATATGATGTCCTTCAGCTCCTGATTCTTCTGCAAATTGCTATGCAACGAGGTTTCTGTCCCCGTTTCACGCCGCCATTGTTCAAATACATTCTTAGCCTTGGGTGTCTGGTCGAGAATGGTCTTTGCCAACATATTGGAATAATAAGAAGCCGCCTGGTCAATGGCACTGATTTCTGAGGGCTGTCCGAGGGTTGCCAACGACTGCACCATCAGCCAAGCAGGATTATTGGTGTACTCTACGGTCAGCTTCTGCTGGGTAGTTCCTACAGGAATTAAACTGGTCAGGTCGATGGTCTTCACACCGGGTTCATGCTGGGTGAAAGGCACGGTCTTAGTGACGCGCTCCTTATCAGGCAGAATGGGCACGTAATGCTGTTCGCCATCCGAGAAGGTCTCACCCTTGGCAGACATACGGCATATCAGCAGCGAGTACTGGTCGGAGGGCTGATAGTCGAAGGTAACATGTCCCGTCTTTCCTGCTTCTACAGCAAAGGATTGCTGAGCAGTATAAACTACCTTTTCCGTCTCGGGGTCTATCATTTCCAACACAGCAGTACCACTCTGTGGCTGTTCGCTGATATTAAAGATACGGGCAGACAACTGGGCCTGATCGCCCATACGGATGAAGCGAGGCATATTGGGTTGCAGCATCACATCTTTCTGAGCCACCGTCTCACCACTCAGTGTTCCCGCATGGATATCGGTGGTATGTGCTACACTCATAAAGCGCCAAGTGGTAAGACTCTCAGGCAGCGTGAATTTCAAGATAACCTTTCCGTTCTTATCTGCCTGCAGTGCGGGGTAGAAGAAGGCTGTCTCCTGCATATTTTCACGCAACTGCACTGACTCCTCTTCCTGGGGCTCCTTCTCTTTAAGAGGAGCGGCTTCATCGGCAACTTCCTCTTTGGCTTCAGCAGATTCCTCCATTGCCATTGATTTTTCCATAGGAACAGCCATTGCCATGCTTTCCACCGCGCCATCTTCAACGGCATTGGCACGCATCAACACCCGTCCTCTGCCTGCATAGCCATAACCTATAATATAAAGGCGCTCCGGATAACTGCTATGGTCGAAATGACTGAACCTGAACTGAGGAACAGAGAGTGTCTTGACCTTCTGGGAACCATTGGTTGATGTACCACCGAATCCCATCGTTGTCCAAGAGGTATAAGGATAGGAAACAGACATATTCGGATAGAGTCCCCAATAGTGACTTTCCAACTGGTCGAGGCTCTTATCATAGAGGACGGCCATCAACTGGGCATCGGCAGGTTTTCCGTTCTTATCCCTGATGCTCAGTCGCCATTCTTCCTGCTGACCTGGTTTCAGCCGGTCGCGGAAGGTCTCCCACTTCAGCTTCAGCGACTTGTCAGGCAATGGGCGGCGGATAGTCTCTGTATGATGGTAACAAACACCGTTCTTCACCCAGGCAAAGGTAATCAGCAGACCATTTGTATATGACTCTTTATAAGTAAACTTCCGGTTATACAGCGACTGGCTCTCACGGATGAATCCTTCCTCCAGTACGGTCTTACCGGAGATAATCTCGTAAGCTATATACAAATCGGGGTCGGAAGAACCTACTTGTACGGTGACTGGTTTGCCGTCAGCAGGGAAACTGCTATCGCTGATATAGAACCAGTCTTTGGTCTCAATGGCAGGTTTCTTATCCTCCAAACTGAACACCACAAACTTCATATCGATAGAATCGCCTTCGCAAGCGGCCTCTAAGCGGTGTCTGCCACTGGTTAAATCCTTACTCAGGACATCGATTGGGGTATTGGCGGCACACTCCTTCCAAACGCCTTCGTCAATACGATAACGAACAGTACCCTCAATCTCGTTACCAGCCGCATTACGGCGATAGAAAGAAACGGGTTTGATTTCGTCTATACGGATACGCTGGGGAACATTGCAGGAGAGTGACGTCGGCTTGGTACCTAAGGAAATACTCTGCGAACCGCTATGGGTTTCGCCTGCTTGATCGGTGACATTAGCCACCACCTGGAATGTATAGAACATCGGACGGTCGCCAACTCCTTCCGGCAGAATCATCGGCATCTTCACGTCAAACGAACCATCGTCTTTCGTCACCGTCTCGCCCGAGAAAATATCATCCGAATCATTGTGAGTGCCCAGATAGCCACTGCCCCAGTACCATGAATAGCTCAACCACCAGTAGGCTATCTTACGACGCACCGTGTATTGCACTTTGGCTTCCTGCACGGGCACCCCTGCATAACTCATGGCTTTACCATGAATTGTCAGCGTGTCGCCGGCTTTATACAGTTCTTTATATTCAGAGAATGAAAGTTCGAAGGTAGGACGCTTGTATTCCTCGACACGGAAACTTTCCGAAGCACCATTCAAACGCAATGTGAAATTACCGTTTCTCACGCCTGTAGGCAATGTAAACGAGGCAGAACACTTTCCGAAGCGGTCGGTAGTGAGCCGTTGCTCGGCTATGACCTTATAATTGGCATCGCGCAACTGAGCTGTCACTTCTTTACCTTCCACGGTGCTTAGTTCCGTATAATTCTCCCTGGCATAGATAATGGCTGCCATGTGGACGGTCTGCCCTGGACGGTAGATAGCCCTGTCTGTGTAAATGCGGGTGTACTCCTTGCGACTCTTGTCGTCGTTAAAGGAGTAGCCGGCACTGCCACTGGTACTCGGACAGGCTATGTCATCGTTCGTTGATACAAAGATATTATGCCAGCTGTTATTTTCAAAATGGTGACTGACTTCGCCTTCGGCATTCGTCGTCAGGTTCAGTTGATTCTTTTTATCATCAGATCTGGACGTGTATATTTTCACATTGGCTCCACTTACAGGCTGACCCGTTTCTGAATTGACTACGATGTAACGGACGGTACCACTGGAAGGGCCAACGGCCATGAGTCTCAAATCAGTCACATAATAGAACACACGATGAACGCCCGTGCCAGGGTCGGTGGAGAACTCCAGCACATAGACACCGTACGGAAGACCTATCAGCGGAATAGAATCGGAGAAATGGGTATATTCCTCGTAGAAAGGGAAGTCGCGCTTTTGGAATGCCTCTTTCACCTCAACGGCACCTGCCATTATTTTATCCAAGTCCTTCTGATAATTCAGGCTATAGTCATGGTTACCTTTCAACTTGGTGCGATAGACCTTCATACTGAGTGAAGACAGATGGCGCAAGCCTGTCAGCTCTATCATCTGAGACTTCTGTGAAGGTTGTACTCGCGAAGGTATCTCGGCAATGAACTTGGAGGAAATCAGCAGACTCCTGCTATTCTTCAGTTGGGCTATTCTTTTCCAGTTGCCCCACTTCTGTATAGCTTCATCCAAGTATGCCATCTTCTCAGCCGGTGTCGCTTTGGTATGACTGTCCATATAACTATAGCGCTCCAAAGCTATTTCACCTGCCTCGTCAACATCACGATATTCCTGAATCAGCGAATCCAAGCGTGCTATATATTTGCTTCCCGCCAGTTTCTCTACACCTGACTTCGGTTCCTGCTTGAGTATTTCCAAAGCCGTCAGACAGGCAGCACGCCTGTTTCCTGCTTTCCGATAGTAGTCGTGCATCAACTGCCAGGCATCAAACTCCATACCGATGATATGCAGGATGTCATGTCCATAGATTTCACTGTCGTCGGCTGTTTCTACAAAAGGCACATATTGATCCGTCTTGGCTTTAGCCAAAGCCTTGGGCGACGCAAGTGCCGTTTGGCGATACTGAGCCAGCAGTTCTTCCCTGTTTTCTGAAAGCTGCGGATTATCGGCATAGACACGATAAAGGATAGTGGCATAAACCGCCTTCAACACCACATCCTTAGCCTGCTGTTCTTGCTGTGCCAAACGCTCCACGGCAGGAGCCAGCGAATCGGGGGCTATCTCTGCCTGCATCTTAGAACGATAGAGAGTTGCTTTCAACAACATTCCATAGTCCTTCCCCTTAGCGGCTTTCTGCTCAATAGCCGTCAGATGGGTAATCATGGTCTTAGGAAGATCTTTCTTTTCAGCTTCCTTTACTTTGTCCCACAACTCGTTGTAACTTTGTCCAAACATCCACATAGGCATGAATATTAGCACTGCAATAATGGTTAGAACTTTCTGTCTCATATCGCATTCATTTTAAAGTTTACCAATATGCAAAGGTAAAAGAAATATACTTAACAACCAAGTCCTTTAACAGGATTTAGGGATTTATAGAAAGAGTTCGATGATACAGATAGGTCTGAACGCCCCCACGGGCAGCCAAAAATAATATCATCGAGAGCCATAGCCCATGATTGCCCATCCAGCCCATCAGCCCCGTCACGCCTGCGAAGAAAATGCATGTTGCGATCATGGAAGACACCAGCATTCCGCGTGTTGCCGTAATGCCGATAAACACACCGTCCCATATGAATGCTGCCACACCGGCTAAGGGAATCAGATAAGCCCACCACACATACTCACGAGAGGCTTCCACCACGTGAGGCTCGTCTGTCAACAGGCGAAGGAAAGGCATTCCTCCCACCACATACGTCACAGTAAAGAGGACGACCATAGCCGCACCCCATACAAACAGCCGACGAATGACTTCATGATAGGCTGTCATATTGCGGGCCCCCCAATACCTGCCTCCCAGTGCTTCACCGGCATTGGCAAAACCATCCAAAAAATAAGAAAAGAACAGGTAAAGCTGCATCAACATGGTATTGACCGCCAGAATGACGGCTCCCTGACGGGCTCCTGCTGAGGTGAAATAAAGATTGACTGATACCAGAAAGACCGTTCGGAGAAAGATGTCGCGATTGACGCGAAAGAAAGCAAGCCAATCGGCTAATTTCTCTTTGAGCAAGGACACCCTCCAACACATCAGACGGCGATAATACCGATACCACAGGAGCATAGCCATCAGAAGACCTGCATACTGCGCAATGACGGTACCCAGTGCCACCCCCTCAACCTTCATTCCCAACCCATAAACCAGACAGAGTGAAGCAATGATATTCACGACGTTCTGCATGATGGAAACAAACATGGGGATACGCGAATTCTGCATACCTACTAACCACCCGCTGAGGGAATAGACGCCTAATACTGCCGGAGCTCCCCATACCACTATATTAAAATAGGTAACTGCCAAACTGCGCACATCGCTGGTAGGACCGATGAGCCAAAGTATCATTTCGCGCAACGGATATTGCAAGACGATAACAGAAAGGGAAATAACCGACGAGACTACCAACGAGCGCGTCAATAAACTGACGACTCCCGCCAGATCGCGCCTGCCACGAGCCTGCGCCGTCATCCCACTGGTACCCATCCGAAGAAAACCAAACATCCAATACACCAAACTGAATATCATAGAACCTACGGCTACAGCTCCAATGTATGCAGCATCGCCCATGTGTCCGACTATCGCCGTATCTATCAGTCCCAAAAGGGGTACAGTGATATTGGAAACGATAGATGGAAGGGCTATTTTAAGTATTTGTTGGTCTCTTTGATTCATTTTCTCTGCAAAAGTAATGCTTTTTTGAGAAATTTTACTATCTTTGCGACAAAATATAAACAATCGGACTTATGGAACTGAAAAACAAGAAGTCGGCATGGGCAGCACTTGCCACCATCGGAGTTACTGCCATTGCAGCAGGAACAACTGCTTTCGTCAAAATGCGCAAAAAGAGAGAAGAACTCAGAAAACTGGCTGAACAGCAGAGAGAACGGGAGAAAGAAACTTCATCATTAAAGCTTACTCCTGAACAGATGATGGTCTATAACGAGGGCATCAGAAAGTTTATCACGCTGAATAATCGCATCTTCGATTTGCGCCATTACCAGAAGGAGATGCAACCATTAATTCAGATGCTGGCTACGGGTAAAGCCACGGACGAAGACTTACTGACTGGTATTGAGGAGGTTGACTTGCTGGCTCATGATATCCGCCAGTTTGTCAACAAACAGTTACCTTTCGTCAACACCTGCGTGAGCATTATCAGTCAGGGCGACACCTATCAGGATTTTGTACAAGGCCCTATCAATGGCAAGTTCGACAAGGAATTAGACAGAGAAGAGGATGGGCACGACGTAGCCGACGGCACGCCCATCAAGCACGTACTGAAACTGGGCTACTTCTTCCCGGAGTCCACCATTGCTTCCTATCCTGTTAAATCCATTGTTACCGTATGATCAACAGAGAGTTATTAGCCCCCAAATCCATTGCAGTTATCGGGGGTTCCAACAATATCCACAAGCCAGGTGGAGCCATCGTACGCAATCTGTTGCAAGGTGGCTACGAAGGCACGCTTCGCATTGTCAATCCTAAAGAAAACGAGGTACAGGGCATCAAAGTCTTCCATGATGCCCGCGAGTTGCCTCCCACCGAACTGGCCGTCTTGGTCATTCCTGCCAAGTTGTGCCCTGACACGGTGGAACTGCTGGCACGTGACAAAGAAACCCGTGCCTTTATCATCATCTCTGCCGGCTTTGGCGAAGAGACCAAGGCAGGGGCTGAGATGGAACAGCGCATTCTCGACACGTGCGAGCAATACGGGGCTGCACTGATAGGTCCTAACTGCATCGGATTGCTCAATCGCAACCATCATAGCGTCTTCACGCAACCTATTCCCAAACTGCATCCGCAGGGTGTCGATTTTGTCAGCGGCTCCGGCGCCACTGCTGTCTTCATTCTGGAGAGTGCCGTCATCAAGGGACTCCAGTTCAACAGCGTTTGGTCCATCGGTAACGGAAAACAGATTGGCATCGAGGATGTGTTGCAGTATATGGACGAGCACTTCAATCCTGAAACCGACTCCTCCGTGAAGCTGCTTTATATTGAAAACATCTCCAATCCCGACAAACTGCTCTATCACGCATCGAGCCTCATCCGAAAGGGTTGTCGCATAGCCGCTATCAAAGCTGGTTCGAGCGAGAGTGGCAGCAGGGCGGCATCGAGCCATACGGGAGCCATCGCCTCCAGCGACTCTGCCGTAGAAGCTCTGTTCCGTAAAGCAGGTATCGTGCGTTGTCACAGCCGCGAGGAACTGACTACGGTGGGTTGTATCTTTACGCTTCCGCCTCTGACGGGTAAGCGGTTTGCCATCGTGACCCATGCGGGCGGACCAGGAGTGATGCTCACCGATGCGCTGTCGAAAGGCGGATTGGAAGTGCCCAAACTGGAAGGGGAAATCGCAGAGGAACTGAAGTCGAAGCTCTTCCCCGGCTCCAGTGTGGCTAACCCTATCGACATTCTGGCTACTGGTACTCCTGAACAACTGGGACTCACTATTGACTATTGTGAACAGAAGTTTGACAATATCGATGCCATTGCCGTTATCTATGGCACACCGGGACTCACCACGCTTTATCAGGCTTACGAGGTGCTGCACCAGAAGATACAGGAATGCCGCAAACCTATCTTCCCCATCCTGCCCAGTCTGCATACTGCAGGTCCCGAGGTGGCTGAATTCCTGGCAAAGGGACACGTCAATTTCTCCGACGAGGTGACGCTGGCAACGGCGCTGTCGCAGATTATGCGCACGCCCCAGCCCGCTCCTCCTGAGGTTCAACTCTATGGCATTGACATTCCCCGTCTGCACAAAACCATTATGAGCATCGACCAGAACGGCTATGTGCCTCCTCAGACGGTTCGCGAAATACTCACCTGTGCGGGCATCCCACTCGTTCCTGAGTTGGTGTCTGCCTCTAAGGACGAACTGATGGCTTTTGCCCAGAAGGTAGGTTATCCTGTAGTGGCTAAGGTGGTAGGACCTGTGCATAAGAGCGATGTGGGCGGTGTGGCATTGAACATACGCACCCCGGAACACTTGGCACTGGAATTCGACAGAATGATGCAGATTGACGGAGCTACGAGCGTGATGGTGCAGAAGATGCTGAAGGGTACCGAACTCTTCATCGGAGCCAAATACGAGGAACGTTTCGGTCATGTGGTGCTCTGTGGCTTGGGCGGCATCTTTGTCGAGGTACTGAAGGACGTGCAGTCCGGTCTTGCTCCACTCAGCTATGGCGAGGCCTTCTCGATGATTCACTCCCTGCGCGGCTATAAAATCCTGCAAGGAACGCGAGGCCAGCAAGGCATCAACGAACAGAAATATGCCGAAATCATCGTGCGGCTCTCTACCCTCCTCCGCTTCGCCACCGAAATCAAGGAGATGGACATCAATCCCCTCCTGGCTGATGGCGACAACATCGTCGCCGTCGATGCCCGCATATTGATAGAGAAATAAAGAGGTAGCACGCGCCTGGTTTTTCCACTGCACTCCAGTAAAAATTGGAGTGCAGTGGATTTTTTCGAGTGCGCTCCAATAATCATTACTACGGAAAACGATGCTAATTAAGAAAAAATCTAAATAAATTTGGCAATTTGCTTTCTTATTCGTACCTTTGCACGCCGAAAACCAGCACAGGATAGTTTTTTAATAAAGGAAAAGAAAGAGAAATAAGGTATGAGATTATTGATGACAATGCTGACTGCCCTGCTGACGATAGCAGCCTACGGCCAGGATGCTCACGTGATGGGACACGTAAAAGACGAGAAAGGCGAAAACATGCGCTTCGTAACGGTGATGCTGAAAGGTACTGCCCTCGGCGGCATGACCGACGAGACAGGACACTACTTCCTGAAAGACCTACCCAGAGGCGAACAGACGCTGGTATTCTCGAGTGTGGGCTACAACACAGAGGAACGCAAGGTGGACCTGAAGCGCGACGAGATGCTGGAACTGAACGTGACCCTGACGGAGGAAACCTTCATGATGGACAACGTGGTGGTGACAGCCAATAAATATAAGACGAAACGCAAGGAAACAGCCAATATCGTGAACGTGATATCGCCCGTGCTCTTTGAAGCGACGACGGCTCACTGCATGGCTGACGTGCTGAACTATCAGACGGGACTGCGCGTGGAGCAGACGTGTTCGAACTGCGGTGTGCCCTCGTTGCGCATCAACGGACTGGAGGGGCAGTATTCGCAGATTCTGATGGACTCGCGCCCTATCTTCTCGTCGCTGGCTTCGGTCTATGGACTGGAACAGGTGCCGGCAGGAATGGTGGACCGTGTGGAGATTATCCGCGGAGGCGGTTCGGCACTCTATGGAGCCAATGCCATAGCCGGTGTGGTGAATATCATCACGAAAGAGCCTACACGCAACTTCGTGAATGTGAACCACAGCTCTTCGTATATGGAGAAAGGGGCCTACGACTTCAACACAGCCATCAATGCCTCCGTAGTAGCCGACAACAGGAAACTGGGGCTCTTCGTGTTTGCCGTACAGCGCAACCGCAAGCAGTACGACAGGGATGACGACGGTTTTTCAGAGATTCCGCTGCTGAACAGTACGACGGCAGGTTTCCGCAGCTTCTTCAAGACCTCCGACTATGGCAGACTGACGGCAGAATATCACCATGTCAAGGAGTATCGCCGTGGCGGATGTGACATTGACCTGCCCCCTCACGAGACGGACTTGGCAGAGCAGCTGCGCCACAACATCGATGCCGGTTCGCTGCGATGGGACTGGTACAGCAATGAGCAGAAACACTTTGTATCGCTCTATAGCAGTATTCAGAACACTGCCCGCGAGAGCTATTTCGGCACCAATAAGAACCCCAATGCCTACGGACGCACGAACGACGTAACCGTGGTGGCGGGCGGACAGTATCGCTATTCCTACCCCTTCACCTGGGGACTGGGCGGCGACATCAGCGTGGGTGCCGAATATACCTATAACCGTCTGCACGACAAGATGCTGGGTTACGGACGCGACATGCTGCAACAGGTGCGCATCGGTGGCGGTTACCTGCAGAACGAATGGAAGAACGAGCAATGGAGTATTCTGTTAGGAGCACGCCTGGAGAAGCATAACCTGCTGAAGAACATGGTATTCTCGCCACGTGCCAGTCTGCGCTACACGCCCATTCCCAACGTGATTTGCCGACTGTCGTATGCCAGCGGCTATCGCGCGCCCCAAGCCTACGACGAAGACCTGCACGTGGGTGCTGTGGGCGGTGAGGTGTCGCTCATCACACTGGCTCCCGACCTGAAACCTGAATACAGCCACAGCCTTAGCGGAAGTGTGGACCTGTATAAGCGTTTTGGCGATTGGGATACCAATCTGACGCTGGAGGGGTTCTATACCCGTCTGAACGACGTGTTTGCACTGAAGGAGAACGGACACGACGAGAAGGGTAACCTGCTACTGACGCGCATGAACTCAAACGGTGCATACGTGGGCGGTGTGAATCTGGAAGCCAAGATAGGCTATCGCCGCATGCTGATGCTGCAGGGAGGCTATACCATTCAGCGCAGTCGCTATACAGAGGATTTTGCATGGAGCGAAGACGAGAGTATCAAGCCTCAGCGCCGCATGTTCCGCACCCCCGACCAGTATGGTTATTTCCTCGTGACCTACAACCCCACCCACCATCTGACCATCACCCTCGACGGCAAGGCAACGGGCAGTATGCTGGTGCAGCACTATGCAGGCTATGTGGAGAAGGACGAAGAGGTGAATACCGACCGATTCTTCGAAATGGGTATGAAACTGGCTTACGAATTCCATCTTTACAAGCACTACAGACTGGAGTTGAATTGTGGCGTGAAGAACATGTTCAACCAGTTTCAGCGCGACATAGACAAAGGCATGGATCGTGATGCCAGCTACATCTATGGTCCGGCTGTGCCCAGAACATGGTTTGCAGGCGTGAATCTGAAAATATAACAAAAAAATAGGATTTCTTTTTGTACTTTACTCATTTATTCGTATCTTTGCCCCAAATATAACTATTAATACTCGACAAAGATATGGACAACAAACGCTATGGTCACTTTGATGACCAACATCGTGAGTATGTGATTACCGACCCTAAGACCCCATGGCCCTGGATTAACTATCTGGGCAATGAGGACTTCTTCTCACTCATCTCCAATACGGCAGGTGGCTATTCGTTCTACAAAGATGCCAAGTTCCGCCGCATCACGCGCTATCGCTACAATAATGTGCCGATGGATAATGGCGGGCGCTACTTCTACATCAACGACAATGGCTGCGTGTGGAATCCCGGATGGAAGCCCTGCAAGACGCCACTCGATTTCTATGAGTGCCGCCACGGCATGAGCTACACCCGCATCACAGGCTGCAAGAACGGTGTGGAAGCCAGTGTTCTCTTCTTCGTACCCCTGAAAACATTGGCAGAAGTACAGAAACTGACATTGAAGAACACAACCGGCGAAGTAAAGAAGCTGAAACTCTTCTCGTTTGAAGAGTGGTGCCTGTGGAACGCCGCTACGGATATGGAGAACTTCCAGCGTAACTTCTCGACTGGTGAGGTGGAGATTGAGGGTTCGACGATTTATCATAAGACAGAGTATCGCGAGCGTCGCAACCACTATGCCTTCTATCATGTGAACACGGAGATTCAGGGTTATGACACCGATCGCGAGACTTTCATCGGTCTGTATAATGAGTTTGCCAATCCCGATGCAGTGATGGAAGGCAAGCCACGCAACTCGCATGCCCACGGATGGAGCCCCATTGCCTCGCACTATATCGAGGTAGAACTGAAACCAGGTGAGGAGAAGGACTTCATCTTCCTGTTGGGTTATGTAGAGAACGAGCAGGACAAGAAGTTTGTGGCACCTAAGGTCATCAACAAAGAGAAGGCTTACGCCATCATCGAGAAGTTGAATACTACCGAGAAGGTGGACAAGGCTTTTGCCGAGCTGTGCCAGTACTGGGATGCCCTCCTTAATATATATAATGTACGCACGGGTAACGATAAGCTGGACCGCATGGTGAACATCTGGAACCAGTATCAGTGCATGGTGACATTCAATTTCTCACGCTCTGCCTCTTTCTTCGAGAGTGGTATCGGACGTGGCATGGGATTCCGCGACTCCAACCAGGACTTGGTAGGTTTCGTGCATCAGATTCCAAGTCGCGCACGCCAGCGTATCATTGATATTGCTTCCACCCAATTCCCTGACGGAGGATGCTACCACCAATACCAGCCGCTGACCAAACGCGGCAACAACGATATCGGTGGCGGTTTCAATGACGACCCCTGTTGGCTCATCTTCGGAACAGTGGCTTATATCAAAGAGACGGGCGATTTCTCTATTCTTGACGAGATGGTGCCTTTCGACAATCAGCCGGGTTCTGAGGTAACCCTGTTTGAACACCTGAAGGTGTCGATGAACCACGTCATCGAGAACCTGGGTCCACACAAGTTGCCACTCATCGGACGTGCCGACTGGAACGACTGCCTGAACCTGAACTGCTTCTCATGGGATCCTAACGAGAGTTTCCAGACAACAGAGAACAAGAGCGAGGGCTCGAAGGCTGAATCGCTGATGATTGCAGGTCTCTTCGTGGTGACTGCGAAACAGTATGTAGAACTTTGCAATAGAATTGCCAAGCACGATGAGGCTGAACGCATGCAAAAGGCTATCGACGCAATGGTTGCAGCAGTGAAGAAAGACGGATGGGACGGCGAATGGTATCTGCGTGCCTACGATTTCTTCGGCAATAAGATTGGTTCGCATGAGTGCGAAGAGGCCAAGATTTTCATTGAGAGTCAAGGCTGGTGCACAATGGCAGAGATTGGTGCCGATGAGGGTATGGTAGGCAAGAGTCTCGACTCGTGCAAGAAATACTTGGAATGCGAACACGGTATGGTGCTCAACAATCCCGCCTTCACCAAGTACATCTACGAATATGGTGAGATTTCCAGCTATCCAGAGGGCTACAAGGAAAATGCAGGTATCTTCTGCCACAACAATCCTTGGGTCATCATTGGCGAGGCTATAGCAGGACGCGGTAACGATGCTTGGGCACACTATGCCAAGATTCTGCCAAGCTATGTGGAAGAGAAATACCAGACACTGCACAAGGTGGAGCCATACGTCAACTGTCAGATGGTGGCTGGTAAGGATGCAGCCCGTCCTGGCGAGGGTAAGAATTCATGGCTCACGGGTACTGCTGCATGGATGTGGCTCACCGTTTCGCAATATATTCTGGGTGTTAAACCTCAGTATGACGGTTTGCAGATAGACCCCTGTCTGCCCACGACAGCCAAGGAATACACTATTCAGCGTAAGTTCCGCGATGCAGAATACACCATCACCATCAAGAACCCAGAGGGCAAGGAGCATGGCGTAAGCCAAATCGTGCTCGATGGTTCAGCCATCGAGGGCAACACCATCCCCTACTCCGCTGGTAAGCACACGGTTGAGGTGATTATGTAAGGAATCCCTGATGCTTTAGAGTCTTAAGAAGGACAGCGGACATAGCTTCGTTGTCCTTCTTGGTATAACGGATATCCGTGAAAATCTGTGCTAATGTCTCCTTCTGATTGATTTCACAGAAATGGCGATTTTCCTCCAGTTCCTCCTTATATTTATAATAGGTGTCAATCGTCTGAGGCGAATAATCTTGGTACGTCTCGTTATGGACGAAACTTTCCAAGGGCAGACGGTCGGAAAGTGCAGGCTCTTCAGCGGGCCACCCTACCGTCAGTGTAGCCACAGGCATCACCAACTGAGGCAGTTGGAGCGTATCGATAATCATCTGGGGCATATAGACGGTCGTACCTAAATAACAATAGCCCAATCCCTCTTCGTCCATCAAGTTGCAAAGCGTCTGGGTGTAGAGCAGTGCGTCGATACTGGCATTGATAAAAGACAGGAAATTATTATATCCCGGTTCTGCTTTTCTGTTACGTGCCCATACCGATGTGCGATTGAAGTCGGCACAAATAGTCAACACTACGGGAGCCTGCGTCACCATCGGTTGATTAAAATGAGCAGGAGCCAACTCCTTCTTCTTCTCTTCTGAGCGTGTGACCACCACACTGTAAAGTTGCAAATTACCCATCGTCTGAGTACGACTTGCCTCAGTCATAAGGCGATTCAAGAGCTCTTGGCTCACTTCCCGATTGCTATATTTGCGAATTGTTCGCCGAGTTGTCAGATTTTTCATGGTGCGAAGATACTAAGAATTTCCCAAAACAGAAAACTATTTGAGTTTTTTTATAGTAAAAGTGTTCCCAAATATCAAACTTATTTGTATCTTTGCAAACAAAACGCGAAAATATGGAAAGTAACAACAAGAAAGAATCAACACAAAACCTACGCCCTGAAGTGGTGGAGGTACGCCCACAGGTATTGGAGTGCGACGTAGTACGTTTCCAGAACAACAAGGAAAAATGGGTTGCCTTTATCGGATTACTGGATGGTTATCCCTACGAAATCTTTACTGGTTTGCAGGACGATGAAGAAGGTATCGTATTGCCCAAAACAGTAACGAAGGGAAAGATTATCAAGCAGGTGAACGAAGACGGAACGAAGCGTTACGACTTCCAGTTTGAGAACAAGCGTGGCTATAAAACGACGGTGGAAGGCCTTTCTGAGAAGTTTAATCCTGAATACTGGAACTATGCCAAACTGATTTCCGGCGTTCTGCGCTATCGCATGCCTTTGGAACATGTGATTCGTCTGGTGGGTTCCCTGTCGCTCAAAGACGAAAGCATCAACACCTGGAAGGTAGGTGTAGAGCGCGCACTGAAGAAGTACGTTCCTGGAAGCACAGATGATGAAGAGGAAGTGAACAATGAGAGTTGAAAGTTGAGAGTTGAAAGTTGAAAGTTGAAAGTTCATATATTGTGCTGAAAGAGGTGCGGTTCCATGCTTTTCATGGGGTCATGCCGCAAGAAAGGAAGGTGGGTGCCGACTTCCTGCTTTCACTCCGCTTAGGCTACGACATTTCCAAAGCGATGCAAACCGACGATGTTGCCGATACCCTCAACTATGCCGAAGTCTATCAACTCGCCAAACAGGAAATGGAGCAACCCTCCGCCCTGTTGGAACACGTAGCAGGCCGCATCGCACAAACGCTGATGCAGCATTTCCCTGCCGTTAAGAGTATTGACCTCACGCTGACAAAACAGAATCCCCCTATGGGAGCCGACTGTCAGGGGGCTGGTGTGGAATTACATTTAATAAATGATAAAACTGACAGATAAGTAGCTGTATTTGCAGGAAATTAGTTAATTTTGCACCCTTGAAAACAAGAAATATGAAGAATAGAATCATTCTACTGTTATGGATAACCATTGGATTTGCAGCTATTGTTTCTGCTGCAAACAAGAAATTCACGCTGGTTATCGATGCCGGACATGGTGGACATGATGCAGGAGCCAAGGGTGCTTTTTCGATGGAAAAGAATATCAATCTGAATGTAGCACTTGCCTTTGGCCGTTATGTAGAGAGCAACTGTCCCGATGTAAAAGTCATCTATACACGCAAGAAGGACGTATTCATCCCTCTGCACACCCGTGCCGATATTGCCAATCGCAATAAAGCCGACCTGTTTATCTCCATCCACACCAATGCGGTGCCGCGAGCCAAGACTGTAAGAGGCTTGGAGACCTACACCTTGGGTATGCACCGTGCCGGCACCAATCTGGAAGTGGCAAAGCGCGAGAACTCCGTTATTCTCATCGAGAAAGACTATAAGCAACGGTATGAAGGCTTCGATCCCAATTCCAGCGAGAGCTATATTATGTTCGAGTTCATGCAGGACAAGAATATGGCACAGAGCGTAGAACTGGCCCGTTTCGTACAGAAGCGTGCCTGTGCCTCGGCTAACCGCCAGAACAAGGGTGTGAAACAGGCTGGTTTCCTGGTACTGCGCGAAACCTCAATGCCCAGTTGTCTGATAGAGTTAGGATTTATCACCACGCGCGACGAGGAGGAATACCTGAACAGTTCCAATGGTATTGACCGCTTGGGATATGGCATCTATCAGGCTTTCCTCGACTATAAGCGCAAGTATGACGGTAATATCACCGTGCCCTATCAGGCTGAACAAAAACAGGAAGTCAATATTCCTACGATAGTGCCTCAGGAAGAGCAAAAGAAAAAGGAAGATAAAAAGGAAGCAGAGAAGAAAGAAGACAAGCTTGACATTCCTGTGCAAACACAACCTGAGCCTGCTATCCCTGAGGCTGTAGCCGAAACGGAAGTAGTCAAGGAAGCGAAAGACTCAACCCTCATCTTCAAGGTACAGATTGTAGCCAGCTCGTCAAAAAAGAAATTCAGCAAGAAACAACTGAACGGACAGCCTGCAGCCAAGTATTACGAAGAAGGCGGATTCTATAAATATACGGTAGGCGAAAGTGCCGACTACGATGAAATCGTGAAGGTGCGCGAAGCTTTGGTAGGCAATTTCCCTGAAGCCTTTATCATTGCCTTCCGCGGCGACCAGAAAGTTGACATACGAACAGCCATCCGCGAATTTAGAGCTAACAAAAACAAACAATAGATTACAGATATGAAGTTCTTTACGAAAGAAGTACAGATAGCTTGTGTGGCCATCGTGGCGCTGGTAGTGCTCTACTTTGGTCTTAACTTCCTCAAGGGTTTGAACCTTTTTTCCAATTCCAATGCCTATTACCTGCAATTTGAAGATGCCAGCGGTCTCTCCGTGTCATCGCCTGTATATGCCAACGGCTATAAGGTGGGTGTAGTGGAAGAGGTGAAATACGACTATATGCAACCCAAGAAGATTGTTGCCAGAGTAGCCCTCGACAAGCAGATGCGCATCCCCATCGGTTCGCAGGCAGAAATTTCCAGCGACCTGCTGGGTAATCTGAAAATCAATCTGGTGCTGACGGATAACCCTTTGCAGTTTATTGCTGCAGGCGACACCATTCTGGGACACGCCGAAAAGGGTATGATGGGCAAGGTGGCAGAAATGGTGCCTGCCATAGAAGCCATGATGCCTAAACTCGACTCTATCCTGACCAGTCTGAATACACTCTTGGCCGACCCTGCTCTTGCCAACACCCTGCACAACGTAGAAGGAATGACAGCCAATCTCAACCAAACCAGTGCTGACCTGCGCCTTCTGTCAGCCAGTTTGGGGCGCAACGTGCCATCCATGATGGTGAAAGCCGACAGCGTATTGGGCAACACCCAGCAGCTCACGACCAATCTGGCAGCTATCGACGTAGCCGCTATGACTGCCAAAGTCAATCAGACACTGGCTAATGTCGAGGAGATGACAAGAAAGCTCAACAGCAATGAGGGCACCCTGGGACTCCTGATGCGCGATGCCACCCTCTATAACAATCTGAGCAATACCGCAGCGGATGCTGACTCCCTCCTGAAGGATCTCAAAAAGCATCCAAAACGCTATGTTCACTTCTCAGTTTTCGGCAAAAAGGATAAATAAAAATTATCCCCAATTTTTATTTTGTCTAAATAGAGAGGATTTGTACAATTAACTTCCACTCGAAGGGTTGAAAGTCTTTAAAATTAGTGCCTTCCGCTATTTTACGACACACATAACCGCACACCGCATACAGAGTGTGCGGTTTTGCATAAGCAACTGATAAACAGAACCTTGTAAATATAAAAGAGGGCATTTTCTTCCCTCGTGTAAAGATTTTCCTAAACGCCCATAAATAAACGAGTTACGCACTATTGATTAAAAATTGTGAATTAGAGGGGATTTGCATATATCAAAAAAAAGTGCGAACTTTGCACTTGAAAACGAAAACTATATTCTTTAACAAGATTAGTTGAAATAGTAACAAATAAAGTAAACGCCGCATGGAAAAAACTCCAAAGGCGCTTTGGGGCGACTGCCTTCACCTGATTAGGGAGAACGTCACAGAGCAGCAATATAAAACCTGGTTCGCGCCCATCGTATTCGAAACATACGATGAGGAAAGCCGAACACTCCTCATACAAGTGCCAAGCCGGTATGTGTATGAGTACCTGGAGCAATACTATGTGGCTCTGCTGGGCAAGGTGCTGACGCGTTGCTTTGGCAAGAACATCCAACTGAAATATCGTATTGTAGTCGATAAGACGCACAAACTGACGGTCGAGGAAGAAGGCAGCGAACCTGTGAACATCGAACAGCGTCAGGCTACCACTCGTGGTAACAAGGCCCCAACGCAGTTGGACGCTGCCCTGCCCCAGGATCTGAATCCCCAGTTGGATATCCACAAGACTTTCCAGACCTTCATCGAGGGCGACAGCAACAAGCTGCCTCGCACGGTAGGTCTCTCGATAGCAGAACATCCAGGACGTTCTACGTTCAATCCATTCTTTGTGTTTGGTCCTTCTGGCTGTGGTAAAACGCATCTGATTAATGCCATCGGTGTGAAGTGTAAAGAGATGTACCCGCACAAGCGCGTACTATATGTATCAGCACGCCTGTTCCAAGTACAATATACGGATGCCGTTCGCCAGAATACGGTCAATGACTTCATCCAGTTCTACCAGACCATCGATGTTCTGATTGTTGACGATGTGCAGGAGTGGGCTAATGCCACCAAGACACTGGACACCTTCTTCCACATCTTCGACCATCTGTTCCGCTTGGGCAAGCAGATCATACTGGCTTCCGACCGCCCACCAGTTGACCTCATGGGTGTGAAGGACCGCTTGCTGACACGTTTCTCCTGTGGACTGATTGCCGAGTTGGAGAAGCCCAATGTGCAGCTGTGCATCGACATTCTGCACGCTAAGTGCAAGCGCGACGGTTTGCAGATTCCTGAGGATGTCATCCAGTTCATTGCCGAGTCAGCCAATGGTTCGGTTCGCGACTTGGAAGGTGTGGTCAATTCGCTGATGGCATACTCGATTGTTTACAACAGCGGCATTGACATGCATTTGGCTGAGCGCATCATCAAGCGCGCCGTGAAGGTAGATAACAAGCCGCTGACCATCGACGATATTCTGGAGAAGGTTTGCAACCACTACAACGTAACGCCTCAGAACGTGTTCAGCAAGTCACGTAAGCGCGACTACGTCATCGTTCGTCAGGTTTCCATGTATCTGGCTCAGAAGTACACCAAGATGCCTGCATCGCGCATCGGACAGCTCATTGGCGGTCGCGACCACTCAACGGTGATTCACAGTTGTTCCACCATTGAGCAGCGTCTGAAGGTCGATAAAGCCTTCAATGCCGAACTGAGCAGTATAGAGAATTCTTTCAAATTAAAACAATAGTGAATAGTTATTGGTGAAAAAAGGACAGCGTGATGCTGTCCTTTTCTTCTTTTTTATCGGATGATGATGCCGCCGTTGGGCTGAATCACCACTTTCGCTTCACCTTTCGTATTGACTTTCAGTTGCTGCCCGATGGCATAGCCCTCAGCATTATCAGTATAGTAACTGACGGTCTGCCCTGCAAACATCGGCAACTGGAGGGTGAGCTTCTTGGCATCCTTCTCGGCATTCAAGCCCGAAATATACCATTTGTCTGCATGACGACGCGCCAATACCACAAATTTGCCTGGATAGCCGTCAATATAGCGTGTCTCGTCCCAAGTGGTAGGCAGCGACTTCAGCAGTTCCAGCTCCACCTGAGGCAGCTCCGTGAGGTTGTTGGGCTGAACAGCCATACACTGTACGGAGGTCTGAACGGTGATAGCACTGGCTATCTCGAACATATCCGTTGTCATACGCGGATGCCGGCTCTTATTGTCCTTGCTCATAAAGCGGTTCATCATCGTACCGCCCCAATCCATCGAGGCAACCGCATTACGACAGAAAGGATGCAGCGTCAGATCGAAAGCCTCACGCTTGGCTGCTCCTGGGTCGAAGAATACATTTTCGGATGCCAACACGGCTTCGCTGGCTACATAGTTGGGGAACAGGCGCTCCCATCCGCGAGGCAGCGTACATCCGTGGAAGATGCATTGCAATCCATAGCGGTTGGCATCGCTGAGAATATCCTCGTAGAGCGCCAGCGTATGCTGTTTGTCACCTCCGAAGAAGTCCACCTTGATACCTTTCACACCAATGCTCTTCATCCAAGCCATCTCCCGATTACGCGCCAAACTGGAGTTCATGCAGTTGAACGGACCCTGAGGGGCATCGTTGGCATAGCCGTTTGAATTATACCACAACAGCAGGCTCACGCCCTTTGACTGGGCATATCTGGAAAGTTCGGCAATGCGCTCGCGTCCGATATTGGTATCCCACCAGGCATCCACCAGACAATACTCATAGCCCATCTTAGCAGCCAAGTCGATGAAGGTTACTTGGTCGTTGTAATTACAACTCTCGTCCTGCCAAATCAGCCAACTCCAAGTGTAACGCCCTGGCTTGTAGCTCTGCGAAGCCTCGTAAAGCGGCTCCAAAGGGTCGAATGGGATAGTCGTTTCAACGATAGGTTTCAGGTCGCGACCGATAGTGATAGTGCGCCAAGGAGTGCTGCCTGGCAAGGCGATAGCCGGTTTGGTCGTGCCGAAGCCATTGCTCTCGCCCTCCATGGGGTAATCTATCTCGTAGCCGTCCTCTTCGTCATAATCGCTCAGGCGCGAGCCCACATATTTTGAAGTCACCCCCGTTTCGCTAATCAGCACCCAACCTTTGTTACCCACATGGAAAAGGGCTGGGAAGGTGTAGCCGTGACCGTATTGCGACTTGCGATTCATCGGTGCATCATTCGAGAATACCTCTTCATAACTGGGTTTCGTACGTGCAAAACCAATCATAGGGTCGCTCTGAGGCGTGATGAAGGTTGTAGTTTCGTCAGGCAGACGGAAAGCCGTTTTCTCCTCTTTTATAATAATACTTTGTGGCGCGTCAGCCTTCTCCCTGAAAATCGTGTAATTGAAGGCCACGTCATGATTAGCCACCAGGAACGTTACCACCATCTGGTTGTTCCGTTCATTCGCCAATGTCACGTCGAGCCGATGAGCCTTGAAATCCACATGCGACGTCTTGGTACGCGAAATATCGTAGTGTTTCTCCACTACGTTCTCTTCGCTTTTCACCACACTCAGATGTTTGGTGTAATCGCCAATACTCGTCTCCACGCCGAGTCGCGACGCCTTCACCATCTCCACCCCGTCATACTCGACGCCATAGGTTGCCTTACCGTTCTCCACCTTCACCGTCACCACCATTTTGCCGTCGGGCGAAGTCACTCGTTTCGTCTGTGCCGTCATACCCAGAGCGCACAGCACCATTAGTAATAATAATTTAGTTCTCATTTGTAATCCATTTAGTTGATTCTTTCTGTCTGCAAATATAATGAAAAACTTCTAATTTTCCTACTGTTTCCATGAGATAGTTTAGATTTTTAAAATAGCCCTACTAAATCAGTTAGCAGGGCTATGTATTGTTTGAATGGCCAAAAGACCTGAGGATTTACAACAAGTTATCTTTCTCGATATCCTTGAAATATTTGTAGGTGGCTACCTTCAGTTCATCGGTGGCAGGCTCATCGGCTACGATGATGCCATGCTGGTGCATCTGAAGGGCAGAGATGGTCCACTCGTGGGTAACGGCTCCCTCAACGGCTGCTTTCAGCGCACGAGCCTTATGGTGACCATTTACCAAAATCATGACTTCGCGAGCATCCATTACTGTACCTACTCCAACGGTCAGAGCGAGCTTGGGCACCTTGTTGACATCGTTGTCAAAGAAACGTGAGTTGGCAATGATGGTATCGGTGGTGAGCGTCTTTACACGGGTGCGAGAGGTAAGGCTGGAATAAGGCTCGTTGAAAGCGATATGACCGTCAGGACCGATTCCTCCGATGAAGAGGTCGATGCCTCCTGCCTCCTGAATCATCTCCTCATAATGAGCACACTCGGCTGCCAAGTCTTTGGCATTACCGTTCAGGATATGAATATTCTCTTTAGGACAGTCGATATGGTCGAACAGATTGCGGGCCATGAAAGAGTGGTAGCTCTCAGGGTGGTCTTCAGGAAGATTGACATATTCGTCCATATTGAACGTCAACACATTCTTGAACGATACGCGGCCTTCCTTGTTAGCCTTAACAAGACAGGCGTACATTCCTTCAGGCGACGAACCTGTAGGCAAACCTAATACAAACGGTTTCTCTTTGGTTGGCTGGAAAGCATTGATGCGTTCAATCACGTGTTCTGCAGCCCATTGCGACATCTTCTGATAGTCGGTTTCGATTATTACTCTCATAAGTTTAAAATGTTAAGTTGTGTCTGTTTCGGCTGCAAAGATAACAATTTATTTAGAAAATTGTTCGGATTAACTAAAAAAATTGTATCTTTGCACCTAATATTAATAAGGTATGAAAGAATTTGTGATTTCCGAGGTCAAAGCCGAGACCGCCGTACTGGTGGGATTGATTACCCAACAGCAGGATGAGGCTAAGACAAAGGAGTATCTTGATGAGTTGGAATTTTTGGCCGACACGGCTGGTGCAGTAACGGTGAAGCGATTCACGCAGAAAGTGCAGGGACCGAGTCAGGTGACGTATGTCGGCAAGGGTAAACTCGAAGAGATTAAAAGATATATCATGGAGCAGGAAGATCTGGATGAGCCTGTGGGTATGGTGATTTTCGATGACGAACTCACAGCCAAACAGATTCGCAATATCGAGGCAGAACTGAAGGTGAAGATTCTGGATCGCACGTCGCTCATCCTCGACATCTTTGCCATGCGCGCCCAGACTGCTGAAGCCAAGACACAGGTGGAACTGGCCCAGTATCGCTATATGTTGCCCCGTCTGCAACGTTTGTGGACCCACTTGGAACGCCAGGGTGGCGGTTCAGGAAGTGGTGGCGGAAAAGGATCTGTAGGACTTCGCGGACCTGGTGAAACTCAGTTGGAGATGGACCGTCGTATCATTCTGCATCGCATCACCCTGCTGAAAGAGCGCTTGGTGGAAATTGACAAGCAGAAGACGACCCAGAGGAAGAATCGCGGCCGACTGATTCGTGTGGCTTTGGTGGGCTATACCAATGTAGGAAAATCAACGATGATGAATCTGCTGAGCAAGAGTGATGTGTTTGCAGAAAACAAGCTCTTTGCCACACTGGACACGACTGTGCGCAAAATGGTGATTGACAATCTGCCGTTTCTGCTGGCTGATACGGTTGGTTTCATCCGCAAACTGCCTACCGACTTGGTGGATTCGTTCAAATCGACACTGGATGAGGTGCGTGAGGCCGACCTGCTGGTGCATGTGGTCGATATTTCGCATCCCGACTTCGAAGAACAGATTAACGTGGTAGAGAAGACGCTGGCTGACTTGGGTTGTGCCGACAAGCCTTCGATGCTGGTATTCAACAAGATAGACGCCTACACATGGACGCCACAGGACGAGGACGACCTGACACCACCAACGAAGGAGAACATTTCACTGGAGGACTTGAAGCGTACGTGGATGGCAAAAGTAAATGAGAAATTAGAAATGAGAAATGAAAAATGGACGCCAATCGCTCCACTCTTCATCTCTGCCAAGAAGAAGGAGAATATTGACGAACTGCGCGAAGTGCTCTACAAAAAAGTGCGCGAACTGCATGTTCAGAAATATCCCTACAACGATTTCCTTTACGACGTAGTAGAAGAATAACTTACTTACACGAAATACTTATGAGAGATTACAGACAACTGACACAAGATGAAATTGAGGTGCTCGAGCGTAATAGCTGTTGGGCAGAAGACTGGAGCAGGGTGCTGGTAGCCGAGAACTTCCGCCCCTATGGATTCCACCGTGTATTGTTCTATGGCGATATACGTTTGGGCTCATTCGACAAGCAGGTTGAAGTGACGAAAGGCTTTACCAAACACGCAGGCATCAACGATGCAACCTTGCGCAATGTCACGGTGGGCAACGACTGTCTGATTGAGAAAGTCGGCAATTTCATTAACAACTATAACATCGGCGACGACTGTTACATCTCTAACATATCGACGATGGAAACAACGGAGGGTGCCACCTATGGCGAAGGTCATTTGGTGAGCGTGCTCAACGAAATGGGCGATGGCAATGTCATTCTGTTCCACGATTTGAACTCGCAGTTGGCAGCCTTCATGGTGAAACACTTCAAGGACAAAACCCTGCGCGATAATATCACCCGACTGGTGAATGAAGAGATACGCTTCACACAGCCGGAACGCGGCACGATAGGCAATAGTGTGAAGATTATCAACACCAAGGAGATTACCAATACCGTCGTTAAGGACGATTGCGAAATCAACGGTGCTGCCCGACTGAGCGACTGCACCATCCTGTCATCGAAAGATGCATCGGTATATATCGGTACTGGTGTCATCTGCGAAAACTCTATCATTTCCAATGGCTGTTCCATCACCAACTCGGTGAAGATGCAGGAATGCTTTGTGGGTGAGGCCTGCCAGATTACCAATGGTTTCACGGCTGAAGCCAGTGTCTTCTTTGCCAATTCGTATATGGCAAACGGCGAAGCCTGTGCAGCCTTCTGCGGTCCCTTCTCGGCATCACACCACAAGTCGAGTTTGCTGATTGGTGGCGAGTTCTCGTTCTACAATGCAGGTTCGAACACCAACTTCTCGAACCATGCCTATAAGATGGGACCTATGCACTATGGAACTTTGGAGCGTGGCTCAAAGACGGCTTCAGGTGCCTACGTGCTGATGCCTGCCAAGATAGGTGCATTCTCTGTCTGCTTCGGCAAACTGATGAACCACCCCGACATGCGTTGTCTGCCCTTTGCATACTTGTTGGCATACGGCGAAACGATGTATATCGTGCCTGGTCGAAACATCACCACCGTCGGACTCTATCGCGACATCAAGAAATGGCCTAAGCGCGACCGTCGTGCCCCATCCAGCCGTAAGAGCATCATCAATTTCGACTGGCTCTCGCCATTCACCGTAGGCGAAATCGTACAGGGCAAGAAGATTCTGGAGAACCTGCGCTTGGCTGGTGGTAAGAATGTGTCGAGCTATAATTTCCAGGAATACATCATCAACGCTTCATCGCTGAAGAAAGGTATTAAATACTATGATATAGCCCTGCGCATCTACATGGGTGCCGTCCTGAAGCGTGCCATCAAGGGCGGCTTCTTAGGCAAGCCGACCTCAACCATCGGCGAGGGCGACTGGTTAGACCTCAGTGGCTTACTATTGCCTGCCACAGAGAAACAGCGCCTGATTGACGACATCAAGAACGGCAACATTGAGAGTGTGAAGGATATTCTGAATCGCTTTAAGGATATTGATTCGCATTATCGCGAATACCAATGGACATGGACCTACCGCTTGATTCTTGACTACTACGGATTGGAGGAGTTGACCGAACAGGCCATGCAGCGCATCCGCGAGGACTATGTACGTGCACGTCGTGCTTGGATTGCCGAAATCCGCAAGGATGCCGAGAAGGAATTTGCGATGGGAGATGTGGAGCAGGAAGTATTCGATGACTTTATATCGAAATTAGATCACGAAATAGATTATGAAGATTAAATTTTTAATGACTGCCTGTCTGTTGGCATTAGGAATGTCAATGCAGGCTAAAGACTACCAGTACAAAACGGTAGAGGGCGACCTGACGAAGACCCGCATCTACACACTAGACAATGGATTGAAGGTGTATCTGAGTGTAAACAAAGAGAAACCACGTATTCAGACTTTCATAGCCGTTCGCACAGGTTCGAAGAACGATCCTGCCGAGACAACAGGTTTGGCTCACTATCTGGAGCACCTGATGTTCAAGGGCACCAAACAGTTTGGTACAAGTAACCCTGAGGCTGAGGCTCCCTATCTGGAAGAGATTACTCAGCGTTATGAGGCTTACCGCAAACTGACCGACCCAGAGGCTCGTAAGAAGGCTTATCACGAGATTGACAGTATTTCGCAACTGGCAGCCCAGTACAACATCCCCAATGAGTACGACAAGCTGATGGCGACTATCGGTGCTCAGGGCACCAACGCCTACACGTCGAACGATGTGACTTGCTATACAGAGGACATTCCCTCGAACGAGATTGAGAACTGGGCAAAGATACAATCCGACCGTTTCCAGAATATGGTAATTCGCGGTTTCCACACCGAGCTGGAGGCTGTGTATGAGGAATATAATATCGGTCTTTCTTCCGATTCGCGCAAGCTCTTCGCTACTAGTAACAAGATGCTATGGCCCAATCATCCTTACGGCACTCAGACCACCATCGGAACACAGGAACACCTGAAGAACCCTTCGATTGTGAATATCAAGAACTACTTCAACAAGTGGTACGTTCCTAATAATGTGGCTATCTGTATGGCTGGCGATCTTGATTTCGACAAGACGATAGCTATCATCGACCAATATTTTGCCGACTGGAAGCCAGGTAAGGATGTTGCTCAGCCTACTTTTGCGCCCCTGCCTCCACTCACATCTCCAAAGGATACGACCATCGTCGGCCAGGAAGCAGAACAGATTTGGATGGGTTGGCGTGCTAAGCAGGCTAATACCCTGCAGGCCGATACGCTGGAACTGATGGAGGATGTGCTGAGTAACGGACGCGCCGGACTCTTCGACCTCAACTTGAATCAGCAGATGAAGGTGCAGCGTGCTTCTGCTGGTTCTGACCTGATGCACGATCATGGCGGTTTCCTGTTGATGGGTACTCCCAAGCAGGGACAGAGCCTTGACGAGGTGAAAGCCTTGATGTTGGGCGAGATTGACAAACTGAAAAAGGGCGACTTCCCTGACAACCTGCTGCCCAGCATTATCAATAACAAGAAGCGCAGTTTCTACATGCAGTTGGAGAATAACCGCAGTCGTGCCGATATGTTTGTGGATGCATTCATCAACGAGATTGACTGGAAGCAGCAGGTAGGCAAGATTGACCGTATCTCGAAGATTACCAAAAAGGAGATTGTTGACTTTGCCAACCGTTTCTTCACCGATGGTTATATCGTGGTGTATAAAAAACAAGGTATTGACTCCTTGCAGAAGAAGATTGACAAGCCTGCCATCACACCTATCCCTGCCAATCGCGACAAGGTGAGCCAGTTCGTCAAGGACATCCAGAACAGCAAGGTGGAGCCTATCCAGCCTAAGTTCGTGGACTTCAAGAAAGACCTGACCTTCGCCGAGACGAAGAGCAAACTGCCCCTACTCTATGTACAGAACAAGGAAAACGGACTTTTTGAACTTGAATTCCACTATGAGTTCGGACACGAGGCAGACAACCGTTATGGTGTGGCAAGAGACTATATGAACTACTTAGGTACAGAACTGATGACCAATGCAGAACTCAAGCAGAAGTTCTATGAACTGGCTTGCGACTACTATCTTTTTGAGGGTAACGACAATATCAATGTCATGCTATTTGGTCTCAGCGAGAATATGGTACCTGCCATTAAGTTGTTCGAAGACTTGGCACAAAACGCCAAAGTCGATAAGGCTGCCTACGAGCAGATGGTGGCCAAAACGCTGAAACAGCGTGCCGATGCCAAGAAAGACCAACGTCGCTATTTCAACACGCTGTACCGTTATGGCGTGTACGGAAAGCGTAATGCTTTAACAGACATCATGAGTGAGCAGCAACTGAAGGAAACCGACCCACAGGTACTGGTTGACCTGTTGAAGAATCTGCAGACCTACAAGCACGACATTAACTACTATGGTCCGATGTCGGTTGATGAGGTTTCTGACATCATCAGCAAGTATCACAAGACACCGAAAAAGTTGAAGGATGTACCTGAGAACAAACCCTACGTACGCGAATTGACAACCAAGAACGAAGTGTGGATAGCGCCCTACGATGCCAAGAATATCTACATGCGTATGTATCATAATGAGGGACGCGACTGGAATCCTGACGAGACGGCTACCATATCAGTCTTCAACGAATACTTCGGTGGTGGCATGAACGGTGTCGTATTCCAGGAGTTACGTGAAGCCCGCGGTTTGGCTTACAATGCTTCAGCATGGTACAAACGTCCAGACGTGAAGGGTGAGAAGGAGAGCTACTATACCCACATCATCACTCAGAACGACAAGATGACAGACTGCGTGAAGGAGTTTCACAATATTCTGAACCAGTTCCCTGCCAGCGAGAATGCCTTCAATATTGCCAAGGAAGGCCTCATCAAGCAGCTCGCCTCTCAGCGCACCACCAAGATGAGTATCATCAACCATTGGTATAGCATGCAGAAATTAGGGCTCGACTATAGTCTGAACGAGAAAATCTATCGTGACCTGCAGAAGGTGACACTCCAAGATATTGTGAATTTCGAGAAGGCGAATATGGCCAACAAGCCTTACCGCTATATTATCTTAGGCGATGAGAAAGAGCTCGACATGGAGTCGTTGGAGAAGATTGGTCCTATCCGCCGACTGACTACTGAAGAAGTATTTGGATATTAATAACACTATTAAAATTTAAGACTATGGCAACAACACCAGATTTTAAGTACGCCCCCATGTTTCAGATGGGCGAAGACAAAACCGAATACAGACTGCTTTCGAAAGAGGGCGTCAGTGTAGGTGAATTTGAAGGAAAAGAAATTGTAAAGGTATCGAAAGAGGCACTGACCCTGTTGGCTCAGCAGGCTTTCCACGATGTGGAGTTCATGCTGCGCCGTGAGCACAACCTGCAGGTGGCTGAGATTCTGAAAGACCCTGAGACTTCAGAGAACGACAAGTATGTAGCCCTGCAGTTCCTACGCAATGCAGAGGTAGCAGCAAAGGGTATTCTGCCTTTCTGCCAAGATACAGGTACGGCTATCATTCACGGTGAGAAAGGTCAGCAGGTATGGACTGGCTTCGAGGATGAAGAGGCACTCTCACGTGGTGTCTATAACACCTTCACGCAGGACAATCTGCGCTATTCGCAGAATGCGCCTCTGAACATGTACGACGAGGTAAACACACGTTGCAACCTGCCTGCCCAGATTGACATCGAGGCGACGGAGGGTGCAGAATATCGCTTCGTCATGGTGGCTAAGGGTGGCGGTTCAGCTAACAAGACCTACTTCTACCCCATGACCAAGGCTACCATCCAGAACGAGGGAACGCTGCTGCCCTTCCTGGTAGAGAAGATGAAGTCGCTGGGCACAGCTGCCTGTCCTCCATATCACATCGCCTTCGTGATTGGTGGTACATCAGCTGAGAAGAACCTGCTGACGGTGAAATTGGCTTCTATCAAGTATTACGACTCGCTGCCCACAACGGGTGATGAGACAGGACGTGCCTTCCGTGATATCGACCTGGAGAACAAACTGTTGGATGAAGCTCATAAGATTGGACTCGGAGCACAGTTTGGTGGTAAAGCGTTGGCTCACGACATCCGCGTGATTCGTCTGCCTCGTCATGGTGCCAGCTGTCCTATCGGTATGGGTGTGAGCTGTTCAGCCGACCGTAACATCAAGGCTAAGATTAATAAGGACGGTATCTGGTTGGAGAAGATGGATTCGAATCCTGCCGAACTGATTCCTGCAGAGTATGCCAAGGCTGGCGAAGGTAAGAATACTATCACTATCGACTTGAACGAAGGCATTGACGCTGTTCGCAAAGAGCTGTCTAAGTATCCCGTTTCTACCCGCGTCAATCTGAAAGGTACCATCATCGTGGCACGCGACATTGCCCATGCCAAACTGAAGGCACGTATCGATGCCGGCGAACCCATGCCTGAATACTTTAAGAAGTATCCTGTGCTCTATGCTGGTCCTGCCAAGACGCCAGAGGGATATCCTTGCGGCTCCATGGGCCCAACCACAGCCAACCGTATGGACCCATACGTGGATGAGTTCCAGTCGCTGGGTGCATCACTGGTAATGATTGCCAAGGGCAACCGTTCGCAGGTGGTTACTGATGCTTGTAAGAAGTATGGTGGTTTCTATCTGGGTAGCATTGGTGGTGTAGCTGCTGTCCTCTCACAGAGCAGCATCAAGAGCATCGAGTGCGTGGAATATCCTGAACTCGGCATGGAGGCTATCTGGAAGATTGAGGTTGAAGACTTCCCTGCCTTCATCCTCGTTGATGACAAGGGTAACGACTTCTTCAAGCAGTTGAAGCCCTGGTGTCCTAATGCTAAGTAAATAAATAATGACCAAGAAGGTATTTGGGCTACTACTCATGACACTCCTACCCTTGCGCTTGTTGGCGCAGGGGCAGGATGTCGTTTTCAAAAGGGGGAACTGCATACCCGTCGTTGCCAATGCTGCCGGCCATCGTGCAGCTCATCGGGTTTTGCCTACGCCAAACACAAAATGGGATGCCTCGAAAACCTACAAACAGATGGTAATTCTCTTCTCTTTCGCTGACCAGGATTTCACGATGGACAATCCCAAGGATTATTATGAGAAGCTGTTCAACCAGCCACGCTCGGAAGGTGAAAGAGGCTGTATAGCCGACTATTTCAAGGACCAGTCGGGAGAACTCTTCAACTTAGATTTCGACATCTACGGACCTGTACAAGTCAGCCAAAAAGTTCAATCCCCAAAAGCTCAATCCCAAAATATCAAAAACTATGGAGCTGCATCCATCAAGGAGGCTACCACGCTTGTACTGGAGGAGAATCCTGGTGTAGATTACTCGCAGTATGACTGGGATGGCAACGGAAAGATAGAACAGGTTATCTATATATATGCTGGAACTCCTGGGAATTCGTCCAGTGAGGAAGCACTCGGACATATTTGGCCCAACACCGACAACATCACCTCCATCAAGACACCTGACGGAAAGCAGATTTCTCTGTATTCATGCAGTGGCGAATATTGGATGAACGACAGTCAAAAGAAGCCCATCTATTGCGGCTTAGGCACTATCTGCCATGAGTTCTCTCATTGCTTGGGACTTCCGGACATTTACCCTGTTGGTAAAGAGTACCCATATAGTTCCGTCGATGAATGGGACCTGATGGACGGTGGCAATTTCACGGGATGGGGCTGGTGCCCACCCAACTATTCAGCTTTAGAGAAAATGCTGTTGGGCTGGCTGACACCTACCGAACTGACCGAGCCAACCTCCGTCACCGGCATGAAAGCCGTGTCAGAGGGTGGAACGGTGTATCAAATCAAACATACAGACACAGAATACCTGTTGCTGGAGAATCGGCAACAGACGAACTGGGACGAAGGACTACCTGGCAAGGGACTGGTTATTTTCTATGTCAACTACGACAAGTCGAGATGGCAAAACAATACTGTGAACAGTTTTGCATCGGAAGATCTGTTCTGCTATCGGATGTTCCATGCAGACAATTGGAATTATGATGATTGGGAGGACTTTATTGATAAAGAGATAGAAGAGAAAGGGAAAGAAAACGTATCTAAATACAAAAACAGCTTTCGCATGAACCGCTTCTATCTCAGTACATCCACCTACCCCACCGATACGAATACAGAACTGACAGACACATCGGTGCCTAATGCCATGATGAGCAATAACACACTCCTGTCGAAGCCCATCATCCGCATACAGATGGATGATGCAGGGCTGATATCGTTCGATTTCATGAAAGGCGAAACGGGTATCAACCAGCTGCACTTGCAGGAGAATGACGGAACATCGGCTATCTACGACCTGACAGGCAAGCGAGTCTATACGCCTCTGCCAGGACAAATATATGTGATAAAGAAGAATGGTACAACTAAAAAATATATGATGAATCCATGAAAGGTTTGAAAAATATAGTAACCCTCATGCTGTTGCTTCTCACCCTGTCAGCAGCAGCCCAACAGGAAGTACAGCGGCAAGGGTGCCGACGCGGCACGCCACGCAGCCAGCATGGGATGACGCTTCGTTCAGCGCAGAACCGACAATTGGGCGGTGATTTCTATACGGGCGAGCGTCACCAACTGACCGTGCTCGTATCGTTTGCAGACTTAAGCTTTGAGGGCGACGAGACTGCCACGATGACGAAATGGGACAATATCATGAATACCAAAAACTATCAGGAAAAGCCCTACAAAGGTTCTGTGCGCGACTATTTCTACGCCCAGAGCTATGGAACGTTTGACCTGACCTTCGACTTGCAGTATGTGCAACTCACAGAGGGGGTAGCCCGATACGCCAGCACAGCCAATGATGATGAGAATTCGCAATATCTGGTCAACGACATCATGGACATCCTCACGGAGCGTGACATCAACTGGAGCCTCTACGACTGGGATGACGATGGCTACGTCAATCAGCTACTGATTGTCTTTGCAGGAAAAGGCATGAACGACGGGGGAGGTTCCAACTCCATCTGGGCACACCAATGGTGGCTCAGCGACCATCTGAACAAGTCAACAGAGGATGATTCGAGCGACTACTGCGAGCCTCGCACTGTCACCTATGGCGACAAGACCTACAGTGTTGATTGCTACTGCGCCGTGCCAGAATCAGGAAGTACGTATGCCAGTTTCGGAACTCTCTGTCATGAATTCAGCCATTGCTTCGGCTTTCCCGACTTCTATTTCAGCAGCACATCATACGTAAAGCAGTGGGACCTGATGGACTATGGCAACTATAACGGCAACGGCTATATCCCCTGCAGCTATTCTGCCCACGAACGCTGGCTCATGGGATGGCTCCCGTTTACTGAGCTCAGTGAAGGGACAACGGTCACGGACATGCCTGCCCTCAGCGACAAGCCCGTAGCCTATCTCATCCGCAACGACGCCTATGAGAACGAGTTCTACGTGGTGGAGAACCGCCAGCAGAAAGACTGGGATGCCGGATTGCCCGGTAGCGGTATCGTCATTTTCCATATTGACTTCGATAATGATGCCTGGTTGAATAAATACGTAGGTCCTAATCATCCTGCGTTTGTGGACCAGAATGGCACCTCATACACAGAATCAAATGCGTACACCATCATCCCTGCCAACGCAAACGCCAGTACCTCTGCGTCCAGCGGTTGGGCGTACCCCTATCTTAGCAACAACGAATTGACTAATACGTCATCGCCTGCCTCAACTCTCTTTCATAAGAACAGCCAGGGCGAGTTCCTGATGAACAAGTCGCTGACCAATATATCTGTCACTGACGGACTGGCCTCTTTCGTCTTCGGAGAGAACAGCATTCACTTCGCCGAACTGCTCAACAAGGCTACCTTCTTCCACAGCACCAAGAACTTCCGCCTGCCTACCGGTGTTACAGCCAGTGTTGTGACAAAGCTCTCGGACGACGGCAAGCTTGTCTGTGAGAAGATTGTTGACCAGACGCTGAGAAACAGCATCCTGCCCGCCAACACCCCCGTCATCCTGACTCGCGAGGACACTTCCCTGCCATCCACCGTTACTATTACAGAGGTGAGCGAGGGCGAGTCATATACTGGCGACAATCTGCTGAATGGCTATGACGAGGACTGCTCAACGGACATCTACGGGACAGACTACCTGTTCTACAAGTTGGCATTAGGCCATTCTGACACTTCCAACGAAGAGGTATATAGCTGGTATTGGGGCGCAGCCAACGGTGCTGCCTTTGACATCGAAGGACACAAGGCATGGCTTGCCCTTCCGAAGTCTGCCGCCACAGCATCACGACTGGATATGACAAACGATGGAAACACTACTGCTATTCGTAAGATAAAAACAGATAGCACGGGGGCAGAATACTACGACCTCAACGGACGCCGCGTGCTCTATCCCAACAAAGGTATTTATATTCTTAAAGGCAAGAAAATAGTTATACGATGAAACAGCTATACACCATACTACTCATGTTGCTGGCCTGCTGCTCATGGGTATCGTGCGGTTCTGACAAAAGCGGAGAGACATTCAACGTAAAAATGGATGTCACGGCATTGGGCGAAGACAAGGAATATACGCTCAAGGACTTTGCCGATGCCACTGATGACCTCTCTCTTGTCAGCACTCAACCCTCGTGGGTGACGGTGACATACTCCACCAATGAGGACAACCAGTGGGTCGTCAAAGTTTCGGTAGAGGAGAACACAGAGAGTGATGAGCGCCAGCACCAAGTTATTCTGAAGGCTCAGAACGGCAATCAGCTCCTACTGGACATCACCCAGAAGACACCTGTATATTTTGAATTGCAAATGGATTTTGGTGCCAAGGGCGGATCACGAACTGTCACTTTGGAGGATTTCGCCCCACCCGTAGTATTCACTAAGGGAGAAGAAGACTGGATAAAACTGACATGGAAGAGCGAGACCTCCAAGAGTCTCACCGTCACGGTGGCAGCCAACTCCACAGATGCCAAGCGCAATGCCCAGATCATTATGACCGATTCGGACGGCAACCACACTACCCTCTCTGTTCAGCAGGACTTCTTTACCGACCAGTCTGACGATACAACAGAGGAGTCTACCGATCAACCGGCTCTGTAACATTTTTTGGAGTGCACTCAAAAAAAAATTGGAGTGCACTGGAAAATATTTTCGAGTGCACTCCAAAAAAATTTAGTTCCTGAATACTAATCCTTCGCCAAACTCGTCGATAATGATCGGCTTTGAGCGGTCTACCTCGTCAGCCAATATTTTACGCGACAAGTCGTTGAGGACCAAATGCTGGATGGCTCGCTTCACAGGACGGGCTCCGAAGTCGGGGTCGTAACCCTCCTGAGCCAGATATTTCACAGCGGCATCCGTTATCTGAAGCTCAATACCCTGAGGTTCCAACATATCCGTCAGACGTTTCATCTGCAGGCGAACCACATCGGCTATCTGCTCCTGCGTCAACTGCTGGAAGGTGATAATCTCGTCAATACGGTTCAAGAACTCAGGACGCATCGTCATGCGAAGCTGTTCACGTGTGGCATTCGACGTCATGATGATGATGGTGTTCTTGAAGTTAGCCGTACGTCCTTTATTATCCGTCAGTCGCCCATCGTCCAATACCTGCAACAGGATGTTGAAGACATCGGGGTGTGCCTTCTCGATTTCATCGAAAAGAACAACCGAGTAAGGCTTGCGGCGAACCGCCTCCGTCAACTGTCCACCCTCATCATAACCAACGTAGCCCGGAGGTGCACCGATCAGACGGGAAACGGTATGCTTCTCCTGATATTCCGACATATCTATACGCGTCATCATTGTCTCGTCATTGAACAGGTATTCTGCCAATGCCTTGGCAAGTTCCGTCTTACCGACACCCGTAGTACCGAGGAAGATAAACGAGGCGATAGGTCGTTTGGGGTCTTGCAACCCTGCACGGCTACGGCGAACGGCATCGCTGACGGCAACGATAGCCTCATCCTGACCGATAACACGCTTATGGAGTTCTTCTTCCAGATGGAGCAACTTCTCGCGCTCGCTCTGCATCATACGTGTTACTGGGATACCCGTCCAACGGCTGACCACCTCGGCAATATCGTCGGCGGTCACTTCCTCACGTACCATCGCATTGCCGTCCTGTGCAGAAGCCAACTGAGCCTGTATGCTCTTGATATCATCCTCAAGCGCCTTGAGCTTCGAATAGCGGATCTCTGCAACCTTACCGTAATCACCTTCGCGTTCAGCACGCTCAGCTTCATATTTCAGACTTTCCATCTCCTGCTTGTCCTGCTGAATCTTGTTCACCAGTTGGCGCTCCCCTTCCCACTTGGCACGATATTGCTGCTCTTGTTCTCGCAGTTCGGCTATATCCTTGTCGAGCTGGGCTATCTTGGGCTCATCGCCCTCACGCTTGATGGCTTCGCGTTCGATTTCCAACTGAGCCAATCGACGTGTAATCTCATCCAGTTCCTCTGGCACGGAGTCACGCTCCATACGCAGTTTGGCAGCAGCCTCATCCATCAGGTCGATAGCCTTATCAGGCAGGAATCGCTCAGAGATATAGCGTTCAGAAAGTTGCACTGCGGCAATACAGGCATCATCCTGAATACGCACTTTATGGTGATTCTCGTAACGCTCCTTCAGTCCACGCAGAATGGAAATTGCCGAGAGTTCGTCAGGTTCATCCACCATCACCGTCTGGAATCGACGCTCCAAGGCCTTATCTTTCTCGAAATACTTCTGATACTCGTTCAGCGTAGTAGCACCAATAGAGCGCAATTCGCCACGAGCAAGGGCAGGTTTCAGAATATTGGCGGCATCCATGGCACCTTCGCCACCACCGGCACCGACCAGCGTATGAATCTCATCAATGAAAAGAATGATACGTCCTTCGCTCTTGGTCACCTCGTTGATGACACTCTTCAGTCGCTCTTCGAACTCGCCCTTATACTTCGCTCCAGCTACCAGCGCACCCATATCCAGCGAATAAAGCTGTTTGTCCTTCAGGTTCTCCGGCACGTCACCGCGGACAATACGCTGAGCCAGTCCTTCAACGATAGCCGTCTTACCCGTACCCGGTTCACCTATTAAGATAGGGTTGTTCTTCGTACGGCGAGACAGTATCTGCAGTACACGCCGAATCTCATCATCTCGGCCGATGACTGGGTCGAGTTTTCCCTGACGGGCAAGGTCAACCAGATTCTTGGCATATTTCTCCAGACTCTGATAGTTGTCATCGGCTGACTGCGACTGCACTTTCTGCCCCTGACGCAATTCCTGGATAGCAGCACGCAGGTCTTTCTCCGTGATACCGGCATCCTTCATGATGCGACCTGCTGTCGCGCCCTCTGTCAACAGGGCAAGCAGTATGGGCTCTACGCTGACGAACTCATCGCCCATCTTCTGGGCATAGTCTTGCGCTTTCAGCAACACCTTATTGGCATCACTCGAGAGATAAGGTTCGCCACCCTGAACGCGAGGCAAATGCTGCAACTCCTGTTGCAGAAGCATCTCTATTTGCTGACCGTTGACGCCGAGTTTCTGAAACAGAAAGTTGACAACGTCCTTGGCTTTCGCCATGACACCGGCAAGCAAATGGGTAGGTTCTATGGTCTGCTGACCATTTCGTTGCGCTGTGTTGACAGCCTCCTGGACTGCCTCCTGCGCCTTGATTGTGAATTTGTCTAATGTCATAATCTTGTCCTCCTAATTTTATTTACTAATAGACGGACAAAGACTGTGCCCAGCACACGAAAACCGACAAAATGGCGCTCGCGTACGCCATTCTGTCGGTTTTTGTTAGAAAGGGCTACCCTTACTTAATACGCACCTTGATAGTCTTCTTGTTCTTGTTGCGCAGGATATACACACCCTTCTGCGTCGGTTTGTTCTGCAGAGGCTGACCCGTCAGGCTGAACCACTGTCCTTCCTGCTCGTCCACAGGAATCATATTGATAGCGGTAGCAGGAACGATGTTGAAAGTATATTCCTTGCCTGCGCCCCTATAGTTATTCTTTGGAAGGAAGGAAATCGTAGCCGTTCCTACCTCTATGTTATTCTTGTAAGTAACCGTATAGTCAGTACTCTTCAGAATATTCTGAATGCCCACCATGTCTTTAATGACGAAGGCTGGTTCAATAGGACTACCCGTATATTCCTGGTCGCCTATAGGCTCAACTGTTACTGTGCTGAAGTCGCGCTTTTCGATAGTGAACTCCGCATGGGTAGCTCCCATCAAGAAGCGCTTACCCGTAATGATGACACGTGGTTTACCTGCATCCACATTGTTCTGGTAGCTTATCGTATAGTTAGCAGGATCCATCACCTTACCATTGCACTTCACACTTTCTACAGCAGGTTTCTTTTCCTGACCGTCATATTCCAGATTCTGAATATCCGCAGCCTTCAGGGTGACAACAGGATTGCTTACCTTCGGGTCAGACAGATTCACACGACTCTTGAAGTTAACAACAATCTGATACTTATAGTTGCTGTCGTACTTGAATCTGTATTTTGTCTCACCACTGGGATCTGCCTGTGCGGAGAGTGCCTCCACCTCAACAGGTGTATTGTCGACACCTGGGGCACGACGAGAGGCTGCGCCACCTGCTGCCAAATAACGGAGCACCGTAATTTCATCCTTCGTAGCATAGAGTTTCTCAGTAGGCTTAACCGTAATGGTCTTATATCCATTGGCATCTGCACTCGATGATACTGTCACCGTACCAGAGCGTGGCGACTCCTTACCTTCCTCCTCAATGATAATCTCAGCCATCTTGTCGTCTACGATATTGAGGTCGGTAGCTTCCTCCGCATTGAGATGAACGTAGCAATGATTAGCCGTCAGCGTTCCCTCAATAGCCTGCACGAACTTATCATTCTGCAGAATGAACTTCACACCGTCAACCGTTGACAGGTCAAGGTCTGATGCAGTACCACGGAACAGGTCTTGGTCAGGTGTCACGCCTTCCAGCTTCGTGCTGCTCGGCATCGTCGTACCAGTAAAGGTTGTCACACTGGCATCAGTATGCTGCAACAGCAGTGGCACGTTCCTTGGAATAAACTTAATCTCCTCCGTAATCAGGTCAAGTCCCGTCTTATCCTTATTACCAGTAACCACAAAGATTTTAACACCAGGAACCTCCTTCACATCAATAGGAGAATAGTAGGTTGTCCAAGACTCATCCTTACCAAAGCTGATGTTAAGTGCCTTCGTCTCTTCCTTAAACACAATCGAGAAGGTCGCCTGAGCCGTACCCTTATAGTTGCCTATAAATGTAATGTCGGCTTTAGCTGTTCCCTCGCCCTCAATTACGTTGTTGCTGTACTTCACCGTGTAATCCTTGCCGGCTTCCAACTGTAGAGCACCATCCTTAATATCCAGTGCCGGCTCAACGGGTAAACCTGTATAGTACTGGTCTGCGATTGCTGCAATAGTAGGCTTGTTAGCTTCAACAGACAGGTCCTTAGGCACAATCTTAAAGGTTGCACCTGTCTTAATACCGGTATAGTTGACAGACTTCGCTATGATATTCACCTTAGCTTCTCCAACATTGATATTCTCCAAGTATTCCACCTCATAGTCGGGCTTACCAGGCACGTTATTCAGAATGTCTTCATCAGTATTATTAATCTTAACGATATCAGTAACCTCAACAAAAGGTTTCAGCGCTGCCCCCGTGTATATCTGGTCAGCAATTGCCTTGACTTTCACAAGATTAATATCGCGCTGCGAAATGCTAAACTCACCTCCAGTGTACTCGTCAGTATATTTTCTGATTCCGTTAATCTTAACCTTACCCGTTCCTGCATTGATATTATCTTCATAGCCAACCACCAAGAAGTCCGTACCAGGCTTCAGTTGCGTTCCATCCGTTAATGTCACAGAAGAAAGCTCCGGTTTCTTCGCCGTACCATCATAAACGTAAGTTCCGGCTTTGACAGAAATTTTCGGTCTCTCTGTTTGCAGCTTGACACTCTTATGGAAGTTGACAGTCAACTGATACTGGCAATCCGTCTCGTATGGGTATGTGAACCAATAGGTGGTGCTATAGTCAGCATTATCTGATATACTTCCTGCTGTTACCATTACCTTACCATCATCAACCTGCTGTGCACGAGCTTTACCGGCATTTGCATTTCTGACGACAGTAATGTCTTCAACTCCATTAATGTAATAGCCCACCTTTGGTCTAACCGTCAGTGTCACGATGCCATTCGCAGGTTTAGAAGCTACTGCTGTACCAATGTTGGCGGTAGTTTCACTCCCCTCTTCCAGATAAATAACAGCATCACTTGCTTTATTGATAGCCAATGAGGTTACTCCTTCTGGAAGTTCCGGTACGACCAGATAACAACGTTGCTGTTTCAGGGTTCCTTCTACTACCTGTTTGAATTCGCCATTTATCAGCACGAACTTAATTCCACGGACAGTGGTGATGTCCATATCCTCAGCTGTTCCATTAAACAGTTCGTTGTCTATCTGACTTTCTATAGCAACGTCCAACCTCTCGCCAGAACATGTCTTAACGGCAAACTCTTTTTTATCGCCGCTTACACGATTCAGCAGGATAGGAACATTTCTTGGGATGAAGTTTACTTCCTTTACATTTACTGTCTTAGCATTCATACCTGTCACCACATACGCTTTCAGCTCGTTGGTCAATGTCAGGTTCTCTGCTGAGTAGTAAGTAGTCCACTCGTTTTTACTATCGAAATTGACGGTTACGTTTCTGTCGTATCCAGGATCCACGATACCGAATGTCTTTTCTGCCGTACCCGTGTAGTTTCCTTTAAAGGTGATTGTGGCTGTTGCTATGCCCGCATCGATATTGTTTGCGTAAGAAACCTCATAGTCAGTGCCTAATAGCAAGGCACGGGTACCGTCCTTAATCTCCAGTTTTGGCGTTTTTTCCGTACCATCGTATGCCTGGTCTGCTATTGCTGCTATCGTCGGTTTGTTTTCTTCCAACGACAAATCCTTTGGCAATATTTTGAAAGTAATGCCTGATTTGTTACCTGTATAATTTATCTTATTTTGAGGAACATCTATTGATACTGTTGCTGTCCCCACATTTGTATTATTACCAATAGTAACTTTATAATCAGGATAACCTTCTTTTCTATTAAGAATATCAATGCCATTCACGATATCCGTTACTGTGATTTCTGGCACAATGGGCTCACCAGTATAGATTTGGTCTGGAATAGCGGCCACTGCAACATTATTCAAATCACGCTGGCTGATGTTGAATTCACCTTGGTTCTGTCCTGTATATTTACGTTTACCTCTAATAAATATTTTGCTACCACCTGGATAGATATTGTCTTCATATCCCACAATCTCATAATCCTCAGAACGAAGTGTTTGTCCTTTGAAAGTTACATTATCAATCTCTGGCTTCTGTTCTTGACCATTATATACAAGGTTTCCAGACTTAAACGTAATTGATGGTTTATTGTCGGCAAAGGACAGTCTCTTGTGGAAATTGATTACTACCTGATACTTTGAGTTTGCATCAGCAGGGAAAGTATATTGAGTGACACCACTGGGGTCTGCAGAATCATTTACTGCCGTTACTGCAACATCACCACTCTCAGCCTCTGGAGCATCTACAGCCTGAGCACGTCCTTTTACAGCACTCATACTACGAGTAACTTTAATGTCGCTTGCTTCTACAAAGCATTCAGTATTTGGAGTAACTGTCAGTGTAATCTTGCCTTCAGAAATGGCAGATTTTACAGCTGAACCACCAACATTACTCTCTGAACCATCTACCAAATAAATGAAGTCATCGGAACCTACTCCCGTTTTAATTGTTATCGTATTGATTCCTGCCAATTCTTCACTGCCAAAATTCAAATAGCAGCGGTTAGCAGGCAATGCTCCACCTGTCGTTTGCACAAATTGGTCGTTGACAAGGACAAATTTAGTTCCTGGGTAAGTAGAAATATCTGATATACTAGACTTAGAGCCAAAGAACAAATCTTTAGCTGGGGTTATCCCTGTTTCCAATGTAGTTTCCGCTGGCATCGTATTAGCAATAAAGCCTGTTCTCGTATCACCTGTTCGATATAATAACACGGGTACGTTTTTAGGAATCATTGTTGTCAATTCCTGTAGGGTCAATGTAGTTCCATCGTGACCAGAAATGGCAAACACTCGGAGTTCATCAGGTTTGGCAAGATACTCATCCCAGAAATAAGTTGCCCATCTGTTCTCGCCCTCAAAACTTACATTGAGTGCTCGTTGGCTAATAGACTCTACGATCTTAAAGTTTGTAGAAGCACTACCTGAATAATCTCCACAAAACGTAGCTGTAACTTTTGCCGTTCCTGTTGTTGTATTATCCGTATAGACTAAATTGTAGTCTGTCCCTGATTTAAGAATCACATCGCCAAATCTAATTTCCACGTCTGGCTTGATTTCATTACCTCCATCACGCTTTTGGTCAGGAATTGGGGTGAAAACAACTGATTCGTTGTTAAGCTCCTTTGCGGCAATTATAAACTCCTTGCTCAGGCTTGCGTCAATATAATTTCGTTTTTTCGATTTTACAGTCACTTTTGCCGTACCTGGATGAATATTATTTGAGTAAACTATCTTGTAATCTTCTGGTTGAATCAGGTTTACTTCTTCGCCACTTATTGTAACTTTTTCAGAAACCTCAACAGCAGGTTCAATGGCTTCACCTGTGAATGTCTTATTAGTGATTTCGCTAATAGAAACACCCGACATTTCACGCTGAGCAATGTTGAACGTCTTACTGTAAGTGTTCACAAACTTGCGTTTACCTGTAACAGTGATAGTACCACTTCCGGCATTTATATTGTTCGTATAAGATATCGTATAGTTTTCGGGGGCGACAACATTTCCACCGAACTTAACAGCAGTTACCGTTGGCCTCTTTTCTGTCCCATCATAGACGAATTCTGTTGCATCAAACACAATATCTCTTGCAATATTATTATCGCTAAAATTGTTTTGCTTATGGAAATTGACGATTACTTCATAAGTAGTATTAGCTACATGATCAAAGGTGTAGGTGGTAACGCCACTGGGATCAGCATTAGCCACAGCAGGAGTTAACGCTATGGTGCTGTTATCTCTCGAAGGCGCACGACCTGCAACGGCTTTTACGTTACGAGTCACAGTAATGTCACTTTTGTATGCATAGAACCCTGTTTTAGGCGTAACGGTAAGCGTTATCTTGTTGTTGGCAGGTGCCGACAGACTTGCCGAACCGATATTGACATTCTTCTTAATATAGGCACCCTCCTCTTTATACACATAGGAGTTGCCATCGTCTTTGTTGAATGTATAATAGTCGGCAGGAGCATCGATTTCTGCATTATCAACCACCAAATAGCAACGGAAGGCAGGCAACGTGCCTTGCAATATCTTCACAAACTTGCCACCGCTTAAGATGTATTTATCGCCAGAAATATTATCCAGTTTTGTTGGATTATACGAACCTCTGAACAGGTCGGTATTGTAAGTGATGTTATTACCTGATTCAATGGTTGCGTTTGACGGCATCCTGTAATACTCTGACAAAGTCGCCCCCCCCTCTTTCTCCAAGAGCACGGCTTTACCCTTTGGTATATATGGCAATGGAGTTAAAGTAAGAGCGGTTCCATCAACTCCTGTAATTGTGTATGCCTTCAAACCTGACTGCACATCCAAATCCATCGTTGAGAAATATGTAGCATAATTATCCTCAAAAGCAATATCAACTTTACGATAGACATTAACGAAACTATTAGTGATGGCAGACGAGAAAGTAGCAGTTCTTGGCAAATAAAGATTCACGAGTTGAAAACTGCTGCTACGGAAGCTGTTACTACAATTAAATGCATTGCTACCAATCGTCGTCACTTTCTCAGGAAGTGTGATACTGGTGCTCAGTTTACACTCATAGAAAGCATTGGCACCTATGGTCAGATTACTTCCCAAAGTACTAGGAAAATTAAGAGTAGCCAAATTCTTACATTGCGCAAAGGCAGCATCCCCAATAGAGGTTAGAGAAGATGGGAGAGACACTGATTGCAGATTAGCACAATTATAGAAGGTTGAACCGGCAATAGTCTTCACCCCTGACGGCAACGATATAGCGGTAACGCCACTCTCTTGGAATGCACTTCTCTCAATAGTAGTCAGCTGACCTTCATTAAATGTAACCGAAAGAGTCGTGTTTTTTCCTGCATACTGGAAAGCGCTCTGACTGATGGTTTTCACAGTGGTGGGAATAGTAACACTTCTAAGATTTACATGATTATTAAAAGCCTCAGCGCCAATAGTGACTACACCTTCAGGTATTGAGTAGGTGTTACTCTTCTGAGTTGGGAAACTAATCAGCGTCTGGTAAACCTCCTTGTCGAACAACACACCATCACCATCATCAGGAGCTTTGTATTTGGCATTATCACTGGCTACTCTAAATCTCGTCAGCTTATTGGCTACGAAGGAAAGCGAACTGATGGTCGTAATGCTTTTAGGAATGAATATAGAGCAGCCACTTGCCGTATTATAAAAAGCATTGTCGGCAATCGTGGTAACAGGGATGTTACATACCTTTTCAAGAACCGCTAACTCGTCCCCATCTCTGGTTACAGCATCATATCCATAACCTCTAGAACCATCACCAACACTAAAATAATTGCCGGAAGCATTCCATGCACCATGGTGATAATATCTGAGACCACCACTGATGATGCATAGCTCTGCATTCAAAGCCGATTGGGTGAAGTTGATGTTTAAGCCGCTTAGCATGCTGGTTTTCTTGATAGTCAGCGTCTGCAATGCGCTACAATCCTTGAATAGGCCTGTAGGAATCGAGCCTATATTTTCTCCTATGGTCAACGACTTCAGACTGGTACAACTTTTCAAAGCATTATTGAGAAAACTCGTCACTTTGAACACCTGGTCTTCACCTCCAATTTGGACAGTAATTTCTGCGGGAATCTCTGCCGACGACACTGAAGGATCAACCATATTAACTAGAGCTGTAGAATTGCTGGTATCATAAACATAAACCACACCACCTATAATGCGGGTAGTGCCTACTTCCGCCCACGCCCCAAGCGGCAAAAGGGTTAATAACGATAATAATACTAAAGTAAACTTTTTCATATTGCGTATCTTTTTTGTTTTTTAGGATATAATGGTGCAAAGATACGACATTTTTTTGAAATTAATAATACATTCGCTATTTTTTTACCTTATTATTAAATAAGGTGTGCTCCAACACCGCATATCCAATCCTTGCAAGAGAAAAAAAAATCCAAACAGCCACAGAGCCATTTGGATTTTCCTTTGGTCGGGATTACTGGACTCGAACCAGCGACCTCGTGCCCAGCACGCAAAAACCGACGAAATGGCGCTCACGTACGCCATTCTGTCGGTCAAGAAAGACAGCTTCAATCATTTTTTCATTAGAAAATGAGAAGTTTCCATGGAAAATTGAAAGAATTCGAGTAATTTTGCACCCAGTATGAAGTACCTGACAAGAAACATAGCAGACCGGAAAAGAAGAATACTCTGCTTTCTGACCGTATTACTGACATTATACAGTTCTACGGTCCTTGCCGCTTGTTCAGACAGAGACGAACGCGATAATGGAAAGGTAGCCGAGATAGTAGAACGAGGTACATTATTAGTGGGTACAACAGGCGACTATCGTCCGCTGTCTTTCCGTGAGGAAGACGGGACCTATTGGGGATTTGGCATTGAGGTGGCACAAGAAATTGCCCGCCATTTAAATGTAGAAATTGAATTTGTGAAAACCTCTTGGCCTACGCTGACAGCCGATGTTCAGGCAGAACCTCAGCTCTTCGATATGGCCATAGGCGGAATTACCATCACCGACGCCCGTTGCGAAACGATGCTCATGAGCGAGGGCTATCTGGCTAACGGCAAGACGATTCTATGTCGCGCCACAGAAACTAATCGTTTCCAAAGTTTGGCAGACATCGACAAACCGGAAGTTCGGGTGATGGTGAATCCTGGCGGACTGAATGAGAAGTTTGCCAACGAAAACCTCACACATGCCACCATCATAGTCCACCAGAAAAACGAGGAAATTCCCTCAATGGTAGCCGAGGGAGAAGCCGATGTAATGATTACCGAAATTACCGAGGCGCCCTATTACGTCAAGACGGACACCAGACTGGCTGCACCATTAATGAATGAGCCTTTCACTCACGGCAAGATTGGGGTCCTGATGAGGAAAGGGCAGGAGGATTTAATGGACGTAGTTAATACTACTATCCGGAAAATGAAATCAGACGGCACGCTTCGCCGTTTGCATGAGAAATACGGATTGGTATATGCATTTTAATAAGTTTTGTGATATACAGATGGACTACTTACCCAAAGACCCCGCAATACTGGTTTCGAGTGTGAACATGCTGCTACGAGACGAAGAATTTGACAGCCTCGAATCGCTGTGCTATGCCTTCAACCGAGAGCCGCAGGAAATCAAGGACTATCTGAAGGACAAAGGCTTCGTGTGGAGCGAGCAGCAGAAACAGTTCAGACCTATAGGCTACGACGCATGATTACCCGTGACAGCATAGAGACAGCATATAGCTTTCTGCATCAGAAGCGGAACGTCTATATCCATTCTTCGCTCGACTGGCAGAAGGATGATATAGAGTATGCTATTGCGTCTTATGCAGATGACATGAGCCAGGAACTGTATAATATCCTATCCGAAGGCCGTTCAGACTTTCTCCGCGACCACAGCAGGTTTCGGGAGGATATTACAAAAGCAGTAGAACAATTAGAAAATATGCTATAAACAACTATCATGAACCCTTGATTTGATAGTCCAGATTAGTCTAAGAAAGCTTATAAAAAAGGAAAAGACCAAGAATCGTTAGATTCTCAGTCTTTTCCGTTCTGTCGGGATTACTGGACTCGAACCAGCGACCTCGCGCCCCCCAGACGTGTGCGCTACCAACTGCGCTAAATCCCGATCCTTTTCTTCCAATCTTCTCGAAATGCGGTGCAAAGGTACGGCTTTATTTCGTTATTTGCAAATTTTTAACGGACTTTTTTTTCATATACGAGTATTTTACTTTAACTTTGCAAGTAATAATATCAAACATTAGATGCACTATAGTATGCAATATACAATTACGGCCCCAAATAGCCTACGACATACAGCTGAACTGCCTGCTTCAAAAAGTATTTCCAATAGAGCGCTTATTATTCACGCCTTGTCGAGAGGTTCGATTCTACCTGAAAACCTATCCAACTGTGATGATACAGAAGTGATAGTAAACGCCCTGAAAGACAACCCCTATGAGATTAACATCAAGGCTGCCGGCACGGCTATGCGCTTTATGACTGCATACCTGGCTGTGAAAGACGGTGAGGAACATGTGCTGACAGGTACTGAACGCATGAAGCACCGCCCCATCAGTGTGCTGGTTGACGCGCTGCGTTTCCTGGGAGCCGATATCCAATACGTTGGAGAAGAGGGATTTCCCCCACTCCGCATCAAAGGCGGACAGTTGGAAGGCGGACTATTGGAAGTGCCAGGCAACATCAGTTCGCAATATATCTCAGCCCTGCTGATGATAGCGCCGACGCTGAAAAATGGACTGACGCTCCGACTGACTGGCGACATCATCTCACGTCCGTATATCGACCTGACGCTGTGGACAATGCGCGAATTCGGAGCCGATGCCGAGTGGAGCGATTTTGAAACCATCGTAGTTCGTCCTAAACCCTATAAGGAGCGTGCTTACTACATTGAAAGCGACTGGAGTGGGGCTTCTTATTGGTATGAAATTATGGCACTCTCAAAAGATCCTGATGCGGAAGTCAAACTGACGGGTCTGATGGATGGCTCCAAACAAGGAGATTCCTCCCTGCGCTATATTTTTAGTCTGCTGGGAGTTAAAACTCATTTCGAGTCAAAAACCCAGGGTGTCCCAACCACAGTTACCATCAAGCACTCTGGCCGTTGTGTTCCCAGATTGGAATACGATTTTATCAATTCTCCCGACTTAGCCCAAACCTTTGTGGTGACATGTGCACTCCTAAACGTTCCTTTCCATTTCCATGGTCTGAAAACTTTGAAAATCAAGGAAACTGACCGCATTGAAGCCTTAAAAAACGAAATGAAGAAATTGGGATATGTGGTGAAGTCGGTTAACGACTCTGATTTGATCTGGGATGGTGAACGTTGTGAACCAAACATGGAGAATGGTATTGACACCTATGAAGACCATCGCATGGCATTGGCATTTGCACCCGTATCGTGTCGCCTCAACGATATCAAAATCAACAATCCACAAGTAGTCACCAAGTCGTATCCCAATTTCTGGGATGACCTGCGCGATGCACAATTTAATATTCATATTTAATCGTTTTGCGTTTTGAGTTTCGCCCTTATTACAATCGGTTTACTACTGGCATTAGGTATCGTCGCAGCCTTGCTTTCAAGGGGTGACGATGAACCCATTGTACAGAAAGAGGGCGATTGTGGGTCATGCAGCAGTAGGGCAGACTGCAAATTAGCCGATCTGAAGGATGAGGTCAGAAAGAAAAAGGAGAAATGTCACTCCTCCGTTACACCTATTATATTAATAGCCCTCATCATTTCACTGGCCAGTTGTTCTACTAAGAAAAATACAGCTACTTCTCGCTGGTGGTACTCGTTTAATGCCCGTTACAACACCTACTTCAATGGTTCACAAGCTTTCATCGAAGGCAGTTTAGAGAAAGAGAACGGCAATCATGATGATCATACCCAACTCATTCCCCTCTATACCGTTGCCAACAAACAAAGCAAGGACTTGGGAAAAGGACAGTTTGACCGTTCTATAGAAAAGATGGAGAAAGCCATTCGCCGATATAGTATCAAGGCTCGGCCTACATGGAAAAAGCAACGCAGAAAAACCAAAGAAGACATCGAATGGCTGAATCGCCGAGAATACAACCCTTTTCTTTGGCGAGCCTGGTTGCTGATGGGAAAATCACAATTCCAAAAAGGAGAATTTGAAGAGGCGGCAGCTACTTTCGGCTATATGGCACGACTCTACCACACTCAACCGGTTATACTGGCAAGGGCACGTGCATGGCAAGCGAAATGCTATGTCGAAATGGACTGGCTTTATGAGGCAGAAGACCTGATTGTCAAGCAGCGACGTGATTCGATTCCCTACCAAGCAACCGCTGATTGGGACTACACATTGGCAGACTACTACATCCATCACGAAAGTTGGCCTGATGCCACTACTTATCTTCGGCGGTCCATCCGTCATGAACGACGCAAAAAGCAACGTGCTCGTATGTGGTTCCTACTGGGACAGATAGAGGCTCTGCAGGGACATCGCCAACAGGCATACGACGCCTATCGACATGTTATCCGACACAATCCCCCTTATGAACTGGAGTTTAACGCCCGCATTGCCCAGAGTGAAGTGATGGCTGCTATAGATGACAAGAATGCCATTAAACGCCTACGGCGCATGGCAGCTTCAGACAATAATAAAGACTTTCTCGATCAAGTTTACTATGCCATTGGCAATATCTACCTGACACGACGTGACACCACCCGAGCAATAGCTGCCTACGAAGAAGGAAACAAAAAGGCTACGCGAAGCGGAACCGAAAAGGGTGTACTGCTCCTGCAACTGGGTAATCTCTATTGGCAACAAGAGAAATACAGTGATGCGCGTCGCTGCTATGGCGAGGCTATCGGCTTACTCGACCAAGATCGCCCAGGATACAAAGAACTGGCTCAGCGCTCACAGGTATTGGATGAGTTAGTTCCCCATACAGAAGCCATCCATTTACAAGACTCGCTGCAACTGTTAGCGACTATGCCTGAAGCTGAGCGCAACAAGGCTATAGACCGCGTTATTGAGGAACTCATCAGGAAAGAGAAAGAAGAAAAAAGAGCGCAACAGGAGGCTGAGGCTGAACAACAGCAACTACAGAATGGAGGACAACAGGCGCCTACTATGCAGCAACGCCCGACACCCACTCCTGCAAACAGGACTACAGGTCCTGCCACTTGGTATTTCTACAATCCACAGGCTGTCAGCCAGGGCAAGCAGCGCTTTGAACAAATGTGGGGAAAACGACCTAATGCCGACAACTGGCAACGTTCCAATCTTACCGTCGTGAAACTGAACAATGACGCAGAGTCGGCAGAAGCAACCGACTCTCTTGGAGCCGAAGGAACAGAGGAGCAGCTTTCAGAAAACGCCCAAGCAACTGACAGTAGCGATTCTACTACTGTTGAAAACAGCGATCCACATACTCGCGAATACTATCTGGCGCAAATACCTTTTACAGAAGAACAAAAACAGGCCAGCGATGCCATTATCATGGAGTCACTGTTCAAGGCTGGTATCATCCTCAAGGACAAACTTGACAACCTGACTCTGAGTCATCGTATGCTCTATCGCCTTGTCAACCAGTACCCCGACTACGAACATAATGACGAGGCTTGGTATCACCTCTATCTCATCTATGCCCGACAGGGCCGATGGACAGAAGCCAACGATGCTTTGGCACAGATGCAACAACGACATGCCGAGAGTCAATGGACCGTTCTGCTCTCCGATCCTTACTTTGCTGAGAATCAGCGATTCGGTCAACACATAGAAGACTCGCTCTATGCAGCTACCTACCAAGCTTTTCGCGAAGAACGCTATCGAGAAGTGGAAGCCAACGTCCGCTTGTCCGCCGAACGATTCCCCACAGGACAGAATCGTGCTAAATTCCTATTTATCGAAGGACTGAGCCAACTCAACAATCAGCGGCCAGACAGTTGCGTGACGCTCATGCGCCAGATTGTGGAACAATTCCCTGAGAGCGAAGTCAGCGAGATGGCAGGACAGATTGTGAATGGTGTGCAACAAGGACGCCGACTGCAAGGCAACAGGATGACGGCTGACGATATTTGGCGACAGCGTAAGAATATGGAGGCGCCCAATGACTCCTTACCACTCGACACGCTCAGTACGCAGCTTGACACACGCTACACCTTTGTACTGGCTTACTCACCAGACAGTGTTGACCAGAACCAGTTGCTCTACGACATTGCCAAATACAATTTCACCAGCTATCTGGTGCGTAATTTCGATATCAACACTGACACCGACGGTGCCATCAGTCGGATGATGGTGAGTGGTTTCCGCAGCTATGACGAGGCACTGCAATATGCCCGTCAGCTCTCTGCCAATCTGCAAATGACGCAACGACTGGCAGGTTGCCGCCGTATCATCATCAGCGACCAAAACCTTCCATTATTGGGCACTGCCTTCAGTTACGACGACTATGATTTATTCTATCAGGAAGAACTGGCTCCTGTACCAGTCACTCAACAGCCTCTGTTGATACAACCGGACACCATTGTGGAGGAGCCCGATGATGAAGATGTCCCACCACAACAGCAAAGCGAGGAAGAGAATGACTTGTTCCCTCCCAACGAGATACAACAGAACACAGAAACCATCGATTTCGATGACGATTTCTACTATTAAAGTTGAAAGATTAAGCGCTTATGACAAACGGATTATTACTTTGGGCTGACGACGAGATGGAACTATTAAAGCCCCATCTGCTCTTTCTGGAAAAGAAGGGCTACGAGGTAGTGACTGTCACCAATGGCATTGATGCTATTGAGGAGTGCAAGCAACGTACCTTCGACCTGGTATTGCTCGACGAGATGATGCCCGGACTCACTGGACTGGAAACGCTGCAACGCATCAAGGAACTGCAACCTACCGTTCCCGTGGTCATGGTAACCAAGAGCGAGGAGGAAGATATCATGAACCAAGCTGTGGGACGTAATATTGCCGACTATCTCATCAAGCCCGTCAACCCCAACCAGATATTGCTGACGCTCAAGAAATTCATTCATAAGCGCGAACTGGTGGCTGAAGTAACACAGACTGCCTACCAGCAACAATTCCAGCAACTCAGCATGCAGATGATGGACTGCAGGACATGGGACGACTGGACCCAGATGTACCGTCAACTTGTAAGATGGGAATTACAGCTCTCAGCCACCGATTCTGCCATGGGCGATATGTTGCGCATGCAGAAAGAGGAAGCCAACATCGGTTTCTCCAAGTTTGTGAAGCATCACTATATGGACTGGCTCACCAAGCGCGACATGATGATGAGCCCTGATGTGTTCAAACAACAGATATTCCCTGCCCTATCAGCCGGCAACAAAGTCTTTCTCATTGTGCTCGACAATTTCCGCTATGACCAATGGAAAACCATCGAAACAGAATTGGCAGACTTTGAGATTGACGAACAACTCTATTGCAGTATCCTGCCCACAGCCACCCAATATGCTCGCAATGCTATTTTCTCCGGCTTAATGCCCGACCAGATAGCTCGCATGTTTCCTGACTTATGGGTCGATGAAGACGAAGCCGAAGGCAAGAATCTCAACGAAGCCCCACTCATCCAGACACAAATAGACCGCTACAGACGTCACGACACGTTCTCCTATCAGAAAATCAATACGACCGATGATGCCGAACGCTATCTCAGTCAGTTGCCTTCACTTGAGAAGAATGATTTGAACGTACTCGTCATCAATTTCATTGACATGCTATCACATGCCCGCACGGAATCGAAGATGGTACGCGAACTGGCTCACGACGAAGCCGCCTACCGTTCGCTCACCCTCTCCTGGTATCGTCACTCCATCATGTCACAACTGCTCCGCCAGTTGGCACAGACTGACTGTCAGGTGATGATTACCACCGATCACGGTTCTATTCGCACCAACACCCCCGTCAAGATTATCGGTGACCGCAATACCAATACTAATCTGCGTTACAAACTGGGCAAGAATCTGGCTTACGACAATAAGGACCTCTTTGTTATCAAAGACCCGCAGAAGGCATTTCTCCCCTCCCCCAACCTCTCTACGAGCTATGTCTTTGCTTCCGGCGACCAGTTCTTTGCCTATCCCAACAACTATAATTACTATGTAACGTACTATCGGAACACCTTCCAACACGGAGGCATCTCCATGGAGGAAATGATTATACCATTTATCACACTTAAAGGAAAAAACAGATAAGCATTATGGAAATAGTAATAAAGAATTTAGAAACCATTCGTGAGTCAGCCCGCGCGTTTATCCAGCACATCGGCGATGCCCGTGTCTTTGCCTTCTATGGAAAGATGGGAGCAGGTAAGACCACTTTCGTGAAAGCCATTTGTGAGGAACTGGGCAGCGAGGACGTTATTACCAGTCCCACGTTCTCCATCGTTAACGAATACACCACTCATGACGCGTCACTCACCATGCCCCAAGTCTATCACTTCGATTTCTATCGCATCAAGAAGCTCGAAGAAGTGTACGACATGGGCTATGAAGAATATTTCTATAGTGGGGCGCTGTGCCTCATTGAATGGCCGGAACTCATTGAAGACATTCTTCCTGACGATGCCGTCAAGGTAACGATAGAAGAACAGCCTGATGGCACAAGAAAGGTCTCCTTTTGAGGGAGACCTTTCTTATACTGTCATGCCGTCATACTTTTACAGCAATGCATCAAACTTAGCCTGGATAGCAGCCTTTGACTGTGCACCGACAATCTTATCCACCAACTGACCGCCTTTAAAGAACAGGATGGTAGGTATGTTGCGGATACCGAACTCAACAGCCAGCTCCTCCTCTTCCTCTACATCACATTTTCCTACGGCAATACGACCGTCGTATTGTTCAGCCAGTTCTGAGATGATTGGTCCAACCATACGGCAAGGGCCACACCAAGTTGCCCAGAAATCAATTACTAATGGCTGTTCGCCATTCTTCAGGGTCTCGAAATTTTCAGATGTGATTTTTACTTCCATAATCTAATCGCATTTAATAAATTAATAATGTGTATGTCTATCTTTTGCAAACTTCGTGCCAAAGCATCCTAATTGATTTTGTAGTCGAGGGCAGGCGTCTGCTCAATAAAGTTCACCAGTGTGCTCTTTACGTCCACGAACTTCGTCGTACTGCGCATAAGCACATGTCCTTTACCCGTACGATCTACCAATTGGAAATAGAGTTTCGTTTTACCAGGGTTCTCGTTGATCATTTCGCCCAACTCCGTCACCACCTGCTCGTCCAGCAGGTCGGTGGTCAGGGTGATGGTGATACGGTCGATAGCCTTCTCCTTCACTGACTGCAACAGTTCCACATTCGTCACCTTCAGTTCCTTTTGGTCACTATACTGGAAGCGAGGGGCCATCTTACCCGTGACATAGACAGCTGCGCCATGAAGGAACTTACCATTGAGGTTGAGCCAGTCGTCGCCAAAGAGCATCAGTTCGCCTGAACCCTCAAAATCCTCCAGCGTAATAATACCCCAGGGCTTGTTATTCTTTCCGATACGCGTCTGTACATTAGTAACAATACCTCCCAACGTAACATCGTCACGATCAGTCATCGCTGCACAACGGTCTGCCAATTCGGCACAACGAGTATTACACAGATTGTCCAACACGATGCGGTATTCGTCCAACGGATGGGCAGACAGATAGATGCCCACAAAGTCGCGTTCCTTGTTCAGTCTTTCTATATCGCTCCATCGCACGCCATGCGGAATGGCTGGAGTGGCTATTTCTATTTCGTTCTCACCGCCAAACAGCGAGTTGCGCATTTCCTGCTGTTCCATCTGGTACATCTGTCCATAACGTACCAATGTATCCAAGAACACCTCGCCCTTACTATTGGTAGCAAAGAAATCTTCACGTGCTATGCCAAAGCTGTCAAATCCTCCACTCAGTGCCAGACTTTCGTATGCCTTACGGTTCACATTCGCGAAGCTCACGCGCTGGGCAAAGTCAAAGATACTCTTATAGACACCGTTCTTCTCGCGCTCCTGAATAATAGCCTCAGCAGCAGCATCACCCATACCCTTGATGGCTGCCAGTCCGAAACGTATCTCACCTTTCTTATTCACACCAAACTTCAGGTAACTCTCGTTCACGTCAGGTCCCAGTGTGGCAATACCCATCGACTTGCACTCATCCATCAGTTTGGTGATTTCTGATATCTGGTCGCGCCTGCGACTCATGATAGCAGCCATGAACTCAGCCGGATAGTTGGCTTTCAGATAGGCTGTCTGGAAAGCTACCCACGAGTAGCAGGCAGCATGCGATTTATTGAAAGCATACGAGGCAAATTTCTCCCAGTCAGCCCATATCTTCTCCAACACCTGTGGGTCGTGACCGTTCTTCTTGCCGCCCTCAATGAACTTGGGCTTCATGGCATCAACGATGTCTTTTTTCTTCTTACCCATCGCCTTACGCAGTGCGTCACTCTCACCACGGGTAAAGTCAGCCAATTGTCGCGACAGCAACATCACTTGCTCCTGATAGACCGTAATGCCATACGTATCCTTCAGATACTTCTCCATACATGGTATGTCGTATTTGATTTCCTCCTTACCATTCTTTCGGGCAATGAACGAAGGGATATAGTCCATAGGTCCCGGACGGTATAGCGCATTCATGGCTATCAGGTCTTCGAACACCGTTGGGTGCAGTTCACGCAAGTATTTCTGCATACCATTCGACTCGAACTGGAACGTTCCGATGGTGCGTCCCTGTTGGTAGAGTTCGTATGTCTTGGGGTCGTCAATGGGAATATTATCCAAGTCAACGTCGATGCCGCGCGTCTGTTTGATAACGGCACAGGCCTCTTTCATCTCCGACAGCGTCTTCAGTCCCAGGAAGTCCATCTTAATCAGTCCTGTCGATTCTATCACGTGTCCGTCATACTGCGTACAGTTAGTCTTCACATCCTTGAAGTCTGGGTCGTCTGCCGTTGACACGGGCACCCAGTCGCTGATAGGGTCGCGACAGATAATGAAACCACAGGCGTGAATACCCGTGCCACGCACCGTACCCTCCAGCATCTTGGCATACTTGATGGTATTCGCCAGTTTGGGGTCGTTGGAACTCTCTGCCTCACGCAGTTCGGGCACACACGATATGGCATTCACCAGATTCATTTTCTTACCCTCAGGCAGACGGTCGGGAATGGCCTTACACAGCGCATTGGAAATCGACAGAGGCAGTTTCTCCACGCGAGCCACGTCCTTGATGGAGTTCTTGGTGGCCATCGAGGCATAGGTAATAATATGTGCACAGTTCTCGTGTCCATATTTATCCTCCACCCATTTCAGCACCTTACCGCGCCCGTCGTCATCGAAGTCTGTATCAATATCAGGCAGCGAGATACGGTCGGGATTCAGGAAACGCTCAAACAGCAGGTCGTACTTCAGCGGGTCTATCTTGGTGATACCCAGACAGTAAGCCACCACCGACCCGGCAGCCGAGCCACGTCCGGGTCCTACCATCACCCCCAGTTCGTCGCGTGCGGAATTGATGAAGTCCTGCACAATCAGAAAGTAGCCAGGGAAACCCATCGTCTTCATGATATGCAGTTCGAAGCGAATACGGTCGTCCACCTCTTTTGTCAGGGGGTCACCATATCTCTTTGCAGCACCTTCGTATGCCAGTTTTGCCAGATAGTCGGCTTCAAACTTTATACGGTACAGTTTATCGTAGCCACCCAGTTTCTTGATTTTCTTCTCACCCTCTTCCTGTGGCAGTTGGTTCTCACCATTCTCGTCACTCGTAAATTCGTCGAACAGCTGCTGCTCTGTGAACTTTTCGCGCCATTGCTCCTCTGTACCGAACGATTCAGGTATGGGGAAGAAAGGCATGATGGGGTCGTGGTCCAGACTATAGAATTCTGTCTTGTCCAACAATTCCAGCGTGTTCGACAGGGCTTCAGGCACATCCTGGAAGATGGCATTCATCTCCTCGCGGGTCTTGAACCACTCCTGCTTGGAATACAACATACGTGAAGGGTCGTCCAGGTCCTTACCTGTGGAGAGGCACAACAGATGGTCGTGAGCCTCGGCATTCTCCTGGTCAACAAAGTGGGCATCGTTCGAGCAAACCAGTTTGATACCATATTCCTTGGCGAGTTCTATCAGCACCTTATTGGCTTTCTGCTGCAAGGGGAATGTCTCGCGGTTGGCACGAATCGTCGGGTCGGTCACTTCATGGCGCTGCAGTTCCAGATAATAGTCGTCGCCGAAAATGCCATGATACCATTCGATGGCTTCACGCGCGCCGGCTATATCACCCTGCAGAATCTTATGAGGCACCTCGCCCGCAATACATGCCGAACAAACCATCAGCCCCTCGTGGTATTTCTCCAAGTCTTCACGGTCGGTACGCGGACGCATATAGTAGCCGTCCACCCACGAGTTACTCACCAACTTAATCAGATTCTTATAACCCTTATAGTTCTTGGCAAGCACTATCAGGTGATAACCGCTGATGTCTTCTTTGCCACGCCTCAATTCCTTGGAACCATTGCGCGACACATACATCTCGCAACCGAAGATGGGTTTGAAAGGCTCCAGCCCCTCTTTCTTCCTACCTTTGTTGATGCCGCCCACGTAATCATGAAATTCCTTGATTCCGAACATATCGCCGTGGTCGGTAATGGCCATGCCTTTCATGCCGTTGGCTATCGCTTTATCTACCAGCTTCTTAATACTCGACTGGCCATCCAGTATTGAGTAATATGTATGTACGTGTAAATGTATGAAATCTTCCATTTTATAGTTTTTGAGGTTCAAAGTTACGATGAAAAAATGAAATATCCAAAAAAAATCCAGATAATGAATTACGAATTAAGAATTATTTCGTACCTTTGCATGTGAATTAGGAATCAATCTGTATTACTACTCATGGGAGAAAAAATCCAAAAGATAAAGAGACTTAAGAAAATCAGAATACATCGCGAGGGCACTAACGAACTCACCATCAGCATGTTACTGCTGATAGGCATTGGTTATTTACTTTGGGCATTCATCGACAATCCGATACCCTTCTGGGCTTTCGCCCTGATATTCGGAACGGCATGGGTCTTGGCACTCAATTTCTATCGCTGCCCTATCCGTTATTTCAATGGCGACACCGAACGCCTGGTGGTGGCTCCTGCCGATGGTAAGATAGTAGTCATCGAGGAGGTGGAGGAACACACTTACTTCCACGACAAGCGACTGATGATCAGCATCTTCATGAGCCCCCTGAACGTGCATGCCAACTGGTTCCCTGTTGATGGAAAAATCAAGTTCGTGCATCATCAGAACGGTAACTACCACAAGGCATGGCTTCCCAAAGCCAGCGAGGAAAATGAACATGCCGACGTGATGATTACCACCCCTCAGGGCGAGGACGTACTGGTACGCCAGATAGCCGGAGCCATGGCACGTCGTATCGTGACGTATGCCAAAGAGGGTGAAGAGTGCTATATCGACGAGCACATGGGATTCATCAAACTGGGTTCGCGTGTAGATGTCTATCTGCCACTGGGTTCTAAGCCCTGCGTCATTATGGACCAGCCTACTACCGGCGACCAGACAGTTATTGCCAAACTGCCATAAAAAACTTGCAGAACACATGAAAAAGCATATCCCCAACTCCATCACTTGCCTGAATCTCATATCAGGCTGCATAGCCACCTATTGGGCTTTCTGTGGTGTATGGGACACCGCACTCCTCTTCATCGTCATCGGAGCCGTTTTCGATTTCTTCGATGGCATGAGTGCACGTCTCCTGGGTGTCAGTTCACCCATCGGCAAGGAACTCGATTCACTGGCTGACGACATCACCTTCGGTTTTGCGCCTTCAGCCATCATCTTCGATTTTCTGAAACAAGGGGCGGAAATGCTGCCTTGGCATTATCTGTGCTACTTAGCCTTCATCATGGCAGCTTTCTCGGCATTGCGCTTGGCTAAGTTCAATCTCGACGAGCGTCAGGCCATGGGCTTCATCGGCCTCCCCACCCCTGCCAATGCCCTGTTCTGGGGAGCCCTGTTGGTAGGCACGGGCGATTGGCTGCTTTCCTCACCTTATTTATATTATGCCGTCCTCGTCGGCATGTTCGTCAGCTGTTACCTGCTTGTCTCCGAAATTCCCATGTTTGCCTTGAAGTTCAAGCACTGGGGGTGGCGAGGCAATGAAATCAAATACATCTTCCTAATCACCTGCATACCACTTCTCGCCTTCCTGGGCATCAGCGGCTTGGCTGCTGTCATAGCCTGGTATATCATCCTGTCCGTTGCTACTAAGAACCGTAACTAAAATCCACAATATCACTATGAAAGAAAACATGGGATTTATCATCTTCATCGTCTTCGTTGTCATTTTTGTTCTACTCCTCACCGGAGGCAGCATCATCAAGTCAATCAAGAAGGCAAAACTGAAGGCCAAGAAAGAGGCCGATGCAAAGAGTCAGAAGTATCGCGATGAGACTGGTCGCCAGCAGCGCCAGTATCATTATAGTGGCAAGACCCCGTCAGAACCCGCTCAGCCTCGTGCTGCATCCAAGGAGCAGGAACCTGTGGCTGAACAGGAGGCAGAGGAAATCCACCACCAGACGGCTACCGGTGAAACCATCATCGACCGTCGCAAGCAGCGTGATGCCAAGAAAATCTACGAAGAGGAAGAAGGCGAATACGTAGAATTCAGCGAAGAGCAATCATGACCACGCAATAATTCCCGCCTTGGGAATATTTTTTGCAGTGCACTACAAAAATTATTGCAGTGCACTACAATTTTTATTGGAATGCACTCGAAAAAAGAACGTTTTTTAGCCAAAATCTGTTATCCCCTGATCCATTCGTCCCCTGATCCATTTCGCATATAGCTGGTAGTGGTTATGCAGGGAGATGCCTCGGTTTTCTCCCTATGATGCCATATTGTAGCCATGCTCAAGGGTATAGTATGTGTATGGTATGTATATGGCATGTGTATGGCATCTACCTGCCTGAAGCGACTCTAAAGCGATGCAAAGGACACCATTACGATTGTTGTAAAGTGACGTGAGTTCGCTTCGTAGATCAGGGGACTCTAAGGTTACATGTTTTTGTGTTCCTCTTTCACAAGCCGTAATCTCGTACCCAACGAAACGTAAGATCGCACCTTGAGAGCCGTAATCTCTCGAGGCGCGATCAGCAATTTCGTGACGGTCGAATTACTATTTGTCTAGATATTTCTGAAGCACGCGAAGGAGCTTTACATTGAAATTAGAGTGCCCCTCGAAGTTTTCACCTTCGTAGTCACAGATTCGGTATGGAGCTAATTGCTCCTCATACAATAGATCGGCAGCAGAAATCCAGACATCAATGTTATACCTCTGGAATATCTCCATCGTGTCATCCCAATAGTTCAGGGCTCCTGCCATATCCGTGACAAGAACACCCTCAAATCGACAGGACCATTCCGGCTCTATCTCACAGATTGCTTTTACTTGTTTCTCTGTCAGTTCTTTGTTGGAATAAGAGAAAATTAAATTAGATGTGAAGGTAATATCATTATTGATGGTGAAATGATGTCCTACGTCATTGACTTCCCATGTATTGTATGGAGCTCCTATCTGAATAGTAGAAGTTTTCTTTTTATAAAAGGTAGGATGGAAATCTTCTGGTGCAATCAAGCCAAGTTCGAGATCCCATTCAGAGTCTTTTCGCCATTTTTCTACAGCATGTGATTCTGGTAAAGTTAATTCAATGCCACACCAATTTAGAGCGCCCTGATCGACAGTGACAGTTACTTCTTTTACGTCATTAGGGATAGATACAGAAATTTTCTTGTCGCTCTTTTTAAACTGTTCACCCCAGGCTATGGCACTTCCAGCATTGAAATCCGAATTACCTTCAAATGATTCAGAATGAAGGGTATTTTCATCTGCTGCAATGACCAAATGAGCATCAGTTGCAGAAGCAAGATAGATATCTATGGTTGTTCCTTTTGGCAAGCATCCGTCAATAGTAAGTTTGTTGTTGGCATCAGATGCTAACAAGCCGTTACCTGCATAAATGGTCATCGGATAGGTAGGCACCCAGACAGAATGGTGGGCCCAGTCGATGTTGCCGTCACCCTGACTATACTCATAAAACATATAGGCCAAGTCCATGTGGTTATTCACAATTCGTGTGTTCTTGTATTTTTCTGCCATGTGCTTATATTGCTGCTTGGTATAGGGCAGCAAGTCATTACCTTCTACATTCAGGTCTTGACCAAAGGCATCATAGAAGATAAATCTATTTGGACAAACCTCCCTAATAGCATCAATCATGATGTCAACAAAATCGAAAATCTGATCTGGCTTAAAAGACTGACCTTCTCCGAAATTCTGTGGCGAGTAGAGTGCCGTTACTTCCTGGATAGGACAGAAAGAAAGGCTGACACATGGCACATCCTTATATCTTAGAGCCAGTGTCCTCCATATATCGCAAGCCTTTTTACGCTTCTCTGGGTTCAGAATATCTGTATCCATAACGTATTTATCTCGATAGTTTTCTGCCCAGTACATACCGAATCCTGGTATAGCGCAAAGACCGAAATAAAGGTGAATGCCATTTTCCATGCATGCAGCAACAATCTCGTCCAGAGACCTAAGAACATTCAAATTCACTTTCATGTCATTCGTAAAAAGGTGTCTCCAACTGGCTACATATTTTAAGCTGTTGAATCCCCAACGTGCCCATTCTTTAATATCTGAAGCACTGGCACCACTAAAGCGGTTCGGAAAGGGTAAGTCTGAATTAGACTCTCCGCAAAAGAATCCAATCTGGCGGGGCAAGTCCTTTATATCCTTGACTTCGTTCTTCGAAGCTTTCGCAATCAGCCAAGGTGTGATGATGGATGCATCAGGATTGGTTACTTTTGGATCATCAATTTCAGCATATTCTATCTCAGGCTCCATGCTGTCATATAGACGAGTGATGGCTCTCACGGCATCTTCCCACAGAAAAGGTTTTTTCCAACTCCAACTATCAGCCTGTACATCGTATTCTACGAATTCTTTATTTGAGATGCCAGAAATACGTTCACTAATCCAAAGCAAGGCATTTACCATTTCTGACCAGTCATTACCGCTATCCCCAGATTCCACTTGACCATAAGGCAAAACTTTATCCATTACTTCCATGTCATCCCATGCGCCATCCCAAAAGTTCTCATTTGTAGAACGAGCATAAAATGGAGAATTCTTTTTAAAACCAAAATTTCTACCAGTGTAATACACCATTCCTGCAGCCAAGACCCTTGTCAAGGGTGCATCTACATCCGATATCCTGCTGTTGAAATAGTCCATAGCCTCAGGCTTGAATTTCTCTATTAGCGGTTTCAACATCGCTTTGAATTCCTGAGAGGTAATCTGCTTCTTCCGGTCATAGGTGTAGTATTGAGCATCCAGATAACCTTGCTCAAAGGCGCGCTCAAAATCATCGCCATTGTTCCACTCCCTATTATAGATGTTAGCCAACTGTCCCACTTCTATACCATTCAGTGTGAACGATTCACCTTGTTGCTCTATCTTAAGTTGATCCTCTGGTATGCGTACTAGAGTACCATCGCTCTTGATAATGACGAAGGTGGCAAAGGCAGTCATTGCAACTGTCAGTAATGCCAAAAGGCCAATTATTTTCTTTTTCATAGCTGTTTACTTTTTGATGAATTTAATAGTGGTCTCGCCCACCTTCAGGATGTAGGTCCCTGGGTAGAGTTGAGATACGTTGATGATATTTTGGCCATCAGTAAGTGTTTGGGCGACACATGTAATGCCAGAGACGGAAATCACCTGGGCAATTGTACCTGCTTTTGCATTGCTGATAGTCAGCGTGCCATCTACAATCTGTGAGAATATGCCTTCGCCATTTGTTTTAGTCTTCTGAATACCAGACGACTCACGTTTTTCCAATTTGATGCTCTTGACATTACCAACGATTGTGCCATCAGTACATACTATATCAAAAGTTTCTTGAGTGGAGGCCAGTAAATAACTGACCTTTGTAAGTTCAATGGCCTCATCAGTGTCTGTCACGAGATGCCAAGTCATTTCCGCTGCTCTTAAGCCTAGTGTAAAAAGAAGCATCGTGGTTAATAAAAATGTTATTTTCCTCATAATAATCTATTGGTTTTAAGTTATTGTTCATTCTCCACCATAGCAGAAGCGCGGGACTGCTTTTGCCAGTTCCGAGACGAAGGTCCTGAGAAAACCTAATAATAGAAATTGGAGTACAGCCCCACGCCTAAACGTGGAAGCCATTCTGCCCTCCTGCTATTATTTGCCTTGCATTGAAAATTTCTCAGGTTTTCGTCTCGCAAGTTGGGAGCATAACGCTTCTTCTGCTGGAGCGAGTCCTTCTCACTCTGTTGGCAAAGATAGAAAGATTTTCTGAAACTACAAAGAAAATGGAAAGAAAAATGCGGAAATTACAATAAGTCACTAATCATTCTGTAAAGATTTATATCCGACTTTTGTTGCTCAATGAAATGGGAGTTAACTGGGAATTGACTGGGAACCGCATGGGTATCGGATTTGTAAAGAAATCCTACAACTGCAAAGGATATAGAAAAAATGGCGAGGAAGCGTTGGTTGCTTCCTCGCCATTTTTATAACTCAATAGGATTTTTTGCCTATGGACTTCTTACGGATGCACGAGGGTGCCGATTTCCTCGCCTGCCATGACCTTCTTGAGGTTGCCCACAATATCCATGTTGAAGACATAGATGGGCAGATTATTGTCCTGACACATGCAGATGGCGGTGAGGTCCATCACCTTCAGACCTCGAGAGAGGACTTCCTTGTAGGTAATATCCGTGAACTTGGTGGCAGTGGGGTCTTTCTCCGGGTCGGCAGTATAGACACCATCCACACGGGTGCCTTTCAGCATGACGTCGGCTTCAATTTCAATGCCACGCAGAGAAGAACCTGTATCGGTAGTGAAATAAGGATTACCCGTACCGGCAGAGAAGATGCACACCTCGCCCTTCTCCATGGCTTCGATGGCCTTCCACTTGGTGTAGAACTCACCAATGGGTTCCATACGGATGGCTGTCAGCACCTTGTTCTTCACACCGATAGCGCCCAGTGCCGAACTGAGAGCCAGCGAATTGATAACGGTAGCACACATACCCATCTGGTCGCCTTTCACACGGTCGAAGCCTTTTTGCGAACCGCTGAGTCCGCGGAAGATGTTGCCACCACCGATGACAATACCAATCTGCACACCCATTTCACTCACTTCCTTGATCTGACGGGCATAATCACTCAGACGCTCAGGGTCGATGCCATAGCCCTGATGTCCCATCAAACTCTCTCCTGACAACTTGAGGAGAATACGCTTAAATCTTGCCATAATTCTTTCGTTTGTTTTATATGATAAATTGTACTTCCTTAAATGCATAACGACACTGACGCCCTTCCTCTTTTTGCAGCACCAGATGGCCGTCTTCTTCTACATCAACCAATTCAGCCATAAACGCACCCTCCGCATCCACATAAGGATGATACCCCCGACGGCGATAGAGACGTGCGATATACTCAGACTTGATGTCCACCTTATTTATATAATAGTCGAAGCGGTCGAGAATCGCATGGAGCAGTGCCTCCCTATCCGTCTCGTGCCCATGAATCTGCCAAAGGGAGATGGGGTTGGGGGCATCGCTGAGGAACTGGCGTTGGTTGACATTCAGTCCCACACCGATAATGGAATCGCGGATAACATTGCCCAAGAGCCGATGTTCTATCAGTATGCCGCAAATCTTGGCATTGCGCCAATAGATGTCATTGGGCCACTTGATGCTGACATCGCCAATCTGCTGGTCCAACGCATCGACAATAGCCAGCGATATAGCCATGGAGATGGTGAACTGCCGGTTGGCCGGTATGTCGTGCGGATAACACAAGATGGAGAACAGCAGATTCTCGCCAGATGCTGATTCCCACTTATTGGTGCCTTGCCCGCGACCAGCCGTCTGATAGTCAGCCCACACCACTGTCGGCTGTCGGCTGTCGGCTGTCAGCTGTTGGCGCTCGCGAAGCCAACGATTGGTAGAATCCGTCTCACTGATATGAATGATTTTCCATTCCATGTTGCAAAATTACAAAATAATTAGTAAATTTGCAACATGACAGCAGAAGAACAACAAAAAAAAGACGAGATGTATATGCGCAAGGCTCTGGCTGAGGCGCAACAGGCACTGGCGGAAGGCGAAATTCCCATTGGTGCCATTGTGGTTTGTCAGGACCATGTGATAGCACGTGCCCATAACCTCACCGAGACGTTGCACGACGTGACGGCTCATGCTGAAATGCAAGCCATTACATCAGCAGCCAACGAACTGGGTGGGAAATACCTTAAAGACTGTACGCTATACGTTACGGTAGAGCCCTGCGTGATGTGTGCAGGAGCATTGGGATGGTCGCAACTGTCGCGCATCGTCTATGGGGCAGCAGACGAGAAACGCGGCTATCAACTGTATGCCCCACGCGCCTTGCACCCCAAGACCACTATAAAAGGCGGCATCTTGGAAGAAGAATGCCGCCAGTTAATGCAAGATTTCTTTAAGAATAAGCGCTAAAAAGATTTAGCCCACATATTTAGCAATCATATCCAGACATTTCTGTGAACTGATGGGTTTCGACAGGAACTCATCGCAGCCTGCCTCTTCTGCTGCCTCGCGATCGACATCGAAAGCATTAGCCGTGAGTACCACGACGGGCAGGTCAGGACACTTAGCCTTGATTTGGCGGGTAGCCTCCAAGCCATCCATCACGGGCATCTTCAAGTCCATCATCACCATATCAGGTTTCATGGTGTCCACCATATCGACGGCTTCCTGTCCATTACGAGCCCTTTCGAACTCGTAATGCTTTTTCAGGATAAACGTCATCAGCATATAATTGCTGTCATTATCTTCTGCAACCAATATCTTCTTCATACTTTCTATTCTTCGGGTTTATGAGTACCATCGTGTGCACCTTCGCCAGGCACGTAGCCCTTCCCACGCCATAACTTGGTCATATCCTCCAAAGTCTTACCCTTGGTTTCAGGAACCAGTCGCCATACGAAGACGGCAGCGATAACACAAATGATGCCATAGAGTCCATAGGTGAACCAGTGGCCGAAATCGTCACCCTCGGTGAGGTGCATATTAAACATCGGTACGAACGACGAACTGACAATGAAGTTTGAAATCCACTGGAAGGCAACAGCGATTGCCACAGCAGCACCACGGATGGTGTTAGGGAAAATTTCGGCAATGAGTACCCAGCAGATAGGTCCCCATGAGAACATGAAGCATGCCGAGTAAACCATGATACTGCCTGCGGTGATGAGTTCGAAACCAGGATGGCCGAATGTCATAGCGACACCGAAAGCACCCAGTGCCATACCCAACGAGCCCCAGATAAGCAAGGGCTTACGTCCCAACTTCTCTACCGTAAAGATGGCTACCAGGGTGAAGGTGATGTTGACAATACCCATGAAGACGGTGATAACCATCGGATTCTCCATACCCATATCGCCAAAGATACGTGGTGCGTAATACAGCACGGCATTGATACCTACTGCCTGCTGGAACACGGAGAGCATGATACCGATGAAGATACACAGGGCACCATACGACATGAGCTTCTCGGTCTTCTGAACCAGTGTCTCTTTAATGGCCTCCAGAATGGTCTGGGCACGTTCGGTACCATTAATCTTAGTCAGAATAGCCAAAGCGCGTTCGTTCTTGCCGACAGACACCAAGTAACGTGGGCTCTCGGGCACCAAGCTGATGAGCAGCGCAAAAAGTCCTGCTGGCACTGCCTCGCTACCAAACATATAACGCCAACCTGTGGTCACCGTCCATTGAGCAGCAGGGTTGATGGCAGCCAGACCCTTACCCATCTCCTCAACGAGGGGCTGCATGTGGTCGCCCAGGATAAAGAAGTTGACGAAGTAAACAACCAACTGACCGAAGATGATAGCAAACTGGTTGCAGCTGACCAACATACCACGGATGTTAGAAGGAGCTATCTCGCTGATATACATGGGGCAGATGGCAGAGGCAAGACCTACACCGACACCACCGATGATACGATAGAAATTAAACATGAGAAGGAGGGAGAAACCGGGCTCGCCATAGGAAAAGAACAAGAACTCAGGGTCCATTGATCCTAAAGCGGAAATGAAAAACAGGATACCGGCAATCACCAGTGAACGCTTACGGCCGAAATTAGTGGCTAAATAGCCTGAGATGGCAGAACCGATAATACAGCCAATCAGCGCTGAAGCTGATGTAAAGCCATGCCATCCGTCGGTGTAAGTAAAATCCTTGGCATTAGCGAAAAAGGCTTGCAAACCCTTTTCCGCCCCTGAGATAACTGCGGTATCATAACCGAAAAGCAGACCACCTAAAACGGCGACCAGCACGATAGAAAACAGGTAGGCCGAGCTACCCCTCTTTTGATATTCCATAATTGTTTTAAGTTAATAATTTCTTAATTAAATACAAAAGTAATGCTTTTTTAGAAAAAACTTTGCTTATCTCTTACTTTTTAACTAATTTTGTCGGAACATTGTTATAACTACTAAATAATTTTATTGAATGAACAAGAAACTACTGACTTGCATGATGGCCGCTTCAATGGCTCTCTCAGCTTATGGTCAAAACACAATGGAAGTAAACACCAAGAAACTGGGTGCTCCCATCCAATCGACCATGTATGGAATTTTCTTCGAGGACATTAACTTCGCTGCCGACGGCGGACTTTACGGTGAATTGGTGAAGAACCGTTCATTTGAGTTCCCACAGCACTTGATGGGTTGGCAGACCTTCGGTTGTGTGGATGTGGAAGATGATGATGCTCCCTTTGAGCGTTGCCCGCACTACGTCGTACTCTCAGACCCAGGACATAAGGAGCGCCGCTCTGGACTGGTGAACGAGGGCTATTTCGGTATTGGCGTGGAAAAAGGCGAGGCTTACCGCTTCTCTGTATGGGCGAAGGCCCCCAAGGGGAATGCCGCCATCCGCGTACAACTGATAGACGAGAACTCGATGGAGGAGAAGCAGGAATTTGTAGAGCAGGAAATCGACATCACCAGCAAGGAATGGAAAAAGTACACCATCACCTTCACTTCGCCCAAAAAGGACAAGCAGGCTAAACTGCGTATTTTCCTGAAAGGTACGAACAGTGTGGCGTTGGAACATATCTCGCTCTTCCCTGTCAACACGTTCAAGAATCGTGAGAATGGTATGCGTCGCGACTTGGCGCAGGCACTGGCAGACCTGAAACCTGGTATCTTCCGCTTCCCCGGCGGCTGTATCGTAGAAGGTACTGATTTGGCTACGCGCTACCAGTGGAAGAACAGTATCGGTCCCGTAGAGAACCGTCCTCTGAACGGCAACCGTTGGGAGCATACTTTCGATTACCGTTACTATCCTGACTACTTCCAGTCGTACGGACTGGGATTCTTCGAGTTCTTCCAACTCTCTGAGGACATCGGTGCTGAGCCACTGCCTATCCTGAATGTAGGTATGGCGTGCCAGTATCAGAACTGGAACGACGAAAGTGCCCACCAGCCCATGGACGAACTGAAACAATACATCGACGACTGTCTGGACCTCATCGAATTTGCCAACGGACCTGTTACTTCAAAGTGGGGTAAGATTCGTGCAGAAATGGGACACCCCAAACCTTTCAACATGAAGTATATCGGTGTGGGTAACGAGCAGTGGGGCGAGTTCTACTACGAGCGTCTGAAACCCTTTGTGGCTGCTATCCGTGCCAAATATCCTGAGATTAAGATTGTGGGTACCAGTGGTCCTGTACCTGAGGATAAGCCCGACAATACCTATCGCTTCGAAGATGGATGGAAGGCTATGAAAGCACAGAAAGCCGACTTGGTGGACGAACACTACTACCGCAACGAGGAATGGTTCCTGACCCATGGACTGCGCTACGACTCATACGACCGCAAGGGTCCAAAGGTGTTTGCCGGCGAATATGCCTGTCACGGTGAAGGCAAGAAATGGAACCACTACGAGGCTGCCATCTTGGAAGCTGCATTCATGACTGGTTTCGAGCGTAATGCCGATGTGGTACACATGACTACACCTGCCCCACTCTTCGCTCATGTGGACGGATGGCAGTGGCGTCCTGACCAGATTTGGTACGACAATACGGATATGTTCAAGACCGTGAGCTACTATGTGCAGCAAATGTATGCCACTAACGCTGGTACCAACGTGCTCTCGCTGACTATGAACAAAAAGCCGGTAGCTAACCAGGCCGGCCAGAATGGACTGTTTGCCTCGGCTGCCTATGACAGCAAGGCTGGTGAAGTGATTATCAAGATTGCCAACACATCGAAGCAGAAACAGGCTGTCAGCTTCAATCTGACAGACGTCAAGGGTGAGCGTACAGCCAATACGCTGACACTCTGCCACAATGGTATGGACGACGAAAACTCTATCTGCAAACCAGAGCTGATTACCCCACAGGCAGGAACTGCAAAGGTGGAGATGCAAGGCAAGCAGGCAGTGCTCAACGACGAACTGGCTCCTATGTCATTCCGCATCTATCGCTTCAAAAAGTAAGTGAAAAGTAAAAAAATGCGGCATTTCTTCGGAGATGCCGCTTTTTTTTTGTACCTTTGTCGCGTATTGTGTACATACGCGAATATGACAGTAGCAGATTACATTAAACAAGATACGGGCGAGAGACGCTTCAGTTTCGAAGTTTTGCCCCCACTGAAAGGAAACGGAACGGACGCACTGTTTCAGACTATTGATAAACTGGCAGTGTTCAATCCTGCTTTTATCAATATCACAACGCATCACTCCGAGTATGTCTATAAGGAACTGGAGAACGGGCAGTTTGAGCGACAGCGCATCCGTCGTCGCCCAGGCACTATTGCCATAGCTGCTGCTATTCAGCATCGTTACGACATCCCTGTGGAGCCGCATGTTATTTGCAGCGGCATGACGGTTGAGCAGATTGAGTACGAACTGCTCGACCTGCAATTTCTGGGCATTCGCAACCTGATGTTGCTGCGTGGCGACAAGGCTAAGGAGGACAGCCGGTTCACGCCTACACCCGGTGGACATGCCCATACGACAGACTTGATTCAACAAGTAGTGCGCTTCAACGAGGGCTATTTTGCTGATGGCTCACCCATCAAACATCCTGGTCCTAAGTTTGATTTCGGCGTAGCCTGTTACCCGGAGAAACATGAGGAAGCTCCTAATTTGGAGCGCGACATGGAATACCTGAAACAGAAACAGGATTTAGGAGCCCAGTATGCAGTAACGCAGTTGTTCTTTGACAATGAGAAATATTTCCAGTTTGTAGAGAAAGCGCGACAGATGGGTATCACCATTCCCATTGTACCTGGCATCAAGCCGATGGCTAAACTGAGTCAGTTGACAGTGGTGCCTAAGACTTTCCATTGCGACATACCTGAGCCACTGGCCAAGGAAATTGCCAAATGCACTACCGACGAGGAAGCCCGTCAGTTGGGTATTGAATGGACCACCCAGCAGTGCAAGGAGCTTTATGAGTATGGCATCAAGAACATCCACTTCTATACGGTGTCGGCAGTGGATTCTGTAGTCGAAATTGCAAAACGATTGCTATGACGGGATTTGAACAGGTGATAGGACAACAAGAGGCGCAAGCCCGTCTGCTCCAAATGGAAGAAGAGCAGCGACTGCCTCATGCCCTGATGCTATGCGGACCGAAGGGTGCCGGAAAGATGGCACTGGCTATGGGGTTCGCACGCCACCTGCTAATAGCCAGCAACCAACAGTCGTCAGCCAGTGCCGAGGCGATGCTGGCAAAATGGGAGCATCCCGACTTGCACTTCACCTACCCCACCATCAAACTGCCTTCCATGAGTGCCGACCACAAACCCGTGTCGGACGATTTTGCCAAGGAATGGCACGAGCTTATCATGGCAGGTCCCTACTTCACCATGAACGAATGGCTGGAACAGATGGGAGGGGAGAACCAGCAAGCCATCATTACGGCTGGCGAGAGCGATGCCCTGATAAGGAAACTATCGCTGAAATCGAGTCAAGGCGGCTATAAGGTGAGCCTGATATGGCTGCCTGAGCGCATGAATATAGAATGTGCCAATAAGATACTGAAACTATTGGAGGAACCTCCACAGCAAACCATCTTTCTGTTGGTATGCGAAGAACCGGAGAAGTTGTTGGAAACCATCCGCAGTCGTGTACAGCGCGTGGACATCAAACGCCTGACAGAAGAGGATATTCAGGAGGGGCTCACCAGTAAGCGCGGACTGACTGAGGAAAATGCACGCCGCGTGGCACGCATGGCAAACGGCAGTTGGCTAAAGGCACTGGAGCTGCTGAGTGTTGACTCTGAAAACGAGTTCTTCCTTGACATGTTCCAAACGCTGATGCGACTGGCTTATCAGCGAAAGGTGAAGGATTTGAAGACATGGAGTGAGCGCATGGCAGGTATGGGCCGTGAAAAGCAAAAGCGATTCCTGGAATACTTCCTCAGACTGGTGCGCGAGAACTTTGTCTATAACTTCCAAACCCCTGAGCTTTGCTATATGTCGCAGAGGGAGGAGGACTTTGCCAAGAATTTTGCACGCTTCATCAACGAGGCAAACATCATACCCATCAGCGACTTGGCTAATCTCGCCATTCGCGACATCGGACAGAATGCTAACGGAAAGATAGTGTTCTTCGATTTTGCCCTGCAAATGATTGTACTATTGATTCAGAAATAAAAGATAATATATGGAGAAAACAAAAAATCTCGAAATGACAATCGGTTGTGACCGTGGTCTATGCCACCAGGCTGTGGGACGACAGGATAAGCAACTGAATACCTATGACTGGCTGGCTGATGTGCCAGGCAACACAGACACTACCGACTTGGTGGAGGTGCAGTTCAAACATACCCGCAAGGGATATTACCATAATGTGAACAATCTGGAACTGAAGAAGGGTGACATCGTGGCTGTGGAGGCTAACCCCGGACATGACATCGGTGTGGTGACGCTGACTGGAAGATTGGTGAAACTGCAGATTAAGAAAGCCAATCTGAAGAGTGAAGACGACATCAAGCGCATCTATCGCATAGCACGACCCGTTGACATGGAGAAATACCACGAAGCCAAACGCCGTGAACACTCCACCATGATAGAGAGTCGCCAGATAGCCAAAGGACTGGGACTGAAAATGAAAATCGGTGATGTGGAATATCAGGGCGATGGCAATAAGGCCATCTTCTACTATATTGCCGACGAGCGCGTGGATTTCCGTCAATTGATAAAGGACTTGGCGGCTACTTTCCACGTGCGCATCGAAATGAAACAGATTGGTGCACGCCAGGAGGCAGGGCGCATTGGCGGTACAGGACCTTGCGGACGCGAACTATGCTGTGCCACATGGATGAAGAATTTTGTCAGCGTGGGCACCAGTGCGGCACGTTTCCAGGACATCTCACTGAACCCTCAGAAACTGGCTGGCATGTGTGCCAAACTGAAGTGCTGCCTGAACTACGAGGTGGACGATTATGTAGAGGCCAGCAGGAAACTGCCTTCCAAGGAGATGGTGCTGTCCACACAGGATGCCGACTACTTCTACTTCAAGGCTGATATCCTGGCTGGACTGATTACTTACTCTACAGATAAGAATATAGCTGCCAATCTGGAGACCATCACCGCTGAGCGTGCCAAACAGATTATCGATATGAACCGCAAGGGTACAAAACCCCTCTCACTACAGGAAGACGGTAAGAAAATGGAAGTGCCGCATCCTGTTGACTTGGCTACGCAGGAGAATATTAACCGTTTCGACAAGGCCAAAAAGAAAAAGAAGAAGCACAAGAAGCCTAATAAGCCACACAATGAGTAATAAGCGCTACACCTTATTATATAATATAGTACTGGTGGGATTGTTGCTTTGTACGGCATGCGACAATAGAACCATCTACAGCCATTATGAACATACCCCCTTACATGGTTGGGAGAAAAATGATGTGCTGGAGTTTGGCATACCCATTACGGAACACGGAAACTATATGGAGAAACTGGGTGTTCGCATCAATAGCGACTATCCTTTCATGGGACTGACGCTCATTGTCAACAAAACCATCCATCCTTCGATGGAGACTGATTGCGATACGCTGGACTGTGATTTGATAGGCAAGGACGGCAATGCCAAGGGCCAGGGTATCAGTCACTATCAGTATGAGTTTCCACTGGAATTGCGCTCACTGCATCAAGGTGACTCTGTCACCATTAGCATCCATCACGATATGAAGCGCGAAATTTTGCCCGGCATATCGGACATAGGCATCATCATGACCAAAGAGTAAGGCGGCTTACGAACGCAACAGATTGCGGCTGGCATCGATACGCAGGAAGATGAACAGCAGAATGGTGAATCCCCAAAGCGATGAACCGCCATAGCTGAAAAAGGGCAATGGGATACCAATCACAGGGGTTAATCCTAATACCATTCCCACATTGATAAAGACGTGGAAAAGGAAGATACTCAGAACACTATACCCATAGACACGCCCGAAGCGGAATGGCTGTCGCTCGGAAAGATGAATCAATCGGAGTATTAAAGCCAGGAAAAGCAACAGGACACTTGCCGAACCCAAGAAACCTTCTTCCTCACCAACGGTACAGAAAATGAAATCGGTGTCCTGCTCAGGCACGAACTTCAACTTGGTCTGTGTACCGTTCAAGAAGCCTTTTCCCTCCAGTCCGCCTGAACCGATAGCAATCTCACTCTGATGAACATTATAGCCCGCACCTCGCAAGTCTTCCTCCAATCCCAGCAACACATTGATACGGGTGCGCTGGTGGGGCTCCATCATATTATTGAGAATGAAGTCGGCACCATAGGAAAAGCCCACAGAACCGATGACAAAGAGGGCGATGAAATAATAATTACGCAAACGGGAGCTCAAGCCCTGGTAAATCAGGAAACCTGTCAGGATAGCAATCATTCCCAATTGAATATACACAATGTCGAAAGGTATCGTCAACAATACGAGCGAAAGCAAGGTGATACCCAGCGAATAGAGCCCGATTCGCCACGCCAGTCGCTTGTTATTACCATATACCCACACCATACCGGCTGCAAACATCTGGATAAGCAACAATACCGTGAACTTTCCAATGGAGGTAGGCGAATCGCCCATATAGACTTCCGCAAAACGGATACCCACCACAAAATAAATGACAGCTGCCACACCCGTGAAGAGGATGGAGCCTGGCATTCCCTCACGATAGAACATCAGGAAGAAAGCAAAATACACCAAGGCTGAACCGGTTTCACGCTGCAAGATAATGAATATCATGGGCAGGAAGATAATAGCCAGTGTGGCTGCAAAATGCTTCCACTGATGGATATTATAGCCATAAGTTGACATGAACTTGGCGAGAGCCAGTGCCGTAGCAAACTTGGCAAACTCGGCAGGTTGCAGACGGAGAGGACCTAAGACAAGCCATGAACGGGAACCCTTGATACTATGCGTATTGAATATGGTGAAAAAGAGCAATAGCAGCAGCAGGGCATAAATAATGTATGCAAACGTATCATAGAAACGGTCGTCGGACATCAAGATGGTAAAGCCCAAAACGACAGAAGTACCAATCCAGACTATCTGCATACCAGAACGGGTGTCAAGACTGAAGATATCCGTTGTCTCGTAAGAATAACTGGCACCACAGACACTGATCCAGCCAAAGGTCAAGAGGGCGATGTAAATCAGAATCGTCCACCAGTCTATACTGCGGAATATGCTTGTTTGTTTACCTGATCGTGTTGCCATAACTGATATGTCTGTTTTGGAATTCCGTAGCTTTCTTTTCAGAAGCCTCCGATAGTTTTCCGTGAATATACTGTTCCATGATCAATCCACCGATGGGCACACCATAGGTGGCACCCCATCCACCATTCTCCACATAGACGGCTACTGCTATTTTAGGATGATCCATAGGGGCAAAACCCATGAATACGGAGTGGTCATGACCTCGGTTCTGGGCAGTACCCGTCTTACCACAAGCCATGAAGTCGTATTGTGCCAAGGCATGGCACGTACCACCTGTAGCCGAAGCACGCATACCAGCTACCACATAATCGTAAGCCTCGCGCTTCGCAAGCGTGTAGTGTTTCTTGGTAAAGGTGGTGTCAAGTGCTTCGCCTTCCACCTTTTTCACCACATGCGGGGTGTAGAAATAACCACGATTGGCTATGGTTGCGCCCAGATTGGCAATCTGCAACGGGGTAGCATTCACCTCACCCTGTCCGATGGCGATGGAGATAATGGTCAGTCCGTTCCACGAACCTTTATAGGCACGGTCATAGAATTCCGCATTTGGTATCAGACCACGTTTTTCACCAGGCAAGTCAATGCCCAACTTATATCCAAAGCCCATACTGACCATGTAGTCGCGCCACTTGTTCATGGCTTTCTGAACCGACCCGTATTTCGAGAGGTGGGTATTGATCATGTGGTAAAGTCCCCAGCAGAAATAACCATTACACGAAGTAGAGAGCGCAGGCACCAAAGGCAACGGAGACGCATGCCCGTGACAACCTACGTGTAACCCTCTGAAGTTGAAGCCATGCCCACAGGGATAGGCTGTCTGCGTGGGATGGATAATTCCTTCTGACATAAAAGTGAGTCCCTGGGTAGTCTTGAAGGTAGAGCCTGGGGGATACTGTCCCATGATACTGCGGTTGAGCAGCGGTTTCCACACATTTTGACTCAACAGCCTGTGGTTCTTGGAACGCTTGCGACCTACCATCATACGAGGGTCATAAGACGGCGATGACACCATGCATAATACTTCGCCAGTAGAAGGCTCGATAGCCACGATACTGCCTATTTTCCCTTCCATCAGGCGCTCGCCTAAAGCCTGCAGGTCGGCATCCAAACTAAGTGTCAGATTCTTACCTGGCACCGGACGGGTATCGAAAGCACCTCCCATATAACGGCCCTGAATACGTCCATGGGCATCACGAAGCAGAATCTGCATACCCTTTTCACCTCGCAAGGCTTTCTCGTAACTGCGTTCGACACCCAACTTACCTATATAATCGCCTGGGATATAATAGTCGTCGGCTTCAATATCGGAGGGTGACACCTCGGCTACATCGCCTAACACATGGGCGGCGAAGGGATACTGATACTGACGGATACTTCGACGCTGGACGTAGAAGCCAGGGAAACGGAACATCTTCTCTTGAAATACGGAGTAGTCGCGGTCAGACAACTGACTCATAAACATTTGCTGCGTGAAACGACTATAGCCAGGATTCTTATTGCGATCCTTGATTTCTGCCATACGATGGTCGAACTCCTCACGGGTGATATTCAAGGCAGCACAGAACTCCAAGGTATCCAGATGGTCCTTTGCCTCGTTCATCACTACCATGATATCGTATGCAGGCTGGTTATAAACGAGCAATTTACCTTTACGGTCGTAGATAACACCACGCGACGGATATTCAATCTTCTTGAGGAAGGCATTGGAGTCGGCATTCTTCTTGTAGTCGTCGCTCATAATCTGGAGGGCAAAGAGGCGTATGATATAGATGACAACGATACCAATAGCCACTCCGCTGATTACATAGCGCCTATAATCGATATCATAGTTGTTCATTGCTGTCGGCTGGTTACACTCTCAAACGTCAATATCAGTACCAAAGTAATAGCCGTACTGCCTATTACACACCTCAGCCATTCTCCCAAATCAAAGAAACTGAACGATTCCAGCGTAAAGAATACCACGCAATAGAGCAGTGTCAACACAATTGAGTAATACAGATACTTCACCACCCCAAGGTTCTTCATGGTGGGTTTCAGCTCTTCGAAATCCTCGCGCGACACAAACATCTCAAGATAATAAGGCTGCACGACGGCCAACAGTGTCATGGTAGCAGCTGCTAATCCTGGAGTATTAAAGAAAATATCAATAATCAATCCTAAAGAGAAACTCCATAGCAGAATGGCCCATTTAGGATAATTGCGTGGGAAAAGAATCACAAAATAGACATAAAGTAGCGGAGTGGCGCACCCAAACAAATGGATTCGACCTAAGAACATCACTTGTGCCAAGGCAAAAACGATGAACAACCCTGCTCGTTTCAATACATCTACCGACATTCTTTTCTACTCTTTTACATTCAATTTCAAGGAGTCGCGTGCCGACTGCAACAAGCGGGCTCGCTCGGCTACAGTGGGGTCGTTGATGACCACGACATCACGCAACCTGCCGAAATCCGTTGACAGACGGACTTTTACTCTATACGACAAACCGTCAGCTGAATTATACACCGTCTCTATCTTACCTACTAATACTCCTGGGGGGAATATGGAGGAATAGCCGTTGGTCTCCACCCAATCGCCACGTTTGAAACGAGCATGACGGGGAATATCCTCCAAGTACGCCACACCAGCGTCTTTACCGTCCCAGCGCAACACTCCGAAATAGTTATGACTACGGATAGCGCAACTGATACGCGATGAGGTATTCAGTACGGGAATCAATACGGTATAATGGTCGGAAACCAAATAAGTAACACCCACCACACCTTGTCCGCAGGCTACACCCATTCCCACTTCAATTCCATCAGCAGAACCCTTGTTGATAGTCAACAAATTGTCAGGACGGTTGAGTTCGTTGGTGACAACCTTAGCAGGCACCAGATGATACTGTTTCAGAAACTGCATCTCGTCACGCACGACAGCAGTATCGCCGGTTGCCTCTTTATAGAGACGACGCATCTGAGCCAACTGGCGCTCCAAATAGAAATTACGCGTCGTCAGCCCCTCGTTCATCTTTGAGAGCGAGAAGTACGACTCCATCTCTGCCCTCCCCTCGTTAATGCTGCCTACTGCCGCATTGGCAGTAGAAAGCCATACGCTGTTGTGATAGCTGTTATACTGAAACAGCATAACCAAGCTGATCACTTCCAGCAAGACGAAAAGAAACCAGTGATGGTATTTCTGTAGGAACTCCAGCAGGTTCTGCATCTTCTATTCTTATCGCATCAAGAATGAGAAACGATCTACATTCTTCAGGGCAATACCAGCACCTTTGGCTACTGAATGCAATGGATCCTCGGCAATATGGAACTGGATATTGATTTTATCGGTCAGACGCTTGTCCAATCCACGCAACAGGGCTCCACCACCAGTCAGCCAAATACCATTCTTCACGATGTCGGCATAAAGCTCAGGAGGTGTATTCTCCAAGGCAGAGAGTACTGCATTCTCAATCTTGGCTACCGTCTTATCAATACAATGGGCAATTTCCTGATAGCATACAGGTACCTCCATAGGCAGTGCGGTAATACGGTTTGGTCCATGAACCACGTAGTCATCCGGAGCCTCATCGCCCAAATCAGTCAGTGCAGAACCAACATTAATCTTGATACGCTCAGCCATGCGCTCAGAAACCTTCACGTTGTGCTGACGAGCCATATACTCCTGGATATCGGCAGTCAGGTCGTCACCAGCAGTACGGATAGAGTTGTTGCTCACGATACCACCCAGCGAAATAACAGCAATCTCCGTTGAACCACCACCGATATCAACAATCATATTGCCTTCCGGAGCCTCCACATCAATACCGATACCGATAGCAGCTGCCATCGGTTCGAAAATCAGATAGACATCACGTCCATCAGCATGTTCTGCTGAATCACGCACGGCACGAAGCTCCACCTCAGTAGAACCTGAAGGAACACCAATCACCATACGCAGAGAGGGCGAGAACAGGCGACTGCCTGTATGCACCATCTTAATCAGACCACGCATCATTTGTTCGCATGCAGAGAAGTCGGCTATCACACCGTCGCGCAGAGGGCGGATGGTACGAATGTTATCATGCGTTTTCTCATACATCATCTTGGCATCGTTGCCTACAGCTATCATCTTGTCTGTACGACGATCAAGGGCTACTACCGACGGCTCGTCAACTACGATCTTGTCATCGCTGATAATAATCGTATTAGCCGTTCCCAGGTCCATGGCTAACTCTTGGACAAAACTAAAAAATCCCATATAATTCTTTAATCTTTGAACTTAAATTTTTGAACTTGATGATTACTTCTTAAACCAAGCATTGATAGCAGTATCATAATGACTGCTCACGCCAAAGGCACGTGTGGCAAATTCACGACGCTGAGCCTTGGTAGTCTCTGCGCCCTGCTTGTTCAGGATATCCAGCAGCAGACTGTATTCTGCCTTAGAAGGCACAATCACAACATCATTGAAATTCTTAGCACCAGCGCGAATCAGCGAAATACCGCCGATATCAATCTTCTCGATGATATCTTCCTCAGAAGCACCACTGGCTACGGTCTGCTCAAATGGATAGAGATCAACAATCACCAGGTCAATCTCAGGAATCTCATACTGAGCCATCTGCTGACGGTCGCCCTCATTCTCACGACGTCCCAGAATACCTCCAAACACTTTTGGATGCAGGGTCTTCACGCGTCCGCCCAGAATAGAAGGATAAGTGGTTACATTCTCCACTTTCTCGCAATCATAACCAAGACTCTCGATGAAAGTCTGTGTACCACCTGTTGACAAGAACTTCACACCCTCGTCATTCAGTTTCTTCAACAACTCTTCCAGCCCATCTTTATGAAAAACTGAGATAAGGGCTGTCTTAATCTTTTTTGTATCTGCCATAAAAATATAACGTTATATAAATCTCTTACGAAAAACGATGCAAAATTACAAAAAAGCCTGCATACTCTCATACGTTTCTCCGAAAATTTTAAATTGCTTTAATAATTAATAATGTATATCAAGAGAATTACATCAAAAAGGACCCGAACATCTGTCCGGGTCCTTCAATAAAAACACGCTTGTGCTTATAGCATTAATCTAAGATAATTGGCTTATACTTTGGAACCAAAGTCTTCATGATGCACCAGCCTATCAGGTAGGCTACGGCACAGATGCAGAACACTACCATATAGGCAGCCGGTTTGCCTTCGAAGCCGAAGAACGAGAAGGCTGCACCCTGTTCTGATGCCCAGGTGAAGAACTCACCGGAACCCATATTAATAGCCATAGAACCCAAGCCACCGGTCATGGTTCCAAGACCTACGATAGTACCGATGGTTGATTTGGGGAACATGTCGCCAATCGTGGAGAAGAGGTTGGCTGACCATGCCTGATGACCCGCACCCAGCAGACCAATCAGAATAGCAGGCCACCATGCGCTGTAAGCACCAAGAGGCTGTGCGAAAAGACCCAATACGGGGAAGCATGCGAAAATCAACATGGCACGCATACGACCCAGATAAGGATTCATTCCTTTCTTCTCAACGAAGTACTTAGGCAGATAACCGCCACCAATGGAGAGTACGGTCACAATGAAGTAGAGGGTAAAGATCAACAGAATACCCATTGCTGAATCGGAGGTATAGCCATATTGGTCACTGAAATAGGCTGGAGCCCAGAACAGGAAGAACCACCACACACCGTCCGTCATGAACTTACCAACAAGGAATGCCCATGTCTGTTTGTAAGAGAAGCACTGGAAGAAAGGAATAGCTTTCTCTTCTTTCGCTACATCGCGGTCTTGAACCTCTGCGATGTCATTATCCTGTTCGATGTAGTTCAACTCGGCTTGGTTGACACGCTTGTTCTGACGTGGTTTCTCGTAGAGCCACATCCACAGACCCATCCATACATAACCCAGTACACCGATAATAATGAATGCCATTTCCCAACCCCAGGCACGTGCCAACAGAGGAATAGTGGCAGGAGCTGCCAATGCACCTACAGAAGCACCGCTGTTAAAGATAGAGGTGGAGAAAGCACGGTCTTTTGCTGGGAAATATTCGGCAGTAGCCTTGATTGCTGCGGGGAAGTTACCTGCCTCACCGACTGCCAGAATCAGACGACAGCTGAGGAACAGCCATACGGAGATAGTGGCAATGGCAACAGCGGCATCACTTCCTGCCTGCACCATGCGCAGGGCCTCGATGCTGTCGTAACCCTCAATCTTCATGGCAGCCCATCCGCAACCGGCATGGAGCACCGCACCAGTTGACCATACAAAGATGGCGATGAGGTAACCTTTCTTAGTGCCCATCCAGTCAATGAACTTACCTGCAAAGAGGTTGGCAATAGCATAGAACAGGGAGAACAGACCCGTAATGGTACCATAGTCTGCATCGGTCCAGTGGAATTCTGGAGCGATAAAGTCCTTCCATGTAAGTGACAAGACCTGACGGTCCATGTAATTGACTGTGGTTGCCAGGAACAGCAGCGCACAGATAACCCAACGGAAGTTGGACATTTTAGTAGTTTGTACAGGAGCCATAATATTTTAGTTTTTTCGGTTTTTCGATTATCTCAAGTCTCCAACAGGAATGTTATCCTTGTCGTTGTAATTCAGATTCTCGCCAGCCATACCCCAGATGAAGGTATAATAATAGGTGGCAGAAGCACAGTGGATGCTCCATTCTGGCGACATGATAGCCTGCTCGTTCTTCAACCAAACCACACGGGTTTCCTGAGGTTCACCCATGATATGGCTCACCTGCTGACCCTCGGGCACATTGAAATAGTAGTAAGCCTCAATGCGGCGACCATGTGTGTGAGGGGGCATCGTGTTCCATACACTACCCTCCTGCAACTGGGTCAAGCCCATCTGCAACTGGCAGGGGCCCTCTTCCAGCGAAGTGTTCACAATCAACTGGTTGATGGTACGCTGATTGCTCTCTGCCAAGGTGCCTAACGGCTTGTCTTTCGTACCGATAATGGTAGCCTTCAGCGACTGCACCTTACCGTTCTTACGACCATCCAGCGTCACCCATTGGGTCTTATAATGCTTGTGGGCAGTAGCCGAATTCAGGTAGAACTTGGCAGGTTTCTGAGGATTCTTCGAACGGAAGATAACCTCTTTGTTTGAGTCGATATCCTTACCGTCCTTATCCTTACCCAGCCAGCCACGACCGACATACAATGCCTCGCTGTAGCCCAAGGGATATTCCTGTCCGTCAACAATCACGACTCCGTCGCCACCAGTGTTGATGATACCCAACTCACGATTGCGCATGAAATAGTCGGCACGCAACTGCGGGTGTGTCTCCAACTTCAAATCCTTGGTGACAGGCATGGCACCGCCATAGATAAAGCGGTCGTACATCGAGTAAGTCAGATTAATCTCATCGGCTACCATCACCTTCTCCATCACGAAACGGTCGCGCAGTGTCTGCGTGTCATAGTGCTTCACATCGGCAGGATGACAAGCCGTTTGGAAATTCATGTTCTGCTGTGCAGAACCGGCAACAACTGTTCCCATAAGCATGAATGTCAAAATTGTCTTTTTCATTGTTTTATTACTGTATAATTATTTCAATCCTTCAATCCTTCAATTCTTCAATCCTTCAATCCTTCAATCCTTTCAACTCTTCCTTAGCTATCCGCTGACGGTTCCAGAACACCATGCAGAGCGTGATAATGGTCAGCACACCGGCTCCAATCCATTGCAGGTTGTTCACACACTTATAGATAACCCATCCAAAGAGGCTCGATGCGAAATCAAGGGCACCGGCCTGAAATCCCTCAGGAATCTTGGCGGCAGGGTCCTGTGTCTGGGCATATACCGTCTGGGCTGCTTGAGTAAAGGCTGTTGCCATATCGGTGACAAACCACAGACCGATGCCCACTGCCACGATACCGATAATCAGGGTCTTCACTACATTACCTTTTGTATAAGGCAGCACCATCACGAAGACATAGAACATACCAGCCAGCGAAGCCAGTGGCAGGAACTCGTTACCGGGCAACACGACAGCCATCAGCAATGCCAATGGAATCAGTATCAGCGAGGCGACAAGCGTGGTGGGATGTCCAATCACCAATGCAGGCGACATACCGATATACACCTTCTTGCCTGCCCACTTCTTCTGCACCACTTCCTGTGTCTTCTCTGCGATAGGTTTCAGTCCGTCGATGAACAGACGGGTAATGCGGGGAATCAGCTCCATCACGGCACCCATTGTCACACCTAAGAACATCACTTTTTTGATATCCAACTGGGCAACGGCACCAATCAAGGCACCCACAATCACACCCAGTACGATGGGTTCGCCCAGCACACCGAACTTCTTCTTCAGTCCTTCGGCATCGATGTCGAGCTTCGAGAAGCCAGGAATACGGTCCAACAGCCAGTTGATACCGATGGCAAACGGTGTAAAACTCTGACAGAAAGGCTGTGGAATGGAGATACCCTCCATATCCTCATAGTAGCTTTGGAATTTATCTGCCGTCAGGTCGGCCATCACCAGTGTGATGATATAGCAGACGATGGCAGCGAAATAGCCCCATGCCAAGCTCTCACCCATCACGAAATAAGCCACGGCACCGATAAAGGCAAAATGCCAGTAGTTCCATAGGTCGATATTAACGGTACGCGTGCAACCCGTAATCAGCAACAGGAAATTGACACCCAGACAGATAGGGATAATCAGTGCGCCCACTGCCGTATTATAAGCCACAGCCGCAGCTGCAGGCCATCCCATGTCGAACACACCCAATTGCAGGTCGTAGAGTTTGGAAATCTCACTCAGCGGCGAACCAAAGTTCGTGGTCAGCAGGGCTGTTACGATACCCAGACCAACAAAACCCACACCCACATAGAGGCCCGATTTCAATGACTTACCAAACTTCATGCCGATACACAGTCCGATGATGGTAAACAGGATAGGCATCATCACGCTGGCACCAAGGCTAATAATGTAACTAAAGACTTGTTCCATTGTCTAATTTAAAATAGCTATTTCTAATTGTTTTAGTATATTCGGATGCAAAGATAATAAAAAAAATAGCAAACTCCTTACAATTTGCTGTTTTTTTTCACTACCTTTGCGCAATTATTAAAAATCACAGCTATGCCAAGAAAGAACAAAGGAATGTGGTATGAGGTGCATCCTACCCCAGCGAAAGGCGCCAATGGAAAGAACTTAGTGTATGTTCGCCCTAAAAGCGGACTTAAAATGACCTTCGAGGAACTGCAAGACCGATGCGATAAATATTATTCGCTACGCTATGGCGAACTGCAACGCGCCTTCGATACGTTTCTGAGAGCTGTCGGATTCTATCTGGCAGAGGGCTATCGGGTTGAGACACCGATTGGCACGTTTGCCCCAAAACTGTTTCTCACCCGTCCCATCACCGATCCCGACGAAGTGACCGACCGTGATGTGAGATTCGACGGAGTGGAATATAACCCCGGTAAACGATGGAACCGGGAAGTGGAGAAATGGCTCGAGGGATTCCGTCGGGCTAAATTGCCCAACTCGCTTGAAATACTGGCTGACCAAGACAAGCTGGAGCGTCAAATGCACGAATGTATTGCTACATACAAGGGCTACACAACGGTAGGTCTCTATGCCCACTATACAGGTCTGACCACTTATTCTGCCCGCAAACTGCTCAACAATTGGACTACTGGCGACCAGCCAAAACTGCTCAAAACCAGACGTGGCCGCGACTATATATACACGGAAATTTAAAGAAACACCCCACCCTACACCCAAATTGCCATTGCGCCCTTTATTTATAAGGGTTTCAATAGGGTGTGCACCTTAAAAAAGTGTACACCCACCCTACACCCTCTTCTTCATGAGATAATAGCCACGCACGCCGTTTCTGAAGTTACGCGACCAGCGGAGTGACTTGAGAGCCATTCCTATGACTGACAGGTTGGGAATATCCTTTGACCTCAAGTGTTTTGCCAGTTCTTGCTGAATATCGGCTACCTGCCAGAAGTGTTCCTTTTGGTGCTGGGCAGTAGGCTCAAAGAGGTTTTGCAATACCTCTTCAAGTGACGATTGTTGCTGGTATTTACTATTATGTTTCTGAATACGTGCCTCGTCTTCGCTGGTGAACCAATAGAGACAGTTTGGCTGATGCAACTCTCTGACTGCTTGGGCGAACATCTGCTTATAGGGAATGCGCCCTTTCATATTGACAGGTCCTGTTACTTCTACACACAGATAGCGGCGACTGCCGTCACCTGTCGATAACCGTTAGGGCAGGCAATGTTCAGCAATAACAGCCCTGTCGATGCCTTGGGATTGTCGAAACCACCCTTTCCAAAGGTTGCCGAAAACACAAGATAAGGCAATTGGTTCGTGGCTTCCAAATGGTAGCGCGGCATACCCTCCTGCATAGCCAGTCGTGAGGCCATTGCACTACGGGCAATGTTGTCGGCCTTTGTCTTTGTCTCTTCTGAGCGCATACGCTCTACCACTAAGTCCAGTTCAGTACTGACGGGCGTTTGTAACTCACCCATCTGTGTTCTTATTTTCGTTATTTTCATTCGTTCTTGATGTTTTTCTAAATGACATGCAAAGATACGAAAAAAAGTTGACTTTAAGAAACATTTTTGGAGAATTAACGTAGAAAGCTCGCAAATAAAAGGCAATCAGGGGAAAACGAATTGGTATCAGCAATCATCAGACCTCTGCCTTGCAGTGTCTGAATCTGCTGTGCCAGCGTCATTGCTTGTTTGGTATATCTCATGTCTATATACAAAAAATGTCCCGCTGGGTACGCTGTTCTTATGGGAAGCGGGCGGGATTTGTCGTTGTAAAGTTAGGTATTTTTCTTTTAACTTCCAAGTTTTTTTGAGGCTTTTCTGCTATTTTTCGCTCAAAAAGTGGTTTCACAAGCCTTGTGAAAGACTATTTTACATTCTTTTTTGGGATAAAGCGATACAAATTCCTAAATATTTTGTATCTTTGCAGTGTTTTCGGAACAATGCCGAAGCCCAAGGGTGGAGGCTACGGGACGGGAACCTATATATAGGAAAGGCGTTACTTGACGCTTTGACTCTGACACTCGGGAATCTGGCAGTTCCAAAAACAGTAGTCATGATCAAAGCAACAATGACGTCCATGGATATGTAGTATCCGACAAATGAATTGCAGACAGCCATCATTGGCTCCGAAGCAATTATAGTCGTTTATATACATATCGGCGTGGGCTTCGGCGTTGCTCGTTTCGACTACTAAGCAATGCCAGAGCTACCGAGTGTGGGACGAGTGACAGGGAGATTCCCACGCTTCTTTTATGTGTAGCCACCAATAACTAATAATTGTCCTGCTTGGGAGTCGGGGATTATATTCATTGTTGCTATGGATAGAACAATTATTGGACGTATTGGGGAAAAGAGCATTCCTGAAACAATTCAAAATTATCAGGCTAACATTCCTGAACAAGAATTAACTGCAAAGAAGAACATTCGCGACAAGTTCGCCGCTCAAGGATATAATCCTAATGAAGTATCATTTGACTAACTTAAAAAAATCAGGAATATGTTTAAGGATTATTATTTGATTCTGGGCATTGGCAAGGACGCTACGCCTGAAGAAATTGAAAAAGCATTCAAAGATACTGATGCCAAATTTAATGGCAACTTATCCTCTGTTGAGCTTCAAGAAGCGAAAGAAGCTTTTTCTGTATTGTCACATCAAGAGACGAAAATCTTGTATGACAAGGAACTTGATGTCTACAACCAATCGGATGATTTTACCAATTATGAAATTAAAGATAAAAGATTAGCAAACATTATATCTTCCTTGCAGACAAAGCCGGAGGAAAGAGACAACACCTCATCGGGCTGTGGTTCAAAGATTGGAAAAGGTTGTATGTGGGCTATAATCATTGTAATCGTTATGATGCTTCAAATGTGCATTGGTGCTATTATGAAACAAAAAGGCCGTAGTGATGTAAGATATCGCAATACTTATGTTACACCTCAAAAACCAGCAGTTAGCCATGTTTACCAACTATTATAAACTGATGAATATTTCCCCTGCTGCAACAGAAGAGGAAATAAATACTGCCTTGGAACAGAGCACCCTGTCTGGTGCATTGGTCGAGGAGATAAAAATGGTTTTGCGAAACAAATCATTGAAAGATCTATATGACGAAGAACTGAAACTATATGAGGCGGCGGAATCGAAACAGAACTACGAAATAAGCAATGCTATTCTTAACCGTGAAATAAAGAAAGTCAAGACCTACATTTCAAACAAGTCCCGTGAATCTGTAACTATTGAGGAAGAGCCGAAGAAGAATAGTAATACTTGGCTGTGGATAATTGTATTCATCGTCATAAGCTGCTTAGGGAAGTGTATATCGTCCTATAATCGTGGCAGGTCACTTGAAGAGAACCGTCAAAAATATCTACGTGGCGAATATGACAACATTTCTATTAACCGACCTATTCTTGACATTACCCATTTCTTTAAACCCATACTTAAATAGCTTATGAAACAGATTTCTATTACTTTGGTACTCTGCCTTATGTTGATGGGCATTGCAAGTTGCGGTTCATCCAGCCGTTCTCCTGAAAACAAGATTGTGGCTGATGCAATGGCTTCTTTAAGGAATGAACTGCCTATTCATTTGGAAGGACTCGGTAAAGTGCGCGAAGTTGACTATGAAGGAAATAGTGTCATCTTCCGAATGCGGATCCAGGAAGATGCATCTTATGGTATGAGCGTGACAAAGATTAGCGAGAATCAATCGCTGGCAAAAGAGATTGTTTCCGCGCAAATCGGGATGATGAATGCACAGCAGAAAGAAGCAATCAAGGTTATTGCCGGAGAATCGTTTGGCCTGAAAGTCCTAATAAGCGGTTCAAGTTCAAACCGTGACGGCATAATAAACCTGACCTCAGATGAAATAGAATCGGCCTTAGCCAATCCTCAGGACAAATCAGCTGATGATTTCTCTCTTGAAATGGTGGCGATGACAACGCGGCTGATGCTGCCTGCACGGGTTGATCAAGTAACGACATGGACTGATACCCGTTTGACTGACGAAACATTTGAGTACATTTATCACATAGACGACGGCAGCATCGACCTGTCGGGCATTGATATGGGCGCGTTGAAGAGTGAGAAATTAACAATGCTCAGTCAGAATATGGATGTTATGGGAAACGTTGTGAAATGTTGTAAAGCTACACATCGTAATCTTGTCTATAAATATATAGGAAACAATTCAAACAAGACAATTCTTGTGGTGCTTACTCCTACAGATTTGGACAATGTGTAACTATAATTTAAGAAGGTTATGAGAAAATTTATATTATGCGGTGTGGTCTCTATGCTGATTTCCATACAATTATTGTCGGCACAATCGCAGCTGGTAAACGAGATGTCTAATGCGGTGACGGAGTTAACGGGGTCATTTATGGACAATCCTTACCATCATTCTAATACAATAAAGCTATACGACCTTACACAACAATTTAAGAAGACTGCTGATGAGGTATATTCTGAAGCACTATACTCAAATCACCCACAAGCAAGTTCCGACTTGCCATATTTGAGAAATATGAAGGGGATTCTTAAATGTCTTGATTTCGTTGTTGCCAATATTGCAGGGTATTCAAGGGGAGGCATTGATGCTGCTGAGTGGGAGGGAATGTTCCACTATATTATGCCAGGATTTGGTTGGACTTATAAAGTCATACACTCTACTGAAGATATTGTCTTTTACGAATATAGCAAAGACAACTTTAGGATGGTGTTAGCAAAGAACATTAGGCCAAAGAAAGATGGTGGTGATTATAATGCCAACTCTTTCTCTTGTTATACATGGCAACCTGTTTACAAAGAACACTATGCGTTTACAAGCAGAGTGGTTTTTGGTGGCAACTATCAGTTTGTAGAATACGGTGATGACGAGACAAAATACAAGAAAATTTCAAAAGTTTCGTCAAAGAGAGGCACTAATTTTTAAAGCTTAACTATGGATATTCAAAGATATTTAATCACGTTTGTTATGGGTTTTATCTGCTTGACAAATGAAGCTCAAACAACAGTCTATTCATGCAATGGGAAGTATAGAATAGAACTACCAAATAAGTTGGAACTGCAATTCTCTGAACTGAATAACACTAAGCGAATTAGTGGACAAGGGAAGCAACCTCTTGCGGATATTACTACACAATCTGGTCACATTACATTCCAGCAGAAAGGACTGAATGACAATGTAAAGGAGGCATATAATAAATACTGCCGAGTAATTGTAGAATACTTCAAAGAAGACAGGAATGACCCTACATTTGGGCGAGGAGACCAGATTTTGGTTGATAGAGAAATACTATATGCTGTAACAGAAGCCTCAAAAGAATCATGTGCAAGGTCTGGCACTCCATTCATTAAACTAATCTCTGTGCAACCACTCACCATAAACGGATTCCCTGTGCTTTACTATTCATATAAGCGCAAGGGATGGGAAGGAAAACAACCACCAGTCATCGTAAACGTGTTTCGCATCTTCAATCGATACGAAAGCGTTACATTGACATTCTCATACCGTGAGGCAGAACGAGAAATGTGGAAGAGTATTCATGATAATATAATCAAATCATTCCGATTTATAAAGAATTATTGAGTATGAAAAAGTTCGTTCTATTATTCTGTTTTTTAATATCAATTTCTTGTTTGGCGCAACAACGGCATTTGACTTTTATGGGAATACCCATAGATGGTACAATAAATACCTTCGAAGCAAAATTAAAATCAAAAGGAATGTTGCCAAATACAGAAACAAACAAATCACTTCCTTTTGGAAAAAGGATGTTCAGAGGTGTTTATATTGGACGCAATGTCAATATAACTGTAAATTATACGGGGAAAACAAAAACGGTTTATAGCATAGAAATTGGATTCGCAGATGAAAATCAAAATATAGTTAATAATTTTGAATCGGACTTTATTGAGGGCGTAAAAAGAAAATATAAAGATTGTCATATGTTTGGAGAAAATAATGGACCAGATAAGACAATATATGTATACCAAACAAAAGGTTTCGATAATTTCATGTGGGAAAACGTTGTTGGTATTTTAAAAACAGAATGGATGACTATAATCGGTAAACCAAAAGCGGAATATTCTGATCTTAAGGAGAAAATAATAAGAAGCGTAAAGATATACTATATTGACAAATTGAATCTTGAGCGTAAAGATGATGAAAATGCGAGTGATATATAGTCTACTGAAATAGTAAAAAAAGAAATTCAATGAAAAAGATATTATACCTGATAGTTCTTGTTATATGTATAGGAATATACATTGGCATCTACTTTTTCTATATTCCAATTCTTGCAGAGTCTACCTTTGAGCAAAAGCGGGAATCTCTGGAAATAGACATAAAAAAGCAAATTAAAGAGGCATGGGGCAGTGACATTGCACTTTTGTATTTTAAAGATTACGGAGGGGCAAAATACCTGCGTATGGATATGGATGCAGTACATCTTATCGACAATAGACAAGATTCTAATATGCCACCTTACGGGTTAGCATGGAAATTGTTTCCAAATGGACGTTATGGCAATTCCGTGAGGACGGCATTTGAATCATTGCGACCGGGAAATTTCAGAGACTTATACGATTTGTACTATATTCAGAACAGACCATGGATTGGAACTTATATTGCGCCAGACCAAGATCTTTATACCATAAAGGTTTTTAATTATTACCCTGTTTTCGTTGGCTATAAAACTGAAAATATATCTTTGCGTAATTATCGACCATCACTCGATGACTGTTGTATAGATGCAAAGAAATATATACAGGAAGAAGATAAAGACAATCGAATGTATTATAAACCACAAAACGAGGAAAGGGTTAATAAGATTTTCAACTTGCGGAATGATTATTACTATTTCCAGTTTCGTAGTTTTATAGAAACGAATACGCCCAATAGCTATACTGATGAATTTGATTTCGCATCATTTAATTTTCATAATCACGATAAGTTTAGATTCCCTACTGGTAATTTAAGTTGGATTTACAATGGTTTCTATAAAGTGTATTATTTGACTCAAAGAAGTGGGACCATGTATCTATCATTTAATGACACTAAGTATAATCAAGAACTGAATTCGTATATTTCCGACAAAAGAGGTATTTGCAATATAGTTTTCCTAATATTCATTATAATATCAGCAATACCAGTGATAATAGTTCACAAAAAAACAAGCGTCAAAAAAGAATCTGTTGAAAAACCATCGGATACTGTTTTGTCGATATATGAGAAAGTTGTAGATCTTTCAAATCCTGAAAGATTTATAAAACCATATCAGCCAGACAAGTTGGAAAAAGCTAATAGAATTTATTCTAATGCGCTTAACAATAAAGATAACATTGATATTCTGGAAAAATTATTAGAGGAGGCAAAGGCATTATGAGAAGATTATTTTACGTATTAGTTTATGTAACTCTCTTTTTGACATCATGTACTAATAATGAGACTGCTCATGATGAACTATACGATGCTGTAAAGTCTCATGTTTACAGTAGAGAAGATGATGTTTATGGTTTTGAAGAGATTACTCGGGTAGTTCAAAAGTGTACTCAACTATCTCGTGATACGGATGTCTATATTTTACAAGACTACACGAATATAAAGAACTCAATTAACATAAGATTAGCTCTTGTTTCTCACACCTATTTTTTAAATAGAGCAGGCGATAACTTTGGTATTGACAAAAATATTTTGGAGATAGATGGTAAGGACTTGAAAGTATGCCCAAATCCAGAATACGCTGATTTATATCTATCCAAAACAGAAATAGATTACATTAATAAGGTGTACTATCTTTCAATTCCTGAACAGTTAGAGACTATTAAAGACATGGAATCTCGAAAATTCAATGGTTTCCGATATTATTATGCATGTAAATTTAGAAAGAAATTGTCTGATAGGGAAATAACAAAACAGTATGTTGTATATAAGAATAAAGATGATGCATATGAAATTTACGAATTGAAATATGATTATGATTTGCTGAGGTCATATATAAAAGCTATATCTAATGTTGACTTGAACGACCCATACATCAAATCTGTGTGTAAAGAAAAGGATTCGGAGAGATCGTACGATTTCTACAGGAATATCTTCAATCGACTTAGTATAGACATTACTGATGATTGGGCTATTCGTGGCTTCTGATTCAAAAAATAGTTGATGTCCTAATGTTAGAAGAATTACAACTGCGCGACTACAAGAATAGTTGTGTGCAAAAAGCGCGTCGGGCGGTGGTGATGGTTTCACCGTTCATCTCGCCAGACGAGAAGCAGGTGATGCAGGTACTGCTGAAGGAGCAACACCCTTTTATTCTTTTGACGGACAACGGCTTTCGCGACTACTACAAGCCTGCGGATATGCTTTTCGAGGCGTGTGCTGCTGGTCGCCTGCTAATAATAAGTCCTTGGCCTTTCGATAGTGGGAAACGACACATCAGCCGTGCCGACTGTGTAGCCCTGAATGAAATGGCTGAAGAGATATGTCATAGTTTGAATGGTGATGTTCCGATAGTTTCTATCACTGATCCGAATATCATCTATCGCTCATCCGAATAGGACTTTATAGGGGATGAAAGGCATTCCCACAGGGATTAGATGCCGCTCGAACAGGGAATAGATGCCGTTCCGACGACCGTTTGCGCCTACGCAAATCATCGTGCGCGTAGGCGCAAACGATTATTCGCGTTAGCGCAAATTCAAACCGAGTATTCAAATTGGGTGTGGGGTGGGTGTACACTTTTGAAAGGTGTACACCCAACCCAAGCCCTTATATACAAAGGGCTCAACAAGGATTTGGGTGTTGGGTGTTGGGTATTTTTAGTTTTTGCCTATAGAGACATTATGTCCTCACTTGTCAGGTAGGCACGGGACTCCAAAAGACAGAACAAAAAAAATGCTGCCAAAACTTGGTATTCTTGATTTTTATGCCGAATTTTGCAATGGAATCATAAAAGCAAGGACAATGATGAAGAAAAATCTATGGATTGTACTGGCAATAGGGCTGGCTGTTGCCTGTACACAACAGAAAACGAAGACAACTGCCAGCAGTCAGGACATCAAGATGGACTCCGTGGGCTTTGTCGTCAGCAAACAAGGCATCAAAGTTGCTATCAGCACAGACTTCCCTGCCGAGGGGGAGGCACTGCAGCAAGGGGTCGCCCGATTTATAACAGCGCAGATGGCTCTCGAAGACAGTTTCAAGGTCAGCTCTTCCGACAACGGACAGGAGTGGGTCAGACTGCTCGCAGAAGCAAAATATAATGACCTGAAGGCACTGCTGGACGAGGGCGGAGAGGATGCCGACACACAGGACGGCGAGCCGATGACCACCTTCACGGCAGCCTTTAAGTGTGTGTATGAAACCGACGACTGTATCAGTATACAGGGGGCTTGGGACAGTTTTGTGAAGGGCACGCCCCACCCTAATAGCGGCATCTGCGGAATCACGTTGCTTAAGGGCGACGGCAAGCCGCTGGGACGGTCGGACATACTGAAGAACGTGGACGACAAGGCTTTTAAGCTGCAACTGAAGGAGGGTATCAAGAAATGGCTGAGCGACATCACCGAGACCAAGGTCACCACTGACAATCAAATGAAAGAGTTGCTGGGCGATGACATCAATCCTGACAACATGCCGTTGCCGGAGGCAGCTCCCTATCTTGTGAAAGACGGTGTAGCCCTACCCTATGCCGGCGACGAGCTTTTGCCCCATGAGCCGGCGCTCATCATCATCCCTCTCAATACCAGATAACACCACGGTTGCGTCAGTCTTGGAAATACACTTTCTTCACACGGTTGCTGACACTGGTCATCACCTCGTAGGGGATGGTGTCGAGGGCATCGGAGAGAACGGTGACGGGCAGGTGCTCGCCGAAGATTTCCACGCTGTCGCCTTCCTTGCAGGGAATATCGGTCACATCAATCATCGCGACATCCATACAGATATTACCTACATAGGGAGCCTTCTGTCCATTGACCAGACAATAGCACTTACCGCGTCCTAAGTGACGATTCAGTCCGTCAGCATAACCGATAGGGATGGCGGCTATCACACTGTCGCGTGTCAAAATGCCTTTGCGACTATAGCCTACTGTCTCTTCCTTGGGCACATGACGCAACTGGAGAATGGTAGTCTTCAGGGTGCTGACAGTGTGCAGCATACGATTGTCGCGCGGATCGACACCATAGAGTCCGAGACCCAGGCGACACATATCCATCTGACGCTCAGGGAAATGTTCAATAGCAGCAGAGTTGTCCATGTGGCGCAATATCTTATGTGAGAAAGCTGCCTGCAGTTTCTTGCTGGCCTTGTCGAACTTCTCGAACTGCATGGTCGAGAAATTGTCGAAGTCGTCACTGTCAGAACCTACGAAATGAGAGAATACCGAACGGGGAATGATGGCATTCTGGCGCTTCAATCGGGCTATCACTTCGTCAATATCTTTCTCAGGATCGAAGCCCAAACGATGCATACCTGTATCGAGTTTGATATGTACGGGCCATCCCGTGATACCTTCTTTCTCGGCAGCATGTATCAGGGCTTCCATCAGTCGGAAGGAATAGACCTCCGGTTCCAAATCGTAGTCGAACATGGTCTTGAAGGCAGTCATCTCAGGATTCATAATCATGATGTTCTGCGTGATACCATTGCGGCGCAGGGTCACGCCCTCGTCTGCCACAGCCACCGCGAGATAATCGACACGATGGTCCTGTAACGTCTTTGCCACCTCCACAGCACCGGCACCATAGGCATCGGCCTTCACCATGCAGACCAGTTTGGTTTCGGGTTTCAGGAATGATCGATAGAAGTTCAGATTATCAACCACGGCATTGAGGTTTACCTCCAGGATGGTTTCGTGCACCTTCTGCTCCAACAGTTCTGTAAGATGGTCGAAGCCAAAGACACGTGCTCCCTTCAGCAAGATGACTTCATCGTGTAACGAACGGAACACATCGCTCACCACAAACTGCTCCACACCAGGGAAGAAAGCCTTATCGGCTATCCGGATATCCTCTGCATGCGACATGATGGACGTACCGATACCTATCAGGCGGTCGATACCGCGCTTCTGACAGAGGTCGCTTACCTCACGATAGAGTTCTGCCTTATCCATACCCATCTGTTGGATATCACTGAGAATCAAGGTGCGACGGCGCCCTTTGTGGTCGGGGCGGCGATTCATGAAATCGAGGGCAATATCCAGCGAGTTGATATCCGAATTGTAGGAGTCGTTGATCAACGTACAGCCTCGGATACCCTCCTTCACTTCCAAGCGCATGGCAACAGGCTCCAACTGCGACATACGGGCATCCAAATCCTCGGGACTTACACCCAGATAGAGCGCTATAGCCGCACAAGCGAAAGAGCACTCAATAGACGCCTCGTCGATAAAGGGCAGATGGTAGGTGCTGCGCGTACCTTTGTATGTATAAGAGACGCAGGATAGATTTGATTCTGTGGAAATATTAGCAATAAACAGAGGTGCCGACTGGTTTTCACGGCTCCACCCTATCTTCTCGCCTTTATAACCCGAACGACGGATGCAGCGACTGACTGTATCATCATCACTATTGTAAGCAATCACCTTGGCTCCATGGAAGAGTTGGAGTTTCTCCATGCATTTTTCCTCCATCGAGCGGAAGTTACGTTGGTGAGCGGTTCCCAAATAGGTCAGCACACCGATAGTGGGCTGGATGATATCGTGCAGCGACGGCATCTCATCTGGTTCGCTGATACCGGCTTCGAAAAGTCCCACCTCCGTCTGTTCATTCAACAGCCAAACCGAGAGCGGTACGCCTATCTGTGAGTTATAACTGCGAGGCGAACGGGTGACCACCATCTGAGGTGACAGAATCTGGTAGAGCCATTCCTTTACCATCGTTTTGCCATTCGAGCCCGTGATGCCCACCACAGGGATGTCAAACTCATCGCGATGGCGCTCAGCCAGTCGCTGAAGCGCTTCCAAAGGAGATGGCACTACGAGGAAGTTGGCGTCCGCAAGTTGAGAGTTGAAAGTGGAGAGTTGAGAGTTTTCCACCACGAAGTTGCGCACTCCACGACGATAAAGGTCTTCTATATACCGATGTCCGTCGTTACGCTGTGAACGAAGGGCAAAAAAAAGTGTTTCTTCCGGAAAACACAGTGAACGGCTGTCCGTCAACAGCCAACCTATTTTCGCATCAGCATGTCCGATGCGACGAGCTCCTATTAAGGTAGCAATTTTCTCAATTGTGTAAATCATAGTGCGAAGGTACTATATTTTTTTCTAAGGGCTTCAACTTTTAACATAGTTTTATCCATAAATGTCTTGTAATCCTCGGAATAGGGATCAAAAGGCCGGTGATTCAGGGCTTGCTTCAGGGGGCGCCACTCTTCCAGGAATGCCATTGCCTCGTTCGAGAAACAACTGGCAACCAGTCGCTCCCAGATATATTCTACCGCTTGTGCTGAAGGATGCAGCATATCAGGGCTATAGAAACGGTAATCACGCAACTCGTCCATCATGATTTCGTAAGAGGGGAAGTAGGATAGTGGAGAGTTGAGAGTTGAGAGTTGAGAGTTGATAGCCAATAGTAGGGTGGCTTTGGAGAGTTGACTCTCATGGTATCCGTACTTACGATAACGGATAGGACTGACGGTCATTACTACCTGCACATTTTCACGACGCTGCCTCAACAGGCTGATGGTCTTTTGAAGATAGTCGGCACACTGGTCAACAGAGAGTTCTTCCTCCTGAAACAATGCGGCTGGACGCTTCTGGCAATTGTCAACAATCTCACCCGTCTCTTTCAGGCGATATACATGATTGGTACCCAAAGTGATGAAAACAATACGCGGGCATCCCTCATAACGCTCGATGGTATGAAGCACACTGGCAGGGTTATACATCACGCCGAAGGGATTGACGGTGACGGGGAAGCCTTCTTCACGGAACCGGCTGCCGATAGCATCGGCAAAGCAGGACCCGACAAAGAGCATTTCCTCGCAGGGCTGTATTTCAAATCCCAGTTTGGGAATATCAACGACCGTTCTAAACTCCATAACTACGAGCGCTTTGCCTTTCTCCACCCTTGCACGGCAAGACCGATGACCAACAATAGCAGAATAGCCAAGGCTACGTAAGCAATGGTTTCGGTGCGAGTGATGGTCTTGGGGAAGAAACTCAATACGACTTCATGCTTTCCGGGCTTGACTTGCAGCGCACGCAGCACATAGTCCACGCGCCCGAGTTCCTGTTCCACACCATCCACCGTGGCTGTCCAACCAGGATAGTATATTTCAGAGAACACGATGACACCTCCCTTGCCAGACTCCACTTCGTATGACACCTGATTAGGCTCATAGCTCTTGATGCGCACCACACTGAGCGTGTCTTGGGCAACGGCTTCTCCTAACTGCGCCTTGAATTTGGCATCGGCAACAGCCTCGTGGCGCAAGTCAATCTTACCCATCATATCCAACTCTTGATTGGCATTATCAACATAGGTGATTTTATCAACCAACCAAGCATTACCATAGGTATATGGATTTTCCACAGGAACCGTCTGACCTCCCTGTAAGGGCAGGATGAAGTATTTCGTGTTGAGCATATTCAGCACCGGATAGATGGAATCGCCCTTCACTTGCGTCATATCGCCTTGAGCCTCAGCAATCGCGCTGAATGTCTGTTCCATCTCCTTAGAGATATAAGCATCTATCAGTTCCTGGTAGCGACGCAGCTTGGCTGCATGATAGCCGCCGATACTCTTCAAATAGAAGCTCGTCTCGTTTTCGTTGAACGTATTAGTTGCCAAATTCAGCACACGGAAGTCGAGTGCCTTATCCTGCAGGATATGGTCGATGGCTGTAGATTTCTGAACAGGTTCCTCTCGAACGGTTTTCGATACGAACATTTCATCGTTCAGATAACGCTTATTGACCTGCCACATATCCACAAGACACAGAACGGTCAGCAGCCCGACAAGCCATTCTGCACGCAGTTTCTTGTACTTATAGAGCAACATACAGGCTGTGCCCATCACGATAATCCAGAACGAGCGCCAGCAATCGGCAGTAAATACTGCCACACGCATCTCTGTCAGGTTCTGCAACAGCGGTGCCAATTGGTCGGCTGGTATCTGACTCATAGCCTGCATCTCGCTGTTGCTGATAAATTCAGAGAAGAACAGTTTCGGCATCAATGCAAACAGCACAGCCACTCCACCCGTCAGCGCAAAGGCTAAAAAGAGAGGTTTCAGACTTTTAGCTATTGGCTGTTGGTCATCAGTCAGCCATTGTTTGAGTGCCAGCATACCCAGCAGGGGAATGGTAAATTCAGCAATGACCAGAATAGATGCCACTGTACGGAATTTGGCGTACATAGGTATGTAGTCGAGGAAGAAATCGGTAAACGGCATGAAGTTGCGCCCCCACGACAGTAGGATAGAGAGTATCGTTACTGCCAATAGTGCCCACTTCAACGGTCCTTTCACAATGATCAACCCTAATACGAAAAGCATCAGGACAAAGGCTCCCACATAAACCGGACCTGCCGTCATGGGCTGATTGCCCCAATACTGACCTATCTGCTCATAGATACCTATATAGTCATTATTGGCATGCTCCATAGCAGTCTTGTTCTGTGCCAAGGGAACTGAAGCACCACCCTTCGCATTCGGAACCAAGAGTGTCCATGTCTCGTCGATACCATAACTCCATTGCGTGATATAATCGCGGTCCAAACCACTCGATGTCTGATTAGCAGCATTGGCTTTCACCAGTTCGCTCTTGCCGCGCATCGACTCCTTTCCATACTCCCATGTATGATACAGGTTCGACATATTGATACAGATACCAATAGCAGCACCAGCCAGACATACACCTGTTGCCTTCAACACATGTTGCCATTGCTTCTTTCTTGCACCTTCGATGACAAATGCTATAAACATCGCCAATACAATAAACAGATAGTAATAAGTCATCTGCACATGATTGGCAAGAACCTCCAATGCGGAGAAGAGTGCCGTGACAAGCAATCCCCAGGTGTACTTACCCCTGAATGCCAACACCACACCGGCTATCATGGGAGGAAGGTATGCCAAGGCGATTACCTTCCATATATGTCCGGCAGCAATGATAATAAAGAAATAGCTGCTGAAAGCCCATACTACAGCACCCAGCGTTGCCAAATACCATCGGAAGTCAAAGGCACGCAACAGGATATAGAAGCCAAGGAGATAGGCAAAGACATACCATACATTTTCGGGAAGCCACAGATGATAGGCTTTCTCCACTTTTGCCAGCGTATCGGTACTCTTATACGACGGAGCTGTCTGGTATGTAGGCATACCCCCGAATACCGCATTTGTCCAACGGGTACGCTCGCCTGTACGCTGATAGTATTCCGAAGCCTCCTGTCCTGCTCCACGACCAGCCGACGAGTCATGCCGGTAAAGGATACGCCCCTCGATGTCGGCAGGGAAGAAATAGGCAAATGATATAACTGCAAACAATACTACTGCCAAGACATCAGGCAGCCACTTTTTAAGATTCTTCATAACATTTTTCGTATTTTGAGGGCAAAGATACGAATTTTCTTCGTAACTTTGCATCATAAACGATAAAAACAATGAAGAAGATAGGAATTATCGTAGCAATGGACAAGGAGTTGCAGCAGTTGAAGCAACTCTTCAGTGCCGAAAATGTACGTGTTGAAAAGTGTGGCATCGGGAAAGTAAATGCTGCCCTTGGTGCCCAACGGATGATTAATGAGTTTCATCCAGACATCATCATCTCAAGCGGTTGCGCCGGAGGCAACGGCGATGATATCAACATACAGGATGTCATTGTGAGCAGAGAAGTGACCTACCACGATGTCTATTGTGGACGAGCCATTGACGACACCACCGTCTATGGACAAGTACAGGGATTGCCAGCCCGCTATGCGGCAGACCCGCACCTATTGGAAAAGGCAAAGGCACTGAACATAGAAGGCATCAAAATTCACGACGGCCTCATCGTCACCGGCGACTGGTTTGTGGACTCTAAAGAGAAGATGCGCAGTATCATTGAGAAGTTCCCTGAGGCAAAAGCCGTAGATATGGAGTCGTGTGCCATTGCCCAGACTTGCTACATCAACAAGGTGCCTTTCATCTCCTTCCGCGTCATCAGCGACATACCTCTTCGTGACACGGATGCCTCTCAGTATCATGATTTCTGGAATACCATTGCAGAACATTCGTTCCAGATTACAAAAGCCTTTGTTGAATCTTTGTAAGGAGAAAAGAAAAAACCGAAGGCGTTCGTTCGTCTTCGGTTTTTTTCTTTGTTTATTGTTTGTTTGCCTTCTTGCGCTGATCGTGGTCAAGGATAATTTTACGCATACGCATGGATTGGGGAGTCACCTCCACCAACTCGTCTTCCTTGATATATTCCAGACATTCCTCTAACGACATAACGGTCTTGGGAATAATGCGGGCTTTATCATCAGTACCTGAGGCACGCACATTGGTGAGCTGCTTGGCTTTACAAACATTGACCACCAAGTCGTTGTCATGAACGTGTTCACCAACTACCTGTCCCATATAAACATCTTCACCTGGGTCGATGAAGAATTTTCCTCTATCTTGCAGCTTGTCGATGGCATAGGCAAAGGCATTACCTGTTTCCAGTGCTATCATAGAACCGTTGACACGGCGCTCGATATCGCCCTTGTAAGGCTGATACTCCTTGAAACGATGAGCCATAATGGCTTCTCCCTGTGAGGCGGTCAATACATTGGTACGGAGTCCGATGATGCCACGTGAAGGGATGTTGAATTCAATATTGGTACGCTCGCCCTGACTCTCCATCGAGGTCATCTCACCCTTACGGCGTGTCACCATATCTATCATCTTGGAAGCAAACTCCTCAGGAACATTAATAGTGAGTTCTTCGATAGGTTCGCACTTCACACCGTCTATTTCCTTATAGATAACCTGTGGCTGACCTACCTGCAACTCATAGCCCTCGCGGCGCATCGTCTCAATCAGTACGGAAAGATGAAGCACACCACGACCGGAAACAATCCAACGGTCGGTGGAATCCTCAAAAGGCGCTACACGCAGGGCGAGGTTCTTCTCCAACTCCTTCTCCAGTCGGTCGTTGATATGACGGGAGGTAACGAACTTACCCTCTTTACCAAAGAACGGAGAGTCGTTGATGGTGAAGAGCATCGACATGGTAGGCTCATCGATAGCGATAGGTGGCAGTGGTTCGGGATTCTCGACATCGCAGATGGTGTCACCGATTTCGAATCTCTCCAGTCCGATGACTGCACAGATATCGCCACAATCCACCTGTTCGGTACGCACATGACCCATACCGTCGAAGGTGTGCAGTTCCTTGATTTTGGTCTTCTCCATAGAGCCGTCACGATGGGCAATGGTAACCTGCTGTCCGTCCTTCAGAGAGCCGCGATGCACACGACCCACAGCAATACGCCCTGTATAGCTTGAATAGTCGAGCGACGTAATCAGCATCTGGGGGGTACCCTCCAACTGCTGGGGAGCCGGTATCACCTCTACTATTTTATCCAACAGATAGGTTATGTCATTAGTTGGCTTCTGCCAGTCTTCACCCATCCATCCGTTTTTGGCCGAACCATAGACCACAGGGAAGTCGAGCTGATCCTCTGTAGCATCAAGGGTAAACATGAGGTCGAACACCATTTCATACACCTCTTCAGGGCGACAGTTGGGCTTATCTACCTTATTAACCACCACAATAGGTTTCAGGCCAATCTGCAAGGCCTTCTGCAACACGAAGCGCGTCTGAGGCATAGGACCCTCAAAGGCATCCACCAACAGCAGACAGCCGTCTGCCATGTTGAGCACGCGCTCCACCTCGCCTCCGAAGTCAGAGTGTCCCGGAGTATCAATGATGTTAATCTTTGTACCTTTCCAATTAATGCTTACATTCTTCGAAAGAATAGTGATGCCACGTTCGCGTTCCAAATCGTTAGCATCCAACACTTGACTTGACAGGTCCTGACCCTCACGGAACAGATTTCCTGCAAGCATCATTTTGTCCACGAGTGTAGTCTTTCCGTGGTCCACGTGTGCGATAATCGCAATGTTTCGGATATCCTGCATGTTCTTTTCCTTATTAATTTGGGTGCAAAATTACTACTTTTTTCTGAGAAAAGTTTGTTATTTCGAAAAAATATAGTAATTTTGCACCCGCATTTGAAGATGTACCCGTCTGTGATGAGGGCGGCAGGCATCAGAAAGATGTATATTATTAACAATTTAATCATCAAAATTATGTATTTAGATCAAGCTAAAAAGAAAGAGATCTTTGAGAAGTATGGTAAGACAGCTACTGACACTGGTTCTGTAGAAAGCCAGGTAGCCCTGTTCTCTTATCGTATCAGTCACCTGACTGAGCACCTGAAGAAGAACCACAAGGACTTCGGTACTGCCCGTTCACTGACTATGTTGGTAGGTAAGCGTCGTAAGCTCCTCAAGTATCTCTACAACAAAGACATCAATCGCTATCGTGAACTGATTAAGTCTCTCGGTCTGCGTAAATAAGACAAAAAGAAAAAGCCTCGCAAGTTGCGAGGCTTTTCTTTTTTTTATTTCCTATTTCTGAATAGCAATATTCACGTTCTTCTTCTTGATGTTCACACAGTTGGTGAACACAGCATCTTTCTTAGCAAGGATAGTGAGGTTCTGCAGGGTGATGCCGTCGATAGGCATCTCAGGCAGACCATTGAACTCCATGGCACGACCGGCACCGTTGCAGACGCAGTCGGCAATATGGATGTTGCGGAAGATAGGTGTCTCTTCCGTCACTGGCATTTTGGTAGTATTATCAGGATTGTCACCGTCAGCCAGCATCTCGGCTACCGATTTTCCACCGTAGTACATATTGAACGTAATGGCATCGGTCTTGATATCGGTCATTGACACCTTATTTATATATATATTCTCCACGATTCCGCCACGACCACGGGTTGACTTGAAGCGCAGTCCTACATCCGTACCGAGGAACTGACAATTCTCTACCATGATGTTCTTCACGCCACCACTCATCTCAGAGCCTACGACAAAACCGCCATGCCCGGCAAAGACCGTGCAGCCGTCAACCACCACATTTTCGCAAGGAATACCACGACGGCGTCCGTCAGCATCCTTACCACTCTTGATACAGATACCATCATCACCGGCATCGAAGCGAGAATTGATAATCAGTGCATTCTTACACGACTCCAGGTCGAGCGCATCGCCATTCTGTGCATAGCTGGGATTGCGCACCAACACCTTGTCGATAATCACATTCTCGCACATCAGCGGATGGAGGTTCCAAGCGGGAGAGTTCTGGAAGATGAGTCCCTTGAGCATGACATTCTTACACTGCACAAGCGATATCATCACAGGGCGCAGGAAACGCTTGATGGCATTCCACTCCTCTTCGGTCTGAGCGTTAGGCACGTTCATGTTGGCACCCTGCTCGCCCTTAGCATATCCGGCAGAAGGCACCCAATAGTCTTTCTTCAACTCCTGTGAACCAGGAATAGCAAGCAGTGATTTCCAATGACTGGCAGTCACCTTGCCTTTCTTGACGGGACGCCAATACTGGCCATTGCCATCGATGACGCCATTACCCGTGATAGCGATGTTCGTAGCTCCTTTAGCATAGATGGGCGACTGGAGACGACGGGTGTCCAAGCCTTCAAAGGAGGTCTCGATAATGGGATAGAGCGACTCGTCGGCAGCAAAGAGAATGACGGCACCGGATTTGAGATGCAGTTCGATATTGCTCTTGAGCACGATAGGCCCCGTGTGCCACACGCCTTGTGGGACCACGAGTTTGCCACCACCCTTCTTGCTCAGTGCATCAATAGCCTTGGCAAATGCCTCGGTATTGAGAGTGATACCATCGCCCACCCCGCCAAAGTCGGTCAGTTTCACTTGATAGTCGGGAATAACGGGAGCCTTCACTTCAGGCATACTGAAAGGAAGTTTCTCTGTGTACTTCTTGTAAGGGTTGTCTGCCTGTGCGCCAAGACTGACTGCCAAGGCTGCAACGAGAGTTAAAAGTAGTTTCTTCATAATGTGTTGCTTTATAGATTAGTATTTATTTCTTTAAGGGGTATCATGACAAAGTCACGTTGGTTCATCAGCGGATGCGGTATCTTCAAATCGGGCTCATCGACTTTCAAATCGTCATAGAGCAGGATGTCTATGTCTATAGGACGGTCTTTGTAGTTGAGAGTTGTTTTCTTTTTCCTTCCCAGTTCGCGCTCTATCTGCTGCGTTCCTTTCAGCACCTCACGAGGTGTTAAGGCGGTTTCGCAGAGGATGACACCATTCAGAAACTTGTGACTGGACTCGAAGCCCCAAGGCTCTGTCTCGATCAGTGACGACTGACGAGTGACAGTCCCTATACGCTCGCCTATCAGCGCTATCGCCTTTTCTATCAGCTCCTTGCGCTCGCCAAGGTTCGAGCCCAGTCCAAGATATACCTGATGATTAGTCATCGAGAATCAGCATCGCGTCACCATAGCATCCGAACTTAAAGCCGTTTTCGAGGGCTTTCTCATAAGCCTCATATACCAACTCATAGCCACCGAATGCTGCTGTTGCCATCATCATGGTGGACTCTGGGTGATAGAAGTTGACTATCATTGAATTGGAAAAGCCGAAATCGTATGGAGGGAAGATAAACCGATTGGTCCATCCGTCAAACTCCTTCAGCAGTCCGTCAGTACCTACGGCTGTCTCAGTAGCTCTTAAAGTGCTCACACCGACAGAGCAAATCCTGTGTCCCTGCTCTTTGGCACTGTTCACCACTTGGCAAGCCTCGGCAGTCACCTTCATTTGCTCGGAACTCATCTTGTGCTTCGTCAGGTCTTCCACTTCTATGGGGTCGAAGCATCCTAACCCGCAATGCACCGTAATATAGGAAAAGTGGACACCCTGAATCTCCAGGCGCTTCATCAGTTCACGACTGAAATGAAGACCGGAGGCTGGCGCCGTCACCGCACCTTCGTTTTTAGCAAAGATAGTCTGGAAATTTTCTGTGTCGTCAGCATCCACGTCACGCTTATCCAGAATATAACGGGGTACAGGAGCCGAGCCCAAGGCAAACAACTCGCTTTTGAACTCGTCGTGCGGACAATCGTAAAGGAAGCGCAGTGTGCGCCCTCTGCTGGTGGTATTGTCTATCACCTCTGCCACCATCGGACCATCCCCGTCAAAGAAAAGTTTGTTGCCAATACGAATCTTACGTGCCGGCTCTACCAACACATCCCACAAGCGAAACTCTGGATTGAGCTCACGCAGCAAGAATACTTCTATTTTGGCATCCGTCTTTTCTTTTGTTCCAAACAGACGGGCAGGGAACACCTTGGTATCGTTCAGCACCAACGTGTCACCATCATCAAAATAGTTCACAATGTCACGGAACAGCAATGGCTGGTCAGTATCTTTGCCTTGGTCGTCCTTCTGAAACAACTCAATGCGCTGACTTTTACGATGCAGCACCATCAGACGGCACTCGTCACGGCGATACACTTTCTCAACAGTTCCGTCCTCGTTCTCAAACGTTTTATGAGGCGGTTCTAATGCCACTTGAGCATCTGGCAGTTTGAATTTGAATTGTGATAGTTTCATTTATTGATTATTTTACGATATTTCGGGGTTATGATGTTTCAATTTCCTGAGCGTCCAGCCACTGGGAAAAATCATCAATGGTGACACAGTCTGCCAGACGCACATCCCCTACCCTGGTCCGACAGAGTGCCGTCAGATAGGCGCCGCTTCCCAAGGCCTCGCCAATATCACGCGCCAAGGAACGGATATAGGTGCCCTTGCCACAGACAACGCGGATGGACGCTTGCTGGGTAGCTGCATCATAGGCTGTCAGTTCCATCTCGTCAATGCGGACAGGCTTGGAAGCCAATGCCACCTCATCGCCTTTGCGTTTCAGTTCGTACGCCCGCTTACCGCCTATCTTTACGGCTGAATACTGGGGCGGCACCTGCTGTATCTCGCCCACGAAATCGGCGAGGACACTGCGGAGCAGCTGTTCCGTGATATGGGCGGTGGGATAAGTCTGATCTACCTCGTGTTCCATATCGTAGCTGGGGGTGGTAGCACCCAACTGGAGGGTTGCGGTATATTCCTTCGTATCATACTGAAGACGCTCTATCTCTTTGGTCTTCTTACCGGTACAGAGCACCAACACACCGGTAGCCAGAGGGTCCAAAGTGCCGGCATGACCTATCTTCACCCTGCGTACACCTATCTTTTTCGAGATACGTGTACGGACGAAAGCCAAAGCACCGAAGGACGACATCCTGTATGGCTTATTGATGTATATAATCTCTCCCTGCGTAAAATTCATTAGTCAACCATTGCAAGTGAATGTCCTGTCAACAGCAATACAATGATTATGCTGCCAACTACAATACGATAGATTCCAAAGGCCTTAAAACCGTATTTGGTCAGGAAAGCCACAAACCACTTCATAGCCAACAGGGCAACGACGAACGAGACGACACAACCCAGTATCAGCATCGTAATATTATGAGCAGTAGCCCATGAGGTTTCCTCTTTCATTAAGTCGAGCAAATCGAGCAACGTAGCACCTGCCATGGTGGGAACGGCAAGGAAGAACGAGAACTCTGCCGCGCGCTTGCGCGTCAGTCCCTGCGTCATGCCACCCACGATGGTTGCCATCGAACGCGACACACCCGGTATGACGGAGATACACTGATACAGACCGATGTTGAACGCACGTTTCTCAGTGACCTTATTGTCGTCAGAACCTTTATTAAACAGTCTGTCGCAGAACAGCATGAAAATACCACCCACTACCAGCATGATAGCTACTACCAACACGCTATCCAGCAGCCAGTCAAGGAGTCCTGACTTCTTGGCGAGCAAACCAATGATGACAGCAGGCAACACACCTACTATCAGCAACCAGTAGAAATGATACCGATGCTTCAGCTTCTGAAACCAGTTGCTGCCTTCGGGAGCCGGTGTCTTGTCGAACTGGAAGAATTGCTTCCAATACAGGCATACCACTGAAAGGATGGCACCGAACTGGATAATAAATGTGAAGGCATGAACAAAGGGGTCGCCCTGAGGAATGCCCAACAGGTTCTGCGTAATAATCATGTGCCCTGTAGAAGACACAGGCAGGAATTCCGTCAGTCCCTCAACAATGGAGATGATAATCGTCTCTATCCAATTCATTTGGTTTCCTCCTGGTCTTTAGCTTTGTACATCACAGCGAAAATCATCGACACGAATCCTATCAGACATACCAAAGGTGCTACCTTGATACGGCGGGCACTGAAAATATCAGGATTATAGGCTGTCTCCGTTGAACCGGCTCCACTCATCAGGATGAAGCCCAACACCACGATAGCCATGCCTATCACTAACAGGATATAATTGACACGAGTAAATGCTAAATTCTTTTTATCCATAACTCTCAATTCTCAACTCTCAACTCTCAACTCTCAACTAAATTTTATAAAGCTCTCCTGCTGTCATCTTCAGGAATTTATTGACTGCCAACCATGCACAGAGGAATGTAATCAGCACTCCAAACAGGAACACAGCACAGCCGGTAATGGTCAGTTCTTCCCATCCTACAATGGCCAAGATGCCCGGCTGGGTGAGATAGAGCGCATAGAAACAAGCGCCCAGCACCAAATTAGCCAGAATAGCGGCTATCAGTCCTACCGTAACGGCACTCCTCAGGAATGGCCTGCGAATAAAACTCCAGGATGCGCCCACCAGCTTCATGGTATGGATAATGAAACGACGGGCATACACACTCAACCGCACCGTATTGCTGATTAATGAGAACGACACAAAGGTAAGCAGGATAGCCAATACAAAGAGAATAATACTGATACGGCTCAGATTATAGTTCACCTGATCCACCAAGTCCTCCATATAGGCAATATCGCTCACACGAGCATCCTTTCGTATCTCCTTCACTATCCATTTCAAGGAATCGCGGTTGGCGTAATCTGATTTCAGCTGAATTTCCAGCGTTGCCGAGAATGGATTAAAACCCAGAAATTCCGAAGGGTCACTGCCCAACTCCTTTATCTGTTCTTTCTGTGCCTGCTCTTTACTGATGTAGTCAATATTACGGGAATAAGGACGATGATACAGGTCACGACACAGGCGGTGTGCCTGATTGACCGTCACATAGTCTTTCAACATCACAGTAACCGTGAGGTTTTCCTTCATGTGGTTCGACAGATTCCTTGCCGACAAAACGGAGAAAACCACCATTCCCAATAAAATCAATACCATAGTGGTACTGATGCAAAGCGTAACAACCTGCATACCACGGCGGCTGCGGGTTCTTTTTCTTTTGTTTCCCATTTCTTTTTTAGACGTAATACACCTAATTTGCTGCAAATTTACGAATTTTTCCCGAATCAACGCCAAAAAAATACAAAAATCTCACTTTTTTGTTTCTTTTGCCCTTTCCTTGCAATTTTTTTCGAGTGTACTCCAAATATTTTTCGATTGCACTCCATTTTTTACTGGAGTGCACTCAAAAAAAACACGCTTTTTAGCCAAAATCTGTTAAAATCCGGCAGAAAATATCACCAATATCACCACTAATATCACCAACGTCAATCCCTTTGTACATCGGGCTTCATCGCACCTTTGATGATATTGTGATATTAAAAATGAAAAATCACTGGGAGGGGAGTGGCACCATATTGCCACTAACCTATTCCCCAGAAACTCGTAATGAAACTCATGGAAAGTCGTAATGAAACCACCACTTTCTCGTAATGAAACTCCCTGCTCGCCCCAAGCCCGATCTCCATTTGGCAAGAGCTAAATCATAAACTACAGAATTCACCGAAACGGCAGCCGACCTTTTAAGGGCCGGCTGCTGGTATAACAGGTAAAATGATTTATTTAATGGTTCATATTTTTGTCTCTATTATTGTTTATTCGAATAAAAGTTGTATCTTTGCAGGTAATTATGAGTACGATTATTTATCCATCACCAATATTCGGCCCAGTGCACAGCAGAAGACTGGGCATATCACTGGGTATTAATTTGCTACCTGCCGACGGCAAGGTGTGTTCGTTCGACTGCATCTATTGTGAATGTGGCTTCAACGAAGACCACCGTCCTACCCTGCCCTTGCCCACGAGAGAACAGGTTGCCGAGAAACTGGAAGCGAAACTACAGCAGATGCAGCAGGAAGGGCAGCTGCCTGATGTACTGACTTTTGCGGGCAACGGCGAACCCACCTGTCATCCGCATTTTGCAGAGATTGTCGACGACACCATCCGTCTGCGCAATCAATACTGTCCGAAGGCGAAGGTCTGCGTGCTGAGCAACTCCACGATGATTCACCGCAAAGAGGTGCACGATGCCTTGATGAAAGTTGACGACAACATTCTGAAACTGGACACCGTTGACCCCACCTATATTAATAAGGTGGATCACCCTAACGGAACATACGATGTGAATCTCATCATTGAGAGGATGAAAGCCTTCCATGGGCACATCATCATCCAGACAATGTTCATGCGGGGTGCCTGCAATGGCGACAGCGTGGATAACACGGGCGAGGAGTACGTGGCTCCTTGGCTGGAAGCGGTGAAAGCCATTAAACCACAACAGGTCATGGTCTATACCATAGACCGCGAAACACCAGCCCACGGCTTGGAAAAAGCAAGTCGCGAACAGCTGGATGCCATTCGCGACCGTGTTATTGAGGCAGGTATTCCCTGCACTGCCAGTTATTAAATCTTCGTGATAATACCTATCTTCGAAGCACGGATAAACTCTATGACGTGATTGATGAACGGCCCTTCCGGTACCTGTTGCTCAATCTGATTGACAGCATCAAAGGTTGACGTCTTACCATGGAACAACAGACGATAGGCATTGGCAATGTGCTTCAATGTCTTCTCATCGACACCATGCTGACGAGCCACCTGATAGTTCACACCACCAAACTGCACATCATGGGTACAGATAATGAAGGGGGGAACGTCTTTCGAGAAGGTAGTACCTGCCTGTATCATGGAGCCGCGTCCCACACGGGTCTTGGCGTTCTCAATCACACTGGATGAGAAGATGACACCATCCTCAATCTCGCAGTCACCGGCTATCTTCGTACCATAACCGAAGACACAACGGTTGCCTACCTTGGTATCGTGAGAGATATGGGCACCCTCCATCAGCACATTGTCATTGCCGATGACGGTCTGTCCACCCGTATGAGTAGCACGGTTGACCACCACATTCTCACGGAAAATATTATTGTCGCCTATGATGCACTCCGTCTTCTCACCACGGAACTCGAAATCCTGGGGCAGAGCACCCAACACCGTACCTTGATGCACCTTATTCTTATTTCCCATGCGTGTTCCATTACAGATACTGACGAAGGGAAAGATAATGCAATCGTCGCCAATCACCACGTCACCCTCTATATAGACAAAGGGGAATATCTTACAATTGTTGCCGATTTTCGCTCTTGGATCGATTTCGGCCTTTGGACTTATTTCGCTTGCCATAATCATCAATTATCAATTATCTATTATCAATTACTTTCCGCCTCCGCCAAGGGCAGTATATAATGATACCACCGACTGCATCTTCGAGAAATCGTTACCGACCTTCTTAAGTTGGGCACTCAGCAACTGGCTCTGAGCCGTCAGCACTTCCAGATAACTGGCTCCGCTGCTACGATAGAGTGCACGCGTATCCTCCACCGTCTTTGTCAGCACGGCAATACGCTGATCCTCCAGTTTGCTGTTGGCATCGTAGGTATTGTAGTCAACCAATGCATTGCTAACCTCATTGCCTGCCGAGAGAATGGCATTCTGCCAAGTATTGAACGCCTGTTCATACTGCAACTTCGACACCTTCAGGTTGGCTGTCAAGGCACCACGGTTGAAGATAGGCTGCGTCAGATTGCCAAAGAGGTTGACAAGCCACTTACCCGGATTGAGCGAACCGCCAGAATTGCCGAAAGCGCCTGTGAAACCTACGCTAATCGTGGGATAGAACTTCGAACGAGCGGTCTGCACGTCGTGGAAACAGGCAGCAAGCTGCATCTCTGCATTATGCACATCGGGACGATTCTTCAACAGCACCATTCCCACACCTGTTGAGAACTCGGAAGCCAGTGACTGTTCCGCAAGTGTCGAGCGGGGAATCTGCTGTCCTGCCTGTCCGATAAGCAAGCACATGGCATTTTCAGTTGCACGGATCTGACGTTTGAACTCGTTGATTTGAGACAGTGTTGACAGATAGGCAGCCTCAGCACTCTGCACACTGGTAGAGCGCATGCGACCTAACTGATACTGTAACTTCATCATCTCCCATGTTTCCTTTGCCATACCTGACATATCCGTCGTGATGCGCAACTGCTCGTCGAGCATCAGCAGGGTATAGTAGCAATTAGCAATGCCGCTGATGACCTGGGCACGGACAGCCATCTGATAATCCTTGAAGCCTAAGAGTTTCATCTGTGTAGAACGCTTCTGAGACAGGATATTACCGAAAAGGTCCAATGTCCACGAAGCAGTCATCGGAAACGTATATGACCTCATGGTTTGTGAAGGGCTGGTATACAGTGTCTGGATACTTCCTACAGAGTTTCCTCCGAAATTAATCGCAGGCAGGAAGGCCAGTTTAGCCGCCTTCAGCATAGCCTCATACATCTGGACGGTAAGGGCCGCATTCTGCAGGTTGGCATTTTTCTGTAATCCCTGTTCAATATACTGACGCAGCTGAGCATCAGTAAACACACTACGCCAAGGCAGATTGCCAAACGAGGCAGTGTCCTGTGCCACCAGCGTATCTACATCCGAAACGGCGTCGCGGATGATTCCGGTGGTGACGACATCGCCCGGGCGTTCATATTTGTTATAGAGCCCGCAACTGCTCATGAGCAGTGCTGCGGTTGCAAATATCATGATTTTCTTCATAATCTCTTACTCCTCTAATTTGTAATCAACTGGACGATGGGCATACTGTGCAATCTCAGAAGCCACATCAGGATTCTCTTCATCACCTTCGAACTTCATAGGACTGAGTTTCTCCTGCAGGCTCTGGAAGATAACGAACAGAGCAGGCACTACCAATACCTGACAGATTGTACCTATCAACATACCACCTACGGCAGCGGCACCCAGTGTCTGGTTACCATTCTTACCTACACCTGAGGCAAACATCATTGGCAACAGACCGATAACCATAGCCAGAGAGGTCATCAGGATAGGACGCAGACGGGCTGCGGCACCCAGGATGGCTGACCACGAGATAGCCATACCCGTCTGACGACGCTCCAAGGCGAACTGCACAATCAGGATGGCGTTCTTAGCCAACAGACCGATCAGCATAATCAGTGAGATCTGCATGTAGATATCGTTGGAGTGACCGAACAGCATCGTGAAGAGGAAACAGCCTGCCAGACCGAACGGTACGGAGAGTACTACAGCCAATGGCAAGATGTATGACTCATACTGCGCTGACAGAATCAGATAGATGAAGATGATACACAGGGCGAAGATAACGGCTGTCGTATTGGAAGCCTTAGCCTCCTCACGGGTCAGACCTGAATACTCGTAGGTGTAACCCTGAGGCAGTATGTCGGCTGCTACTTCCTGAGCTGCCTTGATAGCATCACCCGTAGAATAGCCATTGGCTACCGTTGCCGTCACGTTGATACTCGTAAACAGGTTGAAACGGTTAATATTGGACGGTCCATAGACACGCTCCATACGGCAGAACTCCTGCACGGGCGACATGCCGCCTGGGGTACGCACAAAAACGCTGTTCAGCGACTCTGGCGTCATGCGTGTTTCAGGCGAACCCTGAATCATGACACGATAGAGTTTTCCGTAGGCATTGAAGTTTGAGGCATAGAGTCCACCATAGTAACCCTGCAGGGTGGTCAGCACCAGATTGGGCGAAATGCCAGCCTGCTTACACTTACCCACATCCACATGAATCATATACTGCGGATAGTTCGGGTTATAGGATGTCTGTGCCGTCTGGAACTCCGGACGTTTGTTCAGTTCTGCCAGATATTCCTTCACCACATCGAAGAATCGGCTCAAGCTACCACCCGTACGGTCCTGCATCACAATCGACACACCGGAGTTGGCTGAGAAGCCAGGAATCATAGGCGGTGCGAATGCCAGAATCTGGGCATCCTTGATATGGGCTGTCTTCAGATAAATCTGAGCCAGTACGCCATTGGCCTCGTATGGGTTCAGGAAGAAACGGTAGATACCGTCCCCCTGCCACAGTCCGCTGAGCTTCCACCAGAATCCTTTCTGACGCTCCTCGAAGGGTTTCAGCTTGATGATGAACGTAGCCTGGTCGGAACCGGAACCTGCGATGAAGTTATAACCTTGAATCTGCTCACGGCTCTGAATAGCAGGGTCGGCAGCCAGAATGGAGTCAACCTCGGTAATCACCTGTGTTGTGCGGGCAACAGAGGTGGCAGGTGGCATAGAGATGGTACAGAAGATAGTACCTGTATCTTCATCAGGAACCAGACCTGTCTTGGCACCCGCCATCGTTGCTATCAGTACCACAATACCTATAATGACTGAGATACCGATGGCTATAGGCTTTTTCACCAGTTTCTCTACAATACCTCTATATTTTCCAAGTACCGATTCGTAAGCCGTATTGAACGACGCATGGAAGCGGTCGATGCGCGACATTTTCTTGTGTCCTTCCTTATCGTGTGGTTTCAGGAAGATAGCACACAGGGCTGGCGACAGCGTCAAGGCGTTCAAGGCCGAGATAAAGATGCTGACAGCCATGGTCACACCGAACTCGCGATAGAACGAACCGCTTGTACCACCAATGAACGACACGGGGATGAACACCGATGCCATCACGAGGGTGATGGAGATGATAGCACCCGAAATTTCGTTCATGGCATCAATGGAAGCCGTCAGAGGACTCTTATAACCTTGGTCGAGCTTCGCATGCACTGCCTCCACCACCACAATGGCATCATCCACCACAATGGCAATGGCCAACAGCAAAGCCGACAACGTCAGCAGGTTGATGGAGAATCCGAACACTGACAGGAAGAAGAACGTACCAATCAGAGATACAGGAACGGCAATCAACGGGATCAGCGTCGAGCGCCAGTCCTGCAGGAACACATAAATCACGATGAACACCAGAATCAAGGTGAATATCAGGGTGAACACCACCTCCTCGATACTGGCATAGAGGAACTCCGTTACATCGTAGTTGATTTTATAGGTCATGCCTGGAGGGAACAGTTTTGCCTGCTCTTCCAGTTCGGCTTTCACCTGCTTGGCAATCTCGTTAGCGTTCGAACCGGCAATCTGCTGCACCATACCCAGTACCGATGGGATGTTGTTGTTCTTCATCGATACTGAATACTGCTGTCCGCCCAGTTCTATCTTAGCCACATCCTTCAGTCGCAGTGTCTGTCCGTTGGCATCATTCGATATGATGATATTACCGAATTCTTCTGCTGTCTTCAGACGACCTGTATAGCGCATACTGTATTCGTATGCCACATCCGACTGCTCACCGAAGGTACCAGGAGCCGCCTCAATGTTCTGCTCAGCCAGCACACCACTGATGTCCGAAGGCATCAGGTTGTACTGTTTCATGACATCGGGCTTCAGCCAGATACGCATGGAGTAAGTCTTCAGACCAGGCGACTGCACGTCACCCACACCCTGAATACGCTTGATGGCTGGAATGATGTTGATGTTGTTATAGTTCGTCAGGAACTCGTCATCGTAACGCCCGTCAGATGTCAAGGTGAACATCAGCACCTGTGATGTCTGACGCTTCGTCACCGTCACACCGATACGTGTCACCTCGGCAGGCAACAGCGCCTGTGCCTGACTGACACGGTTCTGCACGTTGACGGCACACATATCAGGGTTCATACCCTGGCGGAACAACACGCTAATCTGTGCAGATCCGGCACCTGCCGTAGAGGAAATATAGTCCATGCCCTCCACACCGTTGATACTTTCCTCCAGTGGCGTAATAACGGAGTTCTTTACCGTCTCGGCATCAGCACCAGGGTAACTGGTCCACACGGCTACGGTAGGAGGTGCTATATTGGGGTACTGCTCAACAGGCAGCGAAACCAATCCAATGAAACCCAGCAGGACGATGAGGATAGAAATCACCGTCGACAACACCGGGCGTTTGATAAATGTTGTAAAAGTCATTTCTTTAGAATTTAAGAATTTAAGAATTGAAAGACTGAAGTGTTCTGATAAGCTTTCAACTTTTCAATTTTTTACTTCTTCATTGCATTTACAATATCACCTGCCGACATGGCCTTGGCCTGCTCTGATATCTTCTGCTGATAGCGCTCTGGAGTGATGGGTACAATCTCCATACCATCGCTCAACTTCGTGACACCATTGGTCACATACTTGTCACCAGCTTTCAGACCGTCGGTCACGATATAGTTGTTGCCATCATTCTGTGGGTCAACCTTAATCTCTGTATAAACAACCTTGTTATCCTTGCCGAGGGTATAGACAAACTTCTTGTTCTGCACCTCCATGACACACGACTGAGGAATGATAATGGCTGAAGAAGCAATACGTGGGATGATAATGGTACCGGCACCACCACTCTTCAACTTCTTTTCAGGATTGGCGAAAGAAGCAATCAGCTGTACGCTACCTGTAGCTTGGTCTATCACACCACTCATCTTCGTTACGGTTCCCTCGTTGGTATAGATGCTGCCATCAGCCAACTGCAACTTTACAGGGGGCAGACTGCTCAAGCCCTTTTGCGAAAGGACCATAGCATCTTTCTCCGTCACTGAGAAATATACATCCATTGACGAGATGTTTGATACCGTAGTCAGCGAATTAGAGGCACTGACCAAAGCACCCTTCTTGAAAGGCAGCGTGCCTACCACTCCAGAGGCAGGACTCTTCACGTAGCAGAAACTCAGCATCTCCTGAGCTGAAGCCAAAGATGCCTTGGCTTGAGCCAACTGTGCTTTTGCACTTTCAAAAGAATTCTCAGAAGTCTTCAACTCGTAATCTCCTATCACTTTGTTGGCGTGCAACTGCTTGGCATTCTCAAATGTCAGCTGGGCTGTGTTCACCTGCTGCTGAGCAGTATTCACGGTTGCCTGAGCCTGACGAACCTGTGCCTGATAGGTTGCGTTATCAAGTACGAAAAGTGTCTGACCGGCACTAACCGTCTGACCTTCTTTCACATTGATTTGCAGAATAAAACCCTGAACCTTCGGACGAATTTCCACATCCTGCATACCCTTGATAGTGGCAGGATAGGTAGATTGCATGTCAGCATTTGACGTACCCACCGTCACAACGGGGTACTCATTGTCACCAAAGCTTGGACGACCTCCGCCGCCTCCACATGATACAAGTGCTGCAGCAACGGCTGCTAACAACATAAATTTCTTCATTTTCATACCTAGTTTATCTAATTTTTTCTTTAACTTAAATATAACCACTCAGCCGAAAAACATTGTCTGTTTTTCAGTTTTTGAATGGCAAAGGTACTAATTTTCTCCTTTTTTTATGGAATTGTCCATTTACATTTAACAAACTTTAGGTTGTAACAACTCCTATTCTGCCATTATGGATATTTTTTCTGCCATTATGAATATATTTGCAAGAAAGTTTGTACCTTTGCAGGCGTGAATAGGACTACAGCTAAGGAAATCATTGGATATATGGAAACGCTGCGTAATGAGGAGCAGCGGCGAGTGCTCATGGGCTTTTTCAAAACGGGACGCGGCGAGTATGGCGAGGGCGACGAGTTCTTGGGTTTGAAAGTGCCACGGACGCGCGAAGTGGTGAAGGAAGCGAGAGACCTGCCTCTCAAGGAAGTGCCAACACTGCTGAAGTCACGCTGGCACGAAGTGAGGCTCTGCGGACTGCTCATCCTCGTGTCACAGTTCGAGCAACAAGCCACCAAACGCATGGAGCATAACGTAACAGCCATCAAGAAACGCGACACTATTCTGACCCTGTATCTGGACTATGCCGAATGTGCCAACAACTGGGACCTGGTCGATCTTTCAGCGCCCAAGATTCTGGGACATTGGCTGCTGTTACCCACTCTACTGGGCGACGGATCTGACGATTATAAGCGTCAGGTCGTTGACCGCTTGGCACTGAGTGATAACCTATGGCGCCAGCGTATGAGCATCGTCTGCACGTGGAAGACATCGCAACAGGGCGATGCATCGTGGTGTCTGCGCTATGCGGAGATGCACCTGCACCACCCTCACGACCTGATGCACAAGGCTGTGGGATGGATGTTGCGCGAAATGGGCAAACGAGTCTCTATGGACCTCCTGCGTTCCTTCCTTCGCCAACACGTCCATGAGATGCCACGCACCACCCTGCGTTACGCCATCGAAAAAATGTCCGATGCCGAACGCCGGGAATGGATGCAGTAAGAAAAAAAATACGAATACATTTAGAATAAATAATTCATAAAAAGCAAAAAAACTTACATGCGCATGTACGACCATGTTAAACCCTTCATCAAGCTACAGTTGAAATATAGCATCATGTCGGAAGGGAAAAAACAGAAGTAACAGATTCGTTAAAGGCATATTTCCTCATTTAAAAAATAGGCTCAGCTCCCAGTCAATTCCCAGTTAACTCCCAGTTGCACCTTACCTGTCAGGTTGTCACTAAACGGTGTCAATCTGACAGATAGATATGTATTGGCACGCAAGTTGTAAAAGGGTATAGTGAAGGCGGAAAGCTAAGAACTGGAAGCCTAAGAGAAAATAAAATGTTAAACAAAAAATAAAATTAGGAGGTATGATTATGTTACCAGTATTCAAAAATGGATGGTTTCCAACAGTGTTCGATGAGTTTATGAACAATAACGACATGATGTCGTGTGCTACAACTACCGCACCAGCCGTGAATGTCAAAGAGAGTGCAGAAGATTACACCATGGAGGTGGCTGCCCCAGGTATTAAGAAGGAATATTGCCGTGTACACATCAACGATGACGGCAACTTGAGCATCTCAATTGAGAACAAGATGGAACATAAGGAGGAGGACAAAAAGCAGCACTACCTGCGCCGTGAGTTCAGCTACACCAACTATCAGCAGAACTACTCGCTGCCTGACGATGTTGACCGTGAGCACATCTCAGCTAAGGTGGAGAATGGTATTCTGACGGTGGTACTGCCTAAGATGAAAAAGGAGGAAACAAAGGTATCACGGATGATTGAAATTGCGTGACCTGTGTTAAATCCCCATAAGAGGAGATTGGAGAAAGAAGAAATCCAGATGAAAATTTGGATTTCTTTCTTTTTTATTGTACCTTTGCCGTCATATGGATAAGAAACTACGCGACGAACTCGTCAGCAAGAATATGGGTTATGTGGTGACGCTGGCTCGCCAGTACACTTGTGAATTACTTACTACCGACGATCTGGTAAGTGAGGGTAGCATCGGTATGATTAAGGCTGCAGAAAAATTCGATGCCAGCCGTGGCAAGCCTTTTGTGACGTTTGCTGCGCCTTATATTCGCCATGCCATAGAGGAGGCTATCCGTAAAGTGACGGGCGAGGTTCCTGTACTCTCAACGGACGAATCACTGCCTGTAGGTTCGAAGAACAACTACACGCTGCTGAATGTGCTGGAAGATAAAGATGCGCCTAAAGCCGATGCTGCGGTGGAACAGAACGCGCTGTCGGACGATATGCTGAGCGCCATCGTTACACTGAACGAACGCGAACAGACTGTCATCAAGGCTTTCTTCGGTATTGACGAGGAGCACAAGACGATGGCAGAGATTGGTCAGGCTATGGGACTAAAGCGCGAGCGTGTACGCCAAATACGCGACAAAGCCCTGCGCAAAATGCACAAGGCTTCGTCGAATAGTTAAACGCTGGTAGCAGCTAAAAGCTAAACGCTATCACATAGCGCATGCCCCACTTTGGACTCGTCGGCAATTCGTTGTAATTCAACCGACGCACATACTCCACATGGAAGAACTTGAAAATGTTATGGATGCCCAGAACGATTTCAGCATAGGGACGGTCTGGGTTCATGACATGGCTGCCTACAGGGAAGTACATCAGACGGTTATTACCTGCATTCTCAGGCAGGTAGGGGTTATTCTTGTCAGAGAGCTCGCCCCACAGCATACGCACACCGATGTATTCACGCCAATGGAGTTTTTTGAGCAATGGTATGCGATTGAAAATCTTACCATTGAGGTCCCATGATACCATCAGCGACGCAAAGCGGTCGTTGAGAAACTCCATCGTATTAATCAAGTTGAATGTCTCAGGGAGAATGATATACGACTGGTTGGCAGCAGGGAAGATGAGCAGGGGATAAGGTACCTGATTCCACTGCATTCCACCCTTCAGCGAAATATCCAGTTTACCCCAGCTACTCAGCCAAAAACGCTTGTAGATATGGAGTTCCGTGTAATTATAGGAATACTGTCCGCCAAAGACACCATTGAAGCCCATGGTATGTGACAGGCTGAACACTGGAGCATCGAGGTTAATGACGCGACGGCGCAATTTATTATTGATATAGGTCTCGCCTGGAGCATAACGCAACTTAGCCGACACCTCGGTGGTACGGAGATATTCATGATTACCAGTGCGCAGGAACTCTTCGCGAGGAGCCATATCCAGTGTACGGAAAGACATCTTGCCACATGCTTCGTTTTCCTCCAACTTACCTATCAGTGTAGCTTTTAGTCCCCAATCAGTCTCATAATCGAAGGTTACCTGCTGTCGATTATAATACATCATCTTGTCGGTATCTGCCCACTTCAGTGCCACCATGAAGTTATCCTTATCGGTATCCATGAAGCGGTCGAAGGGTGAACAGACATCACGTCCTGACTGTATCGTGATGGTACGGCGTGGGAATTCATGCGGCAAATACTTCTTGGCATTCAGCGAGTAGGTAAACTCCACATTATAGTAGTTCTGATGGCTGCCCCATCCGCGACCATAGTAGCCGGAGAGGAAGAAATGCTTGAAGAGATTGGCCGTTGTCTTTACACTGAGTCGGCTACGCAAACCATCAACGTAGTTATGACTGAGAATCGTATTGACGGGACAGATATCAATATAGTTGGGCGTACTGGTCTCGATAGAATTCTCAAACAAAGCCTTGAGCCCGAAAATAACGTACTTCATGCCCTTGATGTTCTCAATGCGATGAATGAACTTGTCCATCGAGCCTTCACTCTTGGTGAGTTCCACCTGTCGGTACTGATTCCAGAAGGCTTCGTCGCGCATTTCGGCATCGGCTTCTGTCACCTTACTTGCCATACCTCGGAACAGTTTCTTCGGTATCGGGTCAAAGGCATAGTCTTTCATACGGGTGGTACGCGTCACATTCAACTGACGCAGGAAGCTCAGCAGTTCCAGTTCCGTTGACATATCGTCCTTAGTCAGCACCCACTGGCCGTTGGGCAATTTCTCATACTCCTGCAGAATCTTCACATTCTTCACAAAGTTGACATTACTCTGCTTAGGAATAGTCATCTCACAGCGACGCACATGGAGCGTAGAATCCTTCAGGATATACAAATCGCCACGGAATCCCATGTCGTTCTGGTTATTTGGCAGGAAATGAAGATGTATCACACTGTCGCGTTCAATAGCCAGTGTATCCTCAATATAATAGCGGTAGAAGGCGATTCCCTCCTTGGAAATCGGAGAGATAAAGGGATACTGGAGCAAACGGATATGATCCTGATAAAGGTCGATATCAGTAAACACATCCTTGATGACCGTATTGACAATATCGCCCGTTTGGAAGATATTGTTAACACCCTTTGATGACTGTCCCTGGATAATGGTCTTCTCAGCATGCGGGTCCTTACGGTACACTTTCTGCGATACCGTTTCATCGACACTCACAGGGAGAATCAGTTTTCCGGTGGTACTGCTGGTCTCCACCTGTTCAACCAGCCAAGGATGTTTCTTAAACGGACCTGTCTCCAACTGTTCAGGCTTCAGATCATTGAGTGAAGTTGTTATCTTCTCGTATTTGCTGTATTGATAGTAATCATTAATACTCAAATCGGTTTTTTTCTTGGCCTCCACCACCCGCTTCATCAGTTCTACGGCAGGATTGTTCTTTCGGCTGTAACGACTTCTCTTAGACTTGACAGTAACCTCTGCCAACATCTGCTTGTCGGGTTTCAGGGCGATATTCAGCTTGGCTTTCGTCTTTGCGTTGACAGGAATGATACGCGTCTTGTAACCAACGGCACTGAACGTGATGTTCCAGCCGTTGTGGCGATCAATGACATAGCGACCCTCGCCGTTAGAAATGACAGAGATATGGTGTCCCTTATAAACCACACTGGCATAAGGAATACTGTCGCCTGTCTCAGCATCTGTGACATAGCCTGTAATCTGTTGGGCATGAAGTTGCAAACCCAACAAACAGAATACGCCTATGATGAATTGTCTGAATCTTGTCATTACTTTATTTAAACGTATACTCCATAAAACCGCCACTCCTGTCGTTCATCTTCAGTGTCTTGAAGGCAGAAGTCTTGGCATCTATAACTAGTACAAACGAGGTAAACATCTGGCGACGCTTCTTTCCTGTAGGAGTAATCGTGAGCACTTTGTCGTTACCCTTTGTTGATACCGTCAAGTCTTCACTGGCGGGTATAGCACGACCGTTGATAACGGCCTCGAGTACGGCCTGGAAAGTGGCAAACTGAGGGTTCTTCCGACTATCAGTCACATGCTTTTTCTTTCCCATTGTCATGGTAAACTTGGTACCATCCATAATCAGCTGGTCTTGATCGTTATCTGTTGAGATACAGATATACGAGGGTTTGCGAATCGTCATGTTACCAGTAGTAACCACATCCGTCTTGACTGCCTTCTTATGGGTAGTCTTTGTAACCTGCTGTGCATTGACATTGGCTATAGCAGCCAACATGCAGAACAAAAATAATACAATCTTTTTCATATCTTTCAGCTTAAGTGTATAATCCTCCATTTATTGATATAACATTACCTGTGATATAGCCGGCATTTGGCGATGCAAGAAAGGCTACCAAATCAGCCACTTCCTCCGGATTGCCAAAGCGGTTGGCAGGTATTGCCTTCTTGAGAGCAGCCTCATCGAGTCCCTCCGTCATATCGGTCTTGATAAAGCCTGGGGCTACGGCATTGACTGTGACATTCTTGCGAGCCACTTCCTGCGCCAGTGCCTTAGTAGCTGCAATGATGCCACCCTTGGCAGCGGAATAGTTGGTCTGGCCTGGCAGACCCTTCAGTCCACTGACACTGGCCATGTTAATAATGCGACCGAACTTATGCAACTGCATGGCAGGCAAGAGAGGCTGTGTAACATTGAAAAAACCTGAGAGGGTGATATCCAGTACACGATGCCAATCGGCTTCAGGCATCAGAGCCATCACATTGTCGCGACGGATACCTGCATTATTAACTAACACCTCAATATATTCTTCTGGATGGCGCTGCTGCCAGTCTTGCAAAGCCTCGCGTGTCTGTTGGGCATCACTGACATCAAAGCGCATGATTTCACCCTGACCATTGATTTGTTCCAGTGTCTTCTCGGCTTCTGCCTGATTGCTGGCATAATTTATAATCACTTGATAGCCTTTCTGAGCCAAACGAACTGCTACGGCACGCCCGATGCCACGGCTTCCTCCTGTTACTAATGCGTATTTCATATTTTCTTTTTATTTATTTCGATATTTCGTTATTTCGATGTTTCGTTATTCAAGATAATCCCTGTTGTCTGCTGAGCCGTCATGGCGACCCCTTCCAATCCATGCAGCATGACGTTCTGACCGGTCAGCAGCAGATTACTGATAGGAGTACGAGGCGACAACATGGTGAACAAGGGTTGGCGACAATCCTTGCGGATACCATAAGCGGAACCGTCAGGTGTGTGAGTAAAACGCTGCCACGTATGCGGTGTACTGATATACTGTTGAACGACCATATCATGGAGTCCTGGTACAACCGACTCTGCCAGTTCCATCGGATTCACCTCGCAGGGAGTCAAAAGGTCAAGAAGAGTGGCATACTCAGAGCCATCTTCTGGTACACGACAGCTGAGCATGACCTTCTGGGTAGCCTCATCCCAAACACTGCCGCCTGCATACACAAACTTATTGTGATTGAAATAGGGCAATGTCTGAGGTTTCAGCACCAGCGAATAGGTGTACATACCATAGGTATTCTTCAGCATAGAAAGACGGGTGCGGAAGATACGCTTTACCACTTTACTTTCCTTGACAAGGGCAAAGGTCTGGACTGGGTGGATATCACTGATAAAGTAACTGCCTTCGTATCGCTCACCGTTGCTACACAACGCTGCCACGATGCTGCCGTCTTGTTCTATCAGCTCTTCGACCTCTGCTCTACATATCACTTCGCCACCCATGTTACGAATATCATCCACCAATGAGCGTACAATAAGACTGCTGTCACCTTTTAGACGCCAACTGCTTTGGATATAGCTCTTCTGACTATGAGCAAAGGCCAGCAGGGGTAAAGACTCACGGCACAACTCCGTTTTCAGGCAGGAACCTGACAGTACATCTATCAACAGTTGATTGCTGAAATGCTCGTTCAACCACTGCCATGCATTGACAGACGGGTCAGGATCAGGACCCTGCAGCATATCAACATAACTTTTCAGAGCTTCGCGCTGATCAGGGAATTGAGTAGCCAGCACTTCAACAAAGTGGTCAAAACCTTGAGCCAGACAAAAAGTCTCACCATCAATGGTAATCAAGTCAGTTCCGTCAACATCCAGCTGATGCCAAGGTAGGCGAAGAAGGTCCAGCGTGCAGAAGATATCATGCAACGTCTCTCCTTCGCGTAAGCCGCCAACATAATGAAGACCCGTGTCAAAAGTGTGTCCCTTACGCTGATAACTCTGAAGACAACCGCCTGGCTGCCAGTGAGACTCCAGCACAAGGACGCTGCGACCTGCCTTCGAGAGCAGGTGGGCACAGGCGAGTCCGCCAAATCCACTTCCTATGACAACAACGTCGTATTTCATGCTTTCTTACGGTTCAGCCAACGATAGATTGCGGGTTGAAGTACATACGAGAGAATCACTGCCGAGAGGAGACCTACCAAGGTAGAGAATCCCACTGAACGGATAGCTGGGTGAGAGGCAATGAGCATGCTGCTCACAGTGGTGATGAGAGTAACGGCACTCAGGAAGATAGCTGTCTTATGGAAAGTCAGTTTCTGAGCGTCCTGATGGGTCAGTCCGTCCATCACAAAAATGCTATAGTCAACACCTATACCAAAGATAAAGGTGGAGATGATAATACTAATGAGATTGAAACGGATATCGAATAATACCATAGCTCCCAGCACTATCATCCAACTGAGCAGGATGGGCAGGAAACCAAGTATCGTATGTTTCAGATTGAAATGGAAACTCAATAGCAGTACCATAAATACGAAAGCCATTGACAACCACTGGAGCACATTGAAGTCTTCACTCATCCGCATCAGGGTATCGGTAGTATAATAATAGGTATCAAGCACCAACAACTCCGGTCGCTGGGCAATAGCATCGCAGATACGGATGTAATCACTCTCACTGCTTCGCACACTATCATTAGCACAACGTACGGAAGTAAAACAGAGGAAATTTCCATCGTAGGATTTCTCCATCAGTGTCGATTGATAACCAGCTGGTATCAGTTTAGCATCATAAAGTGCATCGGGCTCGTAATCAGACGTCGCAGCCTCAAAGAAGGTATCGAAAGCATCGGCTGTCAGACCTGCTTGGGGGGCAGTTGACTGAATCAACTGACGTACTTTTGCCAACCGTTCATCGGTCCAGTAGCGGTGCCAGGCGTCAATGCGCTCCTGCTGTACCTTCAGGGGAACGAAAATCTGATTGGTATGTGTATAACTCTTGACGAGTCCTAACTGCTGTAGTGAGTCGAGCTTCTTGTCAAGCAGACCAAAAGCATTGATGGCTTCCTCCATGGTGCGCCCCTTGCTGGCAAAATACTTAGTCTTGTCGCCAGTATAGGTCTTGTCGCGCAACACCTGCTCTGAATGCTCCGTCAGTTCTGCCTCGTAGCCCAGATTGTGCATATCGGCATCAAAACGTGTTCCTCCCACGAAATAGGCACCGATACAGACAGCCATCACAGCAGTAATAGCTATCAGCAACGGTTTCTTACGATCGAAGGGATACGTATTGATACGGTCTATCCAGGCAAAGGATTTAACGGAAGATGCAGTCTGCTCCTTACGGAAGAACTGTGGAAGATAGGTCAGTGAGAATAATGTAGTACCTAAAATAGCAAAGGCGGCAAAGAGGCCGAAGTCCTGCAACAGGTCAGTCTGAATAAAGATAAGTCCTGCAAAGGAACCTATGGTTGTCAGACAGCCCAACCAGACGGGTTTCACCTGATCACGCAACATACGTTCGGCATCACCCACATACTTCTGGTGGGTCAGTACGTGCAGCACATAACTCATGGCCACCCCCAAAACAACGCCACCAATACCCAGTGCTAAAAGCGAGAACTGTCCTTTGATGAAATACATCATGGTAAGTCCGAAGAGAGTGCCGAACACAACAGGTAGGAGTAGCAGCGGAATAGTGTCCCAACGCCGGAAGCACAACAGCAGGAATAGCAGCACCAGAACGAGAGCACCAGTAATGGTGGTGGTCAGGTCGTGCTTGATTTGCGTTGAGTTATAGTAGCCACTGGCTGGTGTACCATGATAGCTGATGCGCACATCAGGATACTGTTTGGCAAACTCGTCAATCTGCCGGTTCATCATTTCAAACAGCGCAGATCCCTGTCCTGTATTGGTGGATGAGAAATGAGGGGTAATGAAAGCCAGACACACCGTTGAATCTGGCACAAAGAAATGGCCGTTGATGGTCTGGTAACTGCCCGCCCCACCCTCTAAGAGCGGTTTCAGTTGTTCGGCCAGCACGCTACGCATGCCAATGGGGTCAATCTGAATCAATTCAGGGAACAACTCGCCCACCTCGCCCTGCAGGTCGGCATAGTTCTGGCGCATCTGTCGCGTGAAATGCTCGCGTGTGAGCAACGTGTCGAAACGGGCATAGGCTGATGTGTCGATATAGGCAGGCAAATGGGCCATCATATAGTCAACACCATCCATCATCAGGTCTTCAGGCAACTGGTAGAATACGTCCTCGATGGTATGGCTCGCAGAGTCACGTTGCAAGAGCGTATCAACAAACTGGTCGCACACTTCCGAAAGGTGTTCAACGCCCTCCCCCTCAAAGAGCAGGAAGGTCTTATCCTTGATCTTCAAGTCGGCAAAAGCCAGTTTGGTGGTACCGTCTTCATTCTTCGACGAAGGCATCAGTTTGTCGATGTCTTCCTCCAAATGAATACGGGTGGCAAACCAGCCAAAGACAATGAACAATGCCACCATGGACAGCCAGCAAATCAGCTGGTGGCTACGGAAAAACTGATATAACCTGATGAAAAATTGGGTCATTGCATAAATATTTTCAAATCCACCTCAGCCACCGTCTCGCCAGCTATTTGGGTGACGCCATGGGCCAAAGTCATATTACCAAAGGAAAAGCCAAACGTCACCTCAGTCTGAAGGCGTTCGCCCAACTGAGGACGGCGATGGCAGCAGAAGTTCTTCACTTCAACAATCATTCCGATAGGCGCAGTGTCGGCATCAGCCTTCAGAGAGGCGGCAAGAGCCGAACACGATTGGGCGATATGTTCTATCAGCCCGGTCGAAGAAACCATTCCGTCAGACAACAGGAAATAATTCCCTCGTGCGATGGTGAGTGCAGAGGTGGCAGAAGATTCGTTCTGTCGCTCAAACTCATCAACCATCATAAAGGGGTCGCGCTGCGGAATGAGTTTCTTGATGTCGTCGCCTTTAATAATCATGCTGGCAGATGCTGCTCAATGTAATCGTAGAGATTATTGAAAGTCTGAATCTGGTGCAATTCGTTTACTGGGATGGTGATTTTGTAAGTTACCTGTACCAGTGCAATCAAGTCAACCAAATTGATGCTGTCCAACTGGAGGGTATCCTTCAGGTTGGCATCTGGGGTGAATTCACTCTGTTCTACTTCAAACTCTTCTGAGAGCAGTCCATTAACCTGCTCAATGATTTCTTGTCTTGTCATAATGTTTTAAAATTAAAATTTCGATGTTTCGTTATTTCTACTATAAATTTTTCACGATGAGAGTGGAATTGGTACCTCCGAAACCGAAGGAATTGCTGAGGAACGTATCAAAATGGGCTTCGATAGTCTCTGGAATGATATTGACACATGCCGTCTCTTCGTCAGGATTCTCAAAGTTGATATTGCCTGCAATGAAGTTGTTCTTCATCATCAATATAGTGTAGATAATCTCTGAGGCACCAGCCATCCACATTTCATGACCAGTCTGACTCTTGGTAGAGGTAACGGGTACGCGATAGTCGCCGAAGATCTGAGCTATAGCCTGAGCTTCGCGGCTGTCACCGATCTTCGTAGAGGTTGCGTGCGCATTGACATAGCCAATCTCCTTTACATTGATACCGCTGTCTTTGAAACAAAGTTCCAACGAGCGGGCAGGACCTGCTACGTTAGGCGTAGAGATATGGTCGCCATTGCCAGAGAATCCCCATCCGATAATTTCTGCCAAGATAGGAGCACCGCGGCGAACAGCACTTTCATAGTCCTCAAGTATCAGAGTAGCAGCACCACCGCCAGGTACCAGTCCGTTACGGTCCTTGTCGAATGGGCGACTAGCCTTAGAAGCATCATTGTCTTCACGCAGGGCGAACGACTGGATGCCATCGAAAGATGCCACACCATACATGTTAGCCTCCTGAGCACCACCGCAAACTACACAGTCCTGCAAACCATTCTTAATAAGCAGATAGCTCAAGCCAATAGACTGCGAACCTGAAGCGCAGGCTGCCGAGGCTGTCAGGTTGATACCCTTCAAGTGGAACAGACATGCCAAGTTCATCGTCACTGTAGAGTTCATAGACTGGAAGATGGCACCACTGCCACAGGCAGCCGTTGATCCAAACTCGCGGAACTTATCCAAAGCGTGCATGGTTGCCTCAGCTACTGAGTCATTACCATAGATAATACCTACCTCATGCTGGTCGATATAATCTTGCTCCAGGCGTGCTGCTGCCAAGGCATCACGAGTAGCCATATAGGCATACTGAGCCTCCTCAGGCATAAACTGTCGGAAGTTACGATTAACAAAAGGCTTCAAGTCGGCTTTTGGCACATTGGCACAGAAAGGCGAACGAAAACCTGCGTCAACACGTTCCTGACTGAATACAATACCACTTTTTCCTTCATACAGGCTCTGGCGTACTTCATCAAGCGTCGTTCCCAAGCACGACCAAATACCCATTCCTGTGATTACTACTCTTCTTTCCATTTGTTTTTTATATTTTCTTTTTATAACATCTTCTGCGTTTTACAAATTTGGGATGCAACGGCTTCCATTGCGTCAATTCCCGCACATTATCCTCTAACTGAGGGCCCGTTTCTGCCCACTTAAACCCACACTTATTAAATATAGGTATCAGGTCATCGAAAAACATGGCATTCACACCCAGCCCCTGATAATCGGGACGAATAGCTATCAACAACATTTCGGCATTGTCCTCGTGATGCCATTTCAATGCTTTTACGAGATGATACCAACCAAAAGGCAGTAATCTGCCATGCGTTTTCTGCATAGATTTCGACAGACTGCCCATGGAAACCGCTACGCCCACCATTTCGTCTTTATCGTTCAGGATGACAGGAATCAACTGTTTGTCAACCATTTTGATGTACTTATTAAGGAAACGGTCCATCTGTTTAGGTGAAAGGGCTGAGAATCCGAAGATGGGCTTATAAGCCTCGTTCAACAAATCGAACACACGCTTGCCATATCCCTCTTCGAAAATCTGCTTATTGGTGAGCTTGATAAGTCGCAATCCTATCTGCTCGCGAGCATATTGTGCAACACGCGCATAACGGGCTGGGACATCCTGAGGTATATCAATATGCACCTGCAACCAGTCAACCTCCTTCTCCAAACCCAGAGCTTCCATGTGGCGATGATAATATTCGGGGTTGTATATGGTATTGATAGAACCTATCATATCGAAATCTTCTACCAACATACCCTCTTTGTCGAAATCAGTAATTCCCAAGGGTCCCTGCATCATTTCCATACCATGAGTTCTGCCCCATTCTTCGACAGCCTGAAGCAGGGCACGCGACACTTCCATATCGTCAACAAATTCAATCATTGAGAAACGCACATTCTTCGTCTCCCAACGTTTATTTGCTTTCCTATTGACAATACCTACCACTCGGCCAGCCAGTTTGCCATCACGATAAGCGATAAATGGCTGAATGTCGGAAAATTCCAAACCAGGGGTCTCACGGACGTCAAATAGTTTCCTGACATCCGAATCCAAGTCTGGAACATACTGCGGACAGTCTTGATAGATTATCCGTGGGACTCTGATAAACTCGTCCATCAGTTTATTCCCTTCCACCGGTCTGATAACTACATCGCTCATCTCACAGCTCTTTTATGGTCAAAACGATACTCTAAAGGAGTAACTTTAGCTTGCTCACGGAAATACTGGCTAAAGAATGAAGAATTTGGGAACCCCAACTTATTGGAAATTTCCTTGATGCTCATATCCGTTTCTGTCAACAGGGAATAACAGTCCTGCATAGTGCTTTCAGTAATCCAACGCATGGGATTCTTACCACTGACTTTCTTGGCAACGGATGACAGATACTTGGGAGTTATATTCAACTGGTTGGCGTAAAAAGACACTCTTTTACGCTTTTGTTCCTGTCTTGAGAGTAATTGCAGGAATTGATTGAAAATCTCCTTATCATGGATGGTTGAAGAATCATCGACCAATGACATATCATCATGACCTAACAACTCCTCACAGACCATTAGCAGTAAAGTTCGCAAGAAAGAAACAATTATTTCGTGTAACAATACTGGCGTTTGCTCTTTATGGAATACTGAACGGGTATAATCCTGAATTCCCGTGAGCCAGTTACTGCACTCTATGACATATATCTCCTTCATGTACATCGCCTTGTTCCAGATATTAATTTGGTTACCAAGTACAGACTTCAGTATGCGATCAGAAACAAGGAGAGCACTTGCCTCCACATCCGTGCTGACTAACATGGGGTCAACAAGTTTGCCCGCTGGTATCAGTAAGAGTTGGCCAGGGTGCACTTTAACTTGCTGTTTGCCACCCACTTCCACCAAAATACGACCACCACGGCAATGTACTAAGGTATTGTAAGTTGCACGCAACGAAGGCAGGTCTTTTGCATTACGCAAACTGTCAACAAACAAGACCTCGTCTTCTATTGCATGAGTGATATTAAGATTGTCCATAAAGTGCTATTACTTTTTCGGCTGCAAAATTAGACATAATTTTCCAATATTCAACGTTCGTTTTTTCGCATATATTGTTCCCTTTGTCTTTATTGCGCATTTTATTATAATGTTCACAATAAAACCAAGGAGCGAATTTTTCTATATTTTTATTTGGAAACTACCTTTTAAAAGTGTATCTTTGCAGGCAAATTTAAATCTCTCCTTATGAAAAAAAGAAAAACAACTATTCTAAAATTTTTAATGGCAGGTGTAACCACTCTATTTGCTGCCTGTAATACAAGTACGGATATGGAACAACAAGTTAACGAACTCTACGACAAGATGTCGCAGGAAGAGCGCATAGCACAATTGCGGAGTATGTATATGGACGAGCTTTTCGACGAGCAGGGGAAACTCGACACGGCTAAATGCCGTCAACTGATTCCAAATGGAATAGGTCATTTTTCCCAATTTGCCATGCAAAAGCCTACGGACCCCAATGTCCTCCGCGACCGTGTGGCAGCAGTACAGGACTGGCTCATGAATCATACGCCTAATGGCATACCTGCACTTTTCCACGAAGAAGTTTTAACGGGAGTCAACACTTTAGGTGCAACCATCTATCCGCAGCAGATTGGTCAGGCTTGCTCTTTCAATCCTGAGTTGGCTGAACAGAAGACGATCCAAACAAGTACGGCTATGCGGAAAATGGGTGGTATCCTGGCATTATCACCAATGGTGGATGTATGTCGTACACCTACTTTTAATCGCGTCGAAGAATCGTATGGTGAAGACGGATACCTTTCTGCAGTGATGGGTACTGCCTTCGTAAAGGGACTGCAACAAGGCGATTTGAAAAAAGGAGTAGGTGCATGTACGAAACACTATCTGGGCTATGGCGGCGGAGGCGATGCAGAAGAGAAAGAAATGATGGAGGAAATCCTATTACCTCATGAAGCCATGATTCGTACTGCGGGAAGTAAGGTTGTCATGCCTGGTTATCATGAAGTCCATGGTACAAAGTGTGTTGAAAACCAGGAAATACTAATTGACATCCTGCGTAATTACCTCAAGTTCGACGGCATGGTAGTAAGTGACTATACCGCTATCAATCAGATACCTGAATTCAAGACATCTGTCGAGAAGGCAGCAGCAGCTATTAATGGTGGTAATGATGTTGACTTCCCCACTGGAGCTGATTACCAAAACTTACAAGAAGGACTGGATAAAGGTTTGGTAAAGCCTGAGGCTTTCGAGCGTGCCGTCAAGGACGTTCTACGCCACAAATTCCGTTCTGGACTCTTCGACAAGGATCCTTATCTCTTTAGTTCAGAACAAATCAAGCTCGACACGCCCGAAGAGCGTAAAACTGCATATGATATTGCAACACAGTCAGTAGTTCTCTTGGAAAACAATGGGGTTCTACCTTTAAGCACATCAACTCCTAAAATTCTACTGACAGGGCCTAATGCTAATTCCATATGGGCTATGTGCGGCGACTACACCTACCCCGCCATGTCATATTTCTGGAAGATGATGGAGAATGTGGCTGACAGCCCGCATATCGTAAAACTGTTGGAAGGTATGACCAGCCGTAAACCGGAAGGCTTTGACATTATGTATTCACGTGGTTGTGATTGGACCGAAGACGTTGAAACAAAATACACTGAAGGCGGTGACGAACGCGCCTGGGAATACGCTTTACTCCATCGCAAGGTGGATTCTGGTGAAAAGGCCGATAAGCAAGAAGCGCTACAGATGGCCAGCCAGTGTGACGTAATAGTTGCTGCTGTTGGAGAAAACGTGATGCTCTGCGGTGAGAATCGCGACCGCAAGGGCTTCCGCCTGCCAGGCAAGCAGGAACAGTTCGTGGAAGAATTAATCCAGACTGGGAAGCCTGTCGTTTTGGTTATCTTTGGAGGTAGAGCTCAAATTGTTTCTGGTCTTGCCGAGCGTTGCGCAGCTGTGATTCAAGCTTGGTATCCGGGCGAGGAAGGCGGTAATGCAGTTGCCGACATCCTCTACGGTAAAGTATCGCCATCCGCCAAACTATCGGTCAGCTATCCCAATACCGAGGTCAACGAACCCATCTGCTATAACTATACTGACAAGCAAGATGCACGTATCCAATGGCCGTTCGGCTATGGTCTGAGTTATACCACTTTCGAATACAGCAACTTGAAAGCCGACACGGAAGTACCTACCAGCAACCAGTATGTCAACTTAAGTTTTGAGGTGAAGAACACAGGCAAAATAGCTGCTGACGAAATCGTACAGATTTATTTATCGCCTACGTCTTCAGAGCAACCTCTACGCCCTATCCAACTACAGGGTTTCGCACGTGTTTCCTTGAAGCCAGGTGAAAGCAAGACGGTCCAGGTAAAACTGCAAACAGAGCAATTTGGCTTCTATAGCCACGAAGGCCAACGCCAGTGGAACATCCATCCAGGACAGTACATCATCAAAGTGGGTAGTTCTTCGGTTGACATCAAACTACAAGAAACGGTGACTTTGAAGGGAGAACCTATTGTCAAGCCACTCAGAGAATACTATTTCTCTGAGTGCTCTTGACAGAGCCCCATCAATTGGGCTTTCTCCATCAATAGTTTCATCAGCGGTTCGCGCTCGTTATCCACACGATTGTCGAGAACGGCATCTTTTAGGTATTGTTTCAGTACGCCCACTTCACGGGATGGGGGCAAATGAAACAACTCCATGATTTCGTTTCCGTCAATCACGGGTTGGAGCAGGCGTTTATAGTCCTTTTCCTTCAAGTCTGCCAGTTTTTCACGAACCATACGGAAATTCTCGAGGAACAGTTGTTTGCGCACTTCATTCTTCGAGGTAATATCCGCTTCACAGAGGGTCATCAAATCATCAATATCATCACCAGCATCATTCAGAAGCCTGCGAACGGCAGAATCAGTCACTTCTTCATCAGCAATAGCAATGGGGCGCATATGCAGTTCCACCAGTTTCTGTACGTATCGCATCTCAGCCCCCATGGGTAGTTTCAACCTACGGAATATGTCAGGAACCATTTTGCCTCCTACATAATTGTGGTTATGGAAAGTCCATCCAACTTTTGGCTCCCATCGTTTGGTCTTTGTTTTACCAATATCATGTAACAAAGCTGCCCAGCGAAGCCAGAGGCTGTTGGCTGTTGGCTGTTGACTATGGGATATAGCCACATTCTCCAATACCTCTAATGTATGATAGAAATTATTCTTATGTGCACGCCCTTCCTTTTTCTCTACGATATCCAGAGCCGACAGTTCTGGAAGGATGATTTGCAAGAGACCGCTACGCTGCAAATATTCAAAGCCGATACTGGGATGTGGTGCCATTATAATCTTATTGAGTTCCACCTCAATGCGCTCTCCACTCACAATTTTAATACGCTCGGCCATGCGCTCCAAAGCCACAAAGGTTTCGTCTTCTATCTGGAAGTTCAGTTGGGTGGCAAAACGGATACAACGCATCATGCGTAGGGGATCGTCAGAAAAGGTTATTTCAGGGTCAAGAGGTGTCGCGATAATTCCATCTTCCAAATCAGCTATTCCATTGAAGGGATCAACCAATTCCCCGAAACGGTCTTTATTCAGGCATATCGCCATCGCATTAATGGTAAAGTCCCGTCTGTCCTGGTCATCTTCCAATGTACCGTCTTCTACTATCGGCTTACGCGAATCATGACTATAGCTTTCTTTTCTGGCACCTACGAATTCCACTTCCATGTCGTGAAATTTCACCTGTGCCGTGCCAAAATTCCGAAATACGCTAAGATGGGCTTTGCGTCCCAAATCTTTTTTCAGCTCCGTAGCCACATCTATACCACTTCCCACAACAACCACATCAATGTCGTCGGACGGCCGTTCTAAGAAGATGTCACGTACATAGCCCCCCACCACGTAACATTCCACCCCCATTCGGTCGGCCACTGTACTGATTTTGTGGAAAATTTCCTTATCAAGTATCTTGGCTAAAGCGGCATCAGAATACAATTTCATAACATTTTTTTCTTTTCGGATGCAAAAGTACAAAAAATATTTGTAACTTTGCACACAAATTGTTATTAATTAAGTACACGAGCATATTATGAAACATTTCCTCACAGCAGTTTTGGTATGCATTTCCCTTGCTGCCTCTGCTTACACGAACAACTACAAAGACATGGAGCCACTCAAGCTGGACGTGCCAGAAATGAAGGCTGAGTTAGCCCCTGTTGCTACTGAAAACTTTGACCTCCATTCCATGGCCTTGGAGGCTCCAGAGGCAAAGATGGATTTTGCTTTCTTCAAATCAAGGACAAACCCTGGTACAAAGGCTTATAAGTTCATGGACGACATGACTTTCGTTGGAGTACCTCTGTTTATAGCTGGTATCATTGCCAAGAGCGAGAAGAATGCTTTCAAGCAGCAAACTAAGCACTCGCTGGTCACCAAGTTCAAAACAGGAATTGACGATTACACCCAGTTCTTCGGTCCTGCTGCTGTAGTGGGTTTAAAACTGGCTGGCGTAGAAGGCCGTAGTGACTGGCCCCGTTTGCTGGCAAGCGCAGGTATGGGTTATGGTATCATGGCACTCTTTGTCAACACCATCAAGCATACTGCCAAAGAAATGCGACCCGATGGAACTTCTGCTAATTCATGGCCTTCTGGTCATACAGCCACAGCCTTCGTCGGTGCCACCTTATTACACAAAGAGTATGGTCTAACCCGTTCACCTTGGTATTCTGTGGCAGGTTATGGCGTAGCAACTGCAACAGGTGTTATGCGCGTACTCAATAACCGCCATTGGATTTCCGACGTGCTCTCTGGTGCCGGTCTCGGTATTCTGTCAGGTGAATTAGGCTATGCCATTTGCGACCTGCTCTTCAAGGGCAAGGGGCTGCTCCGCAATGATATCCCAGGTATGGCAAGTGTCATTACGCATCCCTCATTCTTCTCTATTTCAATGGGTATCGGATTCGGCACTCGCGATTTCGACTTCAACATGAAGGATTATGGATGGTCTGACGATTTGCACCTGAAGTTCCAGGCTTCGACAGCCGTAGCTGCTGAGGGTGCCTACTTCTTCAACCCCTATATCGGTGTGGGTGGTCGTCTGCGTGTAAAGAGCACACCTATCAAGGGATGGGATAAGATTGTGGACTTCGGATGGGAGGACGTTGACTATTTCTACAACAGCTTAGAAGCCGACGAGCAAAAGGCGTTGGATCAGAATCTCGACAATGTTGATTTTATCATCGAGAGCGATCACCTGACGGAATTCTCAGGCGACCTTGGTGTTTATTTCAACTTACCGCTGTCCGACCGCTTCGCTTTGGGTAGCAAATTACTCGTGGGACGTAGCACCATGCAGGAACTGGCACTTGATGCCCAAATTTCCGGACAGCACTCTTACAAGGCAAGCGACCCAACAGACAACCCCACAGGGGATGCCTTCGACTATAGCTGGGACTACTTCAAGGTAAAGGGTAATAATAGTACGAAGTTCGGTACAGGTATCTCGCTCACCTATGCCTATAAGCAGAATTTCTCGTGGAAGGTCTTCCTGGACTATGACTACACTCGCAAGACCTATACCATGGATTACGACTTTGGAGGCCTGTATGAGACTTTGTTCCCTGAGGATTATGCAGCATTGACGCCTCAAGAAAATAAAGAGTTCAAAGAAGCTACTTCTGCATCTCAGAGCATCAAGAAGGCAATGCACTCCTTCGTGCTCGGTGCTTCGTTTGCTATTAATTTCTAAGCAGATACAATGGCAGTAGAAAACGAGAAAACCAACGCGCAGTTTGAACAGGTTATGCAGGAATGCCGTAGCCTGTTTGAGAAGAAGCTCCATGACTATGGGGCTTCATGGCGCATCCTGCGCCCTCAGTCACTCACCGACCAGTTGTTTATCAAGGCTAAGCGCATCCGTTCTTTGGAAATCAAGAAAGAATCGCTAGTCGGCGAAGGAATCCGCCCTGAGTTCATCGCCCTTATTAATTATGGTATAGTGGGACTCATCCAACTGGCACATGGTTTCTCCGACACCGTGGATATGCAGCCCAAAGAGGCGATGGCGCTCTACGACCGGTATGCAGTGGAGGCGTTGGAGTTGATGAAACGAAAGAACCACGACTACGACGAGGCCTGGCGTGGCATGCGAGTCAGTAGTTATACCGACTTCATACTTACCAAGATAGAGCGTATCAAAGAGATAGAAAATCTACAAGGCGACACCCTTGTCAGTGAGGGTATTGACGCCAACTATATGGACATCATCAACTATGCGGTCTTCGGAGCGATTAAGTTGAGTGAGGCTCAATGAGAAATATTATTGTAAATATCGCCCGCTTCATTGTCTCTGTGACATTCATCCTTTCGGGATTTGTCAAGGCAGTTGATCCTGTGGGCACACAATATAAAATAGCCGACTATCTGGCGGTCTTGCATCTAGGTCAATATATCCCGGATTTCATGACCCTGTTTGTGTCCGTGCTTTTGTCGGCTGCTGAGTTTTGGCTCGGCGTATGTCTGTTATTTGCCATCCGTAGACGTGTGGTGACACGCTGTATATTGGGATGGCTCCTGATACTGACTCCGCTGACACTGTGGCTGGCTATCTCCAACCCCATCAGTGATTGTGGATGTTTCGGTGATGCTGTTGTGCTGACCAACTGGCAGACTTTCTGGAAGAATGTCATACTCCTCGGTTGTACCATCCTCTGTGTGCTACATCCCTTCGACATGCTTCGTTTCATATCCAAGTCTAACCAGTGGATTGTGATGAATTTCACTGCCCTGTTTATCTTCATTGTATCAGGACGAGCACTCTATGACCTACCTTACTTCGATTTCCGTCCTTACCATATAGGGATCGATCTTCGAGCAGGTTGGCAAAAGATGATGGAAGGGGAAGAATCCCCTTACGCAGATTTCTTCATCGAACGTGCAGGTGGGAACGATATAACAGACTCACTACTCAATCTCAAGGGCTACACTTTCCTTTTGGTGTCGCCCCATCTTGAACAGGCTGACGAGAGCCAGTTTGACAAGATTAACGAAATATTTGAGTATGCGCAAGAACATGATTATCCTTGGTTTGGGTTGACAGCAAGCAGTGAAAGATACATCAACAGATGGGTCAATGCGACTGGGGCTGAATATGAGTTCTGCCAGACGGATGACATTGTACTGAAGACCATCATACGTAGCAATCCAGGGCTACTGTTGCTTCATGATGGTAAAATCATCCGTAAATGGAGCAATAATAGTTTGCCCGACGAGACTGTGCTTTCCAAACCGCTGGAGCAGTTGGAAATAGGACAGATGCCCGAAGACTCCGTACCCAAGAAGATTATGACCATCATTCTGTGGTACGTTTTGCCCCTCATCCTGCTCACGCTGGCTGACCGCTTTTGGGCATGGACACAATGGATTAAGAAGAAAGAAAAGTCAAACATATTATATCATTATTTAAAACGTAAAGACATGAGAAAGAAAATTGTAGCAGGAAACTGGAAGATGAACCTGAACCTGCAAGAAGGTGTAGCATTGGCTAAAGAACTGAACGAGGCACTTGCTGCCGACAAACCCAACTGCGGTGTAATCATTTGCACCCCATTCATCCACTTGGCTTCTGTAGCTCAGGTAATCAATCAGGATGTAATTGGTCTGGGCGCTGAGAACTGTGCTGACAAGGAGAAGGGCGCTTTTACAGGTGAGGTATCTGCAGAGATGGTAAAATCTACTGGTGCCCAGTATGTGATTTTGGGTCACTCAGAGCGTCGTGAGTACTACAAAGAGACTCCAGAGATTCTGAAGGAGAAGGTATTGCTCGCCCTGAAGAATGGTTTGAAAGTGATTTTCTGTATCGGCGAGACTCTCGAAGAGCGCGAGGCCAACAAGCAGAACGAGGTGGTAAAAGCCGAGCTCGAAGGTAGCGTATTCAATCTCTCAGAAGAAGACTTCCGCAAGATTGTGATTGCCTATGAGCCAATCTGGGCTATCGGAACAGGTAAGACAGCTACTGCTGACCAAGCTGAGGAGATTCACGCTTATATCCGTTCTATTGTTGCTGAGAAATACGGTCAGGCTGTAGCAGAAGATACCAGCATCCTCTATGGTGGTAGCTGCAAAGCCAGCAACGCTCCCGAGCTGTTTGCAAAGCCCGACATCGATGGTGGCCTGATTGGTGGTGCTTCACTGAAGTGTGCCGATTTCAAGGGAATTATCGACGCTTGGAAATAATGAGCAAGTTCGCTTATATATTCATTCTGTGTATTGGTATGTGTATGCATGCCAATGCACAGACTTTTACTGAACGCGTACAGCAGAAGCAGCAGGGAAAAGGTACCGTTATTATTCAGCAAAGCAAGGAAATTGACGACCTGGTGAACGATCCAACGGCTACTGGGACTCAAGGCAGTACTCCCAAGCAGCCAACTGGTAACCCAAGACCGTCAACGGATAACCAGAAGCCGGTATCCCATACCCAACAGCCCAGTAGTAACACTCAACAGTCAACGGCTAATAATCAGCAGCAGACTACCGACGATCAGGACAGCACCACAGAGACACCCAAACCACGGGCAACTCATAAGGTGACAGGATATCGAGTACAAGCTTTCGCCGGTGGTAATTCACGCAAAGACAGGCAGACTGCAGAGCAAATTCGCAACAACATCAAGTCGCAATTTCCCAACATCTCTGTCTATGTGCACTTTTACTCTCCCCGTTGGATATGTCGTGTAGGTAATTTCCGTACCTACGAGGAGGCTCACCAGATGATGGTTCGCCTGCAAAATATGGGCTATAAACAAGCCACCGTTGTCAAAGGCAAAATAACCGTAGCTTACTGATTATGAAATTAGAACCAGAATATAGAGAAGGACTTGAAGAACTGGCCGTTCACTACAAGAATGTGCTTGGCCTGTTAGGTGAAGACCCTTCACGCGAAGGTCTGCTGAAGACTCCTATGCGCGTAGCAAAAGCCATGCAGTTCCTCACCCAGGGTTACACTCAGGATGCCCACCAAGTACTTAACAGTGCCCTTTTTAAAGAAGACTATTCACAAATGGTTATTGTGAAAGACATTGACTTCTTTTCTCTCTGTGAGCATCACATGCTACCCTTCTATGGCAAGGCACATGTAGCCTACATTCCCAATGGCTACATCACGGGACTCTCAAAGATTGCCCGTGTTGTTGATATTTTTGCTCATCGCCTGCAAGTACAGGAACGCATGACACTTCAAATCAAAGAATGCATTGAGCAAACACTCCATCCACTGGGAGTCATGGTTGTTATTGAAGCCCGTCACATGTGCATGCAGATGCGTGGTGTGGAGAAACAGAACTCCATCACTACCACCAGTGATTTCAGTGGCGCCTTCAATCAGGCAAAGACTCGTCAGGAATTCATGAACTTGATACATAGTAACGCATAATTTTAAGATAGACTAACAATCCAAAAACCTTTCAAATCATGGAACAAGACTCAAGAAACTCATATCGCACTCAACAATCACTCCCTCAGGAATTTTATCATAGTTGCTTAGGGAAAATCGTTATCCTTGCCGTATTCTTGCTCGTTCTCTTCGTGATAGCCGTTATCACCGTTCCGTCCGATGAGAAGATGGAGCGCGAAACAATGGATAATATCCGAGAATGCATCCAAGACAACGACAGCATCAAGGGTGATGGCATCGACGATGCAGTGGCTAATTGCGGCAGAATCTTCTCCGAGATTGATACTACCACCGTTGATGACAAAGAAGTGATGGAAGCTTTCCACAAGTACAACAAACTGGAGATATACCGTCACAGTTTCTATTCTACTGCACGTTTACGCAACAATCTCAGTGCAGAAGGTATCCGCGTGGGAATTGGTATCTTCAATATGGTGATTCCAACCGTTAAGTACAGCGATATCATTCTCTTTGTTTCTACAATTAAGAATTATAATAAGGAGCGACTGATTGAACCGCCCACACAAGATGAGTATGTTGGTGAAAACCCCAACATCAAGGAATATCACTACTTGGGCGATCCTGACAATTAAATCCTTTCTTCTAAAAAAGAAAAGCCTTGCAAACAAACTGTCTGCAAGGCTTTCTTTGTAGCGGGAGGGGGACCCGAACCCTCGACCTCCGGATTATGAATCCGACGCTCTAACCAGCTGAGCTACCCCGCCATCCAATTTCAAGGTATTCCTTAAATCGGCTGCAAAGGTAATACATTTTATTTAATTCACAAAACTTTTTTCCTAAAAAACTTTCTATTTCGAATATTTTTTGTATTTTTGCAACATAGAAACTAACCTTTTGGACTATGCACAAAAACATTCTTAAAAAAGAATACCCCTTATCGGCAAAGTCGCCCAAGATAGTTTGGGAGATGATTAGTAATGCTGCCGGATTGCAGAAATGGCTTGCTGATGTAGTAAAACAAGAAGGCGATCTGCTCACATTCACATGGGGACACCCATGGACTGAGCGCGACACAAAAGTTTCAAAACTGCTTGAGCTTGAAAAGTACAGTCACATTAAGATGAAATGGGACTATCAGGAAGACGACCCTGAAGCCTATTGGGAAATGCGCATTGAGCAAAGTGAGCTAACGGGACATCTCAACCTGCTCATTACCGACTATGCCGATCCTGAGGACATTGACGACTTGAGCGATCTTTGGGATGCCAACATGGAACGCCTCCATCGCGTCAGTGGTTTCCTGCTGTAATCATGGACACAAAGCCGAAAGTGATATGTTGATCTTTTCTATCGGACTTTAGCATCCTTTTGACAACAAGCAATTGAATCATTTTCCTCGAAAGTTTTGCGCGTTCGGCTTTTTTGTGTACCTTTGCAGTCCAGATATGTTTCGAATCAAGAAATTAGACATATTTATCATCAAGCAGTTCGGGCTGCTGTTTATCGGAACGTTCTTCATCTGCCAGTTTGTGCTGATGATGCAATTTCTGTGGCGCTATGTTGACGAACTGATTGGCAAGGGACTGTCGCTGGAGGTAATGGCCCAGTTTTTCTGGTACATGGGACTGATGCTGATGCCGCAGGCTTTCCCACTTGCCATCTTGTTGAGTTCGCTGATAGCCTTCGGTAATCTGGGTGAAAGTTCGGAATTGACAGCTATCAAGGCGGCTGGTATCTCCATGTTGCAAGCCATGCGGTCGCTGATAGTCATCGTGCTGATAATATCAGGTATCTCTTTCTATTTCCAGGAGGTAATAGGCCCGAAATCATTTATATCCTTCCGCCAACTACTGATATCCATGCAACAGAAGAATCCGGAAGTGGAAATACCTGAAGGAATTTTCTACGACGGCATCAGAGGCTCCAATATCTATGTTCAGAAGAAGGACATGCAGACAGGTATGCTGTACGGCATCATGATTTATCGCATGAACGGCGGATATGATGATGCGGCGGTTATATTGGCTGACTCCGGACGCATGCAGACTACGGAGGAAAAGAAACATCTGATTCTGTCACTCTACAGCGGAGAGTGGTTTGAGAATATGCGTTCACAAGACGTGGCGGGTTCAGCCAATATTCCATATAGGAGAGAAACTTTCTCAAACAAACGCATCGTACTTGATTTTGACGGAGACTTCAATATGCAGGAGGCCGGATGGATTGCCAGTGATGCCCGTTCCAAAAGTTTAGGTAAAATTCTGCATGACTTGGATTCCATACGCGAGTTTAACGATTCTGTGGGTCACCAGTTCTATCACGAAGCAAAAATGGCGGCTTTCTATCGACCATCCATCAGCAAAAAAGATTCGCTGAAGGCTGTTGAGAGTGTGAAAAAAGACGTATTGAACTTCGACTCGGTATATAACAATTTGGCACCTGAAGCCAAACAGCGTGTAATGAAAATGGCCGTTAGCGATGCTCAGGCAGCCGCTTCCGATCTCGAGTTCAAAGGCGATTATTCCGATGCGCTCAATAGCAATGACCGAGCACACATGATAGAAGCCATCAATAAAGTAACACTCTCCCTTTCATGCCTGATTTTCTTCTTTATCGGAGCACCTTTGGGAGCTATCATCCGTAAAGGAGGACTGGGCGTACCTGTAATTATATCGGTTTTGGTGTTCATTGTTTACTATATCCTGGAGAATACGGGTATGAGAATGGCTCGTGACGACATTTGGACCGTATGGTTCGGTAAATTATTAGGCACTTGCGTGCTGACTCCTATTGCCGTCTTCTTCACATACAAAGCCAACAACGACTCGGTAGTCTTCAACATTGATCTCTACAAGCAGATATTGTTCACGATGTTGGGCATCCGCAGCAAACGACATGTAGCGATGAAGGAGGTCATTATTGAGGATCCTATCTATATGGCAGATGCCTATCACCTGTTGCGCATCAACAAGGACATTGCCGCCTATAGTGCTGAACACCAGTTACTGCACTTGCCTAACCCCATTAAGGTTTTCTTCCGTCCTGGCGATGACCAGACTATCCGCCACATCAACGACGAACTGGAAGAAACCATCGAGGACCTGTCGAACACCAAAGACAGGACGGTTCTTACGTTGCTCAACCACTACCCCATCGTGGCGACACATGCCCATACCCGTCCATTCCGTCAGAAATGGCTCAACATCATCACAGGTCTGATACTACCTGTCGGTATCTTCTTCTATATCAGAATGTGCCGCTTCCGTCTGCGCCTGCGCAAAGACCTGCATATCATCACCCAGACCAACGAACAGATGGTGCAGCATATATCTGCCACCTATTCGCAAGAACCCATAACATTGGAAGAGCTGGAAAAGATGCCTTTCGTTACAGAATTGGCGAATGATATTAATAATAAATAATGTGTAACTACATGAAATTGACATATGGAGAATTATAAACTGAATACTATCGACGAAGCATTGGAGGATTTCCGAGAAGGTAAATTCGTGATTGTCGTAGATGATGAAGACCGCGAAAATGAGGGCGATCTGATTTGTGCTGCTGAGAAAATAACACCAGAAATGGTAAACTTCATGCTGAAGAACGCGCGAGGATTACTCTGTGCCCCCATCACCATCAGCCGCAGTCAGGAACTGGACCTGCCCCACCAAGTGCAAGACAATACATCCTTGTTGGGAACCCCCTTCACAGTCACCATTGACAAGATAGAAGGATGCACTACCGGTGTCTCTGCTCACGACCGAGCTGCTACTATCAAAGCACTGGCCGACCCCGCTTCAACACCACAGACTTTCGGCAGACCTGGTCACATAAATCCTCTTTATGCACAAGACAATGGTGTGTTGCGCCGTAGCGGACACACAGAAGCCGCTATTGACCTTTGCAAATTGTCGGGACTCTATCCGGTCGGAGCACTGATGGAGATTATGAACGACGATGGCACCATGGCTCGCATGCCACAGCTGATGGAATTCGCACAGAAACACCAGCTGAAGATCATCACCATCAAGGACATGATTGCCTACCGCTTGAAAAAGGAATCACTCATTGAAGTGGGCGAGGAAGCTGAATTACCAACAGAATATGGCCATTTCAAACTGATTCCCTTCCGACAAATCAGCAACGGCTTGGAACACATGGCACTCATTAAGGGCGAATGGAAAGAAGACGAGCCCTTACTGGTTCGCGTGCATTCTTCCTGTATGACAGGCGATATCCTTGGGTCGAGACGCTGTGACTGTGGAGAGCAGTTGCATAAGGCCATGCAAGCCATCGAACAAGAAGGAAAAGGTGTGATTATCTATATGCAGCAAGAAGGACGCGGTATCGGACTGATGAACAAAATCGCAGCCTATAAACTGCAGGAGCAAGGATATGATACGGTAGATGCCAATGTGCACTTGGGCTTTAAACCTGATGAACGGGATTATGGTTGCGGAGCACAGATGCTGCGCCACCTTGGGGTTCACAAAATGCGATTACTGACGAACAATCCCGTCAAGCGCGTGGGATTAGAAGCCTACGGACTGGAAATCGTAGAAAACGTACCCATCGAGGTTACACCCAACCCATATAACCTGCGATATCTCGAAACAAAGAAGAACCGCATGGGGCACACTTTACATCTGAAATAGTGCTAATAGCCGCTTAATATTACAAAAAAGTGAAAAAATGACGTTTTTCTTCTTGAAAAAAGAATAATTTGATTAATTTTGCAGCAATAAAATAACACTAACGACAAATATGGCACAATTATCTGATCGTTTACAGCGCTTAGCACCATCTGCAACGCTGGCTATGTCACAGAAAAGTTCAGAGATGAAAGCACAGGGCATCGATGTCATCAACATGAGCGTCGGCGAACCTGATTTCAACACTCCCGATCATATCAAACAAGCCGCCAAACTGGCTATTGACGAGAACTACTCTCGCTACTCACCTGTTCCAGGCTATCCAGACCTCCGTCAGGCAATAGCCCGTAAGCTGGAGCGTGAGAATCACCTACACTACCAGCCATCTGAGATTTTGGTCTCAAATGGTGCTAAACAGAGTGTCTGCAACACCGTCATGGCTTTGATTAATCCCGGCGATGAGGTAATCATCCCTGCCCCCTATTGGGTGAGCTATCCTCAAATGGTACTGCTGGCTGGCGGTAAACCTGTGATTGTAGAGGCAGGTTTTGAACAGAACTTCAAAATGACACCAGAACAGTTAGAGGCTGCCATTACACCTAAGACCCGCCTTTTGATACTTTGTTCTCCCAGCAATCCTACCGGCAGTGTTTACGACAAGGCAGAACTGGAAGGATTAGCCAATGTCATTAAGCGTCATGAAGACCTTTTTGTTCTCGCAGACGAAATCTACGAGCATATTAATTATGTAGGCAAACACGAAAGCATTGCCCAGTTTGACGGAATGAAGGAACGCAGCATCATTGTGAATGGTGTCAGCAAGGCCTATGCCATGACGGGATGGCGCATTGGATACATTGCCGCCCCTGAATGGATTGTCAAGGGATGCAACAAACTGCAAGGCCAGTACACCAGTGGTCCATGTTCTGTCAGTCAGAAGGCTGCTGAATATGCCTATATATCCAGTCAGGATTGTGTAGAACAGATGCGCCAGGCCTTCGAACGCCGTAGGGATTTGATTGTGAAATTGGCCAAAGATATCCCCGGCTTAGAAGTCAATGTTCCTGAGGGTGCTTTCTACCTGTTCCCCAAATGCTCAAGTTTCTATGGCAAGAAGAGTTCTGAAGGCTATGCCGTCAACAATTCTACCGACCTTGCACTCTATCTTTTGGAGAAAGGACACGTAGCAACAGTGGGCGGCGACGCGTTTGGTGACCCCAATTGTTTCCGCATGAGCTATGCAACCAGTGACGAAAATATTGTGGAGGCAATGAGGCGTATCAAGGAAGTACTAGCAGACCTCCATTAAAAAATTGATAATAATCAAGTTAAAAGTTCTTAAATAGGCAATTTAAATGCCGTAAATTGTTATCTTTGCCCATTGATAGGCGCTATGGAAAAGCGCTATGTCAGACCTAAGACAAGGCAAGTGACATTAAATCAGAAAGATATATATTACAAACTTAATTTTTTAATAACTAAAATTTAAACTTTCAAAATTATGGCAACTACACAAAAAGCAGCCCCCGCAAAGAAGAGCTCGGGCTTCACAGGAGTTAAAGACGCATGGATTATCCTCGTAATTTGCGCTATCGCAGGTTACAGCGTATGGTACTTTGTAATGGGTAACCCCGACAACTTCGTTGGTGGCGATCGTACCGGACACCCCGCAAACCTGTTAGGTACTGTTTATAAAGGAGGTTTCGTAGTAGGTCTTATCCTGACTCTGTTGTTCACCGTTATCTGCCTCGGTATCGAGCGTTTCTTCGCTATCAAGACCGCTTCAGGTAAGATGAATCTGGCTAAGTTCACTGCCGACGTAAAGGCTGCAATCAAGGCTCAGGACTTTGCTAAGGCAAAGGATCTCTGCAACAAGATGCAGGGTACTGTTGGTAATGTTGTACAGCAGTCTATCGCTATGTATCAGACCGTTGAGACCGATGATACACTGAAGAAGGCCGCTAAGATTGCTAAGATTCAGCAGGCTCACGAAGAGGCTACCCAGTTGGAGATGCCTACCCTGCAGATGAACATGGCAATGATTGCTACCATCGTATCTCTGGGTACTCTGACCGCTCTGTTCGGTACTGT
>DEKX01000019.1:47129-137069 GCA_002354095.1 Prevotella sp. UBA2711 | reverse complement strand
GGTATTTTGACCTCTTGGGTTGCTACCGTTGTTTACAACTTCTTCTCTAACAAGATCGACAAGCTGACTTACGCTCTCGACGAGATCGGTTTCACTATCGCAGCTACATACGATTCTAACCACAACGAGGCTTAATCTTTAGTTCCATTTCAAAACTTTTAAAACCGTTTTAGAATGGCTAAAATTAAGATACAGAAAAAAGACATCTGGATTGACATGACGCCTATGTCAGACGTGATGACGCTGCTTCTGTGTTTCTTCATGTTGACCTCAACATTCTTGACACCGGAACCAGTATCAGTCACCGCGCCTAACTCAGTGTCAGAGCTGAAGATACCAGAGCAAGATGTCCTCAACATTCTGGTTACGCCAGAGGGGAAGGTCTTCTGTGGTACTGAAAACAAGAACAACATGCAGGCAATGCTCGACATCATGACCGATAAGTTTGGTGTCCAGCTGACCCCCACCCAGGTCAAGCACTTCCGCGAGGATGCTATGGTAGGTGCCAGCATGGCTCAGTTGGCAGCATACCTCAGCCTTGAACCTGAGAAGATGGGCGAGGAAATCCAGAAGCTCGGTCTTCCTCTTGACAGTATCAAGGGAGGCAAGAGCGAATTCCAAGAGTGGGTCACAGCGGCCCGCGATGCTAATCCTGACATCAAACTCGCTATCAAATGCGACTCGAAGACCCCTTATGCGGCTATCAAGAAGCTGATGTCAGAACTTCAGGACATGAACGAGAACCGTTTCCAGCTCATTACGAATCTCGATGTTAAACGTTTAAACGAATAGTACTATGGCAAAAAAGAATCTATCCAAACAGAAAAAAATGGATACCCGCGTGAACTTCACGCCAATGGTAGACATGATGATGCTGTTGATCACGTTCTTCATGCTCTGTACTACACTGGCTAAGCCGCAGGCTATGCAGCTGACAATGCCATCAAACGACGACACGAAGAATCTGAATGAAGATCAGAAACAGGTGACCAAGGCTTCTCACACCATCACCCTGTACCTTGCTTCTAACAACAAGGTTTACTACGTTGCCGGTCTGCCCAACTACGATGATCCCTCATGCGTGAAGGAGACCACCTACGGCAAGGATGGTATTGAGAAAGTTCTCAATGAGCATACTACCGAGGAAGGTATCAATCCTATTGCCAAGATTAAGATGGCTAAGAAGGAGTTGGATGCCAAGAAGAATGAGTATAACTCAAAGATGACAGATGAGCAGTATCAGGAAGCGCTCAAGAAGCTGAAGAAGGGTGAACTCCCCAACGGCGAGAAAGTTCCTACACTGACAGTCATCATCCGTCCTCTGAACACTGCTACGTATGAAAATATGGTGGCAGCCCTCGACGAGATGCTCATTAGCAATGTTGATAAGTATGTCATTGACAATGTTGACAAGATGAGTGATGATGATAAGGCACTCATCCAAAAGGCAGGTGTCAAGTGATTAACCCCTAAAAAGTAGAAAAGAACTATGGGAAAAATAGATCTTATAGACAATGGCTGGGTTGACCTCGTATTCGAAGGTAAGAACCAAGCATACGGAGCTTATCAACTGCGCAAAAATACTGGTGCTCGTAACCTGAAGGCCATCATCACGATGTTCGTTATGTTCGCAATCATAGCAGCTATCGTCATTGCTAAGGTTTCTATCGAGAACTACATCGCATCACAGAATGCAGCCATTGAGGCAGACGTAGAGCTCCAGAGCCTGGCTGAGAAGAAAGAAGCTAAGGTTGAGAAGAAAGATGAGCCCGAACCAGAGAAAATTGAGGTTGAGCGCGTTAAGAGCTCTGTAGCCTTCACCGTTCCTGAAATCAAGAAGGATAATGAAGTGAAGGAAGATCAGGAGATGAAATCTCAGGAAGAACTGCAACAGACCAACACCGCTATCGGTGCCTTCACTGTGGAGGGTAATGACGAGACAGCCGGTGAGGTGTTGAAAGCCAAGGAAGTCATTGCTGAACCCGAGCCACCAAAGGTGGAGGAGACCAAGGTCTTCGACGTGGTAGAGCAGATGCCTTCATTCCCTGGTGGACAAGGTGCTCTGATGCAGTGGCTGGCCAGCAACATCAAGTATCCGGTTGTAGCTGAAGAGAATGGTGTACAGGGTCGCGTAGTATGTACCTTCGTGGTAGAGCGCGATGGATCCATCACCGACGTAAAAGTTGTTCGTGGTGTTGATCCCTCACTGGATAAGGAGGCTGTACGTGTGCTCAAGCAGATGCCAAGCTGGATTCCTGGTAAGCAGAACGGTTCAGCCGTACGTGTGAAGTACACAGTTCCTGTAACCTTCAAACTCCAGTAATCGATGACGAAATTCAACAAGATCGTTGGATTAGCACTAATCTTAGGCTTGCTCCACGCATGTGGGAGCAAGCCTAATCCTGAAAAGGAAGAAGCTTATCAGAAAGCTGCTGAGAAATTTGTAGCTGATGAGAGCTTCTTCCCTATTCTTGATGAAGAACTCTTCTATTTCAACAGTCAGCGTTTGGACACCATCGGTGTTGAATACATGAACGAGCAGGAGGCTGTCGAGAAACTGCTGAAGCAGGAAACGTGGTTAGCTTTTACCACCCGCGACTATACTGCCAAAGAGAAGAAGAGTCTGCAAGACCATAAGTTTCTGCCCCGTGCGATACCCATCGCCTATGATGGTCTTTCTATCATCGTGAATAACAGCAATCCCGACTCGTGCATCACCATCAAGGACTTTGCACGTATCCTGAAGGGAGAAGTTACCAAGTGGGGCGAAATCTATCCCAACTCCAAGTTAGGCGCTATTGATGTTGTATTCGACAATCCCCTGTCGAGCACGGTGCGCTGGTGTGTAGACTCCATCCTCGGAGGGAAAGAGTTTACAAACCCCAATATCGGAGCTGTGAAGACCAGTGCTGCAGTGATTGACTATGTGGAGAAACACGAAAACTCCCTGGGCATCATCGGAAGCAACTGGCTCAACGACAAGCGTGATACCACGAATGTCACCTTCAAGAAGAATATAACAGTGATGGGCGTGTCCAAGTTGGATTCAGCCACGAAAGCAAACAGCTGGAAGCCCTATCAATACTATTTATATAATGGTAATTACCCGTTGCGTCGCACCATCTATGCATTGCTGAATGATACACGCAATGGTACGCCCTCGGCGTTTACACATTTCTGTCAGTTGCCCAAGGGACAGCTGATTATCCTCCGTTCAGGGTTGCTACCCCAGACGGCAAACATGAATGTGAGACAAATAATTGTCAATAAAGAATAAACGATTCCGTCGCACAAACGTCATAAGGATGTAGAGACTAAAAACAAGAAGTTTAACCTATTCATATAATAAGGAATTATGAAAGCAATTAAATATTTGGTAATGGGAGTACTGATGTTAGGATTCGGTACTCAGGTGAATGCGCAGGACGGCACAAAGGCCGACATCGACGCAGTGAAGAGAATCATTAGTAGCAAACCCGCTGACCTTGAGAAGCAGATGAAGCCTTACTACAAGGAGAACAGGAAGAATGCCGAAATGATGTATGCTTTCGGTCGTGCTTTCTACGAGGCAGGCGACACAGCCAATGCACGCATTTATGCTGAGCATGCACTGACAGCCTCGAAGAACAAGTACGCTCCTGCCTACGTGATGTTGGGCGACATCGCTGCCTTAGGCGATGATGGCGGTGCTGCTGCACAGTATTATGATCAGGCCATCTATTACGACAAGAAGTTGTCAGAGGCTTATCGCAAGTACGCTATGGTATATCGTAAGATTGACCCCAATGGCGCTGCACGTAAGTTGGACGAACTGAAGGCTAATTGTCCTGAGGTGAATGTTGACGCCATCAAGGGCCACATCTACATGGTAGCAGGCGACGAGAAATCAGCATACAATGAGTTCAAGAAGGTGCCCATCGCACAGTTGGACAAGGACTATATCAACGAGTTTGCACGTGCCAGCTACTTCCAGGGCCACTTTGAAGATGCACTTGCAGCCTGCGAGCAGGGCCTGAAGGATAAGCCCCGCAATGCCACCTTCACCCGTCTGGCTATGTTCAGCAACTATGAGTTGAAGAACTACGATGCTGCCAAGGCTTACATCTACAAGTATTTCAACGAGACCGACAGTGCTAAGTATTCTGAGTACGACCACTACTATTCAGCATTGATCTACGATGCACTGGGTGAGCAGCAGAATGCCTTCAGTGAGTACGACAAGGCTCTGGCATTGGTAAACGACTCTTCAATGATTAAGAAGTGGGCTATTCTGAAGACCCTCTCCGATGCCTATCTGAAGAACAAGGATTTCGCCAAGGCTACCGATTATTACAAGCAGATGTTGGCCAACAAGAAGGACCTGACCTACGATGATGAGGAAGGACTGGCTAATATCTACACCAAGGACGGTGACGCTTCTGCTGATCATGCCAAGAAGATAGAGATGATCAAGAAGGCTGACGAAGTTTATGCCCAGTTGGTTCAGAAATATCCCTCTCAGGAAATTTATTCAACCTACATGCGTGCAAATCTGAATAATAAGCTTGACAAGGATATGGAGAAGAGTCTGGCTAAGCCTTACTACGAGAAGTTGGCTTCGCTGTTGGCTGGCAAGAGCGACCGCACCAAGGGTCAGGATACCATGCTGAAGACTGCCTACCACTACCTGATGTTCAATGCCTACATCAACAAGAACATTGATGGTGCCAAGGCATTTGCCGGGAAGATTCTCCAAATCGACCCAGAGTACAATGCAGCTCTGCAGATTCAGGCACTGAAATAATAAGATTAAAATCCAGAAGGGGCGTGAGCAATATTCCTCATGTCCCTTCTTTAAAACCTAAAACGTTAATCATGAACCCAAAGAAACTGTTTCATCTTTTATCCATATCAAGCCTTGTCATTCTTGTTGCACTGACAGGGTGTGACAGCATGCAGCGAAAGGGGTTCTCAGGCAAGAATAAAGACTTTACCCAAGACTCGATGATCGAGCAGGTGATGGAAAAGGATTTGGACAGCGCCCTAAAAGTGATTGACAATTTAGAAAGCAAGAAAAAAATTTCCGAGGGGAAAGCCAACTACTATCGTGGACAGATACACTACAAATTAGGACAGGAGCTCAGTGCCGAGCTATACTTCAAACGCTCGCTGGTCAATGACGACCTGTTGCAGGAACGTCCTTCCATGTATTATTACGTCTCCGACCAGTTGTCCACCATCCTCACGGTCAAAGGCGATCAGGAAGGAGCTATCGACATTGCGACGGAAGCCTATTCCGTTATCCAGAAGGACACCACTCAGATTGGACACTACTGGTCGGCTATTCTCCTCCACGACATCGGTTATAGTCAGATGCAGTTAGGGCACTATACCGAGGCAGAGAAGAACTTCACACAGGCATGGAACACCCTCAAACAATTAGCCAGTGTCAACCCGACCTTTGATCACCTTTATACCTGGTCGCGCATCACCTATAATATAATAGATGCCTACACCAGTACCGGACAATTTGAAGAAGCAGAAAAATGGATTCCCCAAGCCGAAGAGGCTATCGCCCGCATGTCGTCACATCCGGAATGCACTAAGACAATCGCTGAAGAATATACTGCTGGCATTAATACCCACAAAGCGCTGGTCTATATCAAGACCAATCGCCCCAAGGAGGCACAAATGGCTTATCAGCGATTTGTAGGTACCGACTATTCGAAAACCAGCAAGGGACTCATCGAACATAGTGAATATCTGGAGCTTGCTGAGCGTTGGAACGATCTGGCTGACATCACTCCAAAAGTCGATTCCGTCATTCAGTCATGGGACACTCCCCTATCGCTCTATTACCTGAAGTCCTATCTGACACCCTATCTGAAAGCTTATCTCAGATCAGGACGCACGAAACAAGCCCTAAAAATGGCTGAGCGCATCGTTGATTCGTCGGATTCTATCTACAGATACGAACGCCAACATAATGCCGAAGAGTTGGCTATTATGTATGAGACACAGGAGAAAGAGAATCAGATAGCCAAGCAACAGACTATGTTGCGTAATCAGATGTATATCGCCATTATGGTAGCGGTCATGCTGATACTCATCTCTATTGTAGTCATTACCTTGATTCGCCTGCGTAATGCCAAAAAACTATCGGAGAAGAACAAGGAGTTAGCCGAGAAGAACAAGGAACTGGTCTTTGCCAATAAGCGAGCTGAAGAATCATCACGCATGAAGACCGACTTCATCCAACAGATATCTCACGAGATACGCACCCCGCTGAACATCCTCAGCGGCTTCACTCAGGTGCTCACCTCGCCGGAAGTAGAACTTGACGAAGCCGAGCGTGCGGACATCAATACACGAATAACCACCAACACCAAGCGCATCACCGAGCTTGTAAATAAGATGATTGAGCTGTCTGACATACACAGCAAGACCGTCATCGAACGTTCCGATGATGTCACTACGGTTCAGATAGCAGCCATGGCAGTGGAGAATTCCGATATACAGGGAATCAACCATCTCACTTTCAATCTGGAATTCGAGCAAGACGTTGACAAACCCATCCGCACCAATTCCCACTCTGCCTCACGCGCGTTGGCCCTGTTGCTGAACAACGCCGTGAAATTCACCAAGAAAGGCAGTATCGAACTCCGCATCACCATCGATGATGCCGCCCGTATGGTGGTCTATACCGTGACAGATACAGGCATAGGAGTACCCCCATACGAAGCCGAACGCATCTTCGAGGAGTTCACCCAATTAGACAATTATTATGATGGTACAGGTATCGGTCTTAGTGTGGCACGCAGTATAGCCCGTCGTTTAGGCGGTGACATCAAGCTCGACACCTCCTATACCAATGGTGCCCGCTTTGTCTTCACACTCCCCGACGAAGCATGATGTATTCATAACAAACAAAAAGAAAAGGGCTCCCATTCGGAAGCCCCTGTTTCTTTTCAACTGTTGCCGCAAGTTATGCAGGCAGGCTGATTGCCTCAGAAGGACAAACATCAGCACATGTGCCGCACTCTGTGCAAACATCAGGGTTGATAGAATACTTATCGCCCTCAGAGATAGCTCCTGCTGGGCACTCATCGATACATGTTCCACATGCGATGCAATCGTCACCAATTACGTATGCCATAATCTTTAATTATTTAAGTTGTTAATACTAATTACTTACTTTTAGTGATGCAAAGATAGAAATATTTTTCGATATATACCTACATTTAGGGAGATATTTTAATAATTTATACGGTGTCGAAATAATAAAAGAGCCCTTCACTGCGTTATTTTTAATGTGAAAAGGCAAAGAATATTTCTCTTGGCGATACTTCTCGCCACTGTTATTTCGGGTTATGCTCAGGAGCGTCGCGTACAGCATAAGCCCTATATCGATTTGCGTCCTATGCATTTCGGCATAGTCGTTGGTACCCATCTGCAAGACATTGAGTTTGAGGATGTCGGTCTGCAAACACTGGTTGATGAGGATGGCAACACGAGCGAACACCTCATTATGACTGAGTGCGACAAGTGGAACCCGGGGTTCTCCGTCGGTGTATTGGCAGAATTGCGACTGCACGAGAACTTTGCCCTGCGCTTCACACCCTCCATGTATTTCGGAGCCAAGCACCTCTCCTTCCTTGACATGAAGCATCTTGAAGCCGATGGACAGCCCATCAAAACCACCCAGGATCTCAAGTGCACCTATGTGGGTTTCCCGCTGAATATCAAGTTTGCTGCTCCGCGTTTCAACAACTACCGCCCCTACATCACAGCGGGCGCCAGTGGCTTGATCAATCTCACGACAGGCGGCGAGGACAACATCAGTCTGAAACGATTCACCACCATGATAGAAGTCGGCATCGGATGCGACTTCTACTTGCCTTTCTTCAAGCTCATCCCCGAGCTCAAGTTCTGCTACGGGTTAGGCAATTCGCTCGACACGAACCATATCAACGAACTGCGCGACACCAACAAGCGAGCCTTTGCAGGCAGTGTCAGCAGTGCGCAGTCCAAGATGATTATGCTCTCGTTTTATTTCGAGTGAAGCGTCAAAAATGCAAATTTCGAAGATACTTGCGTTCGAAAACAAAAATAAATCGAAATTTATTTTGTATTTTGCTCACTTATTCGTACCTTTGCACCCGCTTTCCGCGTAATCGCTGTCAGGAAGTAACGTGTTGCCTGTTATGTTGCGTTGGAACGATACAACAATTTAATAAGAAAAGAAATGGATCTAATTAAAGTTGCTGAAGAAGCATTTGCAACCGGCAAGAAGTTCCCAGAGTTCAAAGCTGGTGACACTGTAACTGTCGCTTACAAAATTATCGAGGGTTCTAAGGAGCGTATTCAGCTCTATCGTGGTGTTGTTATCAAGATTAGCGGTCATGGTGAGAAGAAGCGTTTCACCGTACGCAAGATGTCAGGCACCGTTGGTGTAGAGCGTATTTTCCCCATTGAGTCACCCAACATCGACTCTATCGAGGTCAACAAGGTTGGTAAGGTTCGCCGCGCTAAGCTTTACTATCTGCGCAAGCTCACAGGTAAGGCTGCCCGCATCAAGGAGAAGCGCCACAACATTGGTGAGTAATCAGTACGCTGACATTAACACAGCATAAAAAGAGAGGTTCTACCCTATAGATCCTCTCTTTTTTTATTTCCTACCCCAACCCACAAAACACACTTTTCCCTTCAAAACTTTTGTAGTTTAAGAAATAATACCTACTTTTGCATAGATGTTTGAAAAGGAAATCGCCGACTACGAACTCATCCGCAAGGAATATCAGCAGAAAATAGCCGACAGGATGGGGCACCAGCAGTGGATGGAATACAATGAGATTCTGTTTTCTGCCCACTCTTGTGCTATTGAAGGTAATTCATTCACCGTTGACGACACACGCATACTCCGCGAACAAGGCATGGCTATGATACCCGTAGGCCGATCCCTTCTGGAATGCACCGAAATAGCCGACCATTTCAGAGCCTTTGACTTCATGCTCAACCATTTAGAAACACCTTTTGATGAAGCATTATTAAAAGAGATAAATCGCTTGGTAACCGAACACACTCTCGACTACCGAGTTCCAGAAGCCATCCCAGGTGAATACACCACCGAAGACATGGCTGCCGGTGACACTATCTTTGGCGACCACGAGACGTTGATAGCTCGTGTTCCAAAGCTGATGGCCTCCACCCAGCAAGCACTCGACACAGGCCAACATCCACTCGTAGTTGCAGCCAAATGGCATGGCTATTACGAATACCTGCATCCTTTCCGAGATGGCAATGGGCGAACAGGCCGACTGCTTTCTAATTTCATTCTATTAAGAGCCGCCCATCCCCTGCTTATCATCGAATTGAAAGACCGATCTGAATATATCAATGCCCTGAAAATGATTCGCACTGAAGGTACCGACGAGCACCTGGTAGCCTTTTTCTTCAAAACAGCTATCAGCCGCATGAAAAGCGAACTCACTCAGAAGAAAAGCAACACCCTCCCCATGCTTTTCTTCTAAAATTTCAACATGTTGTCTGCAATTTTCACCAGCGAAAATAGCCACCTCAAAAACCTGAGTTAACTCAAATCATCAATCGAGTTAACTCATTTGACAAATCGAGTTAACTCAATCGAATTTGGACGTTAATTCGTGTGTTTTGCTGTGTCAAAAAAACAGAAATCAACTATATCCCTGCTCCCTGAATCTTTAACCCTAAACCAAGAACTTAACTGGGAGGTAACTGACTGGGAGTTGACACTGAGTTAATCCGTACTTCCCAAGTACTTCGCAAGTACTTCGCAAGCTGTTGGCAAGCTCAAATAGCTTGCTTGAGCTTGCTAAGTCCTTGCCTACACCTTGCCTACACCTTGCGAAGTCCTTTCCTAAACTATCTCTTCAAGCATTTTTCTTCAAGTTTTTCCAAATTCTTTGTAGATTCAGAATTTCTATCTATATTTGCAACGTTCATGCCGAAATTCCGAGTCTGCGGACGAAGGAGAAGGGGCAGGGATACATATTTGTGGAAAGGCGTTTACTAAGCGCTTGTTCATGGCTATACAGAACTTCGCAACCTCTGAAATCCAGCAAAGAACAATGCAGCAGTAGATATCCATATTTGGGTATGTTTTATACACCTTATTCAGTACAAAACTGAGAAGGTTTTAGTATATACATATTCGGGCTCGAGCCAAATTGAGAGGGGGCTTTGGGCAAGCAGGGAGTTGCATTACGATAAACTATGGCGTTTTTCACTTCTCGCCTACAGAGAAATTGGACTCTCCATCGTCATCACCGTGAAGGGCTCTCTGGAAGGAATCCCAGTCTTGATAACCTGCCAAAAGGGAAAGGCGGTCGAGCGTCTTCCGATTGGGCTTTCTGAGCAGTTCGTGCTCCACTGCTTCCAGCAATTTGCGTAGTGCAAGTCTCTTTTTCTCCATAACGGATGCAAAGTTACACATTTTTTTTGTACCTTTGCCACCAAAATACAGAAATAATAAGTGGAACAATGAAAGAATTAGAATTGAAGTACGGATGCAATCCGAATCAGAAGCCTTCGCGCATCTTCATGACGGAAGGCGAGTTACCCATCGAAGTGATTAACGGTCGTCCTGGCTACATCAATTTCCTGGATGCCTTCAATGCCTGGCAGTTGGTGAAGGAGCTGAAGGCTGCAACAGGTCTGCCCGCTGCTGCTTCGTTCAAGCACGTGAGTCCTGCCGGTGCTGCCGTAGGACTGCCTTTGTCGGACACGCTGAAGCACATCTATTTCGTGGATGACATTGAGGGACTGGACGAGAGTCCGATTGCCTGCGCTTATGCCCGTGCCCGCGGTGCCGACCGTATGTCGTCGTATGGCGACTTCGTAGCCCTTTCGGACACTTGTGATGCCACCACAGCGAAGATTCTGAAGCGTGAGGTGAGCGATGGTGTGATTGCTCCCGACTATACTCCTGAGGCAATCGAGATTCTGAAGGATAAGCGTAAAGGTACTTATAATGTGATTAAGATTGATGCCAGCTATCAGCCTGAGCCCATCGAGCGTAAGCAGGTGTTTGGTATCACTTTCGAACAGGGACGCAATGAGATTAAACTCGACGACCCTGCATTGTTTGAGAACATTCCCACCCAGAACAAGACTTTTACAGCAGAGGCTAAGCGTGACCTGATTATCGCCCTCATCACCTTGAAATACACCCAGTCGAACTCGGTATGCTATGTGAAGGACGGACAGGCCATCGGTATCGGTGCCGGTCAGCAGAGCCGTATCCACTGCACCCGTCTGGCTGGTAACAAAGCTGATATCTGGTGGTTGCGCCAGCATCCGAAAGTAATGTCGCTGCCCTTCAAGGAGGGTATCCGTCGTGCCGACCGCGATAACACCATCGACGTATATATCTCTGAGGATGAGCATGATGACGTATTGCGCGATGGCGCTTGGCAGCAGTTCTTCACCCGTCAGCCTGAGGTATTGACACTGGCTGAGAAGAAGGAGTGGATTGCCAAAAACACGAAGGTGGCACTGGGTTCAGACGCCTTCTTCCCCTTCGGCGACAACATCGAGCGTGCCCATAAGAGTGGTGTAGAATTTATTGCCCAGGCAGGCGGAAGCGTTCGCGACGACCATGTGATCATGACGTGCGACAAATACGGCATTGCGATGGCATTTACTGGTGTTAGACTATTCCATCATTGATCTATGAGTAAGGAAGACGACTTTCAGAGTATTCTGGAGAATGGTATCAGCTTCGGACGCGGAGGCGGTCCTCGCAAGGAAGAGGACAAGGTAAAGACCAAAGCGAAGAAGAAAGCATACATCACTGGTGCTCACGGTAGCGGCTCTGCACGGCAGAAAGCCAAATACCGTGAGCAACGGAGAAACAGACATAAATAAACCGAAACACAACAATAACGAACTCATGAAGAAACATTTACTACTATCATTATTTACCCTGCTGGCACTGACGGCTAATGCACAGAAATACGTGGGCGGTGACATCTCACTATTGACAAAATACGAGACAAACGGTGCCAAGTATTATGACAAGGATGGTGTTGCCATCACCAACATGCTCGCATTCCTGAAAGAACAAGGACTCAACGCGATGCGTGTCCGTTTGTTTGTTGACCCAGCCAATGCCAGCAATCTGGAAAAAGGTGAAGGTGTCTGTCAGGATCTTGCCTATGTGAAAGAATTAGGAAAGCGTATCAAAGAGGCAGGATTCTCGCTGATGCTTGATTTCCACTACTCCGACGTATGGGCTGACCCTGCCAAGCAATGGACTCCTAAAGCATGGCTCGGGCTTAGCGACACAGAACTCTATACCAAAATATATGAATACACAAAAGAGTGTCTGAAAGCACTCAAGGACGAAGGTGTTGTCCCAGACTTTATTCAGACAGGTAATGAGATCAGCTATGGCATGCTATGGGGAGAGGGCATTTTCGAAACCTATAACGAGACCAAAAGAGAATATAAGTACAAGAGTTCCAGCAACACCTATTACGCCGGAAGTAAGAACCAGACTCGTTTTACCAACTTACTGAAGAAAGCAGGTGAAGCATGTCGTGAAATGTGTCCGAAAGCAAAGATTATCTTGCATACAGAACGGATACCGAATACTAATTATCTTGATGACTTCTATAAGGACATGAAGAATGCTGGTGTTGACTATGACATCATCGGATTGAGTTACTATCCCTATTATCATGGTAATTTCACTACCTTGGAGAGTTCCTTGAAGCAATTAGAGACCAACTATCCCGACAAGGATATCATGATTGTTGAGACTGGTTATTATTACGCATGGCAACCTGATGTCAAATCGCCTGGTGCTGACCTGTCAAAGACCTATCCCATAAGTCCTGCCGGACAGCAAGCATTCACCAAGGCTCTTATAGAGACTCTCGACAAGCACCCAAAGGTAACGGGTCTATTTTGGTGGATGATGGAGGCTTGTGAGAACGGACTTGACTGGAATACGAAACGTGTTACTGACAGTTGGTATAATGCCAGTCTTTTTAATGATACCGATACCAGCGTGGGTACTGGTGCCGGCTATGCCATGCCCGCTCTCTATGAACTGAAGTCATTTCTCCCCAGCAGCGACGGCATCAGCAACGTCATAACAGGGAAGGTTGCCGACAATAACTGGTACTCACTCGACGGGCATCTGTTAAAGAACAAGCCTGCATCGAAGGGCATCTATATCAACAACAAGAAGAAAGTGATCATCAAATAACAACAAGAAAGCGGAACACTATCACAGCGTTCCGCTTTTCTTGTTCATTCATCAATAGAGTACTAAAAGTTCAATTCCCTACCCCGATAGAAATCAAGGAGCGTGGTCTGGTAAAGGTACTCATAACGAGCCTGAACCAGATCACTTTCTGATTTCAGAAAGCGATTCTTCGCCTCGTTGAACTCGGTGATATTCGCCTTGCCATTCTCATACTTAGCCTGAGCCAGACGGAAGGCATCGGCACTCGACTGGCGAGCTGCCTCACTGCTCTCATACTTGGCATGGGCAGCTACGGCATTATAATAGACCTGCTGAATCTCCTTATAGAGCGTCTTCTTCGCATTATCGAGCTTCAACAGCTGGTTTTCACGTTCCAATCGCGCATTACGGATATTATTGCGCGTGGAGAAACGATTGAAGATAGGGATATTGAGATTCAGACCGATATACTGCGAGAAATTGTTCTTCAACTGCGTGCCAAAACCATCCTGCTGCATACCACTGGTCTTGTAGTAGTTCGTCTGCAGTCCACCATTCAATGTAAGTTGTGGGTAACGTGCAGCCTCCTGAATCTTAATACTTTTTTCAGAAGCATCGAGGCGTAGCTGCTCGGCACGAATCTCTGGCTTGAAAGTCAACGCCTCAGCGAAGATAGTTTCCGGATTGGGGAGCGTCAGAGTCTGGAAGGGCACATCAGGGCGCACTACCGAGAAGCCCTCAGGAGTAGGCAACTCCAGAAGTTGGGTCAGTGTGAGGATAGCCAGTTGGAGATTGTTATCTGCCTGTGTTGCCGTCAGGATACTCTGCGCATGTGTGGCTTTCTGTTGCGACACCTCTGCCCCACTCGCCTTACCATTATTGAAGAAAGCCTCCAGACGTGCCACCTGCATGGAGTCGATGCCCACCTGTCGCCAAGCCACATCAGCAATCTCCATGTCATAGAGAATCTGGACGTAGGCCTTAGCCACCTGCATCTCCACATCATTCTTGGCTTTCTCCAAATCCTGAATGGCAGCTTCCAGATTGAGTTGGTTGAGCTTGATGGTATTGGGAATGCGGAAACCTGTAAACAAGGGGACACTGGTACCAATACTGAACTGCGTGGAATTAGTACTTCGATTGGTATAGGTATTATCCATCGTCAAGCCACGACCAAACGAAAAGGTCTCGCCAATGGTACCTGTCAAATCAGGCAGTCGGCTGTTTTTAGCTGTTGACAATCGGACCTCGCCCTGCTGACGGGTCAGGTCTTTCTGCTGGATACCGATATTGTGGCTCAACGCATACTCAGCACACTCGCGGAGCGTCCATTGCTTCTGAGCCAGACAGTCCAGCGACACCAGAAGGACCAGCACTGTTAAAACAACATTTTTCTTCATCACTTTTCCTCCTTCTTATCTGCTACAACTTGTGGGCCGCGCACTTTATCCTTGACGGTAAGTCCCTTCTTGATGACTATATTTACACCATCGCTCAAGCCCGTAGTGACCTGACGACGCTCATACTCCTTCTTGGTGCCGCTACCCTTAATGACATATACAAAAGTAGAATCGCCAGAAAACTCGATGGCACTCTCAGGAATGGTCAGCGCCTTCTCCACCTTATTTAATATAATCTCGGCATTGGCAGAATAACCTGAACGCAGTTTATCGTTATCGGTCACCTTGACAGCCGCTTTGATTTCAAACTGGTTGGCACCATTGTTCTCTACTGCTTTGGGGGAGATATACTCCAGATTGGCATCGAGCTTCAAGTCTTGCAGGGCACCAACGGTAATCTTCATCGGAATACCATCATAGAGCTGGCCAACCTCCGTCTCATCAATATTACCACGGAAGATGAGGTCGCTCATGTTAGCCACCGTGGCAATGGTTGTACCGTCATTGAAGGTATTGGTGTTGATTACACTGTTACCCACCTTGACAGGGATGTCGAGGATGATACCGCTGATGGTGGAACGAATCAGCGTAGAGGAAGCACTGGCGTTCGACTTCGACACGCCATCGCGTACCACCTGCAGGGCATCGACTGAGGCATCCACCTCCTGCTTGGCTTGGTCCATAGCCTGCCGAATCTTATCAAATTCGTCGGCAGATACCAATTGCTGGTCGTAGAGGTTCTTTTCTCGTTCGTAGTTCACCTGCGCCTGCTTGAGATTGATATTTGCCAGACGCACACGGCTCTCAGCCGAACTTAACTGTCCCATATCAGGAATCACCTTCACTTTAGCAATCACCTCACCAGCCTGAACAACATCGCCTGGTTCCTTATACAAATCGGTAATGATACCGCCAATCTGAGGTTTGATATTCACCTCGTTGCGAGGTTCTATCTTACCCGTAATAATCGTTGTCTTCTTCACTTCGTTCATCTCGGGGGTGAACTCGTTATAGACAATTTCCTTGGGTTGTGACTTCTGCCATAGGAACACAAAGGTTCCGATGAAGATCAATGCAATGATGGCTGCAATGAACAGTTTTCTGTACTTTTTCATATTGTTTTCGTTTTTTGTTATTTCTTTATTTTGAGATTCGTTACTCGTCGCGCATCGCGTCAACCGGTTTGATACTCATGGCACGGGCGGCTGGAGCCAAACCTGCCATAACACCCATCAGGCTCACCACAAGTGCTGCCATAATGGCTGTCCAGAAACTCACTTGGAAATGAGCAGTAAGAATACCATCCTCCGTATTTCCCAATTCCAGCATCTGGAGAATCATGACGGCAAAGAGAATACCACTCATACCTGCCACCAGTGTCAGCACAATACTTTCAGAGATGATTTGCGAGAGAATCATACGGGGAGTGGCTCCGATGGCTCGCCGAATACCTATCTCGGTGGTGCGTTCGCGAACGGTCACCATCATGATATTCGACACACCGATAGCACCAGCCAGAAGGGTACCTAAGCCCACCAACCAGATGAGGAAATTGACACCCTTGAAAAGATTGTCGAGCATCTGGAAGAGCACTTCGGTATTGAAAACCATAGCGCCCTGTTCGTCGGTGGGGTCAACATAGTGGGCACGGGCAATCGTCTCGCGGATTCGCGGTGTGATACGACTCATCACTACACCTTCGCGTCCTGTGGCAGCAATCAAATCTACCTCGTTTCCTCGATTGTAGGTTTGCTGCACCAGTGTAAGAGGCAATGTGATTTTTTCATCATTACTGCCATTGAACCGAATGCCCGAAGTATTGTAATCAACACCTATCACCTCGTAATACGTAGAGTCCACACGGATGCTCTTGCCACAGGGGTCGCCACCCTCCTTGAAGAGTTCTTTGTAGATGCGCTTGCCGATGACACACACCTTACGCTGTTCCTGCATATCCACTTGGTTGATGAAGCGACCATAGTACATCTTTGGTGCTACCACGTCAGCATATTCTGGTGTAACGCCCTGAATGCGTGGTGATGTCTTCTGTTCACCATAATAGGCCGTATTCGTCATTCCCCATGGAGCAAACAGAATGGGAGCTACCTTGTCCAATTCCGGAACGCGCTGGCGCAGACGGTCCAAATCCTGATATTCCATCGACCACCAGCGTCCTTTGCGGAATCCCTTATAGGGCTTGGTGGTTTGCTGCGCCCATATCATCACCGTATTCTGGGCAAATCCCTCAAAGTTGCTTTGCAGCATCTCCTTCAGTCCCTGTCCACCGCCAATCAGGGCAATGAGCATAAAGACTCCCCAGAATACACCGAAACCAGTGAGGAAGGAACGTGACTTATTGCGAGTCAGCGTATCCAATATTTCTCTGTAACTATCTAAGTCTATTCTCATAATCAATCTGCTCTTAAGGCCTCAATCGGGCGGATTCGTGATGCTTTATAGGCAGGAATGAGTCCTGCTATTGTGCCTGCAATGACCATCACCATCGTGGCTTCAATACACACATCCAGTCCAACGGTTGGGTTGAGGAACATGGTGGCTTTGAAAAGTCCGGTATCAATGGTGTCGTGACCAATCGTGGCATCCATATACTCATTGGCACAAACGCCCAACACCATACCTATATAACCGAAGAAGGTAGTGATGATGACACTCTCAACAATAATCAGTCGGAGAATGCTCCAAGGTTTGGCACCAATAGCCTTACGGATGCCAAACTCGTGGGTACGCTCTTTCACCGTGATGAGCATAATGTTCGACACACCCACAATGCCACTCAGAAGGGTGAACAAGCCCACTATCCAGAGTGCGGTACGGATGATGGAGATACCTTGAGTCATTTGCAGACTCTGTGTATAGCGGTTCCACAGCCAGACGGCACTCTCGTCTTCAGGATGAGCCTGGTGGTTGGCATTGATGCGCCGACGATAATCTGTTTCAAAGTCCTCATTATCTTTCTCTGTGGCAAGCCCATGAAAAGTAAACTCGATGTTGCCTGCATCATCCGTATTGGCACCGAAGATACTCTTAATAGCCGAATAGGTAGAGAAGGCATTGGCATCACCGTCTTCCTCATCCTTATAGATGCCCACCACTTGGAACATGAAATTATTCACCTTGACGAAGCGCCCGACTAATGAAGCATAGTCTTTCGGTTCCAGTTCTTGCGCCTGATTATTGCTCAGCACCAACACCTTGCGTTTCTGCTGCTGGTCTATGTCATTGATAAATCTGCCATACAGCAGTTCGGTCTTGTCAATCTTCGTGTGGTTGGGATAAACTCCCAAAACGGTGGTACTGATATACTCTTGATTGTTGCTGATGGTAACACCCACACTATAACGGGCGCCTACCTCATCCACCGTCTGGCGGAAATCACTGCCTGTGGCATCCACGTCACGCGTCTGAAGACGGATAGAACGCCCTTCTTGCAGACCGTTATAGGGTTTGGACGTGCGTCCGCCGAAGACCACCATCGAATTGGAAAGAAACTGCTCACTCTGTTGCAAGTTGGCATTAATCAGTCCGTTGCCGGCTCCCAATAGGACAATGAGCATGAAGATACCCCATGCCACGGCAAAGCCTGTCAAGCCCGTGCGCAATTTATTCCTTTGGGCTGTCTGCCATATTTCCTTCAATAATTCCATCTTTAATACGGATAATACGGTTGGTCTGTGCTCCCACATTAGGGTCGTGGGTAACAATAATCTGCGTCATGCCCTCATCAGTATTTAATTTCTTGAGGAGTTGCATCACTTCCACAGAAGTCTTGGAATCGAGTGCTCCCGTAGGTTCGTCTGCCAGAATAATCTGCGGTTTCGTAATCAAGGCACGGGCAATAGCCACACGCTGTTTCTGTCCACCCGATAGTTCATTGGGATAGTGTTCTGCCCAGTCAAGCAGTCCTAAACGCTCCAGATATTCCAGAGCAAGGGTATGGCGCTTTTTACGAGAGACACCTTGGTAGAACAGCGGCAGCTCCACGTTTTCCACTGCCGTCTTGAAGGAGATGAGGTTGAACGACTGGAAGATGAATCCAATCATGTGGTTACGATACTCAGCAGCCTTCGATTCGGACAGATTCCAGATGGGTACACCATTGAGCAGATACTCACCGGAATCATAATTGTCAAGGATACCTAATATATTTAATAAGGTAGATTTGCCGGAACCGGATGCTCCCATGATGCTGACGAACTCACCCTTTTTGATATCGAGGGAGATTCCTTTCAGAACATGAAGTGGCTGGGCACCTTGATAGGTCTTGTTGATGTCTTTTAAATGTATCACTTTGAATGACTGTTGTTACAATAAGTTATTTTCCTAATTAGACTACAAAGATATGTAAAAGGTTGCACTTAAAAGGATAATCTTGCTGAAGATAAGGAAGATTTAACATTTACACATTATATATTATTATGAAGGAAGAATAAAAAATTTGTTGATAAGTGTTGGAATTCCATTTATTTTTATTACCTTTGCACTACCATAAATCAGAATAAATATGAAATTGGCTAACTTAGGTCGACTTGCAACAGTCACTTTACTACTCACGCTTGTCTTGATGCCACTGCAACTGGTGGCAAAGACTCAGAAAGACGATACTTTGAGTGTACGTCTGCTTAACGATGTCCGCAAATATTTCAACAGCAATGATGAAGGAGCCTTCTACATCGCTACGGAAAGATATCGAGACCATCATTTGAAGAACAACAAATTGCCAGAGTATTACAGCGGCTGGACGTTTGAAGTGCTCTATGACGTCAATCATAATCATTTCTACAGAGCACTGCGCAAAACCACACTGATGCAAAACGATATGCGAAAGCGCAAGGCGGAAGACGAATACTATCAGGTAACCCACTTGCGAGGCATCATCTATTCACTACGCGGTAACATGGAACTGGCCCACCAATACTTTGAACGGGCATTGGAAGAAGTTGACCATTCCCAACCTGCCAAACTCAGTTCTATCTATATGGATCTGGCAAATATCGATATGGACACGAAGCCTGCGGATGCAATGAAGCATCTGGAATGTGCCATTTCCATCATCAAAGCCAAGAGTGGTACCTACGAATACAGTGACGCCATCGGTTTTAAGACCATTGTAGCATTTGCCATGCGCGATTGGAAAACGGTCAATCAGGCTTATCAGGAATACATGAAATTGAAGGAGACGCTGGGCAACAATTTCAGTACAACCTACTATCAGTATGTGATGATTTGCAAGAAGACGGCTGACAGGCAGTATGAGAAAGCCATTCAGCTCACCAACCTGTTGACCAACTCCACAGACCAATATAAATTCCAAACGGAGATTTATGAGTTGGCAGGCGACCTGCATAAAGCATTCGAGGCACAGAAACGCTACATGGCTGTGAAAGACTCGGTAAATAATGTCATCATGAGTGAGGAACTCATAGGTTCCGCCAATGATATGGCACAAATGGAAAATGAACGAAACGCCTGCGAAGAACGCAACGAACGCTTTATGTGGACGATGATTGCCATATTCCCTGTAGCTTGTCTCGTGCCGTTTGCTATGTGCCAGTATAACAAGCGGAAATTCACCAAGAAACTGCAACAGCAGAATAAGGAGCTGAAAATAGCTCGCGACAAGGCGAAGGAATCAGAACGCATGAAAATCAACTTCATCAAGAACATGAGTCATGAAGTGCGTACGCCATTGAATATTATCAGCGGGTTTGCACAAGTCATCAGCGACCCTGAAACGGAGTTAGGAACAGAGGAACGCACAGAAATAGCCAACCGAATTACCAGCAGTGCCCAAAACATTGTAAACATCATCAATGAGATATTGGACATTTCGGGCAAGGAGAGCATTCGCTATATTGACAAGAACGACACCGTCAGCTGTAACGAATTAGCCAAACAGGTACTGAAGAAATTCGAAGAAGAAGCGCAAGGTAACGAACTGCATTTTGAGAGCAGTCTGAAAGACAGCTATAAAATCAAAACGAATGCAGAGGAAACGGAGAAGATTCTGCATCACCTGATACATAATGCCTGCAAGTTCACCAGTCATGGCTGCATCACCCTGTCATGCCATATAGATGAAATGGAAGATAATATGATTTGTTTCAGCGTGACGGACACCGGCAAGGGCATCAAGGAAGGAGAGGAAGAAAAAATCTTCGAGCACTTCTACAAGGTGGATGCCTACAAGGAAGGTGTCGGCTTAGGACTGCCTTTGGCGCGAAGAGTAGCACGACAAATGGGAGGTGACGTGGTGCTCGACTCCACTTATCAGGAAGGAAGCCGTTTCATTTTGAGATTACCTAAAGTCTGAACTAACTGCGCTGATCGGCTCCCCACATCATCTTATCACGTAACGTATGGAAGTAACGCTGACCTGCCCGTTTGACAACCTTCACCAGATAGGGCGCCTTACGGAGTGTCAGACGCGTACCCTCCTTACAGTTCTCTGAACGTCCGTCGAGTGCCACCAGGAAATTATGCGAACGGCTCTCCACCGTAAGACAAATCTCCGCATTATCGGGAATCACAATTGGACGGATATTCAAGGAATGAGGAGCTACTGCGGTCATGGAGAACACACAGGTTCCTGGTACGATAATCGGTCCTCCGACTGAGAGAGAATAAGCCGTAGAACCTGTAGGCGTACTGATTACCAGACCGTCGGCCTGATAGGTCGTCAGATAGTCGCCATTCACGGTCGTACGAATAGATATCATAGAGGCATTATCGCGTTTGAGGATAGCCACATCATTCAAGGCACAATGGTAGCCCTCCAAAGGACTCCCATCGGTTTCCACAGCAATGGCAGCCCTCGTTTCAATGGAGAAATCGCCTTCGTAAAGAGCCTGGATAATATGTTCTATCTCATTGACATTAATATCCGCAAGGAAACCCAAGCGCCCCATGTTTACACCTAAGATGGGAATCTGCTTGTCGCCCACCATACTGGCAGCACGCAGGAAAGTTCCGTCGCCGCCCATCGATATCACGAAATCAGCATCGAAGTCGCTTCCCTCAAAGACTTTTGCCGCATTGACTGTTATGCGTTGATGGTTCACCAGGAAATCATAAAACTCGCTCTCCATGTAAACTTCAGCCTTACGCTCAGAGAGGCAAGCCAGTATCTTATGGATGGATACTGACTTCTTCGGCTGGTATGTATTGCCGAAAATAGCAAACCGTAGTTTTCGTGAGGTCATAAAAAATCTGTCCTTTTTAGCCGTTATTTGGCAAACATTTTGTAACTTTGCCGTGTATTATGTGCGCAAAGATACAGATTTTTAGTGAAAAAGCGTATAAATGAACGGACAAATTTTATTAAGAAGATGACAAGACTTAGTGTAAATATCAACAAAGTTGCGACCATTCGCAATGCCAGAGGAGGTAATAATCCTAATGTGTTGAAGGTGGCAGAAGCCTGCGAACAGTTTGGTGCTCAAGGAATTACGGTACACCCGCGCCCAGACGAACGACATATCCGTTACCAAGACGTGAGAGAACTGAAACCGCTCATCAAGACGGAGTTTAATATTGAAGGTAATCCTATTGATTCCTTCGTAAAACTGGTGTTGGAGGTCATACCCAAACAGGTTACGTTGGTTCCTGACGCTCATGATCAGATTACCAGTAATCACGGATGGAACACGATAGAACATCGTGCATTCCTGACAGACATCTGCAAAACATTCAAGGATGCAGGTATCCGCACCAGTATCTTTGTCGATCCAAATCCTAAAATGGTAGAAGGAGCAAAGGCTTGTGGAGCTGACCGTGTAGAGCTCTATACAGAACCTTACGCCTCCAACTATGCCGCCAATCGCGAAACAGCCATTGCACCTTTCATTGCTGCTGCCGAGGAAGCAAGGAAAGTGGGCTTAGGACTGAATGCCGGTCATGATCTGTCATTGGAAAACCTGCACTATTATCACCAGATGATTCCTTGGACTGACGAGGTGAGCATTGGGCATGCCATCATCTGCGACGCCCTGTTCATGGGACTGCAAACCACCATTCAGAAATACTTAGAACAATTAAAATAAAGAGATCATGAAAAAGGTATATGTTTTCTTAGCAGACGGCTTCGAAGATGTCGAAGCACTGATTCCCGTTGACGTTTGGCGTCGTGGCGGATTGGAAGTTGTCACCGTAAGTACGACGGAATTTCCTTTGGTACAGACAGCTCATGGTGTGAATATCGAGGCTGATATCATGTTCGAGCAGGGCGACTTCTCGGATGCCGACTTGCTGTTCCTGCCAGGTGGCATGCCTGGGGCATCGAATCTCTTCGCTCATAAAGGAGTGTGCAAAGCAATTGTTGACCAGTTTGCTGCTGGCAAAAAAGTGGCTGCTATCTGCGCTTCACCAGCTGTCGTCATAGCGCCTCTGGGTATTCTTGAGGGCAAACGCGCCACCTGCTATCCTGGTTTTGAGAAGGATTTGGAGGGAGCTACTTATACGGGACAACTCGTCACGGTCGATGGTAATGTCACTACGGGTGAGGGACCTGCTGCTGCTTTCCCCTTTGCCTACGACTTGCTGGGTCAACTCACCAGCCCACAGAAGGCAAACCAAATAGCTGAAGGAATGCGCTTCAAACACCTGATGGCATAATGGACTATATTATCATAGTAGCCGGAGGGAAGGGATTGCGTATGGGAGGCGAGATTCCCAAACAGTTTCTGCCCATTGGAGGAAAACCAATCTTGATGCGGACACTGGAACGGTTCCGCGCGTATAGCGAAACATTGGAAATTATCCTTGTGCTGCCCAAAGACCAACAGGACTATTGGCTGCAACTGTGTAAGGACTACCATTTCCAAATGAACTATCAAATGACCGATGGAGGCGAGACTCGTTTCCATAGCGTCCAACACGGTCTGGCACTGATTCCTGATGATGCCGAAGGCGTGGTGGGAGTGCATGACGGTGTGCGTCCTTTCCCCAGTTTAGAGGTGATTCGAAACTGCTATGAGACAGCTCGCAAGAAGAAAGCCGTCATCCCTGTTATCCCTGTTGTAGAAACTTTGCGCCACATCACAGAAGGCACGAAGCCGCGAGGCGACTACCGATTGGTGCAGACCCCTCAGACCTTCGATATCCAACTGCTGAAAGCCGCCAACCGCCAGCCCTATAATGACGGCTTTACGGATGATGCCAGTGTAGTCGAAACTTTTGGTTTCGACATCACCCTCGTTGACGGCAATCGGGAGAATATCAAGATAACAACCCCATACGACTTAAAAATCGCGGAAGTATTGATAGGATGACCGATATACTGCGACAAGACATACAATACCTGCCAGGGGTAGGTCCCAATCGCAAGAAGATGCTCAGCCAGGAACTGGGCATCGAGACCTTTGGCGATTTGTTGCAGTATTATCCTTACAAACACGTTGACCGCAGCCGCATCTATTCCATTCGCGAACTCACGGGTGATATGCCTTTCATACAAGTTTGCGGACATATCCTGAGTTTCGAGACTTTCCAGATGGGGCCCCGCAAAAAGCGCGTAGTGGCACATTTCACCGATGGCAGCGGAAAAGTGATGGACCTCACGTGGTTCAACTATGCCGAAAGTGTTATCAAAAAATACAAGATAGGCAAGGATTATATCGTTTTTGGTAAGCCACAGGTATTCAATGGGCGCATCCAAGTGGTACATCCCGATATCGACGAAGCCGACAAACTGGAACTTTCCACTATGGGTATGCAACCCTACTACAACACATCGGAGAAGATGAAGAAGAGTGGGCTCAACTCCCGTTGTGTAGAGCGTTTTGTCAAAACGCTCCTCGACGCCATTAAAGAGCCCCTACCGGAAACCATTCCAGACTTCATTGCCAACCGCCTGCACCTGATGAGCCGCGACGAGGCACTGCGAAAGATTCACTACCCCCTGAATGCGAAGGAACTGGAGAAAGCACGTACCAGACTGAAATTCGAAGAACTCTTCTACGTGCAATTAAATATATTAAGGTATGCCAGTGATCATCGGCGAAAGTACAGGGGCTATGTCTTCTCACATATTGGCGATTATTTCAATACATTCTATCACCAGCACCTGCCCTTCTCGCTGACAGAAGCCCAGAAACGAGTGATACGTGAAATCAGAAAAGACACCGGCTCCGGAAGACAGATGAACCGACTGCTACAGGGCGATGTAGGCTCGGGCAAAACGCTTGTCGCGCTCATGTCGATGCTGATTGCCCTGGACAATGGCTATCAGGCTTGTATCATGGCACCTACCGAGATTTTGGCAGAACAGCATCTGCAGACCATACAGGATTTCTTGCAGGGAATGAATATCCGAGTAGAACTGCTGACTGGTATCGTAAAGGGCAAAAAGCGACAGGCAGTACTCGATGGACTGACGGACGGCTCCGTACAGATTCTGGTAGGTACGCATGCCGTCATTGAAGATACGGTGCAGTTTGCCAACCTCGGAATGGTGGTGGTTGACGAGCAGCATCGGTTCGGAGTAGCCCAGCGTGCCAAACTATGGACCAAGAACACGAATCCGCCCCATGTGCTCGTCATGACAGCTACACCTATTCCACGCACCCTTGCCATGACCCTTTATGGCGACTTAGACGTAAGTGTCATTGATGAATTGCCCCCAGGTCGCAAACCTGTTGTCACCACGCATGTCTTTGACCGTTCGATGCCTTCGCTTTATGACGGACTGCGCAAACAGATTCACCAGGGCAGACAGGTTTATATCGTTTTTCCACTGATTGAAGAGAGTGAAAAGATAGACCTCAAGAATTTGGAAGACGGCTTTGAGGTATTAAGACAGGTGTTCCCTGAGTTCCGCCTTAGCAAGGTGCACGGCAAGATGAAGCCCAAGGAGAAGGAAGAGGAAATGCAACACTTTGTTAAAGGAGAAACGCAAATGCTGGTTGCCACTACTGTTATAGAAGTAGGGGTGAATGTGCCTAATGCCTCCGTCATGGTCATTCTGGAAGCCCAGCGTTTCGGGCTCAGCCAGTTGCACCAGCTTCGTGGGCGTGTCGGCCGTGGAGCTGACCAAAGCTACTGTATTCTGGTTACGAACCATCAACTGAGTGAGGACACCCGCAAGCGTATTGACATCATGTGCGAGACCAACGACGGGTTCCGTATTGCAGAGGCAGACCTTAAACTTAGAGGGCCTGGCGACTTGGAAGGAACCCAGCAAAGCGGTATGGCTTTCGACCTGAAAATAGCCGATATTGCGCGCGATGGACAATTGGTTCAATTGGCTCGCGACGAAGCTCAAACCATCATCGACGAAGACCCTGAATGCCATTCCGAAAAATACAATATGCTTTGGAACAGGCTGAAACAATTACGCAAAACAAACGTTAATTGGGCTGCAATATCATAAGGCGAATTGTTAAATAACACACAATTATTGTTAACACGCACCAGGTTTTTGCTCTTCCTTCAAATAATTTTATTACTTTTGCATCGATATTTTTTCCGAGAGTAACTATATAATTGAAAATATAAGATTTATGCTTACTAAAAGACAATTTAAAAACATTGCAATTTCATTAGTAGCAACCTTTATAGCCATGCCCACCATGGGACAAGACCTGTTGGCAAACCAAGCCCCCATCGACCGCAAGATGAAGGCTGTTGACAGCATGGCACTCCATAGACTGATTCAGGCTGAGAGCTACGAATCTCCAGCTGCCGATCTCTATAATGATTGGAATAACCGCTATGCCCACAAGGCAACAGCGCTCCCCGATTCTTTCCGTATTGACCTGAAGAATTTCTGTATGCCCACCAGCAGTCGTGTGCTGACCAGTAACTTCGGTGCCCGTTGGGGACGCCAGCATAAAGGATTGGACATCAAAGTGTATATTGGCGACACCATCCGTGCTGCTTTCAGTGGTAAGGTACGCATCGTAAGATATGAAGGACGCGGCTATGGTAAATACGTGGTTATCCGCCACTATAACGGACTGGAGACCATCTATGGCCACATGTCAAAGCAACTCGTTACAGAGGAGCAGGAAGTTCGTGCCGGTGATCCTATCGGACTCGGTGGTAACACAGGTCGTAGCACTGGTTCACACTTGCATTTTGAAACCCGTCTGTGCGGCATTGCCTTGAATCCTGCCTTGATGTTCGACTTCAAGAATCAGGATGTCGTAGATGACTATTATATGTTCCGCAAGTCAACCTACAACCGCGAGTCAGCCGAGGCTACTCGTCTGCGTGGCGTAGGTGGCAAGGCTGTCAATGGCGACTTGGACATTCCACAGACCGACTATGCTATGGCACAGCCTAAGGACAAGAATGTGAAGATGCACTCCACCCGTTTCCACAAAGTGGCTAAGGGCGAGAACCTCTCTGTCATTGCTCGCAAGCGTGGCACAACAGTGAGTGCTATCTGTAAGTTGAACCATATCAAGGCAACCACACGCATCCGTCCAGGACAGATCCTGAGATACAATTAACCAGACCTTCTCGGCTCTTAGGAGCCGTTAACCAATTTCGTTAGAATGAAACAAAAAATCATGTTCTGCATCTTACTGATGCTTCTATCCTCTGTGGATGTAGCATTAGCCAAAGGAAAGAAAAAGAAAACAAAGAAAACACCACGTACAGAAGTTGTATATGAAGAAATCGACAATTTCGATTTCCTCTATGCTAACGGCTATGACACCGATATCAGCTTTGCCACTACTGACGATATTCTCAGTCAGGCTACTTCATTCATAGGCACTCGCTACCGCTCCGGCAGCAAGGGTCCTTACAGCTTTGATTGCTCTGGATTCACCAGTTATGTCTATGGACAGAACAACATATCCATCGGTTGCTCTTCGCGCGATCAATATGCACGCAATATTCCCATCCGGCGTGAGGAAATGCAACCTGGCGACTTGGTATTCTTCACCAGTCCCCACTCTGGTCGCAACGTTGGGCATGTAGGTATCGTGATGGATTTCGACCCTATCACTGACACCTTCACGTTTATCCATGCCAGCAGCAAGGGAGGTGTAAAGATCAGTCACTCTAACGACGGAAACTACAATCGCCGCTACATCGGTGTGCGCCGTGTGGCTAAATAAACAATAAGATGAAACTCAAAGCACTTTTAGTAACGATATTAGCAGGCTACTCAGTGGCCTGCTTTTCTGATGATATCACCGTTGCCATGACAGGCGATATCATGATGGGTACCACCTACCCGGGTATTTCACTGCCTCCCAAAAATGGTGAGGAGATTTTTCGCGACGTGAAGCCCATCCTGCAACGCACCACCATTGCCGTGGGCAATCTGGAGGGCACATTGCTCGATGGCGGCAAGAGTACGAAAAGCGGAGGGGCTAACAGCTATTCGTTTCGTACACCCACCAGTTTCTCCCATTTGTTGAAAGATGCCGGTTACGACTTCCTCAGCATGGCAAACAATCATGCCAACGACTTCGGGCAGGAGGGTATTCTGAGCACCGAACAGCAACTCACCAAACAGGGCATCAAATTCTCAGGCATCAAGGGACGCACAGAATCAGCCGTTGTGGTCAGAAACGGCATCAAGTTCGGCATCTGTGCCTTCGGACATAATCAATATACACTGAAACACCGTGACTTGGCAACGGTCAAGCGTATCATCGATGACCTGAAACAGAAGTCTGACATTGTCATCGTATCATTCCACGGTGGAGCAGAAGGACGCTCGAAGAGTCATCTGCCCCAGGGCGCAGAGAGCTTCTTGGGCGAAGACCGAGGCAGCCTGCGCGAATTTGCCCATTTCTGCATCGACAATGGCGCTGACATCGTCTATGGTCACGGTCCTCATGTAGTGCGTGCCACCGAAGTCTATAAAGGCCGTTTCATTGCCTACAGCCTCGGTAATTTCTGCACGCCCTACGGTATGAGTTTAGCCGGCATTTCCGCTTATTCGCCTGTTGTAGAAATCAAGGTTAACAAGCAAGGCCGTTTCCTCAGTGGTAAAATCCACTCCTTCCTCCAGCAGAAAGGCATTGGTCCTCGCAAAGACCCCAACCTGCGTGTTGCCCATGAAATGATGAATCTCACCAAAACCGACGTTCCCCACAGCGAAGCCACCATCGACAAAGATGGTAACATTACGTTGAAATAGTCTGCTATTTTCACCTGTGGAAATGACCACCTCAAAAACCTGAGTTAACTCAATCGATTTTGGACGTTAATTCACATAAATAGCTATGTAAAGAAACCTTTCAAGTTTCACGGAACGAAGATGCGTTCCACTTTTCCCTCGTAGGTAGGGAAAGTAAGACGGATGGTGTCTAACTGGACGGTGTCGGGGAGGAGGATACTGACGTAACGGCGATTGGTGTAGTATTCAGGAACTCCTGCCTGATCATGGAGAAAGCGGAACTTTGCCGTATGCGTCTTATCTGGATTCTGGATGATGGTGTCCTGGGCTAAGGCAACGGTATGAATACCATCCTCGCCATCTACCTGTCCTGTTTTGAGCAACACGCCTAAGTTCAGATATTTCCCGTTCTTAGCTAACCACGCACTTTCCAGCCCCAACGGGTCTTCACGTTGTTCGTCCAATTTCCAATGCTCTCTTGCCCTCAGCGTGGGGACTGTTCCCATGGAAACAGCCTCGGCGGTATTACCTGTCAGGACATTGAAATAGAGTACGGCACGATAGGTGGTGTCTGGCCGTTGAATCCACGAAGCGGTAACAACGGGGGTGAGCGAAAAACGCTGACCGTCATCCATAGTGAATGCCGTGGCCTGCTTGTCGGCATTGACAGACAGATCAACCAGTTCTGCCTGCATCAGCGAATATTTGCCCTGCCCTTTGTTATAACTATCGGTGGTGCAGGATACGAGCAGGAAAGTCCACAGGAGCGCTAAGTACTGAATTTTATTCATGAGCTGCAAGGTAGTTACGAAGTGGGTTGGCATACATAGTCAGTATTCGTTCGCGGAGGAAAGCCTCATCCTTGTTGGGGATTTTAATCTTCGCCAGCTGACCTGCGAGATATTCCTCGAAGCGCTGAACATCAGCAGAGGTGTAGTTTTGCGAATGGTCGGTTTTCTCCAGCAGGTCCAATGCGATATAGTTGCAAGGATAAAGATGGTAATTGCTGTGTATCACCTTATCCATACGCTGTGCAACGGCTTTGAAGAAGTCGTTCTTCGGCAGATCCTTCAATTCGTCGATCCACTGATTGATGGGGAAGCCACAATGATAGTGGATGCGCCCTTTATAGCCCATGATTCCCGTCCGCATATTGTCGAGGTCGTCCTGCTTGCTCTTTTTAAAAGCAGGGTTGTCACGTTTCTGCTGAAACTCCTGTGCCTTCAGATAGTCACAAGGGTCATACTCGTAACTAATCGTCAGAGGGACGATGTTCAGTTCATGTAGGCTGTCAACAGATGACCCGTCGGACACACTCCCCCCCATTGCCAGCATTTTCAGAACAGACTCCTGAGTACGGTCGTCAGAATCCTTTGCTCTACCCTCGCGCTGTGCAATCCAGATATTTTCCTTCTTCTGCGTAACAGCGTAGTGGATATACCGGCTCATCAACTGACTGCTCTTCATCATCTCGTGTGCCGTCAGTCCACGACGTACCGTAAACGCCTTGTTCATACGGACCAGGCGTTTAATCCACGGATAGATCAGCAGATTGTCGCCAATGCCGATTTCAACCGTCGTAGGATATCCATGCTTATTGAGCAGCACATCCAGAAAGGCTGAATCAAGCACAATGTCACGATGATTCGAGACAAAGGTGAACCTTTGAGTTGAGAGTTGGGAGTTGAGAGTTGAGAGTTGAGAGTCATCGAAGGTGAGGCCGTCAGAATATTTACGGACGAAATACCACACGATTGGCTTCATGAACCGAAGTTGGAAGTCAAGCGGTGTCTCTACTCCTGTAAAAGCCAGTCGCAACAATCCGTTACGGATAGACTTTGGCAGCCAAGGCACAAACCCTTTCAGCAATGCAGAGAACTGTCTGTCAGCCAACAGTTCCTCAAAAGCCTGTTTCATCTCCCCTTTTTCGTAGGGCCTTATCTCATCAAACTCGTTCGTCATTTAAGAAAATTGATTTTCAACGATATCGGTTAAAACATCTTTCATCTCCAAGCCAGCAGCTTTTACCTGCTGAGGAATAAAACTGGTAGGAGTCATACCAGGAGTCGTGTTCACCTCCAGCATATAGATTTTGCCTTCAGGCGAAATGATATAGTCAATACGAATGATACCATTACAATGCAGAATATCATAGATATGACTGGTAATCTCACGAACACGACGAGCCACATCGTCAGAAATACGGGCTGGGGTGATTTCCTTCACCTGTCCATTATATTTGGCATTATAGTCGAAGAACTCGTTCTGGGTCACCACCTCGGTAATGGGGAATGGTACAGCCTTCTCCTTGGTCTTATAGATACCCATCGTGATTTCGGTGCCCTGCAGATACTGCTCTACCATCACCTCCGAACTTTCCATCATCGCTTTACGGATAGCGGGGGCCAGCTGGTCGGCCTCTTTCACTTTAGAAACTCCGAACGAAGAACCGTCGGTAGCAGGTTTCACAAAACAAGGCATACCGATGCGCTGTTCTATCTCGTCGTCGCTTACCAATTCCTCGTAACCCTTGCGAATTAACAGAGAGTCGGCTACAAGGATACCATAGGCTCTGAGATACTGGTTGAGAACGAACTTATCGAAAGTCATGGCCTCCACCAAAACGCCACTGGTGCTATAGGGCACACGCACCAAGTCAAAATAGCCTTGCATGATACCATTTTCACCGGGAGTACCATGAATGGTTATATAAGCATAGTCAAAGCGCTTCGCCTTACCATCCTCTACGAATGAAAAGTCATTACGGTCAATAGGGGCAGTAGTACCGTCATGCAGTTCCACATGCCAATCCTGTCCTTTTACGTCAACAATATACACATCATAACGGTCCTTGTCAAAGAAAGAATAAAGACCTTGCGCCGAACGCAATGATACATCGTGTTCAGAAGAATCGCCACCGCAAACAATGGCAATAACGCGTTTCAAATTTTCCATTTCTTTTTATTTTTTTCGTTATTTCGTTATTACGTTATTATATTATTTAGGCTGAAAGTATTTCCGCCATTTCTCAATCAGAGCAGCCATGTCCTCTGCCAGTTCCGATGTAAAGTCCATCTGCTGATGGGTTACCGGATGTACGAATCCCAGTGTCTTGGCATGCAGTGCCTGACGGGAACAAAGTTTAAAACAGTTCTGGATATATGCTTTGTAGGAGGCAGTCCGCTCCCCTCTCAGTATTTCCATTCCCCCATAGCGTTCATCACCAAAGAGAGGATGCCCGATATGCTTCATGTGGGCTCTGATCTGATGGGTACGTCCCGTTTCCAGTTTACACTCCACCAAAGTCACATAGCCATAGCGTTCCAACACCCGATAATGGGTAACGGCACTTTTGCCAATCTCCGAACCTGGGGGGAATACTGCCATGCGCAGTCTGTCCTTGGGGTCGCGCCCTATATTCCCTTCTATACGCCCAGAACCTTCTGTGAAGTTGCCCCATACCAACGCCTGATAGCTACGATGCGTGTCGTGATTAAAGAACTGGGCTCCCAATTCCGTCTTTGCCTCGGGAGTTTTTGCTATGACCAGCAGTCCACTGGTGTCCTTATCTATTCGATGAACCAGTCCCACCGAAGGATCGTTGGGGTCGTAACTGGGCAAGTCGCGCAAATGCCAAGCGACTGCATTGACTAACGTGCCGTGGAAATTGCCACAGCCTGGGTGCACCACCATTCCTGCCGGTTTGTTGATAACCATCAACTGATCATCCTCATAAACAACCTCTAAGGGAATGTCTTCCGGCTCTATCGTAGTGTCATAATGAGGGCGGTCGAGCATCAGCGTTATCACATCTCCAGGGCGCACTTTATAATTACTCTTGACGGGCTTTCCATTTACCTGAATGAAACCGGCGTCAGCAGCTTTCTGAATACGATTACGCGACGAGTGCTGGACATGTTCGGACATATACTTATCAATGCGGACAGGCTCCTGCCCACGATCCACCTCCATTCTAAGGTGCTCGTAAAGCTCCCCCTGCTCTTCACCGCCGTCTTCCAAAAAGACTATGTCGTCCAATTCTTCCGTCATGGTGCTTTTACCTCCTCAAATTCGTCAACCTCAGGTTGTGCCGTCTCCGTAGTAGTATTCATCCCGTCCGTCGGGTCAGCCTCATAGGTAGGATCAATAAACTCATCCAAAGCCGAATCCTCTTCGTCATAGTTTCCTGTACCTATCATCAGTGTGAGGGGATAGTCTATAGGAACACGATCGCCATTCGACACGCGCCTGCCCCTACACAGAATACCATAAACCCAGTCTTTTTCGCCAATCACGCGTTGCGGTTCTGTCAGCCGAAAGCCCATAGCCATCAACTTAGCCTCCGCTTCGCGGTAACTGGAATTATCTACAATATCAGGAATAGCGAAAGTGGGAGATGAGGGTGAGTTAACCGTCACATAAATAGTATGGCCCGACTTCACTTTTGAACCATGACCTGGTGTCTGAGCCAGAATACAATCTGCCGGCATCGTCTTGACATAGCCGGAATCACTGACAACGATATTCAGACCGTTCTCCTCCAGCAACAGTCGTGCCCTATGGTAAGACATACCCTTCAGTTCGGGTACGGCTATCCCCTCGCCATGGTGTGTATAAACAGCCAATCCAAACTTCACCGCCAAGCACAACAGGACAATGACGACTGCCATTCCCAAAAGATTGAGAAGCACGTAATAGCTACCTATCTTACTCATTATCTTGCTAAAGATTTCTTTCGCGTTCATTATTATATATAATACTCATCTATCTAAACGGCAAAAGTACAAAGAATTATCGATAATGCCAAATTATATACAAAAAAAAAATCGAGAGCCGACCTTCAGTCTACTCCCGATGTTTCTTTCCTTTACTCTTCCGTGGACAGAGATTACTTTCCGTGATTCTCGTCAGAAACGGTCAACTTCTTGCGTCCTTTTGCACGGCGTGAAGCCAATACACGACGACCATTCTTAGTTGCCATGCGCTCACGGAAACCATGTTTGTTCACGCGACGGCGATTGTGTGGCTGAAATGTTCTTTTCATTGTTTTATTATCTTTTTATTGTTATTATTCCATGAATCGGGGTGCAAAATTACGCATAAATTTCGAAATACGCAAGTTTTTTATGCAAATTTCTCATATATCATTTCTAATTTCTCATTTTTTTTGTACCTTTGCACCCGCAAAACGAATATTTTATATCAAAATAGCTATTTTATATGATTAATTCACAAGACATTAAAAAGGGAACCGCTATCCGTATGGATGGTGCCATTTGGGTTTGCATCGATTTCCAGCATCGTAAGCCAGGTAAGGGTAACACCATTATGAACATCAAACTGAAGAATGTTACCGACGGACGTGTACTGGAGCGCCGTTACAACATTGGTGAAAAGTTGGAGGACGTGGTAATTGAGCACCGTGACTATCAGTATCTCTATGAGGATCAGGAAGGTCGTATTTTCATGAACCAGGAGACTTTCGAACAGATTCCTATTGCTAACGACCTCGTAATCGGTCATGAGTATATGAAGGAAGGCGATGTTGTGTCAGTAGTTAGCGACACCACCGACGGCACTGTGCTTTATGCAGAAATGCCTGTGAAGACCAATCTTCGTGTTACTCACTCAGAGCCAGGCATCAAGGGCGACACAGCCACCAATGCTACCAAGCCTGCTACTCTGGAGACTGGTGTTGAGGTTCGTGTACCTCTCTTCATCAACGAGGGCGACCTCATTCAGGTTGACACTCGCGACGGCAGCTATCTGAACCGTGTGAAGGAGTAATCTGGATTTGAGAAATTGAAGTATTCGATTATCGTTCCAGTTTTCAATCGCCCCGACGAAGTGGACGAGCTGCTTGAGAGCCTTTGTTCTCAAACATTGAAAGACTTTGAGCTTCACTCGAATTCTGTCACGACTCGGCAAAGTACAGACAAGTCTGACTCTGCGCTCGCAGCTCCATCATTTGAGGTAGTGATTGTAGAAGACGGTTCGAAGAAACCATGCAAGGATGTTTGCGACAAGTACGCAGGCATCCTTGATTTACATTATTATTATAAGGATAACAGTGGTCCCGGACAGAGTCGCAACTATGGAGTGGAACGCGCTCACGGCGATTACGTCATCATCCTTGACTCGGATGTGGTCGTACCTGAAGGGTATTTAGAAAATATCAACTCTCAACTCTCATCTTTCAACTCTCAACTCGTTGCCTTTGGCGGACCTGATGCAGCCCACCCATCTTTCACACCCGTCCAGAAGGCTATCAGTTATTCGATGACATCATTCTTCACCACTGGCGGCATTCGCGGTGGCAAGAAGAAGCTCGACAAGTTCTATCCCCGTTCATTCAATATGGGCATCCGTCGTGATGTCTATCTCCAATTGGGCGGATTTTCAAAGATGCGTTTTGGTGAGGATATTGATTTCAGCTATCGCATCGTAGAAGCAGGCTACCAGCCTCAATTACTTCCTGATGCGTGGGTATGGCACAAGCGTCGCACCGATTTCCGCAAGTTCTTCCGACAGGTATATAACAGTGGTATAGCCCGTATCAATCTTGAGAAACGCCATCCTGGCACGATGAAACTGGTTCATCTGTTGCCAACAGTGTTTACTTTGGGAACCATAGGCAGTTTGGCATTGACCGCTTGGCATTGGTGGTTCATTTTGCCTATCTTGTTTTATGCTATCATCATCTGCATCGATTCTACTCTTCAGAACAAGAGTCTGAAAGTGGGACTGCTCAGTATTCCTGCCGCCTTTGTCCAACTGATAGGCTACGGACTTGGTTTTATCGAGAGCTGGTGGAAACGCTGCGTGCTGAAACAGGATGAGTTCACGGCTTTCGAGAAGAATTTCTATAAATAATGGACAAACTTACTATCAACCATTGGGCAGAGGAAGATCGCCCTCGTGAAAAACTCATGCGCTTAGGTGCCGAAGCACTGTCAAATGCCGAGCTGTTGGCTATTCTGATTGGTTCGGGCTCAACGAAGGAAAGTGCTGTTGACCTCATGAAACACATCCTTAACGACTGCAACAACAATCTTAATACGCTGGGCAAGATGTCCATCCACCAACTGTGCGACTATAATGGCATCGGCGAGGCTAAAGCCATCACCATTCTGGCAGCATGCGAACTGGGCAAGCGCCGACAGATGGAATCACCCGAAGAACGTCCAGACTGCGGTACAGCCACCCGTATCTATAACCACATGCACCCGGTGATGCAGGATTTGGATACAGAAGAGTTCTGGATTCTGCTTATGAATCAGAACTACCGACTCATCAAGAAGATGCGTATTTCCTATGGCGGTATCACGGAGGTGTCAGTTGATGTGAGGATTATCATCAAGGAGGCAGTACTGGCTAATGCCACTATCCTTGCCGTCTGCCACAACCACCCTTCAGGCAGTCTGCGTCCCAGTCCTCAAGATAATGACATCACCACGCATATCAAGCGCGCCTGCGATACCATGCGCATTCATTTTCTCGATCATATCATCGTCACTGATGGGGCTTACTACAGCTACAAAGAGAGCGGACGCCTTTGAGTCCCTTTTGCAATCCAGTTGCAGAAATCGCCACTTTTTTCCCATTTGCAACGCAATTGCGAAACTCTTTCCATACCTTTGCAGTCAGAAAACAATAACAAAGATAGAAAAGGTATGTCACACGAACATCATCACGAACATCATGAATGCTGTGCTCACGAGCACCATCATGAACACCATCACGACGGATTGAAACATCAGTTGGCAATGATTATTATCAGCGCCGTTCTGTTAATAATTGCCGTTATTATTGAGAAGTGTTTCGCACTTCCTACCTGGCAACTTCTGCTCATCTATCTCGTGCCCTATCTCATCATTGGTCACGATACACTCAAGGAAGCCGCAGAAGGAATAGCCCATGGCGAGGCCTTCGACGAACATTTTCTGATGTCTGTTGCCACTATCGGAGCACTCTGTATTGGTTTTATACCTGGTGCAGAGACCCAGTTTCCCGAGGCAGTCTTCGTCATGCTGTTCTTCCAGGTTGGCGAACTCTTTGAAGGTTATGCCGAAGGGAAGAGCCGTGAGAGTATTTCGCACCTGATGGACATCCGACCCGATGTAGCACATGTAGAGGTGAAAGGGCGGTTAGAGAATGTCGATCCTAATCAAGTGGAAGTAGGTTCTACTATTGTCATACGCCCTGGAGAGAAAGTACCTTTGGACGGTGTAGTTATTGAGGGCTCGTCGGCACTGAATACCATCGCCCTTACCGGTGAAAGTATGCCACGCGATATCGCGGTAGAGGATGAGGTCATCTCAGGATGTGTCAATCTCTCAGGTGTCATCCGCGTGCGCACTACCAAGGCTTTCGCTGAGAGTACCGTCTCTAAAATCATTGAGCTCGTGGAAAACGCCACCGAGCATAAGTCAAAGAGTGAAACTTTCATCACCCAATTTGCCCGCATCTATACACCTATCGTAGTCTTTGCCGCCATCGCCATTGCAGTCATCCCGTCCCTATTGGGAGGCAGTTTCACCACTTGGTTCTATCGTGCATTGATGTTCCTCGTAGTGTCGTGCCCCTGTGCATTGGTCATCAGTGTTCCCCTCACCTTCTTCGGTGGTATCGGAGGTGCCTCGCGGAAGGGAATCCTCATCAAGGGTGCTAATTATATGGATACATTGGCTAAGATTAAGACGGTTGTCTTCGACAAGACGGGTACACTCACCCATGGACAGTTTGCTGTCGAGGCCGTACACCCTGACAGCTGCGATGAGCACCAACTGCTGCATCTGGCTGCCCATGTGGAACATTTCTCCACCCACCCTATTGGTGCAGCGTTACGCGATGCTTTTCCCGATGAAGCCACCGACGGTTGTCGCATCACCGATATAGAGGAGATTGCCGGACAGGGCATCTGTGCAATGGTAGAAGGACAGAAAGTAGCCGTGGGTAATACCAAGTTAATGGATGCCGTCGGTGCCAAATGGCACGACTGCCATCATGTGGGTACCATTATCCATGTAGCCATTGACGGCGTATATGCCGGACATATCGTCATCAACGACAAAATCAAGGAAGACAGTGCCGAGGCTATCGCCCTGCTGAAAGAATTAGGTGTAGAGCGCACCATCATGCTCACTGGCGATCGCAAGGAAGTGGCCGGCCATGTAGCCCAGCAACTCAAACTGGATGAATACCATGCAGAACTGCTGCCTGCCGACAAAGTCGCCTATATGGAACAACTCTCAATTCTCAACTCTCAATTCTCAACTCTCTTCGTCGGTGACGGCATTAATGACGCCCCCGTTTTGGCTCGTGCTGACGTTGGTGTCGCCATGGGCGGACTGGGCAGTGATGCCGCTATTGAGGCAGCCGATGTGGTTTTGATGGACGACAAGCCCTCTAAGATTGCCTTAGCTATCCAAATTGCCCGACGCACCCGCGCCATCGCCCGTCAGAACGTATGGTTTGCCATTGGCGTGAAAATAGCAGTTCTGATACTGGCCACATTCGGTCTGGCCACATTATGGATGGCTGTTTTTGCAGATGTCGGTGTCACGGTATTGGCTGTGCTCAATGCCATGCGAGCATTGAAAATCAAATAATTCGTCATTCGTCATTCATAATTCATAATTATTTCGTATCTTTGCAGAAAATATTGCAAAGAATGACACAAGAAGAGAAAACTACATTGGAGGAACGGATTGTTGACGTGCTCAAAACGGTCTATGACCCAGAGATTCCCGTCAACATCTACGACCTCGGAATGATTTATAAAATTGATGTGCAGGAGGATGCTTCTGTGGAGCTTGACATGACCTTCACGGCACCTAACTGTCCTGCTGCCGACTTTATATTAGAAGATGTACGCACGAAGGTAGAGAGTGTAGATGGCATCCAGAGTGCCAATGTCAACCTCGTCTTCGAACCTGCTTGGGATCAAAGTATGATGTCAGAAGAGGCACGTGTCGAACTTGGACTCGATTGACCGATGAAGAACGTCTATTTCCTTTCCGATGCCCACCTTGGGTCGCTGGCCATCCCACATCAACGGATGCAGGAACGCCGCCTTGTGCGTTTTCTCGACAGTATCAAGGAGAAAGCAGCTGCTATCTACCTCTTAGGCGACATGTTTGACTTCTGGTATGAATACAAGTATGTGGTGCCAAAGGGGTTCACCCGTTTCTTGGGAAAAATCTCCGAACTGACAGATATGGGGGTTGAGGTGCACTATTTCACGGGCAATCACGACATCTGGGCATACGAATATCTGGAAAAGGAGTGTGGTGTTATTCTCCACAAGCAACCCGAGACCACCGAGATTTACGGCAAGGAATTCTTCTTGGCTCATGGAGACGGCATGGGCGACCCCAACAAGTCGTTTAAGGTGATTCGTGCCATCTTCCATAACAAGGTGTGCCAATGGCTCTTTTCCGCCCTCCATCCCCGTTGGGGTGTCTCTTTCGGACTCACATGGGCTAAGCATAGCTATATCAAGCACAAGGAGACGGACGAGCCCACCTATATGGGTGAGAACAAAGAACACTTGGTACTCTTTGCCAAACAATATATCGAGGAGCATCCCAACATAGATTATTTTATTTTCGGCCATCGCCATATCGAACTGGACATCAACCTGCAACGGCATGTCCGTCTGATGATTCTAGGCGATTGGATCAGTCAGTTCACCTACGCCGTATATGACGGAGAACACATGTTCTTGGAAGAATACGTCGAAGGCGAGAGTCAACCCTAAACATCCCCCAAAATATGAAACACTATCTAAAAACTTTACTACTCCCCTTGCTACTGCTACTTCTAAGCAGTTGTAATGAGCAAAAGCCACAATACGTGATTGGCGTCTCCCAATGTTCTGCCGACATCTGGCGCGAAAAACAAAATGCCGAATTGCGCATGGGAGCCTATATTCATGAAAACGTAGAACTTCGCTTTGCCTCTGCCTACGACAGTGACGAACGACAGGTTCAGCAGATTGACAGTCTGATCAGTACGGGTATCGACTTGCTGATTGTAGCTCCTAATCAAGTGCAGACCATTTCGCCAGCCATCGACCGTGCCTATGATAAAGGCATACCCGTCATTGTGTTTGAACGCAAAACCAATTCGAAGAAATACACGGCCTTCATCGGTGCCGACAATTACGAAATGGGGCGAACCATAGGGGAATATATCGCTCACCAGTTAAAAGGAAAGGGACGCCTTCTTGAAATCAAAGGTCTCAAAGGTTCTTCCCCTGCCATCGAGCGTCACAATGGTTTTACGGAGGCCATCAGCCGTTATCCTGAACTTCAGCTCGTTGGCACCTTGCAGGGCGACTGGACAGAAAAAAGTGCTTATGATGCCATTCAGCAATACCAAGGCGACCTGACCAACATCGATTTTGTTTTCGGACAAAACGACCGTATGGCTATGGGAGCACGCAAGGCACTCTTTAAACGAAACCCTCAACTCTCAACAAAATTCTGCGGCATTGATGGCCTGCCTGGTAAGGACGGAGGTATCCAATTGGTGCGCGACTCCCTGCTCGATGCCAGTTACATCTACCCCACCCACGGCGACCAACTCATACTCCTGGCCCTCAACATCCTGAAGGATAAGCCCTATCAAAAAGAGAATCTGCTAAAATCGGCACTCGTCACCCACGACAATGCTAATATTGTATTGTTAGAGAGCGAAGAAACCCTCCGCCAGACAGCCTACCTTGACCAGTTGCATGAGAAAGCAGATACCTACCTTCAGCAACTCGACATGCACCGCATGTTCACCATTCTCTTGGCTGTCATTCTCCTCATCATTACAGCCAGTGCAGCTATCACCATCACCAATATGCGCCGTCGCCACCGTCTGGAGCGTCAAGCCTTCTCGATGGTGGTCAGTGTTCCTGCCGAGGAGAGCGCACCTCAACCCGAAGTCACTGACGTCACCCCTGAAGAGAAAACACAGATAGAGGCCGATGCCGATGCCCGTTTCTTGGAACGTCTCCGCTTGAAGGTACAGGAACATATCGGCAATAGCGATTTCAGTGTCGAGGAATTGGCTGGCGAAATGGGTGTCAGCCGCGTACAGCTCTATCGCAAGGTGAAACAGCAGACAGGACGAACCCCTGTTGATATCATCCGACTTAGTCGTCTGAACCGCAGTAAGGTATTGCTCCAAACCACTGATCTTTCTGTTAGTGAGATTGCCTATCAAGTAGGCTTCACTGCCCCCAGCTATTTCACCAAATGTTTCAAGGAAGAGTTTGGTACCCTGCCAGGCGACACTCGAAAAAGCTAAGAAAAATCGTTCAATGTCTAACATAAATGTTACATTGAACGATTTTTTTAGTTCTATGAAACATCTGTTTTATCCACATACCATAAATGGTAGTACTTTTGCAACAGTAATTTTCAAGAGTACTAACCAATAATTACAAGCAAATGAAACAAGCGATTAAAAGAATCACTCTGAGTTTCCTCTCGCTGCTGCTATGTACTATAATGTACGCGCAACAGGAGATTACAGGAACTGTGAATGACGCTATGGGACCAGTCATCGGTGCCACCGTCATGGAGAAAGGTACTACCAACGGTACCGTGACCGACTTCGATGGTAACTTCAAGTTGAAGGTAGAGGCAGGCAAGACGCTCGTCTTCTCCTACATCGGTTACCAAACAGTAGAACTACCTGCCCAAAATGGAATGCAGGTAACCATGAAAGACGATGAGATGACCTTGAATGAGGTTGTTGTTACGGGTTACATGACTGAAAAGAAGGCCGACCTTACCGGTGCCGTAGCCGTTGTAAAGATGAAGGATGTTGCCGACATTCCTACAGGTAACGTTATGCAGGCTTTACAAGGTCGCGTTGCAGGTATGAACATCACCACCGATGGTACCCCTGGTGGTGGTAGCACTTCAACATTAGTCCGTGGTACTACCACTATCAACAACTCAAGCCCCCTGTACGTCATTGACGGTATGCCTACTCGCGACAATGTGGGTTCTATCCTGTCCAGTGGCGATGTAGAGTCTATTCAGGTCCTGAAGGATGCCTCTTCTGCAGCTATCTATGGTGCACAGGCAGCCAATGGTGTTATCATCATCACCACAAAACGTGCAAAGAGCGGTGAAACAAAAATAGATTTCTCTGCTTCTCTCACAGCACAGACGTTCTCTACGGGTGTGAATATGCTTAACACGCAACAGTGGGCTAACTGCTATTGGCAGGCTTTCAAAAATGGTAACGACGGACGCACACCAGAGTCTGAACTTTTCGGCAACGGTGCCACTCCTGTTATTGCACAGACTTATAACAGTGGTGACAAGGTAATGCCCGTAGCCAATACGAACTGGGCAGACGAAATTTACAAAACAGCTCTGATGCAGAACTATAGCCTCACACTCTCTCGTGGCGGTGAACATGGCGGTTCTTCTCTCTCCGTCAATTATATGGATCATAAGGGATTGGTACGCAATACCGACTACAAGAGTTTCAACACTCGTCTGTCAGGCGACTATAAATTCCTAAACGACAAGTTGCGCATTGGTGAGAATGTGGCTGTAACACGTTGGACAGAACATGTACAGCCTGATGGAATCGAGGAAACCATCTACAAACTTCAGCCTATGGTTCCTGTCTATGCCACAGACGGCAGTTATGGTGGAGGTTACGTTGATGTATTGAATGACTCCCCCAACCCCGTACGTCTGACCGACAATATTGCAAACGACAAACACGAGCGCTGGCGCATCTTCGGTAGTGCATACTTAGAGATAGAACCCATTAAAAACCTTGTTATCCGTTCTACATTTGGCGTCAACTACTTCCACGAGAACAATTCCACTTTTATTCCCAAATGGCAGGAAGGTAGCCGCACCGTCAATACCAATGAAATGACTCAGTGGAATGCCCGCCAGTTCAACTGGACATGGACCAATCAAGCTCAGTATAGTTTCGATATCAAGAAGCATTCAATCACTGCTCTGATCGGTATCGAAGCCAAGAAAGAAAAGTACGACTATGAATGGGGTTACGGCACAGGACTGGAATATGAGAATACCGACTATCGCTATCTGGGAACTGTTACCAGCGGCAAGAATGTCGATGCTACTGGTAATACCTATTCAATGGTCAGCTACTTTGGTAAAGTAAACTACTCATACGATTCTCGCTATCTGGCTTCATTCACTATTCGTCGCGATGCTACCAGTCGTTTCGGCAAGAACAACAATAGCGGTGTATTCCCTTCTGTCAGTGGTGGTTGGCGTATCAGTGAAGAGGCCTTTATGAAAGATAAGGTAAAATGGCTCGACAATTTGAAACTGCGCGCTTCATGGGGTCTCAATGGTAACGATATGATTGACAATTCGGCTACTTATAGCCTTTTTGTCAACAGTGTTAACAACGGTGGCTACAATCTGTATGGCGACAATCAGACTCTGGCAGCTGGTACTATCCGTACACACACTGGCAACCCCAATCTGAAATGGGAACAGACCGAACAGGTAAACATCGGTATTGATGCAGCCTTCCTTAACAATCGTTTGACGGTTAGCCTCGACTATTTTAACAAGAATACTAAGGACATGCTTTACGAGCCTGCATACGCAGCTGTAAAGGGTGAAGGGGGTTATTCTTTCCAGAACGTAGCAGCCATGAACAACAAAGGTTTCGAATTTACCATCGGATGGCGCGATCGTATCAAGGACTTCAATTACGAAGTCAGTTTCAACGGTTCATTCAACAAGAACAAAATTACCGAACTTCCTGATGCCGTTTATTACACATGGGGTTGCGGTAATGGTGTAGATATAACCAACGTAGGATATGCTCTTGGCTCATGGTTAGGATATAAGACCGATGGAGTCTTCCACACACAGGCTGAGGTGGACGAATACACCGCAAAATACGATGTACAGTATGGCGCACCCGGTGTTGGCCGTCTGCGTTACGTTGACGCTAATGGTGATGGCATCATCAATGCCAACGACCGTACCGTTCTCGGTTCCGACCAGCCTAAGTTCATCGGAGGTCTCAATCTCTCTGGCTCATGGCGTGGCTTCGACCTCTCTCTGTTCTTCAATGGAATGGTTCGCAAGGCATGGAATAATTCTAAGTTCTACACAGATTTGTGGGCATACTGGATTGGTAACCATGGTGAGCGTATGCTCGATGCCTACAACGCATGGGATAATTTTGAAAAAACAGGTGTTTATAATTGTGATACGCCTGCACTCACTACATCGCCCGCCAACAACGAAAAGGAAAGTTCCGACTTCTACGTAGAGAATGGCAACTATATCAAGCTGAAGACTATTACGCTGGGATATACGTTACCACAAACCTTGCTGAAGAAAATACACCTCCGCAACTTACGCGTCTATTTCCAGGCTCAGAACCTCTTTACCATTACCGCCTATAAAGGTGCTGACCCAGAAGGCCTTGGTTATGCTTACCCCATGCCACGTATGTTTACTTTCGGACTGAATGTTGGACTCTAAAAACAGAAATAATTATGAAACTCAAAAATATATTCATCCTTGGCACTGCTGTTTTCAGTATCAGTGCCTGTAACGAGAGTTCTTTTCTCGACAATCCCCCACAGGGTGTAGTCAGCGAAAATGTGCTGATGTCGGCTGACGGTGCCGACCAACTCTGCACCGCAGCTTACGCCGCATTGATGGGACCAAACCCACAAGACTGGAGCGTATGGTGGTATCCTACCACTCACTGGACTACAGGTGCCGTTCGTTCCGACGATGCACTGAAGGGAGGCGGTGGCACTGGCGATGGTTTTGAAACCCACCGCTTGGAAACCTTCACGCTCGATGCTACCGATGGCGTTACCGACTCAAAATGGTACCATCTCTTCGTCAGTGTTCAGCGTTGTAACTCAGCCTTAAAAGTGCTCAACGACTGTTCCGAAGAACAAGTCCCCAATAAGAATGTCCGCATTGCTGAAATGCGCGTGTTGCGTGCCCACTATTATTTCGAATTACAACGTCTGTTCAATCAGATTCCCTATTTCGACGAGACTGTAGCTGAAGATGCTGTTAGCACCATTCCCAACAACGAGTTCACCCGCGAACAACTGCTGGAAAAAATAGCTGCTGAGATTGAAACGGCCATCAATAGTCTGCCTGAGTCCCAAAGCGAGGTTGGACGTGTTAACAAATTCATGGCTAAGGCTTATCTTGCCAAGGTTTATCTATATCGTGCTTACGAGCAGAATGCTGGCAACCATGCTGTGACTTCTATTAATAAGGATTATCTGAGCAAGGTAGTCAGCCTTTGCGACGAAATCCGTCAGTCAGGACGATATGGTCTGCTCGACGATTTCCAACAGCTCGACCTTGTCCAGTATGATAATAGCAAGGAGTGTATCTGGGACATCCAGTATTCCATGAACGACGGCTCTAATAGTGCTGGACGTATAAACTGGAGTATGCTGTTGAATGCCCCACAGGGACCATACTCAGGTGACGGTTTTTTCTTGCCATCACAAGACCTTATCAATGCTTTCCAGACCGATGGCAATGGACTGCCTGAGTTCAACTATCAGTCAATGGCTGATTTTGATCAGGTGGCATTCACCGATAATTTCGTTACTGTATCAGCCAACGATCATAACGTTGACCCACGCCTTGACTTTATCATTGGGCGCCCTAATGTTACTTGGAAGACTTACACCACGACTCCCTGTCTGGCTACGTGGGTTCGCGACCGTGGTACCTATGGCTATCACTGTGCTAAGCGTTTCTTCGTTTCGCCTGAGTCTGCCGATATGTATCCTGGATGGCCTTGGGGAGCCAGTGCCCTTAATTGGCACATGATTCGCTACGCCCACATCTTGCTTTGGGAAGCTGAAGCCTTGGTTGAATTAGGTCGTCAAGACGAGGCTCGCCCCTTGATTAATGAGATTCGCAATCGCTCTGCTCAATCAGACTATGTGAAGGCTTACACAGCTACCTTCGAGCATGGAAACTGTCCTAATTACGGTGGGTATGCTGCCAACTACAAAATTGCGGAATATCCCGCAGCAGGTTGGACCCAGGACTATGCTCGTCAGGCCGTACGATTCGAATCGCGTCTTGAGACAGCCCTTGAAGGCGAGCGTTTCTTTGACCTCGTTCGTTGGGGTATTGCAGCCGATGTGATGAACAAATATATCCAGTGCGAACAGGACATCCGTCCTTATTACCAGGGCTCTAAGTTCACTGCCGGCAAAGACGAGTATCTGCCAATCACCAATAACCAGTATAAGTTCTCTGGTCAGAACTATGTCCAGAATCCTGGCTATGCCAGCTTCTAAAACGACACACTTTACAAAGAGATAGTTTTTTGGTTCATCGCTACCGCCCAAGACTACTTCAAGTTCTTGGGCGGTACTTAAAACTACCAAGACATGAAAGAAAGAATCATTTTAAGCACATTATTTCTTTTCGGAATATCAGCCATCTTTGGACAAACCGCCAATAATACCGCCTATCAGGAAAAATACCGCCCACAGTATCACTTCAGTCCAAAGAAATCATGGATTGGCGATCCCAGCGGGTTGCTCTACTATCAGGGCAAATATCATATGTATTGGTGGGGGAAAGTTGAATCTACCGATTTAGTACACTACCAAGAGGTGTCTCACAATGTCATGCAGGACATCCCTGCCAATACTGCCTGCTTCACTGGTTCGGCACTCATTGACAAGCACAACACAGCAGGATATGGAGAAAATGCCTATATTGCCGCTTTTACACTCTTTGACCGTGATTCAAAAAAACAATCGCAAGGCATAGCATTCAGCCATGACGGAAAGACTTTCCACCATTACGACGGTAATCCCGTCTTAGACATTTGGAGTACTGAATTTCGCGACCCCACAGTCTTTTGGAGCGAAACTACTGACAAATGGGTCATGGTAGTTGCAAAGGCATTGGAGAAAAAAGTCAAGTTCTATGAGTCCGACGATTTGAAGCACTGGACATGGACAAGTGATTTTGGTCCCTCAGGCGACAGTGAAAAATCATGGGAATGTCCTGATTTGTTCCAGCTCCCTATTGACGGAGACTGGAACAACCGCAAGTGGGTTCTTGTTGTTTCCGTCAATTGGGCACAGGAACAGTACTTCATCGGTGATTTTGACGGAAAAACCTTCAAACTCATTGACAACCACCCTACAACTCCATTATATGTCGATAAAGGATTAGACTACTATGCGTCAAGAGTCTTCCGCGACTACGATGGTACCCAAAGGGAAGTGCTCTCTTTAGGGTGGGTTGCCACTTGGGACTATGCGCAACAACAGCCTTCCACATACGGAAAGGGATTCTGGTCGATTCCCCGTCAATTGGAGTTGAAAACTTATCCAGAAGGATTGCGTATGACACAACAGCCATTGAAAGCACTGCAAACGCTACGCACAAAAACAGTCGGCATTTCGGGGGTACTCCCTATTGGCACTCATAAACTTCATCGTTTCGAACCTTCGCAGAATGTCTATGAACTGGATGCCACGTTTTCTACTGATGTTTCCAATACCTTCGGACTGAATATCTGCGTAGGTGAAGGACGTAAAGTGGTTGTCAGTTACGATACTGATTCACACAATTTAGTCATAGACCGTACCCATACGACTGATGCCGACATCGCCAAGTTCAGCCGCATGACGCATTCACAGGTTGATCCACAAGACTCACAGCTACGCTTACATATCTTTGTTGACAAAAGCTGTATCGAGATTTTCGCCAACGACGGAAAAGATGTGTTTACGCTCCAGACATTCCCTTCCGAAACGCAAACCGGTATAGAGACATTTGCACTCCGTAAGGGTACAAAAATGGAATTGAACGCATGGCAACTAAAAAGTATATGGTAAGATAAGGTAAAAGATTGCTATTCAGAATATAACCAATAAAAACACGAGAGCCCAGGGAAGAATTTCCTTGGGCTTTTTTTTTGCTACTATTAATGGTAGCAATTTTTTCTCTTAATGGTAGCAATTTTTTTCCTTAAATGATAGCGGAAAACGATTTTTTATTATCTTTGCAGTGCAAAACAAAATTATCAGCTCACATGAGGAAAAACATCTGGATGCTTTTCGCACTGCTCCTGCTGCTCACTTCTTGCTCTGACAGCAAGAAGATATATAAAATAGGTGTATCGCAATGCTCTGGTGGCGCATGGCGCGACAAAATCAACAACGAGATGCTGGCTGCCCAGCATCTTTATGACCACGATGTGAAGGTTTCCATCGTCTGTGCTTACGATGACACCAAACGGCAAATCCAGCAAATCGACAGCATGGCAGATGCCGGCATCGACCTGCTGGTGGTAGCTCCCAACGAGGCAGAGCCTACTGGCGAGGCGCTTGCTCGCATCAAAGCACGTGGCATACCCGTCATCTGTTTCGACCGCACAGTTGACGAAAATAGTTATACCGCCTTTATCGGAGGAAGCAATGTGGAGGCGGGACGTGCCATCGGTGTCAATGTCCTTGACGTGGCTCACGGCATCAAAGACCATAAGCCCTTCATCATGGAGATTACAGCCCTGATGAGCAGTTCGCCTGCCCAAGAGCGCCACAAGGGTTTTGCACAGGCCATGCAGGGGCACGACGAGGTGGAATATGTCTGTCGTGAAGGCGACTGGAGTTCCGACACCCCATACCGCATCGCATTGGAACAGATACATACGGGTCATCTGCCCGATATCGTGTTTTGCCATAACGACGGTATGGCTACAGGAGTCTATCGTGCCGTTGCCGAGACCAAAACAGAAGACCGCATCAAGATTTTCGGCATCGACGGCATGCCAGGCGAAGGATTGGAATATGTGCAGTTAGGTCATCAGTTGGCGAGCTATGTCTATCCCACGGGGGGTGCTGAAATCATCAAACTGGCCATCAACATCCTGACCGGCAAGCCCTATAAGCGTCAGAACACGCTGGACGGCATCTTAGTGGTGAAGGAAAACGTATGGCCAATAGCAACGACCACCAAGAAACTGCTTCAGCAGAACAAAGACCTCGTCACCATACAAGACAAGCTGGAGGACTATTTAGGACTTTACAACGTGCAGCACAAGATGCTCATCGGCAGTATCATCCTCATCGCCATGCTCATCATAGCCATAGGTGCCCTGCTATATGCCTATTGGCAGACCCGTCGGGCCATTCGCCAACGCCAAGCCCTCAACGAGGAAGAGACACAGCTATACACCCATGTGGCACAGCACCCCAAGCGCTCGCTGTTAGAGATTGCCGAGCAGGACATGCCTACGCCACGCTCGCAGGACGTCATCTTCGCCGAACAGCTGAAGGAGGCTATTCGCCAGAAAATGGGCAATGCCAATCTGAAGGTGGATGACTTGGGGGAGTCGATGGGACTGAGCCGTGTACAACTGTATCGCCGAGTCAAGTCTATTACAGGTCTGACACCGGTCGAATTGCTCCGTACGATGCGTCTGCAACAAGGCTACGCATTACTCTGCACTACCACCAAGACCGTTCAGGAGATAGCCTACGAGGTAGGCTTCGGCACCCCAGGTTATTTTTCGAAATGTTTCAAGCAACAATACGGCAAATACCCCATGGACTTGCGACAGGACGGGCAAAGTGAACAGAATTGACATAATAGTCAACATTTGTTCCATGAAACATTATTTTTAGTATGCGAACGATTTTTTCTAATCGCTCGCATATTTTTATAGTACTTTTGCGACAGTTTAATTTTCAAGAGTACTAACCAATAATTACAAGCAAATGAAACAAGCGAAAAGAATCACTTTGAGTTTCCTCTCCATGCTGCTATGTACTATAATGTACGCGCAGGAGATTGCTGGTAACGTCACCGATGCCACAGGCGAACCTGTCATCGGTGCTACCGTCATGGAGAAAGGAACATCGAATGGTACCGTTACTGATTTCGACGGTAACTTCAAGTTGAAGGTTGATGCTGGGAAAACACTCGTGTTCACCTACATCGGCTATCAGACACAAGAGCTCCCTGCTGCCAACGGCATGAAGGTGGTGATGCAGGACGACGCTTTCTCGCTCAACGAAGTGGTGGTGACAGGTTATACCACCCAGCGCAAGGCCGACCTGACGGGTGCCGTATCGGTAGTCAGTGTTGGTGAATTGGCCAAGCAGAACGAGAACAACCCCATCAAAGCCATGCAGGGTCGTGTGCCAGGTATGAACATTTCGGCCGATGGTGCTCCCTCTGGTAGTGCCACCGTCCGCATTCGTGGTATCGGTACACTGAACAACAACGACCCGCTTTACATCATCGACGGTGTGCCCACCAAGGCTGGTATGCACGAGTTGAATGGTAACGACATCGAGTCTATTCAGGTGTTGAAGGATGCTGCCTCAGCCTCTATCTATGGTAGCCGTGCTGCCAATGGTGTAATCATCATCACTACCAAAAAAGGCAAGGAAGGCAAGATCAAGATTGACTTCGATGCCAGCGTGTCTGTACAGACCTACGCCCACAAGATGGATGTGCTCAATGCCAAGGAGTTCGGTCAGGTGATGTGGCAGGGATATGTCAACGACGGGCTCGACCCCAACCAGAATGGTTTGGGTTATCGCTACGACTGGGGTTACAACTCACAGGGCGTTCCCACACTGAATGGCATCACCATGAACAAGTATCTCGACGTGGCAGGTACCACTCCTGCAGCCGATACAGATTGGTTTAAAGAGACTACTCGTACAGGTGTCATCCAGCAGTATAACGTATCACTGAGCAGTGGTTCTGAGAAGAGCTCTTCGTTCTTCTCCGTTGGTTACTATGGCAACAAGGGTATCATCAAGCAGTCAGACTTCAACCGTATCTCTGCTCGTATGAATACCGAATTCAAATTGCTGAAGATCAAGGACCTCGACGTGATTACCGTAGGTGAGCACTTCACCCTTAACCGCACCAGCGAGGTGGCTGCTCCTGGCGGTTTCCTCGAGAATGTACTGCAGTTCAACCCCTCGCTGCCCATCCGCACCATCAATGGTGACTATGCCGGTCCCGTAGGTGGTTATCCCGACCGCGAGAACCCAATGGCACGTCTCGACCGTAATGCCGACAACCGTTACACCTACTGGCGCTTGTTTGGCGATGCCTATATCGACATTAATCCTCTGAAGGACTTCCATATCCGTTCTACCTTCGGTTTGGACTACAGTCAGAAGGAACAGCGTATCTTCACCTATCCTGTCACAGAGGGTACGGTCGCCAACCCCATCAATGCCGTAGAAGGAAAGCAGGAGCACTGGACCAAGTGGATGTGGAACGCCATTGCCACCTACAACCTGGAGATTGGCAAACATCGTGGCGATGCCATGGTGGGTATGGAGATTAACCGCGAGGACGACAAATGGATCAGTGGCAAGAAATACGACTATGCCATACTAAACCCAGACTATATGTGGCCCAACGCAGGTGTCGGTGAGGCAGAGGCCTATGGTAATGGCGGTGGTTTCACACTGGTATCATTCTTCGGTAAAGTGAACTATACCTACGATGACAAGTATATGGCTTCGTTCACAATCCGTCACGACGGTTCCAGCCGCTTCGGTAAGAACCACCGCTACGGTACATTCCCCTCTATCTCTGCTGGTTGGCGCATCAATCAGGAGAAGTTCCTGAAAGATGTCACATGGATTGACAACCTGAAGCTGCGCGCCTCATGGGGTCAGACTGGTAACCAGGAGATTGACAACATCGCACGCTACACTATTTTCGAGAGTAACTATGGTGAGGCAGGCTTCGGCGGCCAGAGCTATGGTACCAGCTACGACATTCAAGGCACCAATGGTGGTCAGCAGCTGCCCAGCGGTTTCAAACGTAACCAGTTGGGTAACGACGATTTGAAGTGGGAGACCACCACACAGACCAACCTCGGTTTCGACTTCGGTTTCTTCCGCAATGCCCTCTATGGTTCATTCGAGTGGTATTACAAGAAGACCAAGGATATTCTGGTGTTCATGCCTGGTATCGGTGTGATGGGTGAGGGCTCCAGTCAGTGGATCAATGCCGGCGAGATGCTCAACAAGGGTATCGAGCTCAACCTCGGCTATCGTGGCGAGATTGGTGCTTTCTCTTACGACATTGCCGGAAACATCGGTACCTATCGTAACGAAATTACCAAGATTCCTGAAACATTGGCTGCCAACGGAACCTTCGGCGGTAACGGTGTGAAGAGCGTTATCGGTCATCCGATGGGTGCTCAGGTGGGTTATGTCTATGACGGTATCTTCAAGAGTCAGGCAGAAATCGACAACCATGCTCAGCAGGATGGTGCCGGTCTGGGGCGCATCCGTTGGAAGGATTTGAACAACGACGGTGTCATCAACGAGAAAGACCAAGACTGGATCTACTCACCAGTACCCGATTTCACATGGGGTCTCAATATCTATTTGCAATATAAGAGCTTCGACCTCACCATGTTCTGGCAGGGTGTGCAGGGTGTTGACGTCATCAGCGACCTGAAGAAACAAACCGACCTCTGGAGTGGTCTGAACATCTCGAACCTGAACAAGGGCCGTCGCCTACTCGATGCCTGGAGCCCCAATAACATGGGATCCAACATCCCAGCCATCAGCACGATGGATAACAATAACGAGAAACGTGTCTCTACCTATTTCGTCGAGAATGGTTCATACGCTAAGTTGCGCACTCTTCAGTTGGGTTATAACTTCCCCAAGAGCATCTGCGACAAGATTCATCTGTCACGCCTGCGCCTTTATCTCTCAGCCCAGAACCTGCTGACCATCAAGAGCAAGAAGTTCACGGGCGTTGATCCTGAGAATGCCAACTTCGGCTATCCTATTCCTCTCAACGTAACGTTTGGTCTCAATGTTTCATTCTAAATCAAAGCGCAATATGAAAAAGCTATTATATATCATCTGTGCCATCAGCATTGCATGCACATTCACAGCCTGCGACAAATTTCTGGATGAGCACACCCCACAGGGTACGCTGAGCGATGAGCAGGCCAAGACCCCTGAAAATGCTGAGGCCATGGTAGTTTCTGCCTATGCCATCTTCACCACTGCCGAGGATATCAACTCATCGTTCTCGATGTGGAACTTCGACGTACGTTCCGACGATGCCTACAAAGGCGGTTCGGGTACGAGCGACGGTGATGTATTCCATCAGTTAGAGGTTGAACAGGGTGTACTCACCACCAACTGGAACCTCAACGACATCTGGGTTCGTCTTTATAATTCACTCTCGCGTGTAAACAGTGCCATCGCACTGCTCAACACCACCGATGACAGCTATCAGATGAAGAGCCAGCGCCTGGCAGAGATGAAGTTTCTGCGCGCCTATGCTCATTTCCTGTTGAAGCGTCTGTTCAAGAACATTCCTTTCGTGGTGAACGAGAATCTGAGCTATCAGGAGTACAATGAGCTGTCGAATACGGAATATACTAACGACGAAGGATGGCAACTGATCATCAACGACCTGATGGAGGCCTACAACACACTGCCTGTGACTCAGGCAGACAAGGGTCGCCCCACCAAGGCTGCCGCTGCAGCCTTCCTGGCTAAGGTTTATCTCTACAAGGCATACCGTCAGGACGATGCCAAGACGCATCAGATTACTTCTATCAACCAGCAGGATTTGGAGAAGGTTATCGAGTTCACCAATCCTTCACTCTATGCCAACTACGATTTGGAGCGCGACATGCACAACAATTTCCGCCCCGAGGAGCAGTATGAAAACGGCATCGAGAGCATCTGGGCTATCCAGTATTCACGCAACGACGGTTCCACCTACGGTAACTTGAACTGGAGCTACGGACTGATTCCACCCAACATTCCTGGAGCAACCGATGGTGGTACCGACTTCTACAAGCCATCACAGAACCTCGTGAATGCTTTCCACACTGGCGACGACGGTCTGCCTCTGCTCGATACCTACAACCAGAAGGACTACGACATGACTGCCGACAATGCCGACCCACGTCTGTTCTTGACAGTCGGTATGCCCGGACTGCCCTATATGTTCAACAAGAAATTTATGATGGACAAGACCAGCATCTGGAGCCGTTCGAACGGTGGTTATGGATATTACGTCACACTGAAGCAGAATGTCGATCCCGACCTCATTGGTGAATACCTCATTAAGGGTTCTTACTGGGCCAGCTCCATGAACCGTATCGTATTCCGCTATGCCGATGTACTCTTGATGCGTGCAGAGGCTTACGCACAGTTGGGCAACACCGATCAGGCTATCGCTTTGGTTAATCAGGTGCGCACCCGTGCCGCTGGCAGCACACAGATGATTTCCAACTATCAGAACGCCTACGGTGTCAAGATGTATTGCGCCAACTATAAGGGGACTTACTCTAAGGACGAAGCCGTCAAGATTGTCAAGATGGAGCGCCGTCTGGAACTGGCTATGGAGGCCGAGCGTTTCTTCGACCTAGTGCGCTGGGGCGATGCAGCTACCGTTATCAATAAGTATTATGCTGAGGAAATGGACAACAACGCCTTCTATGGCGAGGCTCACTTCACTCCTAACAAGAGTGAGTATCTGCCCATCCCCTTCCAGCAACTTTCCGCCTCTAACGGACACTACACTCAGAATATTGGCAACTGGTAATTGAAAGTTTAGAGTTAATAGATTAAAGATTATAGATATATGAAAACGAAAATATTCAATATATTAGGTGCACTGCTCATCGTGCTGGGCTTCACGGCATGCAGCGACGACCATACCAGCGACCTGCGACTCAGCGGCGACTGCATGGTGGAGGCTTTTGCACTCGATGGCTATGAGGGTACTATCGACCTCACCACACGTACCATCACCGTTCGCCTTCCTGAAGTTTATGACACTTCAGCCATGAAGGTGACCACGCTCACCATCTCTAACGGGGCAGCTGCCAACATCAGCTTGGGACAGACACTTAGTATGAATGCTGCCAAAGTGCTACACATCACCAATGGCGATGTCGTACTCGACTGGACTATCAAAGTGCTGCGCGACGAGGCTCGCATCTACCAGTTCATTGCCAACGACATCTATCAAGGCACCATCGACCAGAATGCTAAGACGATTACCATCTATGTACCTGCATCTGTTGATGTCACCAGCATCGTACCGACTATCGAATACAGTGCCAATGCTACTATCACGCCTGCAACAGGCATCGCACAGGACTTCTCTCAGCCTGTCACCTACACCGTGACGAACAATACCGCTGAGACCACCTACACTGTGACAGTGGTAGCCATTGACAAGGCCAAGGCGCTCTTCATCGGGGCTGCTCCTTCGATGGACGATCTCGATCCCGAAGCCAAGGAGGCCTGCAAGTGGATGATGAGCAACATCGAGGGAACCCTCTACGCTTCATTTGCCGACCTGCATGCCGGTACCATCGACCTCTCTGAGTGTAAGATCATGTGGTGGCACTACCATAAGGATGGTGGCGTGGATGGCCACGATCAGTTCGTAAGTAATGCTCCTGAGGCTCTGGAGGCTAAGAACGAGATTCGCCAGTTCTACGAGAATGGCGGTGCCCTGTTCCTCACTCGCTATGCTACCAACCTGGCTTCGTTCATCGGGGTTACCGGCGACGACGAGTGGACCACTCCTAACAACTGTTGGGGACAGGACGAAGACAAGGCTGAGCTCTGTGGCGGACCATGGGAATTCCGCATCTGGGACGGTCAGACCGGTCATGCTATGTTCCAGGGACTCATCGAAGGCGATCAGCCAGGTCATGTTTACACTACCGATGCCGGTTACCACATCACCAACTCTACTGCCCAGTATCACATAGGCACTGACTGGGGCGACTATCCCGACCATGCCGCTTGGGAGGCTCGCACTGGCGGTAAGATTCTCGGTGTTGGCGGCGACGGTGCTATCGTTGCCTGGGAATATCCTGCCCACGATGGCAAGGGTGGTGTCATCTGTATCGGTTCCGGTTGCTACGACTGGTACTCTTACACCTTCGAGGCTGGCTATGTGGAGAACTTCCACAAGAATGTAGCCACCATGACAAAGAACGCTATCAATTACTTAACGAAATAATTCATTATGAAGACAAAGATATTTTCTACATTCGCCATCATGCTGTCAGCCCTTGCGCTGACGGCATGCAGCGACGACAAGTTTGGCCCCGATCCCGAAAAGGACTGGACAGGAACGACTGCCTTCTTCAACTCGGCCGACGAGAAAGGTTTTCTTACTTACTATTCGCCTGCTCTCGGACGCTGTGGCGACCCTATGCCGTTCTACGATCAGAAGGAAGGCAATTTCAAGGTGCTCTATCTGCAGGAGTACGACAACAACGGTCCTTGCTACCACCCCTTCTGGGGCATCAGCACTACCGACGGTGCCAATTACGAGCCGCTGGGCGAGGTGCTGCCTGTAGGTGCTTCTACTGCCCTGCAGGACGCTTCCTTGGGAACAGGTTGTGCCGTATATAATGAGGCTGACCAGACCTATTATATTTATTATACAGGTTACAACGTGCTACTGCCCAACCGCGAGGTAGTGATGCGTGCCACGTCGAAGGACTTCAAGACTTGGACAAAGGACGACCTGTGGCAATTGAAAGGTGATGACTACGGATATTCTACCAAGGACTTCCGCGACCCACAGGTGTTCAAGGTTGACGATGGCTCATGGCGTATGGTGATTTCCAGCAACCTGAAGTTTGCAGAATTCAAATCTACCGATCTCAAGACATGGGAGCACGTAGGCAGTTTCAATATGGTATGGGACCGCATGTGCGAGTGTCCTGATGTCTTCAAGATGGGCGACTACTGGTATCTCGTCTACAGTGAGGGTTACCGCGCTGACTGGAGCCGCAAGGTGAAGTATATGATGGCAAAGAGCTACGATGATCTGAAGGCTTGCTTCAACGACCCGGGTGCCAACTGGCCTAAGGACGGCAAGGAGGGTGTACTCGACAGCCGTGCCTTCTATGCCGGCAAAACGGCCTCTAACGGAACTGACCGTTATATTTGGGGTTGGTGTCCTTATCGTGTAGGTTCTACCATTTTCGAAAAGAACATCAACGTAGGTGCTGACAGTGAGCCTGCATGGGCCGGTGCACTGGTATGCCATAAGATTATCCAGCATGCCGATGGCACGCTGACCTTGGGTGAGGTGCCTGCTATGGACAGCAAGTACAGTCAGGTAGCTACTACCAATGTCATGGCCAGCAACGGTTACAATGGCGGTACTCTCTCAGGCGACGATGCCTACGTGCTCTACAACCGCCTGGGTAGTCACAACCACATCTCGCTCACAGTCAAGACATCGAACAATTGGGACAAGTTCGGTCTGTCGTTTGTTCGCGGCTCTGATTCTCAAAAGTACTACACCATCGTTGTCAACCCAGAGAACGAGGACTGGCGTAAGGTCAACTTCGAGGAAGAAGGTGCCGAGGGCAAGGGCTTCATCGCAGGTATCGACGGTTACCGTTTTGCCCGCCCTGCCGACAACACCTACAACATCGATATCTATACAGACAACAGCGTATTGGTGATGTACATCAACGATAATGTTGCTTACACCCAGCGTATCTATGGCATTCAGAAGAACTGCTGGAGCATCAACAACTACGGTGGTTCTATCACGGTCAGCGATGTCAAGGTATCGCAATACTGATTGGTTAGTAAAAATAGTTAATAGTAGTTTTTAGTTAGTCAAGAAGATTGTTTTTCAGGATAACATTTTAAATAAAACATACAATAACACAATAATAACAATCTAAATTCTCTAACGTATGAAGAAACTAATACTCACATTGGTCACATTAGTGACCGCAACTGCAGCCTCGGCACAGACGGTACTATGGGATGGAGAGGATGCTACCATAACCTCTCGAAACGTTAATGCCGGATGGTGGGATAGAGGCAATCCTACACTTGTTGATAATCCGGAAAAAGATGGTATTAACAAGTCAAACAAATGCCTAAAGTTCACTATGACTGGCGATGATTTTGGAAAGAAACATATTGCCCTACCTTTCCGTGACTGGATAAAACCTAATTTGAATGGAAATAGACGTTTATCTTTCATGATCAAGAAAGCTGTGAATGAGAACGTAAAGGTAGAACTGTCCGACCCCACTAATGCTGGTGCTGAAGGCTATTGGCAGAAAGTAGCCGTTTATTACAGTGGAGATGGAAAATGGCAGAAAGTTGTTCTCGACTTCTCAACTAATGACGGTTTAAACGATTTTCCTGGTGTAATGGCTATAGAAGCTCAGACAGGTAGTGTCACATCAAACCAAGATGTCTATATTGACAACATTGTTATTGAGCCAGTCCCTATGGTAGGCGAAACAGCTTTGAAAGACATTACCGATGGATCATTAACAGGAAATATTACTTTGAGTGGCTCTTACATGAAAGGCGATTGCCAGAATGCAAATGGTGATTGGTATAAGGTTGAATACAATGATTTTGCGACTTTAGAGGCTAAGTTAGGCGACAACGCCGTAACGTCAGTAGATATGCGTGGCACCATTTTGAAGGATGCTTATAACTCAACGCGCGGTAAAAATCCTAACTGCATTGTTTATGCCGATGCCTTCTTTGCTGAAAATAACGAGAACGTAGTTGCAAGTGGAGCTACATCGAAGCTGATTCTCAATGACGCACATCCATTCAATGCTCCAACAGGCTTTACTGCTACATCCGTAGAACTGAAGCGCGGTGTCAAGGACGGTATCAATACATTCTGTTTGCCTTTTGCAGTAACTCCTTCTGAAGTTAAGTCAACAAAGATTGCTACTTTCAAGGAAGGCGTGACATTCACTACTGCTGACAATGTAGCAGCCAACACTCCATTCATCACCGTTGGTGCTACGGAAGTTGCAAAAGATCCAGGTTTTACTTTCAGCAACAAAACAATTGTGGCTACCCCCGCCTCCCTCGGCACAACATTCCAAGGGACATACAAACCTCTTTCTGACACATCGGGCAAGTACGGCATCAATAAGGATGGTAAGTTCCAAGGAGGAAGCGCATCTACTCCATGCTCTGCCTTCCGCGCATACTTGACCACCATTCCTTCCACCGCTCGTAGCATTGAGATTGACGGTGATGCAACTGGTATCAGCAAGGTGTCGCTGGAAAATCCTGTTCAGGAGATTTACAATCTGAACGGCGTTCGTGTCGATAAGATAGGACAGAAAGGAATCTATATTATTAACGGCAAAAAAGTGATTGTAAAATGAAAAAGCAATATCAAACCCCTATGATGGAGGTATTTACCATCAAGAGTCAACAGCTGTTAGCAGGTTCTGACATCACAATAGGTACAGGCACTGGAGGTTTTGGAGAAGGTGGTGGATTCGGAAGCCGCGAAATGGATGATATAGATTTTATGAATCAATTTAATCAGTAAACTATATTGTTATTCCAATAACTCCCGCTTATTTTACAATAACCCACCCTTATCCGCAAATAAGGGTGGGTTATTTGTTGCCACAGAAACTATGCTACTTTTTCATTCACTCTTCACCTTCAGCCGAGTGCCATTCACCGTGACCACAACAGTGCCCCGCTTGCCATTACTGCGGACAACGGCGAGGGCACGGCCATTCCACGTGCTATGCTTTGCATCGTAGTACGGATCGTTATCGCGTGGATTGGCATTACCCACCGCCAGCAACTCGCCACAGCCACTCACCTTCACCTCCAGCGGTTGTTGAGCCTCAGGCACCCCACGTCCTTGGGCATCCACCACCTCGATGGTGACAAAGAGCAGCGACTGCCCATCGGCCTTCAGCTGCTGGCGGTCGGCAGTCAGACGAATACGTGCTGGTGCGCCTGCCGTCTGTAGCTCACAGCGGTCACTGCCTGCCTCTGCCCGCAACGTGCCTGGCTGATAGTTAATAGTAAACACCGCCTTCATCTCCTTCGTAGACTGCCCAGCTATCAGCTGATCGTTCAGATAGAGTTTCACCTGAGGCTCGCGACTATAGACCACCACCTCAATGGGCTTACCTTCCCATCCCTGCCATGTCCAGCTGTCGGTGGTGGGCCATGTGCTCCACATCGAAGTCTTTACTTTTCCATGATAGCCGTCGGGCTCGCGCACAGCCATGTACGTACTGCCACCGTTCCACAGCAGTGAGCGGTAGTAACTGACGGGCTTACGCTTTCCCGTCAGATCGACATCGCCGCAGTAGGCAGCATGCCAGGGGTAGAGCGGACGCTCCCACCCCTCACCAGGCACGTCGCCCTCATAATAGTAACGTCCGATGCCCGACTCACCGATATAGTCGAGTCCCGTCCATACGAAATCGCCCAGGATATACGGATGCTTCTGCGACCGCTCGTAGTTCTGCCAGGCATCACGAGGGAAACTCTCCGTCTGCATCATCACACGGCCGGGCACCCGTTCGTGGTCGCCCTCGGCCTTGAACATCATATAGTTATAACCCACAATGTCGTGCTCAGCTGCCAGCGGGTCGTAGATATCCCAGTCCTGATCCCATGCCGCCAGTGCCGATGTCACGGGGCGCCGCTCGGGGTCCTGCATACGGATGCGTTCAGCCAACTGATGCGCTGTCTTCACCACCTCAATCTTCTTGCGCTCTATCACCTCGTTGCCGATGCTCCAGCAGAAGATGCTGGGATGTACCCTGTCGCGCAGCACCATCGCATCGATGTCACGCTGCCACCACTCGTCAATCAGCAGGTGGTAGTCGTAGTCGTTCTTTTGCTCGCGCCATCCGTCGAAGGCCTCGTCAATCACCAGCATACCCAGTTCGTCGCAAGCCCTGAGGAAAGCCTCCGATGGTGGGTTGTGCGAGGTGCGCAGCGCATTGAAGCCTGCCTCCTTCATCAGCCTCACCTTCCGGTATTCGGCATCGTCGTAGGCAGCAGCCCCTATGATGCCGTTGTCATGATGCACGCAGGCACCGTTCAGCTTCAGCGGCTTACCGTTGAGCACCAGTCCGCCCTTCGCATCGTAGCTAATAGTGCGTATGCCGTAGGTCACCGCCACACGGTCCTTGCCCTCCACCGCCAGCTCTGTATGGTACAGATACGGATCGTCGGGTGACCACAGCCGAGGGTTCTCCACCGTAATCTTGCGCTCGATAGGGTATGTTGTGCCATCCTCGCGGATGACGGTTGCCGACACCTCCACATGGTGCACGTCAGGAGTCTTCACCCGTATGCTCCAATCGTCGATATACTCCTTCTCGGTAGTCACCAGCCACACATTGCGGTAAATGCCCGACCCCGAGAACCAGCGGCTGTTTTTCTGCTTCGAGTTATCGACGCTCACCACGACTTCATTCTGTCCTATATTAATATAAGGTGTAACGTCCACCCAGAACGACGAGTAGCCATAAGGCCATCCCCCCGCCTCGTGACCGTTCACATAGACGCGTGAATTCATATAGACCCCCTCGAAATAGAGTCGTACCTTCTTGCCTACATACTCCTTTCCGAGTGTCAGCACACGGCGATACCACCCCTTCCCTGTAGGCAGGTAGCCCCCGTCGTTGCCCGAAGATGCCTTTGCGTCGAAGTCGTGCAGGATGCTCCAGTCGTGCGGCAGCGTCACCGCTTTACTCTTCGTAAAGTTACTGTCGTTCTCCACAAACCACCATCCGTCATTTAACAGTTGTTTCCGTTGAATAGTTGATGCAGCTTGTGCTGTCATGATGCTCGACAGCAGCACCGCCACCGTCATAGCCTTTCTGATTTGCATCATCATAAGTCTTGTATATTATTAGTTGATGGTGCAAATTTACGAATTATTGTTATCATTTTTGTTTCAATGTACGATTTTTTTTAGTTTTTGTATCAAATGTTATACTATTTAAGTAGAGTTTCTTGTATCTTTGCAGAAAATAATTGATAACTAAAAGCAAAAACAGACATGAAAAAATTAGTAATGACAATGATGGTAGCACTGCTGACTGCAACATCTGTTTCAGCACAGCAGAAGCCATTGGTATTGGGCAAGAGCCATGCGCTGCAGCGTGTAGAAGTGAAAAACCGCTATCTGCTGCTACCCGTTCAGGAGCGCGAAGACAATGCAACGATCAAAGTGTTGGCTAATAACCAGCAGGTGCAGAAGTTGAATGTGCGACTGGCGGTTGACAAAGTAGATTACTACGTGCCCCTGGACTTGCAGCGCTTTGGCAAGGATGTAGCTCTGGACATCTGGTTTCATGGCGACCGCCGATTTACAGGTGCCATGAAGGACTTCCTCTGCTGGAAGGAGATGAAGCAGAGCGACACCTTCGACACCACCAACCGCGAAAAATTCCGCCCACAGTATCATCATACGCCCGTCTATGGATGGATGAACGACCCCAATGGTATGTTCTATAAGGATGGAGTATATCACCTCTTCTACCAATGGAACCCCTACGGCTCGATGTGGGAAAACATGACCTGGGGTCACTCTACATCGCGCGACCTTATTCATTGGGAGGCGCAGCCAACGGCTATCGAACCCGATGCATTGGGCGACATCTTTAGCGGTTCTTGCGTGGTCGACAAGAAGAACAACCAGGTGGTGGCTTTCTATACTTCGGCTGGCGAGAAGAGTCAGATGCAGTCGATGGCTATCTCCAAGGACAATGGTAAGACTTTCGAGAAATATGCAGGCAACCCCGTCCTGGTGAGCAAGGAAGAGGACTTCCGCGACCCGAAATGTTTCTGGAATCCCGATATCAATAAGTGGAACCTGATTCTGGCTGTCGGTCAGGAGATGCGTATCTATACCTCCGACAACCTGAAGGACTGGCAGTATGAGAGCTCGTTCGGTATCACAGTGAACAAACTCACCGAGGACGTGACGGAGATGGGATGCCACGACGGTGTGTGGGAGTGCCCCGACTTGTTGAAACTGCCCGTACGCGGCACCAACAAGCACAAGTGGATGCTGATTTGCAACATTAATCCTGGTGGACCTTTTGGCGGTTCAGCCACACAATACTTCATCGGTAACTTCGATGGTAAGAAATTCACCTGCGAACATAACGACACCCGTTGGATGGACTATGGCAAGGACCACTATGCAACGGTCACTTTCGACAATGCACCCGAGGGACGCAAGATAGCACTGGCATGGATGTCGAACTGGCAGTATGCCAACCAAGTACCTACCAAGCAGTTCCGTTCTGCCAACTCGATTCCCCGCGACTTAGACCTCTTTGAGTATAACGGTCAGACCTACTGCGGTGTAACACCCTCGAAGGAAATGCTCGCCTTGCGTGGAAAGACAGATAAAAAACTGCCTCAAACGGGCGAACTGATTATCGACCTGAAGGGCTCTACCGAAATCACCCTTTCCAACTCGTTAGGCGAACAGGTAGTAATGGAATATGACGCGGTGAAGAACACCTTCTCGATGGATCGTACCCGCAGCTATGCCAGTTTCAGTGAAGCCTTCCCCTGCAAGACCGAGGCTCCTACCTATGGTGCCGTCAGGCAGTTGCGCGTATTCCTCGACAAATGCTCTATCGAGGTATTCGACGCTGAGGGACGCATGGCTATGACCAATCTGGTGTTCCCCAATGAGCCATACTCTCAAATCAAGGTGACTAATAATGCTAAAGTAACTATTTATCCTTTCTAATCATATGCAAAAGACAAGTAAATTCGCATTACTGTCGGTAATGCTCTGTTTCTTCACCATGGGATTCGTTGATCTCGTGGGTATCGCCTCCAACTATGTCAAGGAGGACTTGGGACTCAACGATTCGACGGCAAATATCTTCCCATCGCTCGTATTCTTCTGGTTCCTCATCTTTTCCGTACCTACGGGTATGCTGATGAATAAGATAGGACGCAAGAAGACGGTGTTACTATCACTCATCGTGACCGTGGTTTCACTGTTTATCCCCTTGTTTGGCGAAAATTTCGCTGTGATGTTGATTGCCTTCTCGCTGCTGGGTATCGGTAATGCTCTGATGCAGACATCGCTCAACCCACTGGTATCGACGGTGCTGAAAGGTGGCAATCTGGCCTCTACCCTCACCTTCGGTCAGTTCATCAAAGCCATTGCCTCATTCCTGGCTCCCTATCTGGCTATGTGGGGCGCTACACAGGTGATTCCTGAGTTCGGACTCGGTTGGCGCGCACTGTTCTTCATCTATTTCGTAGTGGGTATTCTGGCTACCCTGGCCTTGGGCACTACCCATATTGAGGAAGAGCCCATCACCGGCAAGGCTTCTACCTTCGCTGAGTGCATCAAACTGTTGGGCACGCCCATCGTGCTACTCTCATTCTTAGGCATCATGTGCCACGTGGGTATCGATGTAGGAACCAATACCACCGCCCCTAAGATTCTGATGGAGAAACTGGGCATGACCCTCAACGATGCTGCCTTCGCCACCTCTTTATATTTTATATTCCGTACCATCGGCTGTCTGACGGGTTCATTCTTCCTGCGCGTGATGAGCAATCGTCTGTTCTTCATCATCAGTGTCTGCATGATGGCTGTTTCCATGCTGTTGCTCTTTGTCGGCATTGAGAAGTGGGAACTCTATACTGCTATCGCACTGGTAGGCTATGGTAACTCCAACGTTTTCTCTATTTGTTTTGCCAAAGCACTCACCTCAATGCCTGAGAAGCAGAACGAGGTCAGCGGACTGATGATTATGGGTCTGTTCGGTGGCACCATTTTCCCACTGCTGATGGGTATCATGAGCGACAGCTTCGGACAGGCAGGTGCCGTACTGGTCATGGCTGTAGGCGTTATCTACTTATTCACATATATCAAACAATTAAAACAAGCATAATACAATGAAAAATCTGATTATAGGACTGGGCGAGGCATTATGGGATATGCTGCCCGAAGGAAAGAAACTGGGTGGTGCACCTGCTAACTTTGCATACCATGCAGGACAGTTTGGACTCGACACAATGGCTATCAGTGCTCTGGGTGAAGACAAACTGGCTGACGAGACTATTGAGGCTCTGGAAAAGAACGGATTGAAATATTTGATGCCACGCGTACCTTATGCAACGGGTACGGTGCAGGTGACACTTTCAGGCAATGGTATTCCCTCTTATGAAATCAAAGAGAATGTGGCTTGGGACAACATTCCCTTCAACGACGAGATCAAAGAGGCTGCCAAGAATTGCCGTGCCGTATGTTTCGGTTCGTTGGCACAGCGTAACGTGGTGAGCCGTGAGACCATCCAAAAGTTCTTGGATGCTACCCCAGCCGACTGCATCAAGATATGCGACATCAACCTGCGTCAGCAGTTCTTCTCAAAGGAGATACTGGAGGAGTCGTTCAAGCGTTGCGACATCCTGAAAATCAACGATGAAGAATTGGTAGTAGTGAGCCACATGTTCGGATATGAAGATCTGGACGATGCCAAGGTTTGCCAGAAGATGGTAGAGCAGTACCACCTGCAGATGCTTGTCTTGACCTGCGGTACCAACGGCAGCCATGTGTTCACTGCCGACGGACAGCATTCCTTCCAACCCACTCCAAAGGTGGAAGTAGCCGACACGGTAGGTGCTGGCGACTCGTTCACAGGAAGTTTCTGTGCTGCTATTCTGAATGGCAAACCCGTAGAGGAAGCTCATCGCATAGCCGTCGAAGTATCGGCGTACGTTTGTACCCAAAACGGCGCCATGCCGAAATATCCTGCTGAACTCGTAGCAAAGGTAAAATAAAGAGTGAAGGTAGGGGTCAGCCCTACCTTCTTCTTTTATTTCACCACTTTTTTACCTTTATAAATATAGATGCCTGGCGACGTTGGTTCTCCGGGCAATTTTCTACCTTTCAAGTCATACCAGCCGTCGGGTGTACCCTCGCTTCTTTCGAAGGTATCGAAACGTACTTCCTGAATGGCGGTAGTTTCGCCATTCTCATCTTCGAACGACATGATGGCACGAGTGGTATTGGCTGGCATGGTAAGATAGCCGCGGAAGCCACCCAGGATATTCTCTTCACTGGTGTTTTCCTTTACAGGGTGCCACGTATCCTTGTCGCCCATCACGTAGTATTTCTTTTCATATGCCGTTTTATGACTGATAGGTGCAAAGGTTCCGCAGAAAGCATAGCCGCCATGTTCCACCTTATAAGGAGTAACGGTCTGGATAGTAACACCCGTAAACCATGCTGCATCGCGCTCGAAATAGGAATGCGGGTCGGTCCATTTGACAAGGTAAGGCTGACCAGCCATGAAATGATGGGTCTGACGGAATACCAGCTTCACGGCATCCTTTTCCGTCTTCACATCATCAAACTGATAGAGTTCGCACCCATCCGCGAAGATGGAGTTGGTGATATGCATATTGAAGGGCAGACAAATGGTATTGAACTTACCATCATTATGCAGTGCCTCACCGAAATGCAGTTGGATAGCCACCTTCATACCTACGTAATCCTCTTTGCCATCCATGGTCTTGACACCAGCCAGTTGCTCACGATGACTCATCACAGGTTTCGGCAGACCAAGGTTATCGTAATCCTGTTCCCAGAATTCAACGCCCAATTCTCTGACCAAATGAGCCGTATTAAGGAGATTGGCATCGGCACCCTGTCCGTTACCAGCCAACATAGCGTAGCGATAGTTATTCTCTGCCAACAGGTCGGTGGCATCATGATTACGAATGAAGGTAGCTGAGTTCTTGTAACTGCTGTATTCGATTTGCGGCTCCGGTTTGAAGACACAACGGCGAATGTCTATCTCACCGTTCTGCCATCCTACGAAACCTCCCCAGGTTGTCTTCTGTCCGCTGAACTTGCCTCCGTACATACAGGCATCTATCATCAGTCGGCTATCGTCCTTGGCAGTAGATGCCACCAAGCCACCATAGCAACCGTCACCATTACGTGACGATTCAATTTTGGTTTTCACTAAACAATTTAATATCTGCGAAAAATCACCACTGCTGCAGGCCACTAATCCTCCTGCATACATCGCAGACGTCTTGATAGTTCCCTCTACACGGATATTGCGCAGACTGGCATTCTCGATATAGCGGAACAGTCCCACCCAATCTTGCGAGATATTATAATTGAACGTAATGCGGTGCTCATCACCATTGCCGTCGAAATTGCCACTGAAGGGATGGGCCTTGTCATAGCCCAACATGTTAGCGGTAGTGAAATCACCTTGCAATTTGAAGAACTTACCCTCAAATTTATTACCCCCGTCAACCTGATGGCACAGCAGGTTCCAATCCGTACTCGTCTCAAGAACATACGGATAGTCGCTGGTGCCAGCCCCTTCAAACTTCTTATTAGGATCATAAACCAAGGCTCCGAAGACCAAGTCTTGGTCTTCCGTAACTTTAAAAGGATAACCGTTCGACATCATTTCCATCACTTTGCCGTTGACGGTGGGACGGCTGTAATGGTAGTTCTTCAGCGTAGGTTCGATATCGAACTTCAGTGTGTCGCCTTTCCCAGTATATAACTTGCCGTCAATAACAATGCCACCAGAAGAGTAGGTATTGATATCACTAACATTATAAGAATTGGCAAAATTGTCAAAAAGGAGCGTGATGAAATCGCCTTCCACCGTTGACACCTTGCGCAAGCGCCTACCCTGAGTCCATGACGATTCTTTCGAGTCATGGTTCTGATATACATGAGATAATTTAGCAGTGCCTAAAAATTTCTGGAAAAATAAAATGTCGCTATTATGAAAATCCGTATATTCGCCCATTTCAATACAATCCTCAATAGTCACATTCCTGGCATCTTCGCTATATCCAATGATGGCACCTGCATTACCTACTAAACTTGGAAGAAAATTTCCGAAAGCTTTCAATTTCCCGTCAAATCTACAACCTTTTACAAGGAGGGGGCCTCCATGAGCTAAACCAATGATTCCACCTCCATAAAGGGTTATTCCAGTACTGATTACAGAAGTAACTTCAGTGGACACCCTACAATTAATCACCAGACTATTGCCTTCTAAGACCGTTCCGATAAGTCCACCTGGATAACCAGTGTTTTCCACCTTTCCTTTTACCTTCAAGTTGGCTATAGTGGCATTTTTTACATACGCAAAGGGACCACTTCCTTTAATATCAACCGTCAAAGTATGTCCACAGCCGTCGAAAGTACCAGAGAAGGGGTGGTATTCCACATTTAGGAAGATATTCATTGAATAAGTGCCCACCGCCTCATAAGCCTTTATATCATCCGTTTGCAGCAACACCACCTCATTTTCGTAGGTCTTGCCATCATTCACAGCTTTCACGAAGCTATCGAAGTCCGCCTGCGTCTTGATCAGGTGCTGAACCGGTTTTTCTTCTGCCCAGACTGTTGTAGCCACGAGCATGAAAACTATTGCGAGAAATATCTTATGTTTCATCATACGTTTATCGTTCATTTAGTGTTAGTGTTATTCTGTCATTTCTCTGCTTCGCCCATAGCCTATAGGGTCGTCAGATATACCAATATCCGCCTTTTTGGGTATATTCACCTCCACAATAGTATTAATGAGAGCCTGAGCACCAGGTTTCTTCCAGTGAGAGAACATTTTCACGATGTAGTAGTGAATCCAGAATCCGTAAAAGAGTGGCGAGAGATAGTGAGTCTCTGCGATAACTGTCGGGAGCAATCCCAACACTGATAGGGGGAAAAAGGCAACGTATGGCGCTATCATCACAATCTGAGCTCCAGCCATTGCGTCAAGTGATACGCGCTTGAATTCCTCCTGCCCCACAAAATCCAAGAGCACGATGCCTCGCGGATCGCCCAATCGGGCTATATCAGAGGTGAATATGGGATAGGCTCTTTGAGCGTAACTGGCATAGTCGGGTACTGCAGGATTACCAGCGAAAGAGTCCCAGAAATAAGCATTGGCTGCATTATATATCCAAGTATTGCCGTCTTGATTCTGAGCGCTCCAATTCAGCATCTCGCGGAAAGCCTGTGTCTTACGAATCACAAAGGCATCTTCCGATTCAAGAACGGGTTCTTTGTTCTGTTCCCACTGGTTTTGTTCCTTGATGTCAGACAATTTTTCACCCTTCATCGAATAAATACCATCTTTGCGCCAGTTTCCCAAATAATCTTGAAACGCGCCATAGTCAATCTCGCCTTGATTAGGAGCTTCCTGCAACAGCACCAGCACTTTGCCTCGCAGGTCTTTCATAGTCATGTCTGATTTGAAGGCTGCCAAAAGCCCTGGCTTATAGAGCTTTTCGTTCACCAGTCGAGCTGTTTCTTTCATAGTAGGCACTTTTTCTGATGGCGAGAAGTCTATTCCTGCTGGTAAGAGGCTGTTGATAATTGGTCTGAATATTTTGTTTATGGTATGCGATTGACCTGCCGCATTGGTTTCGGTCTTGATCATAAGCACAGCGCCCTCCGTAGGGTTTGCTTTCACTTGCTTGACCACCGCATCAAGGATTTCTTCCAGTTTGACACCACAATCCATACACTCATGAAACATCTCGTTCTTGAAATCATGGAATACGTCCACCTTCATCCAGCGTGTGCGCAAGTCGAAGCATCGGATGCCACGGTTCCACTGCTCTGCAATGTCGCAACCCTGTGTACGGGCGAGCGTCCACATCCAGTCACCATACAGGTTATAGGTAGCTGCATCGTGGGTGCCAGGCAACAGCATGTTGCGCACCAAAACGTTGTCACCGACATCCTTCATCCAGGCTTCCAGTTTGCGTCCATTATAGCCTACATAGCTAGCACGACGTGAGGCACGGCGTGAGGCTGACACTTCATCGCTTTCTTCACCCTCAGCATCCAGATTATTCATATTGTCAGTGTTGACCATGGCCTCGCTGATAATAGCACGCACATAGGTTGTGTCAACATCGGCGGGCTCCCTATTACCTTTGGTCAGTGTCATCTTGTTGTCGATGATAAAATCTGATTTATTATCTTGATAATCTTCGGGCACGTCACTTAGCGTGTGCAACAGTTCGAGGTTTCCATCTACGAAATCCACCAGGAAATAGTCGTCTTTCCACAGATTCTCTAATTGCTCATCATCGAGCTTCTGGGAACTGCGTTCATAAAGCTCCCTCAGCGATTTTTCTATCTGTTCCTTCTGGTCGGGATTCAAATTACAACAAAGGCGAGCATACTGTTTTCCGTTCACCTCTTCGTTCTCCAGCACTTGATAGTCATAGTTGAAGGTCTGTTTAACATACTCATGGGCACTATAGTCGTAAACGAAATAGGACATCTGCATCGTATGGTCATCATAGACAATATTAACCCACGACATATCTAAATTACCCAGACCATCAGTATCGTAAACCCATTGTCCCTTGAGTTTGTTCTTCAGTTCTATCACTTCAGGACTGTCGCTACCACTGCCTTCGCTGTCTTTATCGCTACAGGAAGTCAGTGTCATTGAGCCGCTAAGGGTGAGGATGGCGACCAGCATCCATAATGTTATCTTTTTCATTTCACAATGATTTTGTGTCCATTATTAATGTATATACCTTTCTGAGCAGGCTTCCCCTGCTGTCTGCGACCTTGCAGGTCGTAGTAGTTTCCATCTTGTTTCTTGACGGAAACAGCGTTGATTCCTGTCGCATCGTCGCCCAAATCAAATTCAATAGAGCGTACCGTAGCCTGTGGGTCGCCCATCTTGATACCCTGCAAATCGAAATAGCCACGGAAGCTATTGACGGTTACAGTTACACTGGGGTAATAGAGCTTATCGTTGCTCAGATAGAGTTTCGTCTTGTCATTAGCAGTCAGAGTGACAGGACTGAAACAGCCCTTGAAGATGGCTTTTTTGTCTTTGGTAGCCACCTCATCAGGTTCAAGCCAACTGATGAAGAAATCTTCAAACTCGGGACTGGTGATATCAGTACCCGTAGTCCATTTCACCAAATAGGGTATGCCTGCTTCCACTTCTGTGGCATCTACAAACTTCAGTGTCAGTACGCCATTGGCAAAACCAGAATTATCAGCATCCAATTCCTTGATAACAGCACCTTTCAATGGTGTGTCGGCTATCTCGTCCTTATCAATATTGAAAGGCAGACAAAGAGGATTCCACTTTCCAACTTTAAATGTACGTCCATTCAAAGTAACATCATTCAGGTTTGCACCTTCAAAGGCTGTATTAATAGCAGAACCATTGTCAGCTGCATCCTCCAACGTCAAATCGACCGATGAATATTCGTACTTCACATCTTTGTAGGTAACTCCATTAAAGCTGGCTGTTGCAGTCCATGTCGTGACATCGCCATTCTGCTCTTTTGTAACAGAAACGGTGGGTTTCTGAGTATCGTTATTAGCAGCACACTTAAGGGTCAGTACTGGACTTTCACCCGACCAATCCCAAGAGACGGTATAGACATACTCATAACGAGCATAGATTGTTGCATTGACATTCTCGGGAAGTTCATCATCAACGTGTTTCAAATTTTCATTAGCGCCCATGATGTACGATGAGGGGGCTGGGGTAGGATCGACAAGCCAACCCTTGAAGGCTAATCCATTGACAGGTGTCGGTTCAGGCAGGGCGTATTTCTGATCAAGATAAACACTAACCGTTGCCACTTCTGAATAATTGGGGGCTGTACTTCCTGCATCATAATACAGCACTGTCCATTTATTAACAGTTTTCCCGCATAGACACTTTCCTACTGTGTGCAGTTCTTTTTCACTTATACCACATTGCGAACATGACTTATAGTGATAATGTTCTTCATCTGCAAAGTCTGGTCTATAGAAACATTTGCCTGTATGTTCACACGGTTCAATATAAATGGGCGAATTCTGTTTACAAGCCATAATTCGTACACCTCTTTTCTGTACGGTCTTTTCGTTTCCTATTTTCAGAAGAAGAGACTCACCGAAGTTGATTGTTACATTGCTTGGCTCGGTTTTGTGTGCAACGTTATATCCACAACCGATGGCACTGCCACCATCGTCTTCTCCCAGTTTGCATTCACCGCCTGCAAAGACTGTAACGGTAGAACCTTTGGCAAAGTCCACCTTTCCACCTCTGCCTTTTTCGCCACCACCGATACCAGCACCTTTACCTGAACCTCGTGCTGTCACAATCGCAACCATTTTAGTGTCGCCAATATAACACTCATCACCATGACCATTCTGACCACCGCCGATGCCGGCAGCATCCGTGCCACCTATAGCTTCCACCTTTCCACTCTTGATGTAGGCTTTGCCGCCGTTGCCATCTTCACCACCGCCTATACCTGCACCATATTCACCACCTTTAGCATAGACATCTGCATCGCCATAAACCCACAGTTTACCACCAACAGCGCCACCTCTATAACGGCGACCGCCACCGATACCTGCAGCTTTCTCGCCACCCCATGCTTTCACTTGAGCGTTACCACAAATAAAGATATCGTACTCCTGAGAGCCTGCATATCCGCCACCGATACCTGCAGCATATTTCCCACCTGTAGCACTAATAGTACCTCCATAGATATTGATAGGACCGCTGTTCCTATCCGTACCGGCACCTATACCGGCAGCACGCTCGCCACCCGTCACATTCAGGTCACCGCCATGTATGTAAATCGTGCCGTTCATGTGGCCGCCATTACCGCCGATACCTGCCTGATTATACGCACCTGTAGCCACCAGTTTACCTTTATTGCTTCCTTCCGACTGCGCATGGATATGCAGCGTATAGCCCCACTCCACAAAAATACCTTTTTGGCAAGTCAGCTTAGCACCGTCACAGAGTATCAGGTGCACATCTTTACCCTTAATGGTAATCAAGTCACTCACCTTAACATCAGCACCTTTCACCACCCAATACTTATGCGAATCGTCGAGTGTCAGCGTGCCTGAGTTCTTCATTTCCACAGGATCCGTACACTTTGACGACTCCTTCTTTACCCCTTCATTCTCAAATTTGTAGGTGATAAAGTTCACTTCTTCTGCCCAGGCGCTTTGCCCTAACGTGAGCAGTGTGGTCATCAATAAAAAAAACTTCTTCATTGTCGTTTTTATGCAGTTACGTTTTCTGAGGGCAAAAGTACAAAAAAATTCCGATAACACGCAACAATTATCGGAATTTTTGTATCTTTGCACCGTACAAACCAAAAGACTCATAATGCCAATCAAATATGAAAAGACAATTACTTTTAATGGCAGTGCTGCTTTGTATAGCAGGACAGCGCGTCTGGGGTGACAATGTAACCTATCTGAAGCTCGATTTCGGCGATGGCAATACCACATCTATCAGTGAGGTTACCAACGGAACCCCGGAAACCGGTTCTGTCTGGTTCACCATCAGCGGCCACAAATTGCAGGGCGCCCCGACATCAAAGGGAATTTACATTCACAACGGAAAGAAATACATCAAAAAATAAGAGACTACAATGAAAAGGAAATTGTATATGTCACCCCAAACTGAGGTGATAGAGATGAAAAACAGTCAGCCGCTGTTGGCCGGTTCCGACATCGTAAATACAATTAACACAGGTACGGACATCGGCATCGACTTTGGTGGCGGCGGCACTGGTCCCGCTACGAGCAGGGAGTTGCAGGACCTGCAAGAATTCATGAACCAAATGGGGGTATAAGTATCCTTATCGCCTTATACAACAAAAAAAAGGAAAAACCCCACACCCTACACCCAAACTGTCGTTCAGCCCTTTATATATAAGGAATTGAAGAAGGTGTACACCTTTAAAAAGTGCACACCCACCCTACACCCTATTCAATGGGTCAGTTTGAATTTGCGCTAACGCGAATAATCGTTTGCGTAGGCGCGCACGATGATTTGCGTAGGCGCAAACGGTCGTCGGAACGGCATCTGTTCCCTGCGCAATCGGCATCTATTCCCTGCGCGAATACTATCTATACCCTGTAAAGTCCTATCCGGATGAGTGATAGGAGCAACATACTAAAAAACGGGGCTCAGATGTCACTGAGTCCCGTCCTTTTATAGCAAGGAATATTTTACAGCAAATTCATGGTATCGGTGGCAATCATCAGCTCCTCATCGGTAGGAATAACAACGACCTTCACCTTGGAATCGTCGGCAGAAATGATGGCTTCCTCACCACGGACATTGTTCTTCGAAGCGTCGAACTTGATGCCGAGGAACTCCATGTCCTTGCAGACTTCTTCGCGCATGCTGACCTGGTTCTCGCCAACACCGGCAGTGAATACTACAACATCAAGACCTCCCATAGCGGCTGCATAGGCACCGATGTACTTCTTGATGCGATAGAAATACATATCCTGAGCCAACTTAGCACGCTCATCACCATTCTTGGCGGCATTCTCAACATCGCGCATATCGCTGCTGCCACCAGTGATACCGGCTACACCGCTCTTCTTATTGAGCAGGTTAGACATACCATCGGCATCGAGACCGAGTTTCTTCTCAATGAAGGTAACTGCACCACCGTCAATATCACCAGCGCGGGTACCCATCACCAGACCTTCCAGTGGGGTGAGACCCATCGAGGTGTCGATGCACTTGCCGTCAACAACAGCAGCAATAGAACCGCCGTTACCAATGTGGCAGGTTACCATCTTGGTGCCCTCAGCAGGAATGCCGAGGAATTCGCAGGCACGAGCCGAAACGTAACGGTGAGAGGTGCCGTGGAAACCATAGCGGCGAATGCCGTACTTCTCATAGAGCTCGTAAGGAATAGCATACATATATGCCTTGGGAGGCATGGTCTGATGGAAGGCTGTATCGAACACACCGACCTGAGGCAGACCAGGCATCAGTTCCTTCACGGCATTTACGCCCTTCAGGTTGGCTGGGTTGTGCAGGGGTGCCAGATCTGAGCACTCCTCGAAGGCTTTCAATACTTCGTCGGTAAGGATTACAGACTTGTTGAACTTCTCACCACCATGCACCATACGGTGACCTACGGCATCAATCTCATCGAGCGATTTGATAACACCAATCTCAGGGTCGGTCAGCAGCGAGAAAATGAACTTCACACCCTCGGTATGTTCGGGAATGTCGTGCAAAATCTGCTTCTTCTCGCCATTGGCAAGTTTCACCTTTACAAAGGCACCGTCCAAGCCTACGCGCTCAGCACCGCCCGATGTCATCACACTCTTGTCGTCCATATTGTACAGTGCGTACTTGATAGAGGACGAACCACAATTCAAAACAAGTATTTTCATAATTATAAACGTTAATCTCTAAACTCTCAACTAAGCCTTTGCGTCCATTGCCTGACAAGCGGTGATGGCTACCATGTAGTAGATATCTTCCACTGAACAACCACGGGAGAGGTCGTTAACAGGACGGGCAATACCCTGGAGGATAGGACCGATGGCAATAGCATCGCCTAAGCGCTGCACGAGTTTATAGCCGATGTTACCTACTTCGAGGTTGGGGAATACCAGTACGTTGGCCTTTCCGGCAATCTCCGAACCAGGAGCCTTCTTGGCACCCACACTGGGAACGAGGGCGGCATCAGCCTGCAACTCACCGTCAATCTTCAGAGCTGGGTCGAGTTCCTTGGCAAGACGAGTAGCCTCAACAACCTTATCCACTACCTCGTGCTTAGCACTGCCCTTGGTAGAGAAGCTCAACATAGCCACACGGGGATCAGCGAAACCGGCAACCGACTTGGCTGTCTGGGCGGTGCAAACGGCAATCTGTGAGAGCTGGGCTGCATCTGGCATAGGAGTAACGGCTACGTCACCCACTACCAACACGCCATTCTCACCATACTGCTGTTGCTTGGAAATGAGCAGCATACCACCGCTGACACAGGTAATGCCAGGAGCGCACTTGATAATCTGGAGTGCAGGACGCAGGGTGTCACCTGTCGTAGAGAGAGCACCGGAAATCTGTCCGTCGGCACCCTCAGTCTTGATAATCATACAACCCAGATAGAGAGGATTCTTTACCAACTTACGAGCTTCCTCGATGGTCATACCCTTAGATTTGCGAATCTCTGCCAGTTTCTCAGCCAACTCCTCACTACGCTCGTAATTCTCGGGGTCGATAAGGGTAGCCTTGTCGATATGCTGCAAGCCCTTCTCCTTGGCGAGAGCATGCACCTTATCGGGATTACCAATCAGGATGATGTTAGCAATATCATCAGCCAATACCTTATCGGCTGCACACAATGTACGTTCCTCCTCTGCTTCGGGGAGCACGATGCGCTGCTTGTTAGCTTTAGCACGAGCAACGATTTGACTTAATAAATCCATAGTTTGTTTCTTATAATTTGTTTTAAGATGTTTACTGAACTGCAAAGATACAACTTTTGGTTGAGAGTTGAGAGTTGAGCGTTGAGAATTTGCTACCGCCTTAATCTTTTTTATGATTTCAGCCCATTACTCATCACTCATTTTAAGAGTAAGGATGCTCTCCAACTTCTCTGCCGACAGACGGATTTGTAATTCGCCCCTGAAGGCAACAGTGATACCGCCGGTCTCTTCGCTGACAACCACAGCCACACTGTCGGACTCCTGTGAAATACCAAGGGCAGCACGGTGGCGCAGACCCAGGTCCTTAGGTATATCGAGATCATGACTCACAGGAAGAATACAACCGGCTGCTTTGATGCGATGATTGGAAATAATCATGGCACCATCATGCAGGGGAGAATTCTTGAAGAAGATATTTTCAATAAGCTGTTGGTTGATACTGGCATCAATACGCTCGCCCGTGGCTACCACATCGTCCAACGGCATATTGCGTTCAACAACAATCAGCGCACCGACTTTCCGTTTACTCATACTGAGACAGGCCATCACGATAGGCATGACTATTTTCTTGAGTTCGTCACCGTCGGGCGTCTTCTCTCTGCCAAAGAAACGGGAAAGCGTCTTCATGCGCTCGTGTGCACCCAGATTAAACAGGAATTTGCGGATGTCATCCTGGAACAACACAATCAAGGCTATCACGCCCACACTGACCAGCTTGTCCATGATAGAACCCAACAAGCGCATTTCCAACACCTGCGACACCAACAGCCACAGTACCACAAACATCATGATACCAATGAACACATTCAGGGAACGCGACTCCTTCATCAGGCGATAGATGTAGTACAGCATCAGCGCCACGAGGACGATATCAATGATGTCTTTTATACCAAATTCAAAAAACATATCTTTCAATTCTCAACTCTCAACTCTCCAACTATCCGAACGCATTCAACAGCTTCACGGACATCATGAACCCGCAGGATGGAGGCTCCTTTCTGCAAGGCAACGGTGTTGAGCACCGTAGTGCCATTGAGTGCCTGGGCAGGCTGAATGTCCAATAACCGATGAATCATTGATTTCCGCGAGAAACCAGCCAATACAGGCAGTTCCAACATTTGCAGCTGTTCCATACGATGAGCGACAGCATAGTTCTGTTCCAACGTCTTCCCAAAGCCGAAGCCTGGGTCAAGGATGATATCTTTCTGTCCGAAAGAGCGTAACGTATCGACCTCACGGGCAAAACGGAGCAGCATCTCACGCATGGTGGGTTCTACCGACATTAGCACATAAGGCACGTGCAAACGGGCTACCATACGGAACATACGTTCGTCGGCTCCCTCAGACACATCATTGATAATGGACGCCCCATATTCCTCCACCACCATACGGGCCACTTCTGAACGGAAAGTATCGACACTGATAATGGCATCAGGCACTTCACGGCAGATAACGGTAAGGGCGAAACGCAGTCGCTCCATCTCTTCTTGTTGGGAGGCAGGTTCGGAGTCAGGACGGGTAGAACACCCTCCCACGTCAATAATAGTTCCACCTTCCTCCAGAATCTGATGAGCGCGCGCTATGACAGCACGTTCCGACTGCACACGGCTATCGGCATAGAAAGAGTCAGGGGTCACATTCAAAATACCCATCACCTGCGGGGTGCTGAGGTCCAATAAATGTCCGTTACAATTGAGCGTATATTCCATATCAGGCACAAAGATACAAAAAAACATCAATTATTAATTGCCAATTCCCAATTATTTTGTAATTTTGCCCGAAAATAATCAGCAGAAGTATGGATATTAAGGAATTATATAAACTTTACCAACAGCATCCGTGTATTACAACTGACTCAAGAAACTGCCCCGAAGGTAGTATTTTCTTGGCACTGAAGGGTGCTTCATTCAATGGCAACCAGTTTGCTCAAGCTGCCCTGGAGAAAGGTTGCAGCTATGCAATAGTCGATGAGAAGGAATTTCAGACAGACAGTCGTATCATCCTTGTCGATGATTGTCTGCAGACCTATAAGGATTTAGCACGCGAGCACCGCCGGCAGTTTGAAATACCCGTCGTTGGCATCACAGGTACGAATGGCAAGACAACAACGAAGGAACTGATTCGTGCGGTGTTGGCTGAATGCTACAACGTGATGGCAACAGAGGGGAACTTCAACAACGATGTAGGAGTGCCCAAGACGCTGTTCCGCCTCAGCAAAGAACACGATATTGCCGTTGTAGAGATGGGGGCCTCGCACCCTGGCGACATCAAGACACTGGTAGAGACGGCAGAACCCAATTGCGGACTGATTACCAATGTGGGGCGTGCCCATCTGCTGGGTTTCGGTTCGTTTGAAGGTGTCTGCAAAACGAAGGGTGAGCTCTACGACTTTCTATTGGCGCACAACAGCCCGATTTTCGTCAATCGCGACAACAAGTTCCTGACGGAAATGATCAGTCAACGGCTAACAGCTAAAAGTGAGAAGCCTGACATTTATTATTATGGTCAAAGTGATCATTCAGATATTCTAATCAAAGGAGAGGTCGTATCGTGTGCCCCCTTCCTGAAGTTCCGTTGGCGTGAGCAAGACCATGAGACGGGCTATGTGGGTGAATGGATGGAAGTGCAGACTCACTTGATAGGAGCTTACAACATAGACAACATGCTGGCGGCTATTACGATAGGATATGTGAACAACGTACCTTTCGAGCAAATCAACCATGCACTGGAGAGCTACGTGCCACAGAACAACCGTTCGCAGATGACGGTGACAGCGACCAACCATCTGGTGGTGGATGCCTATAATGCTAATCCCACAAGTATGAAGGCTGCCATTGACAACTTCAAACTGATGGAGGTATCGCCCAAAATGGCGATTATCGGACAGATGGGCGAGTTAGGCGATGTGTCTGACGAAGAGCACCGGAAAGTGGTGGAGATGCTGACAGAAGCCCACTTTGATCAGGTATGGCTGGTCGGTGAAAACTATGACAAGATAGCCTGCAATTTCCGAAAGTTTAAGAATGTTGAGGAGGTGAAAGAAGCCCTTCAAACCTCGCCCATCACCAACTATTATATCTTCATTAAAGGCAGCAATAGCAACAAACTCTTCCAACTGCCAGAACTGTTATGACAAGAACACTGATATGTATATGTACAGTCCTGCTGCTGATGGCTTGCAAAAGCGACGAATCATCACCGATAGAGGCAGGTAACTCCGCTTACTTCTGGCGAACGGAGTTCTTGCTGGACTCTACGGAAAGGGCTTTCATGAAACAGTATCAGATGAAGAAGTTGTATTGCCGTTACTTCGATGTAGTGATGGACGAGCAGCAAGGTCCCATGCCCAATGCCACCATCACTTTCCGCAACAGCATACCTGAGGGTATTGAGATTGTACCCACTGTATTTATCACGGAAAACTGTATGCACCAGAAACCCGACGGACTGGCAGAAAAGATTGTGCAGCGCATCTTACAGATGAATGAGACGCACGACATCAAGGGAGTGAAGGAGATACAGATAGACTGCGACTTCACTGCCAAGAGTCGCAAGAACTACTACGAATTCTTGGATTCTCTCAACTCTCAACTTAAAACTCTCAACTTAAAACTCTCAACGACCATCCGACTTCACCAGCTGTCGATGCGAGTGCCTCCTGTCGATTATGGCGTGCTGATGCTCTATAACACAGGACACCCGATGAAATTCATGGAGCGCAACCCTATTCTCGACATGCGCGATGTGGCACCCTATCTGCGCTATCTGGAAGATTATGACCTGCCAATGGGAGCAGCCTACCCCATCTTCCTATGGCATCGCAAAATCCAAGGAGTGGATATCGAACACATGGCTGACGAAGAGGAAATTCTGAAAGTGAAGGCCGCTGTTGAGAAGGAACGCCCTGAACTGAAACGGCTCATCCTGACCTACGATTTAGCAAAAGATAATATTAACAGATATAAACCGGAAACCTATGAAAAGATTTATTCTCATTAGCCTTATGGCTTTGCTGACCGTGCCGATGATGGCGTGTGGCTGGTATGGCAGTGACAACATCTACCTCTACCGTATTTACGACAGCAAGGAATTCAGCGAACGCGTGAATGACATCACGACCAAAAACTGGATTGCCTATCTGGGACTGAAAGAAGACTACTTCTATTTCCAAGCAGACAAGGTGATTGAGACTGCACGCAAGAAAAATGATGCTCTGATGGTGAGCTACGTGCAGAACCTCCAGAAGTATTTGGACATCTGCAACGATATCCGCTATGAACAGTGGAGTTATCCTACGAAAGAGAAACTGGCACAGCGCAATCAAACACTACGTCAGATTCAGGCTTATGCACTCAGTAAAGTGAAAACTAAGTTGCGCTCACAGCATGCCCTGCTCTACATGCGCTGTAACATGGTGTTAGGACTCAATCGCGACAACATCACTTTCTGGGAGCAAACAGGCAGTCAGCTGATTGAGACGGTCTATAAAGACATGATGAAGAACATTTATGCCGGTGCTCTTTACAAGATGGGACGCGACACGGAAGCTGGAGAAATCTTTGCCGAGCAGGGCGACTATAACAGTCTGATGACACAGTTCTACAAGCGTCGTTCCTTCGAGGCTATCCGTCAGGAATACCAGCGCAACCCGAATGCCGGCGTTCTGCCTTTCCTGTTGCAAGACTTTGTGAACAACACGCAGGAGATGATGGACGGTGATCTGCCCGGCAAACTATTTATCCGCGACATCAGTACCGAAGAAGCACACCACATGGCTCAGTTTGCCGGACAAGTAGTAAAAGAGGGCAAGACGAATAATCCTGCTATGTGGAAAGCTGCACAGGGATGGCTGGAATACCTCACCGGTGAAAAGCAGCAGGCTTATCAGGACATCCAGGCAGCCACTCACATGGCCGGTTCGGAACATGCCCAACTGACGGCTCGTATCATCAATTTCTATATCAAGGCAGCCATGGATCCGCTCAACGCACAGTTTGATGCCTGGTTGGCTCAAGAGATAAAATGGTTTAAGGAACCTGATTCACAACACGGGTGGTTCAAAGATAACGCTATGACGCGAACGATGAACCAGATTCTGGCGAAGAAATACAGCAACAGGCCCTTTACGCTTATGGGACTATACCAAATCACGGGCAACTACATGTACGAAACTAAGATGGAAACCATGAAGGTAGAAGACTTGGAGCAGTTCGTTGCTTTCACCAAAGGCGCATCCGACAATCCACTGGATGCCTACCTCATTGCCAACATCCAGAATGACCCAACCGTCATGGACGAACTCATAGGCACCAAACACATGCGCGTAGCTCAGTGGGAGAAAGCTATTTCCTATCTGGAACGTGTGCCTGTTTCATTCTATAACAATCGTAACTATTCGATATATGCTATCAACCGTAGCGTAGATGTGGCACCTTGGATTACCCGTCAGTGGCTCAGCGATGCCGACTACGAGAAGACGGTCAACCTGAAATCGAACTACAAACTCGACTTTGCCCGCAAGATGCTGGCATGGGAGAAAGAGGCTGAAATCATGAAGGGCGATGCTCAGTGCCAGCGCTATTACGATTTGGCTGTTCGCTATGCCCAGGCTTGCAACTCGGGCGACTGCTGGTATCTGACTCATAACGGGAAATCAACAGGTGATGATGTGGTAGGCGAAAACGAGAAAGACTTCAATGCCATAGCCCGCCAGTTGTTGCAGAAAGCCAGTAAGACAAAAGACAAGCAGTTGAAGGAGAAAGTACTCTTCGGACTCAGCTATTATTACCTGAATCCTACCAAGTGGTCAGACTTCCAGTGGAACAGTGAAAGTAGCAGTTACGACTTCATCATACATCCAGAGTCGTCGCAGTATCAAGCACTGCAGGCACTGGTAGATTTCGAGAAGGCCAATGGCAACAAACCCAGTGCTTTTGTCTCAAACTGCGACATCTATACCACCTTCCTTTATAGGACCAATCAAGAGTAGAAATGTTAAAAAAAGGAATTTCTCATTCCTCATTTCTCATTTCTCATTAAAAAGTGCTACCTTTGCACCCGATTCAGAAAAATCGGGTGCAATAGCATCGGGATGTAGCGCAGTTGGTAGCGCACTACGTTCGGGACGTAGGGGTCGGGCGTTCGAGTCGCCTCATCCCGACAGCAAAGAGAAGAGGTGATCAATATCTGACCACCTCTTCCTTTTTATAGTCTAACCTCCGGAACTACTTGACCGTCGAGCAGATTCACGATGCGCTGGGCATAACCGGCATCGCGCTCCGAGTGGGTCACCATCAGCACGGTGGTACCTTCCTGATTCAGTTGGGTAAGTAGCTGCATCACCTCCAGGCCGTTCTTCGAGTCAAGGTTACCCGTCGGCTCGTCGGCAAGAATCAGTTTGGGGTTCATCACCACAGCACGGGCAATAGCCACGCGCTGCTGCTGTCCGCCGCTGAGTTGCTGGGGAAAATGGTGGGCGCGATGCGAGATGGCCATACGGCGAAGCACCTCCTCTACCCTCACCTTGCGTTCCTTCTTAGGTACACCGAGATAGGTCAACGGCAGTTCTACGTTCTCTTCCACGTTGAGTTCGTCAATCAGGTTGAAGCTCTGAAACACAAAACCTATCTGTCCCTTTCGTACCGCTGTGCGCTGGCTCTCTTTCAGCGTGCCGACTTCCTGTCCGTCGAGCCAATACTTGCCACTGGTGGGATTGTCGAGCAGGCCCAGGATGTTGAGCAGCGTGGACTTGCCACAGCCTGATGGCCCCATGATAGCCACAAACTCACCTTTCTTAACTTCCAATGATACGCCCCCAAGGGCTACGGTCTCCACCTCTTCCGTGCGGAACACCTTCTGAATGTTTTCTAACTTAATCATCATATACTGTTTTTTAATGTTATTATTCTGTCTTGAGATAATTCACGGGATTGCTGGTTGCCACACGATAGGTCTGCAGCAGTACAACGGCGGCAATGACGAGCAGCACGAACAGTGCACAGGCGGCGAAGACGAGCCATGAGAACTGCACTTTCTCGGCAAACTGCTCCATCAGCATGTCACTAAAGTACCAGCCCAAGGCGATTCCAATGATAATGGACGGGATGGCTATCAGCGCAATACTTCGGAGGAAGAGTCCCTGTAATTCGCGGATACCGGCACCCATCACCTTGCGGATGGCCAGTTCGCGCGAGCGGCGCTGCACCTCGTCGCGCACATAGCCTATCAGCCCGATGAGCGTGATGAGCAGCGAAGCCAGACAGCCTATCATGATGAGGTCGCGGGTGTGCTTCGTCTCTTGGTAACTGTCGGCCAGCTCGTCGGAATAGCGTTTCACCAAGTATTCGGCTTTGGGATATAGGCGGTCGCAGAGTTGTTGCACCTTTGCGAGATTCTCTGGTGTGAGGTCGTGGAATCGCACAAGGATATACTTGGCATAGATATTGCCGTTGAACATCATAGCCGGGCGATCCTCGATGTTGGTAAGGGTGCCGAGTGTGAAATCCTTGACAACCGCAGATATGGTGAAGACCAGTTCATCGTTCCATTCGGTGCTGACGATGCGCTGTCCGATTACACTCTCCCATCCGGTGTGAGCTTTCAGCTGCTTGGCAAACCGTTCATCGACAATCGTCTCCTGCGTCCAGCCCGAATGCTCTATCCGTGTGGGCAACTTGCCTTGAACAACCTTGAGCCCCATAGTCTCTACAATGCTTGGTTCTATCCAGTAGAGGCATCCAAAGTTGAACAGCAACTCTGGCTTACCAGGCAACATCACGTTGTTACCGCTCTGGTGTTGCAGAAAAAGTGAATAGGCGGTTGAGGAGGACTTGACACATGGCAGTTTCTCAATCTCGCGGGCCAGAGCATAGGTGGAGTCCGAGCGCTCGGGAATTTCTATATAGGCCACGTCCTTATACTCATAACCCAGATCGCGATTCAGCATATAGTCATACTGCCGATAGATGGTGCTGAGGATACACAGAAGCATGGTGCTCAGTACGAACTGGAAAGCCAGCAGCGATAGTTTCCACGTGCGTTTGTTCTCTGAATACAGCCGATAGGCATAGACCATCGGGATGTGCGAGTAGATATAACCAGGCAGCACACCGCAGCAGAAGAGCACAATGACGCATACCAATGTCAACACCAGACAGGTCTGTGTGGAGAATAGTGTTGTGACGCTGACGCCAATCAAATCGCGAATCCAGTCTTGCCCAGTCCAAAGGAGTAATGCCATGACAGCCAAAGCCACAAGCAGGAGCGCTGCAGCCTCCTTCATCGTTGTCAGGTAGAACTCGCTTTTGGGTGCTCCCAGTACCTTGCGGATGGCAACGAGTCGGGCCCGCCCTACCATCGTACTGATGACCACGAGGATATAGTTCATCACGGCCGTGAAGAGCATCACCAAAGCAACGATGCTGAGGATGATGCAGGTGGTGCGAACCGTCTCGTTTTTCATGCGGTTCTCGCTCACAGGGTTAAACGCGAAGCGGAAGTCCTCAATGCCTGCCATCTTCAGTTCCTCCCACGGCAATTGTTCTTTCAGCATCTTGTCCATCTTCTGCTCCACCTTCTTTATGTCAGCATCGGCACGCAGTTTGACGAAAGAGTGATAGCGGTCATTGCCTAACAGTTGGCTGGTGCCGTCGTAAGAGTAAAGACCGATGCTGGAGAGAGACATCACGATGTCCAGCCTACTGAACGTCGAGTTCTCATCGTAGTTCTCAAAAACACCTGCTATCATCATCGGTTTGTCTGGATGGGCCATGTAGCAGAACGTCTGTCCCACCATGTTGCCACCCATGCGCTCATTCAGCCGGCGACTGATCAGGCATTTCCCTTTAGTGGAAAGGATGGCCTTAGCATCGCCGCGCAGGATGGGTGTGGCGAAAATGTCGAAGAAGCACGAGTCGGCCAGCGCGGAATTGGAGAATGCCCATCGGCTGCCGTCCTCCAGAACGAGTTTCTCGTCCACAAACTGGTAGGTCCACCGTGTGCCCACCTCTATCTCAGGTATATATCGGCATAGCGCAGTGATGGCACCGCCCGGTGTGTTTGAGAAGTCCTTGCTGTCTTCACCTTTCTTCTTAAACGTTTCTGAAAGTTCATATACATGTTCCTTGTTCACGATGCAACGGTCGTAGTTCATCTCCAGCTGCACCTTGGCTATCAGCACCAACCCGACGGTCAGGCCGACGGCCAGTGAAATGACTTTAATGAGGGTTCCTTGTCCTCTATTATTACTCTTCATATTACTATTATTATTCTGTCTTGATGTTATTGATGGGGTTCTCTGAAGCAGCGCGCCAGCTCTGAATGACGACAGTGAGCAGGGAAATGATGAAGCAGGTAAACCCGGCAACAGCGAATATCCATGGGCTGAGCGCGATGCGATAGGAGAAGTTCGAGAGCCAGTCGCTCATGATATACCATGAGATAGGTACGGCGATGGCAAACGAAATCAGCATGGGCACGGAGAAGGTGCGGAGCATCAACAACAGCACCTCGCCCGACGTAGAGCCCATCACCTTGCGGATGGCTATCTCCTTTTTGCGCTGACGGATGAAGAAGAGCGACAGGCCCACGTAACCCAGCACCGAGATGATGATGGCAATGAAGGTGAAGAGCGAGACGATGCGCAGCGTGTTCTGCTGGTCTTTGAAAGTCTCGGCGATGCAGTCCTCTATGCTCAATACATTCTCTGCGTTAGGATCATCTGCATCTAACTCTTTCATCATATCCTTAATGCGTGCTTTTGCCTGCTTGTTGCCATTGGTCTTTACAAGAAACCAAGGGAACTCTTTGTTCTTATATAATCTGATGGCAAATGGCTGTTGAGGCGTGAGAACATTGATAGTGTGAATATCGTTGAACACACCGGCAATAGGATCCTTTTCTCCACCATTGCCCCAATCTATCTCTCGCTTTTCCTCCGTATAATCCAACTGCCGTAAAGCCTCTTCGTTCAGGTAATAGGCTTCATTACCGGCTCCGTAGTCCTTCTTGATATGCAGCCCCAACAGGTTCCAAGAGATGGTGTCCATATCTGTTTGGAACAAAGGGATATATTTTTCGCCTCGTTTGACACCACACATAAATACATAATAAGGGGTAAACGTAGAACCGTTAAAAGTACCGATTCTCTCTACAAAAGGCATCTTCTCCAACTGGGTCCTGACAGTCTGATCCTTTCCTTCAGGACTAATGACATAGATGAGATTCTCTGTATTGAAGCCGATAGGCGCATGAATAAGATGCCGCAACTGAAACCAAATGACAAGGCTTGCTGTGAGCATGGTCACCGTGATGACATTCTGTAAGATGATGAACAACCGTCCCAATACCATCTTGGAGCGAAAGCGGAAGTTGCCCTTCACAATGTCAATAGGCTGAAAGCGCGACATCTGCCAAGAGGGCAGGACACCCGAGACGAACCCCACCAACAGTATAAAGCCCATGCAAAAACTCACACTCACCACATTGATGTCTTCAACCAATGCAATCTTACCCTTGAATAGTTGAATGGCATCTTGCTGAAAAGAAAGTGCCAAAAGCAGTCCAACAACAAACGAGACCGCCACCATCAGTGTGGATTCAGCTATCAGTTTCCATGATATCTCGCGCTGCCTACTGCCAAAAAGCCGTCGCGTTGCCATCTCCTTGGCACGGAATCCCGTATTGGCGACAGTTAGGTTGATGTAGTTGCTAACGGCAAAGAAAAGAAGAGCCAATACGGAAGCCAATAGGATATGGAGTCGTGTTTTGTCGCTTTTCAAGAGCCCCATCCCATCGTTTTGGGGAACAAACATAGCATCTTTAAGCGGTGTAATGCTCACCTTGTATTCTCCCCAAAAAGGCGAGAAATTCTTGTCAATCATGTCATTGATGGCTTTCTGCTTGCCGTCAATCGACATACCTGGTTTAAGCATGACGAAAGCCTTGCAGGCACCTGCTGATCCGAAAGCATAGTCATCGTCTTCAAATTTATGGCCTAAAATCTGGGGATAGCGCTCCATACTGGCAATAATCTGCGTTTCATTAGGCAGTACCGTATAGTCGAGATTCTTTGCAACTGCACTAACGGTATAAAACAAGGAGTTATCGAATGTATTGCTCGAATCCGCCACACCCTCTCCAATAATCTGTAATGACTTGCCTATTGGATTCTTATCACCGAAGAGTCGTTTCGCCAATCGTTCCGTAATGACGCACTTGTCCGGAGCATCTAATGCTGTCAGACGGTCTCCCGCTTTCAACTCGAAGTCAAAAAAATGAAAGAAAGTAGAGTCTGCCACCATGATAATGCCATTCTCATTCACACCATCTTTTACTTCCTGCTGCTGATATCTTATTTTACCCCTCATGCTCATCACACAACATTTCTGCTCAACTTCCGGGCAAATATCCTCGATCTGCTTTGCAGCCTGCGGCAACATGGAAAAGCTCGATTGATTGCCTATCAGATAGATGCGGTCGGCATTCTTGTGCCACGAGTCGATGCTGTACTGTCGCCACGTATAGTCACCCATGAGGATGATGAACATCAGCGACACTACCAACCCCGCTATATTAATAAAGGTATATAGCTTGTTGCGCGACAGAAATCTGAAATAACTCTTCATACGTTCTTTTAGCTTTTTCTTTTGCAAAATTAAGCCAATAAAACGAATCCGCCAAGGTTTTTAGTCTTGGCGGATGCAGATTGTCTAAAAATTAGACAGTAGAGCGTATGATTTTTAGACACCCTCGCCAGAGAATCGGGGCGAAAGGCTGCGGTACAGGTCGTAGCCGCCAGTATCGGAGGGATAGATGATAGTATCGATGAAATAATAGTTACCGTCGCCGCCTACCAATACGTTGCCGGCAACAGCATCGAAGATGTCGTGCTGGCCGTTGGTATAGTATTCGCCGTTTTCCTCCGGATGGAAACCTAAACGGAGGAACTCGTCGTGAATTTCCGCTTTCGTGGCCAGGCGGGCATTAGCAATAAATGGTTGTTCCAATACAGCGCACACTTTCCCATCGCGATTCTCTGCAAAGCCAATCATATTATATGGACAACCATCAAAGTATTTGTTGTGAGCTTTGATACGCTCAAAGAAGGGTGTCAGGTTGTCATCTGAGTAACGAAAATCATTCAACTTGATGATAGTCGTTCTATCGGCTGATAAATACGTCTCATTCTCTGACCCACGGTCAAAGAAATCACCGAAAAGGCTACGGTCTTCAAACCAACAGCCTTGTTCCTGTGCCCATTGACGCAGTCTTACCAGTTGGACAGACTTGCAATCCGTTGTTCCCGCAAGTTCTTCAATTGCCTCAAGCACTCCTCGCGCGAAAGCGGATGCTGCATCCAATATGCTACACTTGCCCTCATTTCGGCATTCACCTTCTTGTGATAATCGTTCAGCTTGATCTCCATTCATTATTGCATTTATACGTTTTCGATGCAAAGATACAATAATTGTTTGACATTAGCAAGCAATTTGGGCGAAATCTATCGCAAGCGCAAACAGATTCCGCCCGCTTGTGGTTACTTTCTATTCTCTTTGTGGATTGAGAATTTCTTTACAAATCCGGTACTCACGCAGTTCCCAGTCAATTCCCAGCTAACTCCCATTTCATAATGATACAAAAGTCGGATATAAATCTTTACTGAAAGGTTTCTACGCGTCACTTAAGGAAGAAAGCATAAATCATACTACCGACTAAGGAGATGACGAAGATGCTCAGGAATAGAACGATGAGGAATACAAACAATGCCAGAAGGAATCTGAGCAAAGTGCTCCAATAGCTGTAGCCCGTCAATTGCTTGACAGGTATGACTATCAGAAGATAGTAAAACATTTCGAGATAGAAACTCAGACAGAGGAAGTTTGAAATGATGGAAACTATCTCAACCATATTCATCGAGTAAACTACTGCCACGAAAAATTCCGAATAGGTGATGTTCGGACAAGCGGGTCCCTTACGGAAGAACAGATACAGTGGAACAGAAAACAGTAGGAGGAATACGATGGTGACAAGGCTGATGTGCTTCATTGTCCATTCATAAGCCTTGTTCGAATAGAGTTTGCTGTCTTCTTCGATTTTCTTGTTGATTTCTTCGCGTTGTTTCTCCTTTTCTTTCTCCTCTGCATTCATCTTTTTAGTGGTATCACTGCTTCTTTTTTCTTGCTCGGCAAAGGCATCATCTAAACCTGCGGAGAACAGTTCTTGGGATTGCTCCAACCGGTCTTCCATTCGGATATTGAAGCCTGTGCTCACCAGCAGCGACAAGGCAATGAGCAGGAAGAACATCTTGAACGGTGGGAAGTATGCCATCTGCATTCCCTGCAAATAGTCGCGAATCATATATCCTGGACGTAATAGCAGATCGCGGAGTGTGCGGAACATGCTGCGATTACCTAATCCCCACACATCGAGGAAGAGAAGGAAAGCTTTCTTAAAGGAATAGTGCCCGATTTGCGCTGACTGCCCGCAACGAGGACAGTAATTGCCTTCATAACGGGTGCCACAGGTAGCACACTGGTGAGACTCATGCGACATGGGGGCAACCTGATAAGGCCTCTGCTGCCACAAACAGAACTGACGGTATTTCTCCTTTATTCGTTCAAATAGCTTTTTCATAAGGCAAAGCGGTTGATGGTTTCAGAACAGAAATGTTCGTGGTGCAAAGTTACAATAATTGCTTGAAACGAACAAGCAATTCGGGCGAAATCTATCCGTATGCAGATAGATTCCGCCCGATTTTGGTTACTCTGTCTTGATGCTGTTGACGGGATTCTCGTTGGCATTCTTCCAACTCTGGTATGTTACCGTCAGCATGGTGATTAGGGTGATGAGCAGGAAGGACACCAAGAACAGCAGGGGCGAGATGGCGGTGCGGACGGCGAAGCCCTCGAGCCAATGCAGGCCCATCAGGTAGCCGATGGGAGCCGCCACCACGAAGCAGCCCAGCAGGATGTAGAGGTATCGCCGCCAGAACATCAGCAGGATTTCCTTCGTAGAACTGCCGAACACCTTGCGGATGCCTATCTCCTTGCGGCGGTACTCGCTCTCGAACATCGTCAGGCCAAACACACCGATGATGCTGATGAGGATGGCAAGCAGCGAGAAGAGCAGAATCTGCTGGGTGAAGAG
>DEKX01000019.1:0-47080 GCA_002354095.1 Prevotella sp. UBA2711 | reverse complement strand
ACATCGTCCACGTAGCGCAGGTCACTAATGTCGGGCTTGCTTTCATGTTCGTATTTCAGCACCGTCTCCAGCACTTTCTCTTTGGCCTCGCGCTTGTCCACACCCTTCGCGACACGCACTAAGAGGTGGTTGCGCCAGAAATCTCCCTTAAAGTAACCGTCGCGGCTGGGCACCAAGAAGGCTATGGGCTGCTGGCTGTCATCCACGCGCAGGGTGGTATACTTGATGTCCTCACAGAAGCCAACAACTGGCATGTCTTCGTCGTTGATAGGCTTATCAACGGCGAGCCAGGGATATTTCTTCTTGGCCGACTCATTAAAGATATACACATCGCCATCAGTCTGGCGGAAATTGCGTCCCTCCACGATGTCAATGCCCATCACGCTGAGGAAACGCCAGTCGACAAAGATGCAGGTAAACGTCATCTGCTTGTCGCCCTCGCCCCTGCCCCATGTCTGATAGCGGTCGCTGCTGCCCAAGACGCTCTGAGCCAGACTGGCCCCCTCAATGCCTGGAATCTTGCGCAGGTCGGCATCGATGGCATCGGCATGATTGCGCGTGTCGGGAGCTGTCGGCACCACCATCACTTCGTCCTTGTCGAAGCCATAGTCGGTGTGGAAAATGAGGTAGCTCTGCAGGTACATGATACCCACACCGATGACCAGCATGAACGACACGACGAACTGCAGGCAGATTAGTGAGGTGCGCAGAACACGACCCTTGGGCGACAGGCCGAACGAGCCTTTCAACACCAAGGCTGGCGGGAAGGATGTGACGTAGTACGACGGATAGACCCCAGCCAACAGTCCCACCACGATGCTGATGAGCAGGGTGATGCCTACCAACCACAGGTTATCCTGCAACAGGATGCTGCCCTGCACCAATTTCTGCAACCCTAAGTCGTGAGCCAGCCAGACCATCGCCATCGCCCCCACGAATGCCAGCAGACTGATGATGACGGCCTCGGCCAGCAGACTGCCGCGCAGACTCGCCGTCGATGCGCCCAACACTTTCTGCGTGTTGATACTGCGGATGCGCAGCGGTGTCTCGGCCAGGGTGAAGTTCATGAAGTTGACGGCGGCTATCAGCACGATTAGTAGCGAGAAGCAGATGAGCAGATAGACGGAACTCCTGCTGACCGACTTGATGTCGGGCGAATCCTTGCTGAGGTCTTTCGCGAAATGGGTATCGGCAATCGGCGTCAACACCACTTGCAGGGCTTCCTCCTCTTGCTGGGTTGTCATGTTGAAATCATCTTTGAACAGCTCGATGGCTTTCTGGCGCATGGCGATAATCACGTTCGGCAGGTTGGCCGAATCGTCCACACGGATATAAGCCTGATAGTTCCAGTTCCGGTAGTTGCCTTCGTTTTCATTAGTGCCTCTGAAACAGACGCCGTGCAGGAAGTTGTTTTCTGGATAGTCTTCTATCACGGCACACACATTGAAGATCCAATCCTCCACCCATTTGTATTTCAGGGTTTTGCCCACCGCATTGGCAGTACCAAAGATGCGCATGGCTTCTGAACGCGGCAGCACGATATTGGGCAACTGGTTCAAGCCCTTCAAGTCACCACAGATGACGGTCGGCTTGAATACGCTCATAAAGTCGTGAATGCCGAACACCAGATTCAGCGAATACTCCTGATCGCCCACCATATACTGGTCGACTCTTGTCCAGCCCTCTTCGATGCCATAGCCCTTGATATGCGGCGACGCTGCCGCCAACTGCTCCACCAGCGGACGGGACAGCGTCACACCATAGTCCTCCATGCCAGGCCCTAACTTCAATGTCAGGCGGAACAGCTTTTCGTGCTCCGCAAAACTCTTGTTGTAGCCCAGGTCGTAGTTGACCTGCGTCATGATGACAAAGAACGAGGCAAAGGCCAGGCTCAGGCCCAGCAGATTCAGCAAGCTTGCCGACACAAACTTGCGGAACATGGATGTAAAGTTTCTTACAATAGTCTTCATACGATTATTACTATTTATTTCGGTTCTCGTTAGTTTCATTTCAGCATCAGCACCTCGTTGTCCTTGAATGCTTCATAGCCGCTGGTGACGACACGTTCGCCTGGCTCTAAGCCTTCGAGCACCTCGTAGTGCTGCGGGTTCTGACGACCTATGCGGATGTTGCGGCGATAGGCTTTGCTGCCGTCGGCGGAGAGCACGAAAATCCATTGCCCGCCAGTGGTCTGGAAGAAGGTGCCGCGAGGGATGAGTACTGCCTGCTCGGGCTGCCCCAGTTCGAGGTCGATGTAATAGGTCTGACCGGTACGGATATTCTCTGGGCGCTCGCCTCGGAAGATGAAGTCGCAACGGAACTTGCCCTCGCGTACCTCGGGATAGACCTTGCGCACCTGCAACTGATATTGCTTATCGCCTCGCGTAAAAGTAGCGATGAGCCCTTGACGCACACGGTCAATATAATGCTCATCTATCTGTGCCTGCACCTTATAGTCGCTGAGGTCGTTCAGCTGTCCTATCTTCTGACCAGGCTGGATGCTCTGCCCTAACTCCACATCTAACAAGCCCAGTTCGCCATCGATGGCAGAGCGCACTTCGAGCTTGTCCTTACGCTGACGGACGAGCACCACGTTACGACGCATATTCTGGAGGTTATCCTCCATCTGGTCCATCTGCACGGTGCGATAGATGGAGTCCTGTTTCAGGCGCTGGCTCACCAACGAGCGTTTCTTGGCAGAAAGCTGAAATTCCTCCTGCGACTTGATGTAGTCTTCGCGGCTGATGAGCTTTTCGCCATAGAGGCGCCGGTTCTGCTCAAACGTGCGCTGCTTGCGATGCGTGTCCATATCCAGCTGCGCCTTTTCCGTCTGGTTGTTCAGGCGGTCTTGCTGCATGGCCACCTGGGTGTTACGCAACAGGTTCTGCTTCTCAGCCAGTTCAGCTTCGGCATTCAGAATCTGCAGGTCGAGATTGGAGTTCGAAAGGCGCACAATGACATCGCCTTTCTTCACATGCGTGCCCTCCTCTACCACCTTCTCCATCACGATGCCGCCTTCCTCGGGCGAGATTTGCACCACCTGAATGGGCATGACCTGTCCGTTGGTGCGCACATAGTCCTTAAACTCAGCCTGCTGCACTTCACTGACGGTCAACTCGTCTCGGTTGACTTTCAGTGTCGAGGCATGATTGCCAAATACGAGCCACAAACCAATAACTAACAGCAAACTGCCAATAGCGGCGTAGGGCCAATACTTCATCAGCCGCTCAGTCTTTGTCTTTTCGATTACTCTGTCCATATCGCTATTCCTTGATAATATCTTACTAATTGTTCTTTCACTATTGCCATCAGCCGGCATTGCAACAGGGTGGCTTTCGACTTGAGCAACTGCGAAGAAGTGGTATGCAGATCGATAGCCGTAGAAAGCCCTTCTTCAAACTGCCGCCGTGTCAACTGATAGGCGATACTGTCGGCCTCCACTTTCTGAAGCATCTGCTCCGTCTGTTTCAGATAGCCTTGCCAGTCCTGCCAAGCCTCGCGGGCAAGTTTCTCCAGTTCCAATTGTTTCTGTGCATAATTCTCGCAGGCTATCCGATAATTATTCTTAGCCCTGCGGATGCTCGTGGCGGTCTGCAGGCGATTGAAGAGAGGAATACTCAACGTAAACCCTAAGTATTCACCCATATTATTCTTGAGCTGACTGCGGAACGACTGTGCATCGTCGGAATGCAACGTGTGGAAATAAGTGGTGTTCAGACCCGCACTGAAAGAGAGTGTAGGGAGAATAGCAGAACGGGCCTGATGCCACTCATGTTTGGAAGCCTGCATCTGATACTGGGCAACAAGGAGCTCTGGGACGAGGTTACGGCTTGTTGGCAACGAGCCGTAATCTCGTGCATCACGAGCCGTAACCTCGTCAATGGTGAGCCGTAAGCTGTCCGTTAGTGGGTAGTTCATTCCTTTTTTCAACTCCAGCAGGGCAGAAGCCAAGAGGTTCTGCTGATGGGTCAGCTCGTAGTCAGCCTCAGCTTTCTGTGACTCCACCTGCGCCACATCGGCACTGCTTTTGCGCCCCACCTCTTCCAGCACTCGCGTCTGTCGGAGCAAGAGTGTGGTTTCCTCCACTTTTTCGCCTGCCATCCTTACCAAGCCTTCGTAATAGGCAGCATTGGCGTATGCTTGCAGCACACTCAACGCCGTCTGGTTTTGCTTCTGACGGAAAGCCGACTGTCCCATCAGCACGCTGGCCTTAGCTGCCCGCAGGGCATGGATGCGGCTGAACCCGTCGAATACGGGCAGTGAAGCCTGCAGGGAGTAAACATTAGAGAAGGTGCTGACATCGGTGTAGATGTTGGTCTCCGGATCGATAGCTCGTCCGAAGTTATATTGCGCACCGACCCTTGCATCTATTTCAGGCAGGAAACGCCCGATGGCTGCCGTCTTACCGGCTTGGTAGTTGTCGAGTTCCAGTTCGGCACGTTTCACTTCGTGGTTATGTTTCACTGCATACTGCATGCACTGTTGCATGGTCCAGACCGCCTGCGCTTGTACTTCTGGCGCACAGAAAAAAACGGTAATGCCAAGTATTAACTGTTTCATTTCGCTTCATTTTTGATGCAAAGTTATGCGTTTTCGTATATATCAACAAGCGTTTTAACACTGCAAGATGCAGAACGTCTAAAAATTTGACACCTCACTGTATGATTTTTAGACAGATTGTTTGTACCTTTGCCGCCATGAACAATTATGGAACCATATTAATCGTAGATGACAATACGTCCATCCTGACGGCTATGCAGTATCTGCTGGAGGGTACGTTTGAACGTATCCTGACGCTGACCCAACCTGATGACATACTGAAAACGATGGCACAGGAGGAGGTGGACATAGTGCTCTTAGACATGAATTTCACGCTGGGAGTGAACAGTGGACAAGAGGGACTCTTCTGGCTTCGCGCCATCCGCAAGCAGCATCCCCAGACACCCGTGATACTGCTGACGGCATACGCTGATGTCTCGCTGGCTGTCAAGGGACTGAAAAGCGGTGCTGCCGATTTCATCACCAAGCCGTGGGACAATGAGGAACTGATGCGCAAGCTGAAGGACGTGCTCGATATGCAACAGGAAATAGTGAGCCTCGACGAGATGGAGAAAGAACATATCCGCCGCACGCTCGACCGCTGTCACGGCAATCTGACACAGGCTGCCGAACTGCTGGGCATCACCCGACAGACTCTGTATAACAAAATGCGTCGCCTATGATAGGATGTATTATCATAATAGGTGTTGTGCTGATGGCTGGCATTGTATGGACGATTCGCCGACAGCATTCGTTGAAGCTGCGTGCACACCTCATGCAAGAGGCTATGCGTAATCGCGACTTCACCTTCCGTCTTCCTACCAATGGGCTTCTGCCTGGAGAACGCGCCATGCAGCAAACGCTGAACCAACTGGGCGAGACCATCCGCCAGCAGGTGAATCAAAGCGAGGTGGAGTCGTGGGAACGACTGACCCGTGTGCTCACCCATGAAATCATGAATGCCACAGCTCCCATCACCAGCATCAGCCAGTCGATGCTGAACCGCAATGACGTAAAAGGCACTCCGCTGGAACCGGGCATTCAAGCCATCTTCGACACGTCAAGCCATCTGAGTGATTTCGTATCCAACTACCGCAAGATGTCTGAACTGGAGAAGCCCACTCTGACGGACGTGCCGCTTCGCTCGCTGCTGGATGAGGTGTGCAAGGCTTATCCTGAATTGGCGTGGGAGGTCAGCATACCCAGTGACCTCATTGTCCGTGCTGATGTCGGAATGCTGCGACAAGTGCTGATGAACCTGACAAAGAATGCAACGGAGGCAGGAGCCAGGAAGATGGTGATAGTTCACTCTTCACTTCTACTCTACATCGGCAACGACGGTCAGCCTATTCCAGCCGAGAACCGCCAGTCGCTCTTCGTTCCCTTCTTCACCACCAAGCGTAGCGGCAGCGGCATCGGTCTTTCGTTGAGCCGCCGCATGATGACCCAGCAAGGCGGTATGCTTGAACTGGCAGAGAAGCCGTTACCGGATTGCCACGTTACATTCATCCTTACGATGGCCGTCCCGTAACAGGAATCAGTATTCTACATAAGGCTCAAGCCTGCGGATATCCGCATCGGTAAAGTCGGTTGACAGACGCAGGTCCTTCAGGCTCTTGATAGGACCGTATAGCCGACGATAATCCGTGATAGCCTTGGCTTGATAATAGTTGATATACGGATGGCGTCGCAGTTGTTCGAGCGTGAGTTTGTTCACATTCAGTTTCCGAGGCGCTGCCTGTGCGATCACAAAGTATTTCTTAGCCGACTGGGGAAACTGGTCTATTTCATCCAACTGGTCAACATTCACATATCCGCCTAACCGTCTGCCATAGCGGGCTATCTCTTTGGCGAAATAGTTTCCGATACCCGGCACACGTCGCAACATAGCTGTGTCTGCCGTATTCAGCACCACATGCTCGCCTTCCTTAATCTTGACGGGGTAGTTCTTTTTCGACAACAGGACGTTTTCGTCGGTTAAGAGGTCGTTTTTGTCGGATAACCCGCGCTTATCGGGAAATAACCCTGCCTTATTGTGCGATAAGCGTTCCTTATTGTTCGCACCACTTTCTCTGCCAAACAGCGAGGCAGCAGGCAGATAGTCGGGAGAAATACGGATATAGGGTTCCAGTCGGCGATAGTCTTTGACGGTCAGCCCGTAGAGGCGGGCGAAATCTTCCTTCTTGCGATAGATGCCCCCTTTGGCGCGATAGCGATAGATATTCCTCACCTGCCAAGGCTGCAAGCCGAGGCGCAGCAACTGACTGCTATCAGCAGTATTGGGGTCGAAGGGAAATACCTCCACTGTGTGCTGCGATTCCGTCGCAGCATACGGTACATAGCGGTCCTTCCGTTCTTCGCCTTTTTGAGGGATATGAGAAGGGGCTCCCGCCCAATAAATCCCTACCAGCGCCAACACTCCAACGATAACGGCTGCTATGAGAACAAGACGGTCATTGTGGTTCATACAATCCCTAACTGATGGAGAAATATCAGTGATATACCGATTGGGCACACCACACGGACGGCAAAGAGATAGAACTCAAACAAATATCCCTTCAACTGACCATTATTGGTAAACTCGCTACGTACCACTTGCTTGGGAATATACCATCCCACGAACAGACAAGCCAGCATGGCACCTAACGGCAACAGGTAATTGGCAGTCAGATGGTCACAGAAATCCATCAGCGAAAGCCCCATCACCTTCAAGTCTGCCCATGCCCCTACAGACAGCGAGCAGAAGATACAGAGTAGCATGGTAACTACGGTCTCTATCCAAGCCGACTTCTTTCTGGGCATATTAAACTCCTCCGTGAAGAAAGCCGTTGTGATTTCGTGCATGGAGATGGTGGATGTCAGTGCGGCAAACACCAACAGGGCATAGAACATGATGCTGATGACATAGCCCACCGATGGTATCGCAGCAAAAGCCTGTTGGAACACATTGGGCAGCGTGATGAAAATGAGCGACGGACCGCTATCGGGATTCACACCCACCGAGAAGGCGGCTGGGAATATCATCAATCCCGACAGGATGGCTATCAGCGTGTCAATAATCGCTATCTGACCTGCCGACCGCAGCAGATTGGTATCTTTTGAGAAATAGCTGGCATAGGTACACAGACAGGCGGTTCCCAACGAGAGGGAGAAGAACGCCTGCCCTAAGGCTTCCAGCAGTACACTGCTCGACAGTTTAGAGAAGTCAGGATGCAGCAGGAACTTAATACCCTCCACTGCCCCTGGTAACAGGCACGAAGCCACAACCAGTATCAGCAAGAGAATGAAAAGGATGGGCATCAGCAACTTGGAAGCCCGTTCGATGCCCTTTTGTACGCCTCGCACGATGACGAGATGGGTAATCAGGATAAAAGCCACACCCCAGAGCGTTGGTTTCCAAGGGTCAGAGGAAAAAGCTACGAAATAGCTTTTCACATATTCAGCATCGCCGCTGATTTGTCCTGCTATAGAGGCATACAGATATTGCAAGCACCAGCCTGCCACTACGGCATAGAAGCCAAGAATGATGGTAGAGGTAAGGATGCCTAAATAGCCCACAAACTTCCACGGGCGACCATTCGACAGCACGTCGTACGCTTTGGCGGCATTGGCCTGCGCATGGCGACCTACGATGAACTCGCTAACCATCCCCGGAATACCCAATAACAAGATACATCCTATATATATCAGTATAAAGGCTGCACCGCCATTCTCGCCTGCCGTATAGGGGAATCGCCAAACGTTCCCCAGTCCTACTGCTGAGCCTGCCGTAGCCAGCACAATGCCTAACTTACTTCCGAAATTACCTCTCTCTTTCATCTCAGCAATCCCAGTTGGTGTAAGAAAATAAGAAGGATGGCCAACGGACAGACATACTTCACCAGGAAGATGAAGATATGGAAAAGCCGGACATAACTCTGACTCTTTAGTTCACCGCTATTCGTAAACTCTTCCTTCACTATATGATGAGGCACAAACCACCCGATGAAAATACAGGTCAGGAAGCCCACTATCGGCAGGAATATCTGCCCTGTGATGAAGTCAAACCAGTCAAACAGCGATTTGCCAAACACCACCAATCCATCAACAGCACCTAACGACAACGAGCAAAAAGCACCTATGATGGAAGTCAGGATAGTCACGATGAGTGCTGCCTTTTTACGGCTGACCATCAGTTCCTCGTGAATGAAGGCTGTGCTCACCTCATGCAGCGACATCAGCGAAGTCAGGGCTGCCAACGACAGTAATACGAAAAACAGCAACGAGATGCAATAACCTACAACAGGTATAGCAGCAAAAGCCTGTTGGAACACGTTGGGCAGCGTGATGAAGATGAGAGAAGGCCCGCTGTCAGGATTCACTCCTACCGAGAAGGCAGCAGGAAATATCATCAGACCTGCCAATATGGCTACCACACAGTCTATCAGCGCTATCTGGGACGCCGACTTCGTCAGATTGGTAGAACGCGTAAAATAACTGGCATAAGTACACAGACATCCCATCGCAATACTCAACGAATAGAAACTCTGTCCCAAAGCACCGAGAAACACATCGGGCGTAAACTTCGACATATCGGGCTTGAACAGGAACTCAATACCTTTGTCGGCATTGGGCAACATACACGAGGCACCCACGATAATCAGTAATAATATAAATAAGGTGGGCATCAGCATCTTCGATGCACGCTCAATGCCATCCCTGACGCCATGCTCGATAATCAAGTAGGTAATACCCAAAATGATGACCGTCCAAAGCACAGGTTTTACAGGGTGCATAGATAAATCTGCAAAATACGTCTTGAAATATTCCGGGTCGCCCTGCAGATGACCTATCAGCGAAGCCCAGATATATTGCAGACACCAACCGCTGACCACCGCATAATAACCCGTGATGAGGAATCCCGTCAATACACCCATATAACCAATCAGTGCCCAAGGTGAACGTCCTGCCAACTTCCGATAGGCACGGGCTGTATTAGCCTGTCCATGACGACCCACGATAAACTCGCTCACCATACAAGGAATGCCCAGCAGTACCACACAAGCCACATATATAATTATAAACACGGCACCACCGTTCTCGCCTGTCATATAAGGAAAACGCCATACGTTACCCAAACCCACTGCAGAACCTGCTGTAGCCAAAATGACGCCTATTTTACTTCCGAAATTAGCTCTTTCTCCCATATTATTTTTCTTTCCGCTTGCAAAAGTATAAAATATTTCTTACTTTTGCACTCAAATCATAAGTAAATATGCAGAAAATCATCCAATTTATAACAAAATACCCCTGTTCGGTAGCTTGTATCGCCTTGATTTGGATATTATCCTTCGTACCTTTTTTCCCGGAAACCCCACTCGACGATGTGCAGTTCATTGACAAATGGACCCATCTCGTGATGTATGGCGGCACGTGCTCCGTCATCTGGATAGAATACCTGCGCCGTCACTCCACATTGGACAAAGGCAAGCTGTTCCGTTGGGCATGGCTTGCACCTATCATCATGAGTGGCATCATCGAACTGTTGCAGGAACACTGCACCAACCACACCCGCAGTGGCGAGTGGTTCGATTTCCTTGCCAACTCCACGGGTGTCACACTGGCTGTTATCGTCGGACTTGTCGTGTATTTTTATCAATCGGCCAGAAAGTGCTAAGAGAGGCTAAAAACGGAGGCTCGAGCCAATCGATGCATTGGCTCGAGAGAAAACATAATTTGGCTCGATCCAAATCATCGAATCACTCGAGATCGAAATTCTCTATCAATACTTTTGTAATAATACCAGAAGAGGAAACAAAATAGACTCTGGGAATGACAGACGAGGCAAAAAGGTCGTAAATCTTTCTATCCTCCTGAGCTGAATAGGGAATCTGGAGATTATTGGCAGACCAGAAGTCTGCCACGCTCTGTTCGCCTTCCGCACGACTGATGGCTACCATCTGGAAACCATCATCATCCTTGTGTTTTAAGTAATACTCATTCAGTTCCGGCAGCTCGCGCTGGCAGTCCTTACACTGCGTACTGAAAAACACGATGACCGTTTCGCCGTAAAGGCGATTGGTAGAGAATGATGTAGTGAGCCCTTCGTAATCTACAACATTGACAGAGAAAATAGGTACGCGGCTGCCCACCACTATTCTCTCTACCACATCGTCTTCTTCGTGAATGCTGCCGCACCCCCATAGCAAGAGACACGCCAGCATGATATTCCAGTATTTCAATTTACTCATTCTTCTTTCCTATCGTGACATTAGTATCACCCGTCACTTCCGCATTGTTGCCACCGCCATAGACATTGCCACGAATGTCAGCGCCTACGACTGTCAACTTACTTTCGTCCACCGGTGTTGCCGGGTCATTGGTAACGGTAGTAAGTGTCTCCGCATCCGTTACACCGATATTGACAGTCGCATCACCAAGCACCTTGGCAGCATTACCACCGCCATAGACATTATTGATAGCACCTATCTTGCCTTTTATGTGTGAAGGAATCGGATATGTATCCGACAGTTTAGTCCCCTCGGGAATCTCTGCCGCATCATGATTCGTCTGTCCACCCATACCGACATTGATATTCACCGTAGGATTACCTACCATCACAGCCGTTTCACCATATCCGCCACCATACACTGAGCCGATACTGGTAAAGGAACGGACATTCACCACTGGGTCAGCAAAAAGCGGTGTGTTACCTGATTCAATGGGTTTGCCATCACCATCATAACCATATACTGAATAACCTGCCTGGTTGCCGCCTCCATAGAGTTCACCGATGATGATAGGCTTACAGCCCACTTCTTCGATATTTACCTTGATGGAGCCACGAATTGTTCCACTGATATTATTACCACCAAACACGCGGTCGAAAGTTCCATTAGTGATATTCAGCGTAACATCACCCTGGATATCCGCAGCCTCAGCACCACCGTATGCTTCCTTCAAGCCAGGGATACAAGCCATGTGCAACTGTGCCTCAGCATCCATCGGTGCACTCTTGCCACCACCGTAAGCCTCATCCACATGGAACGGACAAACCGGAACGCCCCCACTCTGCAATTCCTCAAGCAGTGTCAATGCCGTCTTACGCACATTACCCTTTGTATTCGAGCCACCAAACACACGGTGAATCGTTCCACCCTTGATGTTGACAGTAGCTTCACCTGTGCCATAGCGATAGGGAGCAAAAGCTGCACCTTCTGTTCTGGCCTCCTTCGTGGCATAAGCAGGGGCATTCTCTACCAAGTGATAATCCTTATAACCTACGTTAGCACCCGGGTTGTCTGCACCTGTTGGCAGCTTGTCAGCACCATTACCGCCTCCGAAGAGTTCCAGTATCTCGTAAGAACCATTAATCTCGACATCGGTAGCAGGTGTGGATGCAGCGTTACCGCCACCATACACCTGACGTACGCTGGTTAGACCGCAGCCATCGATGATGACATTAGTCTTACCTGTCGACAAATCTGTCGGCTCATAAGCTGCCAAATTACCACCGCCATAGACAGCCATTACATCGTATGTATCCTTATCCTTATCTGGTTTGGTACTGATATTGGCTTTATCTGCATTCTGTGTAGCATAGACGTGTACGGTAACAGTGCCCTTAGGCGATCCGTTCATATCGTTGCAACCAAATACTTGACTAACGATAGCACCCTTCTTATTCTCTGCTACACCTTCATTCAAATTAACAGCCACATTACCTCCTGTCGTTCCAGCCTCACTGATAGGAATCTTGTCGGCTTCCGGAGTAGTGCTAGGATATGTGATATTATCTACACTACCCTTACCGCCACCGAATACACTGCCGAAGTAGTAATACTTGGTAGCATCATTCGGATCAACGACCTTCGTACCTACAGTACCACCATTGACATTCACCGTCGCATTCTCAGCCACAGCACCAATCTCGCCACCACCATAAATACTGCTCTTGACAGTACCTCCAGTCATGTTCAATGTCGTTCCCTTACACTTACCGAGTTTTGGCCACAATGGAAGCAATGTCGTATTATCCAGCGCGTAGAGTCGTCCCATACCGCCCGTAAACACATTACCACCCTTGGTATATTGCAGATGGTTCTGATAGTCGAAGGTCGTGTTTGGTATAGCAGCCTTCTGCTCAGTGGTTGGATTATAGATGTATTCATGATCGTTACCAATGGTACCACCTGTGATGTTAATGGTGATGTAGCCACGACCTTTATCGTAATAAACAGAAGCTTCTTGCGTACTTGGGTTCGGATAAGAGCCGTCGTACTTGTCGTTTGGACGCAAGATACCATAAGGCTTTATCTTTTCCCCTCCTTCTTCTATCTCTTCATCCACCAGATAGAGACCATATCCTACCGATCCAAGACGACCGCCGCCATAGACGGAGCCCAGTATCTTACCGCTCTTGATGTTCAGTTCGATAGAACCACCGATATTACCAGCTGTCAACGCCTCACCACCGAAGCCACGGCCACCACCGAACACATTACCATCTACGTACGAGGTACCCGATGTGCCAATCGTTGGCCCTTCTGTATCAGCCTTACCGATGTTCACTATCGCATTCTGGAATACGTGACCATCCTCACCACCGCCAAAGATGGAACCATAGACTCTACCACCCTCGATGTTGACTGCAGTACGGTCCACATTCGTCTCCTTGTTGAAGAAGATACGCTGGTCACCCTTACCGGCACCAAAGATGTAGCCCGTATTAGGATGTGCTACAATTTGAGCAACGGTACGTGGCACACCTACGGTACCACCTGTCATCGTGATGGTAGCAGAGCCCTTCACATTGGTAGACTCACAACCACCATAGACATTCGTGATGATGTGTCCGCCAGAGATATTGATAGTGGTCTTACCCTCAACGCTACCTGCCGTGCTCAGATATTTACTGATGTCTTCGGTTTCGTCGAAATAAGGCACACTACCCGAACCACCACCAAACACATTGCCATAATAAGTATGACCATCGGAAGCCTCAAGTCTGCCACCATCCGTTGAATGTCCATTAGGATACTTATCCAAGTCGCCCGTTGCATTAGCAAACGGATCGTAAGGTGCAAATGGCGATTCAAAGGGCCAGCTGGCACAATCCAAACTTTCTGTTACGCTTCCTGTTGGGGTATAGCTGTCAGCCCATACATCAGAGCCGTATGGCTTCGTAGCATTTTTACCACAGCCAATCTGTCCGCCGGAAATGTTGACTTCGGTATCACCCAGCACGTGTCCACTCTCACTACCACCATAGACAGAACCAGTCAGGAAGGCAGTACCACTGATATTCAATATCGTCTTGTTAAAGAATGCACAAGTCTCCACATTAGGATATTGGTCAGGATCATGCATCTCACCACGACCGGCACCAAACACATGACCGAAGTCATCAGGACCTCCCTTGCCATATCCAGCCATCTTAGCACCAGTAACACCAATCTGTCCTCCGCTAACAGTCACAGTACAAGTGCCGGTTTCATCTGCGCAAGAAATCGGTTTGCCAACAGGTACTTCAGGATGAGCTGTATGATAATCAGCATCAGCAAAGTTATAAGTGCCTACCGAGCCCATAGCACCACCGCCATAGACGTTGTGTACCACATGGCCACCGTCTATCAACACTGTAGTATTACCACGCACGATACCGGCATTAAAGTCGAAGTAAGTCTTACTATCTGTCCCTGTATAGGTATCCGTACCGCAACCGGAACCATAGACATTACCACGGTTAGGGAAGCGAGCACCTGTATAAGAAATATCATCGGAAGGATCGCCTGGTGTACCTCTATCATCTATAATCTCAGCTCCCTCAAGAATACCGATAGTACCACTATGCACAGTCACCTTAGCATCATGAAAATTATGCCCATTCTCACCACCGCCATAGACAGAACCCTTAATCCAAGGAGTAGCATTCGATTGTGCATTCTGGATTCCAATAGTCACATCCGTATCATACACCCAAGCCATTTTATCGACATTAGGATTTGACGGGTTGCCCTCCAAACCACGTGACGAACCGAACACCATACCATTATTATCACCTGTGGTACCGATGGTACCGCCAGTGATGGACACAGAACACTTACCTTTATTATCTGTAGTAGTCCAACTAGTTGGGAATCCTGTCGTCGCATCGTATGAGAACGTTCCTACCGAACCATAAGCACCACCGCCATAGACATTATGCAGAATGGTAGGCGAGCCACTGATACTAACAGTAGTACTACCCTTCACAATACCAGCAGTCACATCATCAGCCTTACCCTTACCGCCGCCAAAGACGTTGCCATACTCGGCACCGCCCTGACCGGTAGTACCGATGGTACCGCCAGTGACATTCACTTCGGTATTACCATCCACACCAGATTCCTCACCACCGCCATAAACGCTGTGCTCGACCTTCATAACCTTACCATTCTCATCAGCTACTGTATTACCATTGATGGTGAGGGTCACCTTTCCTGTGACGGTTCCAAGGTTTTCAAGCGACTCCTCTGTATAGAAGTATTTTCTTCCTTCATACTCAAAGGTAGGGTTACCAGTACCGACATTATCAGGAATTACAACACCCGATGGAACAACCACATTGGTAGTGCTGTTCTTGTAACACCAAGTATAGGTCGTGCTCTGGCTTGTGGGATCCGGATCTGGGGTAGGAGTAATGATACCGGTATAAACATTGATTTGGGGAGCCGTCTTGGTTTTTTCATAGATGGTCACCTCGGGGACACTCGCAGAATAGCCTGCGCCAAAGGCTGAGCCCTGAACTCTTGTATTGGTAAGTTTAGATTCTACATCACCTATTACGCCACCAAGGTTTCCACCGCCATAGAAACTGGTAAGCACCTTACAGTCAGCAAGGTAGTTCTTAATAGGACCTGTATTAGTAGCCGAGAACTGGGCTGCATATAAATAGGTTCGGAAAATCGCTTTCTTTGAATCAGTACCTGCTGAACTGTTGACAATCTCCATCTCATAATCAGCCATATAGTTTTTGCCACCACTGCGGTAGGTGTTAGGAGTATAGCCATTCAATCCTCCTGTTGTGTCCCAATTATAGTTACTCGTGGCATTAGAATTAGTGTAATCTGTTGAAGCATATTGCACATAGCTCGTTCCTCCGTTTCCGCCACCGTAGTAAACGCCAAAGGTTGTACCTGTTGCATTGGTAGTAACGGTCTTATTGTTCTCAGGATTAACTGGATCCAAGGTCATATTACCAAACTTAGGACCGCCACAATATTTGGTTATTTTGCTATTGTCAACAGTGACATCGATTTTACCTGTAACAAGCTTATCTGCCAATGTGCTACCACCATAGAATTCTTCAATAATGGAATGATTAACCTTGAATGTGACATCACCATCAATACCTTCCTTGGCAGCTGCCGCCACTTGTTTAAAGTTGCCACCATCTATATAACAATGAGGGTTGTCTGAATTCGGTGTAACGTTATTATTATAGTTTCCTGTCAGATAAAGGTTATTGATTCTTCCTCCGATAACATTAACGGGACAGTGGCGGGTAGGAAAATTGGCATTGTCATTAACGTGGGCTCCTGGTGTGAACGAAGGCAGATAAACATTACCACCCAAAATGATATAGTCAATATGGTCATCAGCATCCGCATGCGCTTTGGTGCCTTTACAATATTGGTCGTAGATGCCTCCATTTAGAATAAGAGGTGCATCTAATGTGCGACTAAGGTTTCCATACTCGAACTGTCCAAAGTGAATTAAAGAAGTTTCCGTTACCTCAAAGTGTCCTAATGGACGATAGCATCCCAATGAATAGTATTGTGTAGAGCCGTCCTCTTTCATGGCCATACCCATTTCTATAACGGGTAGAAAATCTGAGCGGAAGGGACCGATACTTTGTCGGCCAGTTCCCTGTCCCAACTGCCAAATTAGACAGTTGTCTGGCTCATCATCTAAATCGAAATCAGCACTTATAATAGTGCATCCTTTGGAGGCATTTCCTATATCTGACCCACCTACACGATATTGATGATTACCCACAAGCACTATCGCATTATCGTAAACTTTGCCATTGGCTGGGATCCTGCTTGAGACAGAAGCTGTTTGAACCGTTTTATTGTTACCAAGGGTTGTTGGGCGGGAACCTGCTGGAGCGAAGTGAAAACCTTTGTTGTTGTTCGGGTCATTATTATCCCCCTGATACGACATATAGACACGGTCATAACTATGATCAGCACCATTATCAAGATAGATTGCAGTGGCCCATTTTGCAGTAATCGTTATTTCTGACACTCCGTATGGCACATAATAATAGCCGCCCTGAGCAAAGACACGATTTTCATCCTTTGTTGTACAATAACGGTCTGCAAAATTATAGCCAGACTCTGAATCTGTAGAATAAGTATGGTCATAAGCAATACCATTTTCATCAGTACCCGAATTATCAGATTCAGAAGGAATATTTGTTCCCGTTGGGGATGATATTGTCCAGCCAACGACCACTTGGTCAGTGTAGTTACCACCATATTTAGCAGCCCAATTAGTACCATTGGGATTTCCGAAAATACTATTGTAATAGGGTAACTGGATTTTGCCGTAACTGAAATCGTTGTTATCTATATCCATGGCGGTAATAGCACAGTATCTGATTGTGGAATTACTTCCATCTGAAATATTCACTTTAATAGTGCCCAAAATACTTCCATCTGTTTTTGGAGCAGCCTTAGGATTAACCATTTCGGTATTCGTGGAAGAAGCACGATTAACCCATTGCTTAGTACTGGAGTCAATACGCATCGCAGAGGCAGCAGCAGTTGCAGTAGTTGCTGGCTCAGGAGCCTGATTGATAACCGATGGATATTTACCCGCTGGCTTAAGTATCGGATATGGTGCTATGCTGGGGTCAAGTACCCACTTTGCCATTAAGGTGGCATCTTTAGGTACAGCCTGTACCTCTGTGGTAGTCATTGTACTTGGTGCAGAAGGAGCACCTACCCACCAGCCGCAAAGCTCGCGATTACTATTAAGCAGATAGCGATAATATTCATACTTCGTGAGGTATTCCTCTTTGGCGGGGAAAGAGCAGTTGTAATGATTGTTGTCTATCAAGCCTAAATTGGCTTCCGCACGGTAAAAATCGTAGTTGTTGATACCTGTTGCTGTATTATTCGCCATCTTAGCTCCACCATAAACAGGCCATCTGTTCGTACCGCTGGTAATATTTCCATAGAACATACAATTCACTACAGCTGTTCGTAAGTCTGAATAGTAATCTTTACCCTCTATTGTAGTAACTGCTGTAGTTGATCCTGCTTCATTATGTCCCACAATACCAGCCACATCTGTTCCACCATTGACGTTTGCATAGCTAAAACAGTTGATGACACGAGAGTCATCCTTCAACCAACCTACCAAGCCACCGCAATAGCCATCAGAGCTTGATACGTATGAACTTTCATTTTCATACTTATTGCTGCTTGGCAGGATACCGCAGTTGTAGATACGAGTATATCCACTTGCCTCTCCTGCAATAGCACCCACATTGCCGCTACCGCTGATTTGGACATTCTTAAGCATGACATTCTTTACCACACCGCCATTGACGGTGTTGAAAAGTGGGTGTGACAGACCACTTATGGTGTACCCACCTCCGTCAAAGGTTCCAGAGAAAGGAATCGTGATGGAAGAACCTGCATCAACATTTGTTTGAAGGATATAATGATAAGTTGCTCCAGCCGTGGTGCTGGCCATATCCACAAATACCTCAAAGTCCGTTTGACTTGTTATGAGATATTTCCCATCAGTAGGTGTCAACTCATTGTGTATCGTTTTCGTAGCTACTTCAGAGTTGTTATACCCTGTAGCAACGGCAATAGCTTTGATAACATCACCAGGTTCAACTGAGATAGGACTTGTGTATGGTGTACTTGCAGTTGAAGGTTCATCTCCGTTCTTTGTATAATAAATTGTAACTCCACTTGAAGGAGATGGGCAACTGATAGAAATATAGTTGTCGTTCTTAGTGAAAACGGGAGTAGCACAACTGAGCGTTACAGCATTTGAACTAATGGCAGAATTTATCATTCCGTCTTTAACTGCTATCGCCTTAATTGTTACACCCGAAATATTTTCTGTCAATGGACCAGAATAGACTATAGACAATGTATTAGGATCAGACTCGTCAATAGTGTAGTAAATAGTTGCTCCCTCTGTTTCAGTAGTAATAGAAACGGCATGGTCGCCATTGTCCTGAATAGAGGGAGTTGCGACTTTATATATCGTTTTAGTTGTTACCCCTGAATCCATAAAACCTGCTCTTGTGACAATAGCCTTAATGGTGGTCTCCTCTGTTACATCAAATGGTTCACTATACAATGTGCCATTAGTTGACGAAGGCTCCGTTCCGTTTGTGGTATAATAGATGGATGGATTAGAGGTAGTTGTAGTTATGGTTACCTTTCCTGTTATGTTGGAGAAAGTAATAACAGGGTTGGCACATGCTGTGCTATAATCGGTAATCTCAAATTTCCATTGGGCTGTATTATTTGATCCTCTACTAGATATAATACCCATATTGGCACCGTCAGCGATGCTCCCACTGCCCAGACCTATACTATTGCTTCCCCAAAATTGATCTGTAAGCAGTTTGGGTATAATGGCATAACATTCAACACGGCTTTCTCCGTCACCTCTTGCTGTCTGAATTACAGCAAATTGATAACGGTCTTCATTTTCGGAATTATACTCTTCTACACTGACAGCATTTGTTTGGTTACTTCCATTGGTAACAGTGCCGTCATAAAACATGTAACGGCCTCCTGAAGAAGGATTAATAATGTAATAGTATTTAAACCAAGAATCTGAGGAAGCCTCTTTAAGATACCATATCATGCGATCAGATTCGGTACTTGCATAGGTCACCTTGTCTGGCGTTGCGTCAGTAGATACATAATATGTGTTGTTTTGTATATTACGAATCTTGTAAAAATGCTTATATAAATCAGTTGATGGTGTGAAAGGAGGGGTTGGCCAGACAAAAGTTCCATTAAAGGGTATAAACTTCCACAAGGAGTGGATATCATTGATATACTGATTACTTGTCAATTGGATGGGGCTGGTGGTAACCACACTGCCACCTCTCTTGTTTAAGGCAAAATAAGTCGGGCTTCCTTTTACTTTGATATTATAAAAGCCTTCTCCTTTGGTTTCATTTAAATCGAGCCTGAATTTGCAGCTCTCATCATTGGATTGGTTCTTTTCGACCAATGGAACACCTCTGCTGGTATTATTGTTTTGGTTACCATCACCATGACTTATGTATTTCCCCGTACTGTTGTTGACGATATAGTAATATTGAATATTATCTTCAACCCCTGCATCCAGAAAATACCACAGCATATCATTACCAAGTATATTATTGGTCGTAATATTATTAGACTGAGGCGCTATGTAGAAACTCTGGAACGCATTCGTCTGAATCAGATAGAATTTCTTCTCGCTATCATCGATGGTACTATTCCCATTAGTATCAGTTGTTATTTCAACAGGACTGTGTCCCCACACATTCCCACTTCCTAATGTGAGCATTAGGAGCAGGGACATGACGAGCCGTAATCTCGCCGGGCATGAGCCGTAATCTCGTGAGGGACGAGCCGTAATCTCGTCGGAGGCGAGACGTCGCTCGAGCTCTGCTCGCTTGCTACTGAAAGGACGCAAGAATGTCGTCATAAGCATGCTGTAGGCATACTCTAGCCATACTCTAGGCTGCTTCCAGGCTGCTTCTAGGCTTACTCTAAGCATACTCATGAGTATGGCTAGAGTATGCTTAGAGCCTTGGTGATTACTTTCTACTTGCTTTGTATATCCGTATGTAGTACTCATATCTTGTATCATATTTTATTTCACTGCAATTTTCTTCGTGTAGCGGCCATTGGCGGCGCGGACGATATAAACGGCTGAGATTGGAACGTCTCTTTCGACTGTTTCACCAGGCAGAACGGTGAATGATGTTATCACGTGACCGCTCATGTTGTAAATCTGGACATCAGCTGCCTCACGGAGCGTAGAGGTGACACCAATGACATGACGCTTGGTGAAGAAGGTCAGCGTGCCCACCTCGCCTTCTGACGGGTCGCGGTCATCACCGATAGCGAACGACGAGCCGTCACCATCGAAGATGATGGTACTTGCTGCCTTGCGCGAACCTGCAGCACCGGCAACGAAGTACGGACGGAACGGAACAGGAGCCGTTGCCGTGCTGATGCCGTCGAACTGCTTACCCGTAACATCCATCAGATAGCCAATGCTGATGGGCTTACTCATGTAGTTAGGCATGAAGCTATAGCCGTCCAGTGGCGTTGCCGACAGTTCATTATCGCTGACACCGATGGTGATGCCAGGTGCTGAAGCGAAGGTAATCGTCTGCTGAGGCAGCATAGCTGGAGCAGGACTTGCCGTATTCAAAGGACGCCACTGGCCACTGAGGTCGAACTCGTAATAGGTCTTGCCCGGGAATCCTATGATATAAGGTTTACCCTGAGTCAGCAACGGATATGCCGTCAAATGACGGTCGTCTTGATAGTAGGTCTGATAGGTATCCGTGTTCAAATCATGCTGATTGTTGGCGCTATAGTAGTAGTCCCACAGGAAGTGGTTGGTTACTACCTTGTCGTCGCCCGCAGCAGCCGGATAGTTGAAGATGGCGGTGAAGATATCGCCTGTGTCAGCCTTCTTACCCTTATACTCACGGAGCCAGTATTCATGACCTATCTTCGTCTCGCCATCTACAGAGCGACTGCCACTATAGAAGTGGGTGAGCTCACCCTTGTCTTGGGTAGATACCAACTCTGCGGTGAACGGCAGACTGACGGTCTCCCAACCCGATGTCTTATCGACATAGAGTTCCGGCTTGCGCTGATACCACATACGCTTGCCTTCCTTGAAGGTATAGCTGATAGGAGCGTTGAAGTCGTTCTTATCCACCAGATAATGGTCGTAGATACTCTGGTAGGTAGAAGCACCTGCCTCGGTTCGCTCCACCACGTGATTATTGACGGCTAAGAGATTCTCGCTCACAGTACGATAGCCATTAGCGTCAGAATAATGATGGCTGTAATCGGGATCGGTCACGTAATCCATCACCACACCACGTGTCATGCCTTCGGCACTGGCAGCCTCAACACCTGCCTCTGGAACATAGATGAGCAGGTTCTTCGTCAGGTCGCGGTTGGCAATACCCACCAGTCCGTTATTGTCGAGCAACGGACCATAGAAGATGTTACCCTGCTTGCCCTGCGTATAACCATTCGTCACATCATTATGACCGGTGAAGTCAATAGCCGTCATACCAGGATAAACCTCCTGCGTGCCGTCGGAGGTGGCGGCAGCGAGATTAGCCCATGGGTTGAAGTGGGCTATATCCATCGTATGACTCTGGAAATATGCCGGAGCACGGAATACGCGGTTAGACTCTTCAGTGAGCAACAATCTGCCGCCTCTCTTGTTGAGATGTGAAGGTTGCGTCTCGTAAGGCTGCAACGGGTTGTAGCCGTAGCTCAGCATCTGTCCGAAGAAGAGATAGTCGTCAGGCCAGATAGGAGCATAACTGTAAACATTGATACCATCCACCTCAGTAGCACGCTGGCGAGCATCCACCGTCTCGGGAACCGAACCACCGGCATAGATGAAGTCAACATTATTATAACGGTCCTCCACATAACCCACATTGCCGTAATGCGCATCATGGTTCATCGGATAGTAACCTATGGTCATAGCTTCAGAAGCTTTCTCGGAAGCAGGCAGTGTACCATCAGGTGCTGCAGCGATGTATCGGTAGGATTCACCATTGCGTGCCGTCTGGTCGTAGTAGCGCTTATTCAGATAGAATCCGTTCAGGTTGTAAGCCACGGTTCCATTATGGAATGCCTTGTCGGGCATCTTCGTTGCGAGGCCTGCGGCATAATTGTTGCTCTCAGGATAATAGCTGTTAACCACCTGCACACGACCTTCACTGTTCGACGGATTGCCAAAGACAGCCTTTGTGCCGGCAGCAGGTGAACCTGTGGTGGTAATCCAACAGTTCTCCACATAGCCGTCGCCAGAATTAGCAACACCAGCTTCAGAGAACGAACCCGTAACACCCAAGTTATAGACAGAGCCGCAAAGCTTGTCGAACAACGAGTGATTCAGTCCGCTGATGGTATAGCCGTCGCCATGCAATGTTCCGGCGAAGCAAGGATCAGCGCCACTGCCGATGGATGTCCATGTCTCTGGATGATTGATATTGGTGCGCAGGATAAAGTCTAAGTGTTCACCACCTTTGACTGCCGTATTCAGAGCTGCATGTCCTGCAGGACCATGTCCATTACTCAGGTTGATAAAGTCTTTCAGAACATCAAGACCATTCTTGCCATCGGCTGTATAGTCGTTGATGTAAATCTTACTTGGGCGTACCAACAGTTCCGGATCATAATCTACATACATGTGGTGTTCGGTATCTTCCATCACCTTAGCCAAGTCGTGGTAGTTAGCCACAGAGAACGGCACAGCATTAGAATAAGTCTTACCGAGGTAGCTCTTCGCATAGTAAGCCACATAGTATTTCTCATTCTGATACCAGTACATCGGGGTACGGTTGTTGATATACTCCTCACCATTGCGATGATGCTGGGCATCCTCGTAGTTCTCGAAGATTTCCCATCCGCCTCCCAGCAGTTCGTAAGCACCCGGAGTAACGTTAGGCTGTTTCAGACCTACCGTGTTACCTGGCAATACCACACCAGGAGCCTGCAATGGGTCAACAATAGGTGCACCACTTTCAAATTGCAGATGTATATTGATGATGTGCAACTCGTTCACCAGTTCTACATTCTCACCATCCTCACTACCCTCATTGTAAGTGTACTGGTAGATAACGGTGATAATCTTCTCCTTCGACAGGTCGTTGATATTACTCTCACGGCTCACATAGAGTGTGGTGCGCTCCGTAGGCTCATTACCCTTGATGGTGAAGTCCTTCTGATCGTTTTTCAATTGCGCATAGTCCGACTGTGAGATAACCCATCCTGCCTTGACATTCGTACCTGCACCACTGCCCATCACATTCGTCACGGCAGTAGTACCCGTATAGTCTTCACGACAATAGAAATAGGTGACATCCGATGAAGAGGTATTGGTGAAGTGCAATACTTCCACCCAGTCATTACGCTCCTTGTCGCTCAATGCACGATAGGTACCGGACGTGATGACCTGTCCCTTAGCGTATGGCACATTACCACGCGAGAATGCTTCCTTGGCAATATAATAATCGTCACCGCCTGCACTGGTGGTTGACACACGGATAGGCGTATAGTGATACTTCTCGTTAGGCAGGTTGACATACTCTGCACGGGAAATCTCATCGCCCTGATGAATCGTCTGAGAGGCTCCTGACAGGTTAGTAAAGGTAAGCGGAGTAGCACTATTATAGATAGCTACATATTCCACATCCTTCGCCTCACTGTATGGAGTGCCATACTTGGTCATGTCACCTGTATATTCCGGGTCTGCCAATACGTCGAATCCGTCGTAATTGAACGTGAATCTGTTGGTGGCACGGTCGGAAGATGTCAGTGATGCCCATCCGTCAAGTGCGTCATAGTTCGTACCGCTACTATAGGAAGTACCGCCATACAGACCTGCCTTCTTGACGATATAAGCATTCGAGAGATTACTCTTGATTTCATTTTCTGTCTTATTAAAGGCTACAGCCAGTTCATGAATCTTCGCCTCGTTCACCAGTTCGCCATAGAGCAGGTAATTCTCATCATTGAACTTCAAGGTATTGATACATACCATGGCCTCAGCAAACTTAGCTTTTGCATCAGCAGGCAGTGCATCATATTCTGACTTAGAGATAGCCATACCCTCGTTAACAGTCTTCGTGACGGTCTGTCCACCTTCTGTCACGGTGTAGGTTACAGGCTCGGAGGTAACGTATGCACGCTGAACATCAGCCTGCTTACCATCCCCTGGGTCGCGATACTTAGATACGAAGTCCTGAGTAATGATTTCACCTTCGTCATACATGCGCTGTCCATAGACACCCGTTTGAGAAGTCCTGAAGGTGGGACCTTCGATATAGGTATTCTTCTCGGCAGCTGACAGTGCATTATACTGCGCCGAACTGATCTTGGCACCGATACCATTCTTCGGTGTGTACCACTTATCCCAGTCGCCCGGTGTGTTCATGTCGAAGCTGATGACATAACCCGTGTTGTGACTGATATTATTAGACGGACGGAACACATCATCTACATCCACGTTCTTATCCTTGGCAGGATCATAGACGTAGTGCACGGTCTTACCGTCAATCGTAGTAGTAGGCAGCGAAGCCTTGAAGGTCCCATAGTCTTCAGGCAACATCACCGTGCCCTCAGCATACTGGCCAGGTTGATGCGTCTGGTAATTGGTATAAGTACAAGAGTCGATAGCCACTATCGTCTCAGGAACGAAGTAGCGACGCTCGTTCTCAGGCAGCTGGCTCCAATCCCAATAGGTAATGACATCATTGAGCATAAAGGTCTGACTGTTGTTATTGACCTTCACACCGTCTTCACCAATCTGTGCACCAGTCACATCATAGTAGGCGTAGAGGTTCGGCTGTACATTGACGAGTTTCAACTGTCCGTGAGAACCGGCGGTAATGGTCAATGGAATATGACGCTCACGGGTATAAGCTGTAGGCGATCCTGTATATGCCGAAAGCACTTGGTCGTAGATATAGATACTACCCTTCACATACCAGTAGTGAGCCTCCGAGTAATTGGCTGCACTTGGCGTGTATTCCAAGTTATTGGGATAACAGTCGTCGATAATCGTCTTGCGATGACCGTGGATGAAGTTACCCGAGGTCTGTATTTCCTCCAGATCAGCTTCTGCCTCACTATACCTATACATCTTATAAGTACGCGCTGTAGCGTTGTAGGAAGAGAGCGTCACATTGGTATAGCTTACCTCCTGGCGCCTACCATGCTCGTTCTTCGCATAGACATAGCCACCACCCACCTCATCGGCTTTGGCATTAATGAGGTCGAGTTCTACCACACCCGTGATGTAACCATAGTCCTTATGCTCGGGTGTACTGTTCTCCGTAGTCAGTTCGAGGAACACACCAGAGGCCAGAGCCACCTGATTACGGCAGATAGCCGTATTACGTTTACGGCTGTTCTTATTCTGGCTTTTCCATTCATAGTAGCTTTCACCACCGGCAGTATCTGAACCGTCTGACTGACGGGTATCGGTCATCAACACATCGCTGGTCATATTACCTAAGTAGTTCACCAGACTATAGATACCAAAGTAGTTGCCATGGGTAGCATTAGTAGGATCCGTTTCATGGATAGGTGAGTCCATCTTCATGAGCGACAGTTCACCGATACGGTTGATGGTATAGCGGGTATAGTCAACTACATCGGTCACACGGTCACGGGCACCCTGCAACACCATACGCGAACCATAGATACCAGCAAAGTCAGCACGTTGCAGGGTATTAAGCAATCGACCGGCATAGATAGAGCAGACACCATCCTGCTTCCAATAATCGTCGGTCTTATATGCATCGGGCAGGTCGTTGTATTCATCTTCATATATCTGGTCGCCTACCTCGTGTCCTTTATACGTGATGCCTTCATCGTCCTTACCTCCGTCAAAGCGTTGCTGGCAGGTAAAACGGAGTCGGAAGTAAGCACGTTCACGGTCAGTCAACATATTATATTCTTCCATGCTTATTTCCTGCTGCAAGCCATAGTAGTCTGTACCATAGTTTGCCACATGGAGTTCGCGATAGCCGTTGACAAGCGAAAGGTTACCACCGCCATAAAGACCTCCAGTGTGCTCGGTTCCAATGGTTATCAGGTCACGACGATAGACATCGCGGAGTGTTGCCGTTACGTTACCGAAAACGGTGACAGTGTTGGCATAGATCTTATCTGAACCCACATCTACATTACCACCGGCAAAGACGGCATTGCGGATAATGATGCCTTTATCGTCCAGGGCTTCCCAGATAGCCTTGTCTTCATTTTCACCCTTACCTCTCAACAGGTTCAACTTGTCAGTAGGTACATACTCGTTCTGTGCATAATGAGTGCCATCAATGGTGACTCCTCCAGCAGCTTTCACTCGTGTCCAAGGCTCAACTACCACCTTGCAGTCTTCCGACCATTTACCATTGGGCAGTTTATAGTAATAGTGATTAGGAGAAGGTCTGTCTCCTGAGGTGTCAGCCTCTCCGACACCATAGACAAAACCGATATCTCCACCACCGAAGACGTTGCCGTAACCCTGAGAGAAGTTGGTAGAAGTGCCTACCTCACCACCTCGGATATACACTTCGGTCTGACCGAACACATAACCATCGGTATATAGCGTACCTACACGTCCAAGGTTATCATATCCCTTACCACCACCAAAGACATCGCGCTTTACATGACCATCGTACATCTCGACATGGGTCTTACCAGCCTTATAAGTGCCCTCATAAGTACGTTCGCTGTTCTTATAGCCACCAACGGTCACCTTACCACGCCCGATGGCTGCAATCTCACCTCCACCGAACAGACTGTTACGGACATAACCGCTCCACATCTGCACATTGGTAAAGTCAACACTACTGTTGTCGATATATCCGCCACCAAAGACATTACCACTACCCTCCAGCCGGTTCAGACCTACATGGTCGGTCCAGGTCTCATCGTGCAGTTTCTCCTCATAGTGCTCGTCAATATCAGTCGCGGGGTCGTCAGTAGCTGTAGGATTATAGACATAGCCAACATAACCGTTGTTGAGGGTAATATGAGCTGTACCGAACACGGCACCACCCTCACCACCGGCATAGGCATTACGCTGAATGGTAGGAACTCCCTTATAGAAACCATAACCATCGACACTGGCTGCCTGTTCTTTCTTGATACCAATTATGACATAGGTTTCACCATCAATATCACTGGACTGACCTGCATCTATGGCTCCTTCATGATGACCTACAGAACCTTCCCATCCGCCACCATAGACATTACGGACAGAACCGCCTTCGATATAGGCATTTGCTTCGGCCATGAAAGTCTTCTGAGCGAATTTATCCTCCACGCCACCACTGGTACCGCCGGCATAGAGGTCTTTCTTCACAGTACCACCATGCAACCCGATATAGGTCTTACCGCTGACCACTGCCGTAGCACCCAGTCCGCCACCATAACAATAGCCCACGACAGTAGCCCCTTTATTGATATAGACGTTGGTATTGGTCTTCTTGCCAAGTGGATTCTGATGAGTATAGAGCGTCTCCAGTTCTACATCGGTATATCCGCCGTCCAATGTTGTATAAATGGTCTCGCCAGCGGAATCCTCGTTAAAGCTTTGCTCCGATTCTATATTCAGCACCATACCGGCATTACCACCGCCATAGACTTCATAGACCTCAGCACCATTATTCAGATTAACCCTTGTATTACGCGACCAACTGCGTGCACCATAGCCGGCACCATATACCGTTGCCGTATAGCCCGCTGACTTGTTCGACCATACTGGAGCATTGACATTCACCGTGCTATAGAGCGTGCGGCGACAGTTGTTGTTTCCACCATAGAGGGCACCCGTCACCGTGGCATCAGGACTATTGTAGTTCACTGTCGCCTCATAGACATCACATGCCACATTATTTTTCAAACCATAAGCACCTCCGAAGATATTCTGAGCCACAATAGTAGAACCTTGTGGCACATTAACAATCGTACGACGTGTAGTTCCTTCCTGATAGCTACCACCGTAGGCAGCCCCGATACGTCCGTGAACCAAGTCGATAATAGCTGCTGCTGTTACACCATCTTCATTGGTTTTCGCCTTATTATGATCTACTGCAATACCGATTCCTGCATAGTCGCCTGCACCAAACACCTCAGTAGTGGCAAAGTTAGTGACATTGGAAGCTATATCTACCAATACGTAACTTCTGTCCTGCATCATGTTGTTAAAAGCATCCCCCGCATAACCGATGCTGCCGCCATAAATACGAGGAACGGCATTGTCTGGTGAATTATTAGGATGGAAATTCACAAACGCATTATCAATACGGGGCTTGGTGAAATTATCCTTTGCCGATCCGTCAGCATTCGTATATTTCCGGTAAAGTGCATTCTTATAATCAAACGAGCCGAAGTTGCCCCCATAAATATTGCAAAGCAGTTTTCCTTGTATATATTCAACATAGGATGATGCCTTCAGCACCTCGGGATTGTAAACCATAGGATTTGCTAACTCACTGACCTTACCAGTAGAGAAATCACCAGTTCCGTGAATAGTGCCACCAAAGTCGTTTCCTCCATTTACGGTTTCTGTAATAGTGGGGAAGCCGATGTCACCGATATATACTTCGGTATGCCCGGTAATGTCGGCATTACAAGAGCCGCCAATCACGCCCCTGATGGTACCGTTACCTAAATGTACATAGGTATTGCCTCCAACAGGACCTTCAAAGCCGCCACCATAGATAAACTCCACCTCGCCACCTGTAACTTTGGTGGTACAGCTTCCTGTAACGTTTCCTTTTTCACCACCGCCGAAGGTCTGGAATGCATAACCATTCTGAAGATTGATAGTGGTATTGCCTTGTATCTCACTGTCAGCGCCATAACCAGCACCGAAAACATTAAGGGCTGCTCCTAATACGTCTTCTATCTGGTTATCAACCGTAACAGCACTGTTTTCAGCACCGCCAGCAACTTTAAACACTTTATCTTTTTCAATCAAGTCCGACAGGATGTTGATTTCCACATTACCATTGACATAACCGCTCGAGTAACACCCGCCATAGACATTACCGCCATACAGACGAAGTTTAGATTCTTCTGTTCCAACTGGAGCATCCACCAACTCGGCAGCAGCATTGTCATGGGTCAGCCATTTTTTGGTATTCCAAATCAGACCTTGACTCTTGTCATTGGCATCCTTCCAGCGCATGGGTTGAATCTTCAAACCGTTGAAGTTCATCACCAACTTATTTCCTGTGGTTGCTTCTGGGGCACCGGTCATACCTCCTTTATAAGCGGCATTATATCCGGCAACAGCAGCCACATTGGCATTATTACAGCCGCCCACCACCTTATTATATATAATAATCTTCTTATTGAAGTCCAACGTGTTGACGCCATCATAGGTGATACTACCCACATTACCACCGCCATAGAACGAACCGAAATAGGTAGTATAATCTACATAGGAATTATCGAAAACCACACGGGGTTTGATGTCCATTGCCACGGCTTCCATGTATTTGGAGAACTGGGCGGCATTCGTCAAATCCAAAGAGCTGAAGGTATGATCGGCATAGCTCCGCAATACACCGCCCTCACCGGCATTGATCATATTGGCACCATTATTACCCATAAATACATTGTCGGCATAGACATATGGACCAATCTTCAACTCGGAGAAAGCTTCTTTGTTGGGATCGTCATTATGGAGCGTAGCACTGTTACCTCCGCAATAGATGGAACCGCCAATGACAGTTGGTTCTTCAAGCTTTCCACTAACAAAAATGGAAACCGACTCGGTAACAGGACGGAACGCATTCAAAGCCTCCACAGAGTTACCGCCTGGTTCATAATAGAAGTCATCGTAATAAGGATCATTCTTCTTCGATTCCTGATCGGTATAGGCGTAGGAACCGTTTCCGCCACCATAGACATCACCTTTGATACTATGATAGATGCCAATGGTGGAGCCACCCCATACCTTACCCGAGATATCATTACCGCCATAGACATTATTAACATCGCCGCCAAGGATTCTGACATGGGCAGGAAGACCTGCCTCGAAGCTATAGCCTTCGATAGACGGGGCTGTTACATCCTCTCCATTCCGCATAGGACGGACATCAGCCTTACGGCAACCGCCATAGACATCGTTGACACGGAGGGTGGAACCCTTGGGAATGGTCAGCAGCAAACCGTTATGACTGGTCATGCGACCCTCGTTGCCACCGGAGTAGAGTGTTCGGACAGAACCGTTCATCAGGCGCCAGGTGGGCATGATGGTCATCTCCGCCTTGTTATTGCCACCGAAAAGACGGCCTATCTGATATTCGGGACTGGTAGGATTGGAGAAATTGGTATTGATGTCCATCTTCTGGAAGCGTTCCGCGGTCAGCAACTCACCTCCTTCACCAGCGGAGGGATTGTTGTTGTCAATGACACTATTAACAACAGCACTCGGATTGTCAACGGAGATGACTGTTTTCTCTGTAACCGTAGCATTGTTGCCACCACCATAGGCATAGACAATGGAACCTCCATGAATATCGACGAAGGTCTTACCTAATTCGGGAGCAGCAAGCGCTGTCTTGCTGGTTGCCACGATATCATCGCCTTTCTGAGCGTAATATTCCATGCCTTCTGCCGTTGAGCTCGAACCATAAGTATAGTCACCGTCACCTCCACCAAACAGTTGACCGATATATATCTTAGGCGCATCATCTGCTGCTACTTCTTTGCCTGAAGAATTGGTGACGGTCTTTGACGAGATGAGCACAAGGGCATTCCATGAAACATCTACGCCATTAGTCTCTGCATGAGAAGCCACTGCTGCCGGTAGTGCATCAGCTGACGTACCGATACTGCCGGCTATATCATTTCCACCATAGACCTGGTTGATAAGAATATAATTCGAGGCGGCCTTGCCATCAAGATGAACGAAAGCCCTGCCGTCAACATTAGCCATACGGGCACCGCCATAGACTCTGTTGATATCACCGGCATATACGGTGACAGAAGAACTACCTGCCACATTACCAGCATTACCGCCACCATAGACATTGCCGCCTATGGTAATCTGTGCTTTCACTGGCATTACGGCCAGCAGCACCAAACTGATGATGGTATCTTTTATCTTCAACTTCTACTCTAAATCTTAATTAACCTCCAATGTTGGATTGTCCAAATCGGGTTCTGATAACATATATAGATAGGTAGGGATGACTTTCATATTGAATGTCACACGCTGCCCACGAGTTTCATTTAACACTGGCAATTCATTGGTTGCTGTACAGTTTTCCCGGATGAGGTTCCCATGACGGTCGTACACATCGTAGATGCTGACCAGGGTTAGCCTATTTCCTGCGATAGGTGCAAAACTGCAGGCATAACTGCTGATGACAGTAGCATTCAGCTCTTCGCCCAAAGCACTCTCAAAGAACTTGGTGGACGATGTACCGTCAGCCTTTGTGTACTCAACAGCTGCTGACACAGGGTTAGTATCAGTAGTATTGGGCGTCAATGTCACTTTGGCATTGACGATTTCCACTGTCGATTTCAGGGTCAGCGACTTCAACTTGATGGAGCGCAACTGACTGTACTCATGATCCAAAGTAAACTTAAAATTGACGGAGGCGAAAAGATGATCCATCAACAGATAGACGTAGTTATTGTCCACCTGCCCTGTATAACCGAAACTGCCTTGGTGCAGATTATCTGCTGCATTGCTGACGCCCGTCACGAAACAGACATCATCGGCTACGACACCGTCAATATTCGTGAACACCATCTGGATGCTGCCGCCTGAAAGAGGATAGACACTGACCGTTATCGGACTCTGCACAGGCATATAGCCATAGATGTTATAGTTCGTTCCACTCGACACTTGGGTCTGTGAATGCCAAGCACCACTACTATAGCGGAAAGGATGCACGGTGGTATAGCTGTAGCCGTCAGTAGGTCCTGCCCCCGGTACGACAAACAGACCGATAGAGAGATCATGGGCAGGGGTATAGGAACTGAAACCTGCCGACATGGCACGCTGGGAATTACCCACATCATGGTAAGTGGCAGCATAAGGCAATATCGTCAGCGAACTACCTTTCCTCTGCTCATCGGTAGAATCCGAAGAGCTGCAGGCAGTCAACAGCCAACAGCTAACAGCCAACAGCCAATACCCATATTTACCAATTATATACTGCATGTTCTTTTGCCAAATTAGTCCAATCTTTAACATATAAGGTGTTCAACTGCAAGAAACCGCCACCCACATGATAAGCATAGACAATCCATGTATGGTTGCGCAGGAAGTCGCCCGCTGCTGCCATCTGGAAATCGGCCTCTTTTGCCTCATCACCTATTTTATAATATATCTTACCCTCCAATCGCTTGTCGGATTCCCGCAGATAGAAGGGACCTATCTTTGTCAGTTCAGCATTGTTAATCAGGTTCTCATAGACTTGAGACTCCTGATTGGTATAGAGATAGACAGTAGGATCTGTCACCGTCAGTACAGCCGTAACCGGTGTTGGCAGCATCTCGGCTGTTCCTGTGTTATATTCGCTGGACATACGGCCCTGTGACAGGAGGTACTCCTCTTTCGGAATCGTATTGGCTGCCAATGTTATACGCTGGATACTCATGGTATTAGCGCCATCAGTATTGGCAAAAGCAAAGCGCAACTTCGAAACAACACGCACCAACGAGACCGTAGCCATCTGACTGACAGTACCTATTCGTAAAACGGGAGCATCACCTGTTACAGTCTGATTCTTCAACATGCCCGACATGGGCAGTCCACTGGCAGGAACGCTGGTGGTCAGTGTACTCAATCCACTCAATCCGAAATAGCCTTCGCCTATCTTGGCATTGAGCAATTCTTCACGAGTACTGCTGCGACTGAACGAACAGCCACTGTTATCGGAAGCCACATTAGCCAGTACAATGACATCCACAGCAGGCTTATGCTGGGCAAACTCATCACTGACGGGAATCTGATAGCTGACACCATCGACAGTGGTGTTCAGCGAAGAGGGTTCTGTGATTTCCAGATATCCCACGGCATTACCCGTGCCGCTCTCGAATACCCATATCTGGAGCTTATTGACAGCACTCTCGCCTGTCAATGGATTGACATTACCTTCAGTGCCACGAATCACCATAGGGTGTTCGGGCGAATATACATAAATAGACAACATGGTGTTCTGAGGCCCTCCTCCCGCCGTTCCGTCGGAAGAAGAACATGCAGCCAGCAGCCAACAGCTTAAAGCTAACACCCAATATCTATATATCTTCATCTTCATAACTTCACATTTGTCGGGGTGGACTGTTCCCATTGGGTAACAACCTTTACTCCGATTTCTAATTGATGCACCAGGAGGTCGGGCATGCAGTTATAGGCATGAGCCAACGAGTTGACTTCCATGGTAGCCTGGGTTGTATAATCTTGTGTAAACACACGATTGGCATAATCTCCTGTCCCTGTGGCAGCGGCTGGATCCAACTGACCAACCAGATAGAACTTGGTGCCTGGATAAACGACGCCATCCTTGCCATAGAATGCCTGACCGGTATTATTCTGAAATTCCAGAATGACGGGTACCTTCTCGCCATCATACGATTGGAACACCAGCGTATTAATTGTAGCAGCAGTCCCGATTTCCTTGTCATAGATGAAACGGGCATCCACATCACTGGGGGTGGCATTGACGGGCTTGAAATGATAGCCGACAGTGTGCTGACCACCAATGATGATACCCTTCAGCGGCATCTTGGTGGCATTGACAGCCACAGCCGTATTCTTAGCATCATTCATGGAGGAAGGAAGAGGCTTTAGGGTTGTTTGCAGGCGAGCTACTCCATATTGCATGGATTTCGTGACAGCCACCGACAAGGTAGCATCACCTACAGACTTTCCATCTTGGTAGTAGTTGCTGAGCAGTTCGGGCCACAAAGAACTTTCGTAGGTGCTCTTGGACACCTCCCTGATAGACGTGTCAATATCGCTATTGGTATAATACCACAGCTCTGCAGGATAGGTATAGCGGTTGATACCATTGATATTGTCGAGGGTCGTGGTGGTGGTGCGCACTTCAAACTGACTACCCGTCCAACGGAGGACAGCTGCACCGTCAGGGAGTCCGATGGAAGACGGATAGCCACTGTTCAGACAAGCCACTTCCCCGATAGTTCCGATATTTGCCTTAATAGCTTCAGCAAGGGCATTATCAGGGTATTTGTCATCCAGTTCCTCCTTCAAGGCCTCCACATATGCTTTGATATTAGCTGCCGAGCCGGGAATCTGCATAGGTTCATCTCCATGGGCATTGATAAAGTCTGTATAAAGGTCTTTCAGCCCTACATATTCAGTTGACTTCCACCCTGTGGTATTAGCAATAGCCGTCATATAATCAGCCAAAGCCTGTGCATCAGCAGTAGGATTGGTATCAGGACAGATAGAAGCCAGCGCAAAAGATATCTCTTTGGGCTTCATGCGCTCAGTAAGTATTACGTCAAGTTTACCATTCTGCGATGGCAGTGTCTCGCCGATGACAGGACTGGCATTACCATAAACCAGCATGTGGTCAGTACCTTTAGCCAGTGTGACATACCTTATATAAAAATAGCGATTGGCTTCCAGTTCTTCCTTGACGGAACCGGAGAAGTTATGGAGCAAAGGTTCATCACTTCCAGTGACATCTGCGCCATAGGTACGGAATGGCAGTACCCAAAGATGCTGCAACCCCCTGAAATTACCATCTGCCTGCATGATGGCAGTGGGCTGGCGCATCTCTTTCTGCGGATTGACATTCAGTACCAGTTTGCACTCCACATATTCTGACGACTCAACTGCATCACGATTCTCTGAACACGATACTAACATCGCGCTCAGCAGCATAAACCATGATAGAATATGTGTCTGTTTCATCTTCATTCTTCTTTTATAGATCTACTTGATGGTGCCCACCGTCATTCCAGTCGAGTGTCACACTGACGCCCACTGTCGGGTCACTGGTTTGTATTTCACCGTCATTACCGATATATGCCCTGATAATTCTAAACTGACCGGCACGCAATACCTCTCTGACACTGAGGATAGACTCCGTGATGGTGCCATCGGTTTTGGTCAGGTAACAGCGGAACTGCCAGAACGTCTGCGCTGACTCCTCGTCCTCGAAAGGTTCTTCGGTCTCAATCACCGTACGCATGGCTGCTGCTTTCTCCTTGGTGGGGAAATTGACCGAACAGAAGCACAGACTGGCTCCCTCGGTATCCAACTTCGTTGTTCGCACAATAGGCGACTTGTCGGCAAAGGTATAGGTGCTGTCGTTAATCAGGAAGTCGGTAGCAAACCCCGTAGAGTAAACCTTGATGTCCCGATAATCATATCCACGAGGGTCTATTACCAATGCTGCGGCACAATTGGCCATATACAGTTTAACATTGAACGTCTGGTCAACACCTTCAAGCACGGTCATCGGCTGACGGGCAGTGAAGAGTCCTGTGTTATGGGAGTCTATCGTGTCTTTCTTAGCCGTCGCCAATGCCAACTGTGAGGTATGACAATAATCATCTGCCTGCAAGTCAATCACATGATTGTCCTGAATATTGGCAACGGCAAGATGCATATACTCACGCATCGGCAGATAGAGTGTGTAGCTCTTCTCGCTGGCATTCATCACATGCTGGTCGTGGCTCAGTCGTTCCTGATCATTATCCGTGTCATAGAACGAAAGATCAACATCATGTGCATAGTCAGTGAAAATATTCTGCAAATGAGAACGCAGCGCATTGGCGACATTCACATCGGTGGATGTCGTAAGCTGGGTGTTGATTTCGGTAGTGATGTTGGTTATAAGCCGCAACTCATAGTTCAACTCATAATTCTCTTCATCAGGAGTCGGAGGCTCTGGTGTTGGGGTAGGCGTAGGATCAGGAGGACAGTCGCTCAGATCGTCGTCAATCGCTGAGCAACCGGCCAACAACAAACAGCCGAAGACTAAAAGCCATATCCTATATAAAAGCTCCCTCATTTCTCATTTCTCATTTTTCATTTCTTCTTACTCACCGCCCACAATGACATTGTTAAACACCAAGCCAGTCTCCCAGTTGATATCTACAGACAATCCAAGGGTCAGGGCACTATAACGCAGATCGGGTACGGTCAGATAGGCATGTTTCAGAGAATTCTCGCCAATCACGAAGTTAGCGGTTGTCATATAGTCTTGCATGAAGACACGAACCACCTGGTCGGACGTCCCTGTACTTGTGTAAGGTGGCAACGGGTGGTTGGTGGGCCATGTCGGCTTGGCCTGTCCGTCCTTATTGGGATCTAATTCGCCAATCAGGTAGAACGTACCACCCTCGCGAATGACATTATGTTCGCCGAAGAAATCCTTTCCTGAGTTATTAATCAGTTCAAGAGCCACATACACCTTGTCCTGCTTACCATCAGAAGGTGAAGCATTATAGTTGTCGAACACCAATGTATAGTTGGGTTGTGAGGTTCCTGTGGTAGGTATCGACGCAGCCCCATTGATAGCACAGTCATAGACATAAACCGACTTATTGCCCTGAGGCAGATAGTTCCAACCAACTTTCTTGCTCTGACCACCAATCACAAGACCAACCAACTGGAAAGAGGTATTGGTGACATAGATTTCATTATCAGGTTCATCGGTGTCACCAAGAGTGGGGTCCTTACTCACCTGGATAGCATGGTTGTTATCCTTCAATGTGGTAGTCCCATAGGCAATAGTGGTCTTTAGCAAAGAAGTACCATAGTTAATATTGTTCTGCATGGCCACACTCTGCGTAGCTGATGTCACATGACTGTTTTTCACCCAGTCATCTGCCCACATCGCATCCTTCTGCCAGTCACTGACACTGGCTGGATAGGTGTCGGTCTTGTGTTCTATGTTCGACACGCGAATAGGGCTGTTGCCCCAATATACCAATTCTGGAGGATAGCAATAATCCTCAACGGTAAAGGAAGTGTTGCCTACTGCCGAGGTGTTATAGTCCTGCACATACTCGAACTTCTTCTTGGCGGCATCATAGAGATAGTGGGTGGAACCGGCAGCCAAATGATATGTCCGCTGGGGGAAGCCTTTCAATTCTTCGTTACTGAAGCCGCTGATGGACGAAAAGTCGGCAGGACGTGTCCCTGCTTCGGTAGGCCATGCCGTATCGACAGCAAAGTGAGCCGTTAAATTGGCCATCGTTCCATACGACACTCCAGTAACTGCTTTACCCGTTGAAGGTACTTCACCACTGAAATACTGTTGAATGCGTTCATGCACTTTCTCTGCGAAATACTTAGCTACCGCTTCGCCCTTACTAAACGGAGTAGCACAGCGCACCTCGTTGATAACCGACCAAAGGTCTTGTATGGTATGGATGATGGCATCACCGCATCCGGCACGCAACTCTCCGGCAGACTGCTTAATCACGGTCATCTCTCGGAAGGCATCTGCCAACTTTTTCTCCAGGGGGTAAAGTTCATGACCTGTTTCTACAGGACTGGTTCCTGTTGAGTTGCAGTAGTCAGCCCACGTAAAATCATCGTATTCGCTGGCATTAACAACATAGGTATATTTCGAGGCATCGGTGATAGACACATGGTTGGTGCCTGCCATATTGGTGTTGATGATACAGGTCAATATACCTCCCAGCAGTTCCTCCACCTTCTTGAAATCATCGACATGACCATTGATGCGGGAGCTCAGCTCGATATTGGTAGCACTGAGTGTCAAGCCGTCTGCCCCGCCGATGTCAAACTTCTCCAGATGTCCGAACTGGTCATAGGCAGTCAATGGATCGGTTGTTGCCACGGTTCCTTCTATGGCTCGCCCATAAAACAACAACGAGTTAGTGTTCAGCGGCAATGAGGTTTCTATCACACGGCGCGAGTTTTCTGCATCAATCGAACCGGCTGTCATGATGCGCGACAGGTCGTAATGTTTATCCATTACTTGAGCTGATGTGATATGTTTTCCGTCTGCTGACTGTTTGGCTGAGAGCAATACAGCATTGTCGATACCACGGAATGCGTCGGTTGATGATGCCTGTGTGGCTGCACTGGTCTGACGCATATTATTACCTGTTGACACATTGAAGACGAACTTAGCAGTTACCTCGTTGGTCTCTGGGTTATAGTTAGGACTCGGTTCTACCGGAGGTACATCCATTGCGCTGTCGCCCGATGATGAGCAGGCTGTCATTCCTGCAACACTCAGCAGTGCTATTGCACTAACAAATACTAAATCCTTCAACTTTTTCATATCATTATTGTTTTCACTTTTCATTTTTCACTTCATCAAAATACACTCTCAGATATCCGGAATTACGCTGGTCGGCCAAGTGATGGTCGCGGATATACTTGTAGGTACGACCGCCATTCAGCTTCTTAATCTTCTGCTCGCGGCGGGCTAAGTTCTGCTCGCTACTGATGATGTCAAGCACTTGGTGCAACTCAGCAGACTTCGCATCTCCATGGGCAATGGCCTCCTCAATCTGGTTGCGGAAGTCAGCCCAGTCCTCACCACCGAAGTTCACTTCAAATTGGTCGTCGCCAATAGGCAGTATTTCCTGCACATAGCGTTTCAGTGCCCAGGCACGTTGCTTGGCGATGCTTTCGTTCAACTTCTGCGGACCGTCAAATGATGCCAGACCCACTATCTGTATCTTGCAAATCCGTACATCGCCTTCGGCATGTAACTTCTGGGTTACGTCGATGATGCGATCAAGGGTCTTCTGGTTATCACGCCATTCTGGCTGTATCTTGACTTCCGACTTGGGGAAGTAAACAAACAGGGCGTGTGGATCGCGCCGCACAGGCTGACTGGGGTCATAGGGTTTGTAGTCGGAAACAGATGCCAAGAAGGGATTCTCACGAACCAACACATCGAGAGGACGCTCTTTCACTGTTTTCTCAACAACAACCGGTTCTGATTCAACGGGCACCTGAGGCTCCGGCTCGACGGTAACTGGAATCTCCACCTGCTCCTTTGTCAACTCACGTTTCGGGCGGCCGGGAATGTTAAACACGATGTTAAGAGCAGCCTGAGGAATGACAAACCAACGAGACACATTGCCAATCTTGTCGCCGCACTTCCCACACTCATAACGGTCGTATTTTGCATAGCCCACAGCAGCTCCTGCCAAGGCTTCAATATTCCAATGCCGCCCCAAAGGCCATGAGTATCCATAATAAACGCCTAACGCCCCCAAGTCTCCTTGACGGCGCTCATTGCGAAATCCTTTATAGAGTCCAAACGGGAATTTCACATTTGCTATATTGAAGTGGGCGTAGATAAGATTAACCCCAAAGAAATGATGAACATTCACCGAATCGGTCCAGTAGCGTAGGTCGGGGGAGATAAGCAGGTGTTTCCACTTCTTCTCCTGATGGTCGTCCGTAGGCCAAGGCCTATACCCTGCCGTCACGCCTGCCGACCAGTGAGGTGACAATTTCACCCCTACCCTCAGGTTGGGGGTAAGCCATGCATCATACAGCAAGTTGTTGCTGATGGTCACCTTTTGGGCTTGGGCTATCTGAGTCACAAGGGCAAAAAGAAATATTTTTATAGTTTTTAATAAGCGCCCCCCTAACATCGTCAACAGTTTTAATTCAATTCGATTAAATGTCTTCAACACCTCTGTATTTTAAAAAGGAAACTTACGATAGAACTTATCCTAAGTTTCACGTTATTAACTTATAATAGACATAATTCGCTTGCAAAGATAAGTATTTCATTTTTATTCTACAAGTTTTTTTAGTGTTTTTTTGTATTTGCAGCGAAAAATATGTAAAAAATCGCACTTTTAGCAGGCTTTTTCCGACCAATTCTATCGTAATATTACTGCTATTTTTGGCTCCTATCCAAAGCAGTGCGCAACAGATGGCTCTCAAAACCAATCTGTTGTATGACGTTTTACTTACCCCTTCCCTTGGAGGAGAGATTAAATTGGGGAAAAACTGGACTGCCAGTCTTATGTGTACTTATAACCCAATCAAGTATGGCGATCATAAATGGAAGAACTTCTCGTTTCAGCCCGAAGGTCGGTATTGGTTCCATCGAGCATTTACCGGTCCCTTCGTGGGAGCTAATTTCCTCTGGGGAGGTTTCAATATCGACCGTATGCACATTGGTGGGCTCTATGGCAAACACCGTCAGGGTCCTATTGTCGGATGCGGTCTCACTGTGGGCTATCAGCACATCCTCTCCGACCGTTGGAGTATGGAATTTGCACTGGGATGGGACTATGTACACGCCACTTACGACCAATACTGGGAAGGTGACAATCCCTACAAGGACGGTCGATTCACGGCAGACCTCTTTCTCCCCATCGGTACAGGAATCACAATGGTTTATATGATAAAATAAGAAATATATCTAGATATGAGACATACAATGCGTAAAACTCTACTGCTCCTACTGAGCTTCCTGTGCCTGACGTCAGCACAGGCTCAGACTGCTTTTAAAGGGCAGCTTTATATCAACGAGGAACGGTTCACGCTACAGGGAGACCTGTTGCGTGTAGAACTGCGTGTCAGCTACGATGATGATGTGTTGAACGCAGGCGAGACACTGAATTTCACACCTATCCTAAAAAATGACTATCAGCTTCAGGCTCTGTCGTCTGTTGTCGTCAACGGCAAGGAGCGTGGTGGTTATGAAAAGCGCAAAGACACGTTCCAGAAGCGCCAGCGTGGCAACATCCCCGTTGTCACTCGCGACAAGCGTCATGGCACTCGTTATTTCGTCTATGACACCACGGTACCTTATGCAGAGTGGATGCGTGATGCCGCACTCTTCATTGAGAGCGAAGAGCGTGGATGGGGAGCAAAGCCCCACGTTTATGAAGATAAGGTCTATGACCGCATTATCATCAGCAACCAGCCACACTCCACCACCGACTACACATCGTTGGGCAGTGTTTACAATGGTACTGCTGCCACCACCGACTGGGTGCAGTTTCTTGACCCCTCTGTACCACGCAACAGCGAATTGACCGTTACAGGTGTTATTCCCCTGACCGACAGTCGCAAATTGCTGAAGATGAGCGATTCAAAGTTCAACAAGGCTATCTACGACGACCTCATGACGGCTTTGGAGTCACAGCTGCAAGTTCCTGGAACAACAGTCAAAGCTCTGAACATAGTGGGCTATAGCGCACCTATCGGCAATTATAAGCGCAACGAAGTCCGTGGCGCGTCGCGTGCCTTGAGCCTGAAACAATACTTGATGCGTAATCACGCTACCGGAGCCGACGCACTCACCGTGACTTGGGTTCCCGAAGACTGGGATTCCATCTACACCCTCGTTGGCAAGAGTTCCATGAAACTGCGTGCTGCCGTAATGGATGTCATCCGTACGGTTGACATCACCCGTGGCCGTGAGGACGAATTGCAGATGCTGGGCGACGGAGCTCCCTATTCCTACATGGAGAACTATATCTTCCCAGAGGTATGCCGCCTGAAATACACGGCAACACTGAGCCGCCGTGCAGCCGATTTGGCTACAGGCACCCTCGTACTGAAGTCTAACCCTGAGACGATGAGCATCAATGAGCTCTATGCCGTGGCTTTGAACTTCAAGCCAGGTTCTCGTGAGTTCAACGACATCATCGACCTCTCGGCTCGTCTCTTCCCCGATAATGCAGAAGCAAACATTGATGCAGCAGGCGTCGCCCTGTTGAGGGGCAACGTCACGGCTGCGGAAAGATATCTGTCGGCGTGGCGCACTGACCCGCGAGCCTACAACAATCTGGGCGTGATGTACATGCTCAACGGCGATTTCGCCAAAGCAGAGGTGTATCTCCAGATGGCGCAGGCTGCGGGAGTGCCACAGGCCACTAATGCCCTCAACTATCTGCGCAACGTGGTAAGGCGATAAAACAATTCAACTTTCGCAAGTTGTAGGAGTACTATAACTCCATAACTCCTAAGAAGAAGTTGAGCAAATGCGAGACTGGAGGAAGCCAGTCTCAGGATGTTAACCTAAAACGGTACTAATCAAGTATATAAAGAACATAATTTTAATATTAACACTTAAAAATTAATGAGTATGAAGAAAAATCATTTCTGGCAGTCCGCACTCTTCGCCAGTGCCCTGCTCTTTGGATTCACAGCTTGCAGTAGCGACGATAACGGCGCACCACAGCAGAACACTAACCAGGAACGCACATTGACAATTGCACTGAACTTGGGGCAGTCAACACCAACAACTATGCGTTCGACAACTATTACCTCAGATCCCACAGGTGAGGCTACAATTAATAGTGTTATTGTGGCTATCTTCTCTGGTGATACTCCTGTAAAGATCGAAGAAGTTACTTCTGCAAGCGGTACAATTACAGGTACAACTATTAACAAATGGGACAATAGTGGTCAGAAAATTACAGTTGCGGCACAAGGTGTCACCGCTAATGATAGCGTGTTCGTAGTTGTTAATCCGGGGGCAACCTCCAAGGCTACTTTACTTGCCGCTGCAAACAAAAGTGCATTCGAAACAACTGCTTTAGGCATTGACGAGGCATTGGAAAGTGCCACAGCAGGTGTGGAGAAAGAAACTGGCTTCACCATGCTGGGTAAGGCAGCTTTGTCTTCTGGGTCTGGTGATATTACCTACACTGCTTCTTTAAATGTTTACCGCATGGTATCTAAGGTTTCTTTGGAAAGTGTAACCAGTGACTTTACAGGTACTATCTATGATGGCTATACTTTCACTATTACAGAAATCTATATGGACAATGTTCCGTCTGCTCATCCTTACAATTTCATTAAGAATATTGACCCCACAGCAACCCCATACACCTATCACACGGGGCGTACGGGTGGCACTGATGTTAAAGCTTACCTCAGCACAGGTACAGTAAGTCATGCAACAAGTGCAACAACAATTGGTAACAAGTACTATTTCTACACAATGCCTAACGCAGAAGATGCAAAAGCTAAGGCTACTCGTCTGGTTTTGAAAGGTACATTTGAAAAGGGTACAACATCTGCAACTGTTTACTATCCTATTTACTTGAACTACGACAATACAAATCAGACATATGCTTCAAATGCAGACACTCCTTACGAAGGTCACGTATTTGCACGTGAAGCAAAGAAGATTTATGCTAATGACTGGTATAAAGTGTCAGCTGTTATCAAGTCAATTGGTACGACCGACCCAGATCAGGACTTGGATCCACAGGCCGTTCAAGTGCAAATCACTGTTGCTGCTTGGAATCCAATCACACAGACTGCAACATTCCAGTAATTATTAATAGATTATAACTTAAAAAGATTCAGACCATGTATCGCATAACAAGACATTTGAAAGCTACCGTTGTCGCAGTAATGTTGACTGTGGGCATGACGTCGTGTATCTACGACTGCTATAACACTGCTCAATTCAATATCACAGTAAAAGCTACAGACAGCGATGGAAAGATAGTGCCACCTTATGCGATACAGGGTCAGCATCTTTACTTCTTTGTCAACGACCGATACAAGGATGAGTTGACATCCGACGTAGCAGGCTACTACTACACCAGTCTGGCACAGGGCAACGACATTAAATTCGTCGGTGTAGGCTCGGAAGACTCTACCGCCTTCCGTATCTATCCACCCGTAGAAGGTGACCACATCCACAACCAGTATGTGGAAATCATAGATTATGAAAACATCCCACCGCTCTACCATGGCTTGGTACACATGACTGAGGGCTCTGACAACCTACAGATAGAAATGAAGGACATTCGATGCCGTGCTCATGTTTTAGTTAACAACATGTACCACAAATATGGGGATGGAACATATACAGTAACCATAAGCGGTCTGCGCAAGGGAATCACTTATGAGGGAGTTACCTGTGGCGACATGATAGAAGTAAAACGTAATGGTGCAGTGATGGCAGATGGAAGTTGGCTTAGTGATGAGCTAATATCACTGCCAACAGCTCCTGGAGAAAATTTGCGATTCACCTTGCATTTTAATGGGATACAGATATTTTACACTGAGCAAGACGTGGATGGTCAGCTTATGACCCTCAACGCAGGTGATGACGTTTGCTTCGTAATCACATTATGGGATATGACAAGAGCAACTGTGACAGTTGTTCCGTGGGAGGAAATACCAGCCATCTTCTCGCTCAATCCAATGTAAAACAAAGATGAATACAAATAAAGAAAGAGATATCGTGAAATATTTCGCATACAACATACAGAAACAGTTAAAGCTAATGATGGCTATCCTCTTTATGCTTTCAGCTGTTGCATGCTCAAACGATGAGGCATACGAATCCAATGAGCCAGGCAATGCCACCGTGCGCCTTGTTTTCCTACCTCCTACAGGAGAACAATCCATGCGTAGCATCTCCACTGATGCCGACGAAAAGAAGATTCGCGACCTACGTGTATTTATCTTTGACAATACTGGGGTTTGTATCGGCTATAAATATATATTAGCCAATAGCGACGGAAATAGTGCAATTGCAGTAGAGATTCCAACCCATGAGGCAACCAATTGTACCCTCTATGCTATGGCAAATGTAGCAGAGACAGAAACGGATTTCCAAACTCTTTATGGGGGGAAGATAACCAAGTCGGAAATAGACAATCTCACTATGACCATCGCCGCCGCTGCCGATTTAGGCAATGGCAACTATCTGCCCATGTTCGGACGCACCGTTTCGACCATCAATATCACTCGCTCAGCTACGGCTCAGGACATTGGAAAGATTGAAATGGAGCATGTATGCAGCAAAATCAAGATGAACATCGTACCCGCTACGGGCATCACCATCACTGGTTACCAGTTGCACCACGTGCCCCTCAGCACTTATATCTCAGACGATAAAGGCTATACAAAATATAAGGCTGGCACAGCATGGGCTTCTCCATCTGGTACGTACGCAGACTTCACAGCGGTTACAGGACTTACAGCCACCTCACCAGTTAGTAACACTTTCTATATGTTCGAGAATATGGTGGGCGAAGGCTCTGGTAGCAATACTGATCCAAAGGAACGTTATGCAGCTAAAGCTCCTACAAATGCTTCTTATCTCACTGTTACTGCTCAGACACAGGCATGGAAATCCACTTTCAACGTATATCTGGGTACTGTGGATGTTACTAAATCAATAGCTGCCAATGGTGAATTGACCTATACATCAACAACAGGGAAATACAACAATTACGATCTCTACCGTAATGGTCAATACACCGTAACGGTAGAAATCAATGGGTCGAATAAGGCAGATGCCCGTATAACTCATACTGACATTGCTCCAATAACCTTTACGGCAACTGTGAGCAATTTGACAAACGACCCACGATCACTAACTTTTTACTAAGAAGAAATGAAACACATTAATGTAATAGGATATACACTCGCTGCGTCACTTATCCTTGCAGCTTGTTCAGAAGATATAACCGGAGGTAATAACGCTAAAAAAGCAATATCCTTCGAAGCCACGACATCAGGAAACATTGTCAGCAATACAGCCAAAGTATCAGTTCCCAAGGCTTTGGAAATGAAGGCCGACGATGGTAAGACCTATTACATCAATGTCTCCGTTTCTAAAAACCATGAAGGCTCAGGAAATAATTTTCCGAGCATCATGCGCGGTTCTGTAAACACTGCAACGGAAGTAAACGGAGGATTCTATGTATCCGCCTTTAAGCACGCATCCACTAATGCAATAGGGACTCCTAATTTCTTTTATAACAAACTAACAACATATAGCAGCAGTAAGCATTCTCCTGGTACTTATTACTGGCCGACAGATGGCGATGTACTTACATTCTTGGCACACTATCCTCAGGCATCAAGTACTTCAGGATTAACATTATCAGACGAATCGACATCTGGTCCGCAAACCATCACATACGTAGCTCCTACTTCAGCAGCTGACCAGCCCGACCTATTGGTTGCAAAGCTCGAAAAGAAAAAATTTGGAGAAACTGGGGTCGGTGATGATGGAAGCACAACATTTAATTTTGAACACGCACTGGCTGCTGTAAAATTCGTAGCAGGCTCCATACCCGCTGGAAAAATAACCAGCATCACACTAAATAACATCAAAAAAGAGGGAACCTACACCTATAAGACAAACGACCCTTCAACAGTAGGCAGTTGGTCTGATGTTAAAACTCCGACCACCTTCACGTTGTCCACTTCAGATATGAAGAGTTCTGGCACTGTATCTTCAACATCAGGCGATATTTCAAGTGCAGACAAAATACTGATGCTTCCACCACAAGAATTCACAAGTGACGATTCCAAAATTGTCATTGAATATGAAGACGACAAAGGTGGTGAGCATACGATGGAAGCATCGCTTAAAGACACACATTGGGATGCCGGCAACACCATCACCTACACTATCGGCACTTCTGGCATCACCAGTTTCACTGCTGTATATCCCTCTGGTACAAATGCTTGGAAAAATGGTTCAACATACGAACAAGGTCCTGTAAGTGAATATACCAGTACGGAGTCATTTGGTATGTTTGTAGTGAATCAATCGGGAACTATCGTTTACTCGAATGTAAAAATGGAAAGTGGAGGAGGTTCCTCTGCTACTCTTACTGTAGCAGAAGGCAAAGATAATTTCTATTTCTCAAAGGACTACAAGTATTTCCTATACTATCCATATCAGACAGACGCAGACTTAAAGACAATCGTAAACAAAGATATTGCAACAACCTACGACACTTACTATAAACAAGGAGCCACTATCAGCGACGCTGCCCGTTATGCAACAGCCGACAAGTTCCTTGAG
>DEKX01000010.1 GCA_002354095.1 Prevotella sp. UBA2711 | reverse complement strand
GACCCTGAGGCTGAGGGTGGCAACACGGGCCACTACACTGGTGGTGGCAACGCAAGCGGTCCTTCTGCCGAAGGATAATCTTCAGGAATGCGCCTTCGGGCGCGTTCCTTTCGAAATGAAAACCTTGAAACCTGAAACTTGAAATTATGAAGAAAGAAACATGGAAAATGGTGATTCAGATACTGATAAGTATCCTCACCGCTATGGGAACGGCATTAGGCACTGTATCATGTATTGGCTATAACCCTGCATTATAGCCGCCCCTTACCAAGGGGCTCTAAACATGGGACATGGACCGTTCTACTTGTAACGAAGAGAGCCGGAGGAGAAATTTCCTTCGGTTTTTCTTGTTTTTATACCCCAGTAGGCACGCAGGTCAAAGGTCAATGGTCATCCAGTAGAGCTACCGTTGCTGTTTAATATAAGGTGCAAAGGCACGGTCGTATTCCTCGCTTTCGCCTAGACGGCCGTTGATGAGGCACACCAGCATCACCTTGGCTTTGAAGCAGATGGCTTCGTCGGAGGCGCGGTAGATGTCGTGATGGAAGATATACTTAAAACTGTCCTTTTCCAGCCACAGGCGTGAGATAAACTCGTCGTCGCAGCGCAGGGGTACTTTGTATTGCAGTTCCATACGCGCCACCACGGCATCCACCCCTTTTTCGTGCATCTCAGCGAAACTCAGTCCGCAGTGTTTCAGGAACAGGTGACGTGTATGTTCCGTATAATGCAGATAATTGGCATTATTGACAATTCCTTCGATGTCGCACTCATAGTCGCGCACCTCCATTCGGGCTTCAAAAACGTATTTACTCATATCTTTAACTTTCAATTCTTCAATTTTTTCAAGTATTCATAGCCAATGCGACAGCGCAGGCATTCCTTCTTGTCGCAATATTCTTTCTTCAGTTGTATTAATGCCTGTGAGTCACCGGCATTTTCCACACTCAGTCCACATTCTTTCCAAAGTCGGATGATGTAATTGTTTTCAGCCTTCAGTTGTTCCAGCAAGTCGAAGGCACGGTCGCACAATTGTTCGTTGGCAGTATGGCGTCCATAGGCAAACAGCATGGGGATACACGTGTTGATGAGCAACAGATTGATGGAAAACGGTGACAAGCTCTTTTCGTTCTGTTCGCTGGAGGATCCAAAAGTATAGTGCGTCTCCCAATAGGGTGTTACTTTTGTCTTCATCAAATCGTGTAAGGCCAGAGAATCAGCACATTCTATCAGTTGTGAAAGTCCTGTTTTGTATTCATAATAGAGATTCGCCAGTTGCGACAATCGGATATGAGGGAAATTCTGTGGTCTCAGGCGCAGGAATTTCCAGCGTTTGTAATCCATCGGTTGCCATGAGAATTTATGTGCCAGATACTGATACTCGTTGCGCAGTTTGGCAAAATAGCCCTCATTGAGAGCGTCCTGTTGGTAGCGTTCGGGGATGGCCTGGATATCCAACAGTCCCGCCTGCCCCATGAAAATAGCCTCTATCTGAAACAGGTTGTCACGGTGATGTGCTACGGCAGAAAGCGGAATGTGAGCTGCCCATTCCTCGAAGGCATCCCCATTGATACCGAATCCATAGTTGCGAGCCAGTGTCATGAAGTAAGCATCCTCCCAAGAACCATTCATACGCTGAGCACGGCGGCAGATAGCCTGTGTCTTCTGTTCCAATCTTTCTGTCTGCAAAGCAGCCATCCAGGAGTGGATGGTCAGTCGGGGAAGGTCGGGGATGATTCTGTAGCAAGGGGGATACTGATCGGTGCGCAGCAGTTCTTCGTAGTTCTCCCTGACGGAATCAGGAATATCCAGTTGCATCTGTGGGATAAACTGTCCTTGGGTATTGGTTACATCCCTGTCGGGAAGTCCTGTCACATGCAGCACCACATTATCATACGCCTGATCCTTGTCATGCCCATGCAGATACCAGTCGGACGATTTATCATGAATCTCGACATTGCCCACCCATAGGGTACCATTGATTTTGACTTTCGCATTGAAGAAATCAGGTCCGCTATTGCGGTTATGAAGACCAGGGTCTATGACTTCCACTTCCAGACCGTCAGTAGTCTGTAAGTTGCCCAGTGGGAAAAGCTTATGTTTCCAAACGTAATGCAGTAATTGTTCCATAAGATTGATTGTGCTGCCTGCAAAATTACTATTTTTCTTTGTATTTCGCTTCGCTTAATCGAAAAAATGTATTACCTTTGCAGCAAATTCATAAACGTAACGAAATGAAAAAGTATCTAATCATGGCCACTGCCCTGTTGGGGCTGGCCTCTTGTAGTGAGAAGAAATTCCATGTGGAAGGTAATATTACCAATGCTAAAGACTCTGTGCTCTACTTTGAGAATGTAGGGTTGGAGCAGGTGACGGTGCTTGACTCTGTAAAACTCGATGAGGACGGTGCTTTCGCTTTTGCCGAGAAACAGACGGAAGCTCCTGAATTCTACCGTCTGCGTATCAGTGATCAAATTATCAATGTGAGTATCGATTCTACGGAGACAGTGACCGTCAAAGCGCAGTATCCGCAGATGGCTACTCAGTATGAGATAAGCGGTTCAGACAATTGTCAGAAAATAAAGGAATTGACCTTGAAGCAGATAGACTTAACCAAGCGTGCTATGGCTGTTGCGAATAATCAGTCGCTGGGTGTTGACGAATCGAACGACAGTATTCTGAAGATGATTCGTGCCTATAAGGAAGATGTAAAGATGAACTATATCTTGAAGGAACCCAATCGTTCGTATGCTTATTTCGCTTTGTTTCAGGCACTTGGGAATACGTTGATATTCAATCCCCGTTCGGATAAAGACGATATCAAGCTCTTTGCTGCAGTAGCTACCAGTTGGGATGCCTATCACCCCAATTCAGAGCGCGGTGCCAATCTGCATAATATAGCCATCGAAGGAATGAAGAATGTGCGGATAGCCGAAGCCAAAGAAGCCAGTACGATTGACATGAGTCAGGTTGAAACAGCCGGAGTCATTGATATTGCCTTGGCAGATAATAAAGGACAACAGCGTCACTTGACGGAGTTGAAAGGCAAAGTCGTATTGCTCGATTTCCATCTGTTCAGTATGGAAAAGTCGCCAGAGCGCATTCTTCTCTTACGCGAACTATATAATAAATATCATGCCCAGGGTTTGGAAATCTATCAGGTATCACTCGATCCTGATGAGCATTTCTGGAAGCAACAGACAGAAGCTCTGCCTTGGATTAGTGTCCGTGACCCTCAGGGACTTGACTCTCAGACGCTGATTAGCTATAACATACAGGGGTTGCCCGATTATTTCCTGATAACTCGTGACAACGCGCTCTATAAACGTGCAGCCCAGGTGCAGGATTTGGAGGCAGAGATTAAGAGTCTGCTATGATTGTTCAGTGGCGATTGGCTGTAAGCTGTTGGCTTTTGACGGTAAGCATGACCGTCTTCAGCCAGACGGCTGGAGGCTTCGCCTTAGAGCAGAAAAACGATACCATAGCGATGGTAACGTTGCGGACAGATTCTACTTACGACCATTGGACACTGCCTTATCCCGTTTACCGATTTGATACGGGTGATGTGGACGGTGATGGTAGCATCGATGCTATGGTAGGTGTGATAAAAAGCACTCGTTTCCATCCAGAAAAGGGGCGTCGGCTCTTTATCTTCAAAAACTATCACGGGCTGGTGCGTCCGCTATGGATGGGTTCGAAACTGGGAGGTATTCTGGATGATTTCCGTTTCATAAACGGTGTCATCAGAAGCTTGGAACTAACAGCCGATGGCCGCTATGTGGTGGCAGAATACCGTTGGCATCATTTCGGCATGGATTTCGAGCGATTCCTTGCCAAGAATGTGAATAGACAAGAAGCATTAAACATTTTTAATCAAGACTAAATAAACCATTTTGCCTATGAAAAAGTTAATGATGATGATGGTAGCACTTTGCTTAGCCATTAACGTGAATGCACAGAGTGATGCGAAGAAAGGCATTATCCTGCCAGGTAAGGCTAAGATTAATGTGGAGACGTTGAAAAACAAGTTGCCACTCGACATTGATGTCAATAGTCTTTCGATTTCTGAAGCGCGTATTCTGCGTAATGCAGTGGCAGCCCGACAGGGGTATATCTTTATGAGCAGCGACCTACGTGGTGTTTTTGCTTCTACCTCTTGGTATGAAAGTTTGGCCGAAGACCGTATGACTCAAGAGGAGAACGGTACAGCCAAACCGATTAAATACACACCGGCTGAACAGGCTTTCGTGAAGAAACTGCAAGATCGTGAGAATGCGCTGAAAGCACAGAATAATGTGGTGCCTGCAGGGATGATGACCAATATGGACAATATCGTCAACCCCTTCTCGCTCTCCGACTTTGACCCTCGACTGTACAAAGCCATTGCCAAGAATGGATTTGCCATTGTTCCTGGTAATGACGACCAGTTGTTTCAGATTTACGAGAATAACGACTATCGCGAATTTCCCAGTTTTGTAACCACCGACCTCTATCTGCAGGCGTTCCACATGTTCTTCGACTGTCTGCTGAAAGAGACGGAGCAGCAGAAGCTGTCACCCATGGTAACAGCCTTCGTCAAGCGCAACTATGAGCTGCTCACGAAAATGGCAGCTGCCACTACTGATCAGCAGGTGAAGGAAGCTGCTGAATACTGTGCGGCCTACTATGCTATCGCCTACGAACTGAACGAAGGAAAGTCGCTGCCAGTGGCTGCCAAATACAAGGCTTTGGTGAAGGAGGAAATACAGCATGTAAATAATGCCGAGGCTACCCCATCAGAGTTCCTGAGATATACCTCTGCTTACCAGCGTCCTGAGTTCCCCTATATGCTCTATCGTCCCCGTGGTCACTACACACGCTCAGAGACACTGCAACGCTATTTCCGCACCATGATGTGGTTGCAAAACGTACCCTTCGAGATGGAGAATGACCAAGAACTGCGTTACGCGCTGATGATGGCAGAGACCATCTGTCAGGACGCAACCCTCGCAAAGATGTATCAGAACCTCACGGAGCCCATCACCTATCTGATGGGACTGCCCGACGATGTCAGCATTACCCAGGTTTTTCAGACGCAGAAGGCATACGGCAGCGTTCAGGATATCTTCAATTCCAAAAACAAGATACAACAGGTGTGTAAAGCCCTCATGAAGATTACCGACCAGCAGACGCGCATTAAGCCCAAATTCCAGGTTACCAGTCCTTACAAGATAAGACTGATGCCTCAGCGCTATATGCCTGATGCTGAGGTCTTGCAGGAGATGGTGGATTACGAAGGCCATCCTACACAGCGTGGGGTACCGAATGGACTCGATGTGATGGCTGCTATCGGCATTCCTGCCGCTGAGCGTATCCTCCTTCAGGAACTGAAAGAACAGCAGAACTGGAATCAGTTTACACCTAACCTTGAGCGCATGAAACAACTGATGGGTACCATTGATTGGAATCAAACGGTGGCTAACAAATGGATTGCCTCATTCAAGGATGTCAACAGCAAGGATGCCAACTATCCGCGCTTTATGCTGACCCCACAGTGGGATAAGAAAAATCTGAATGCAGCGCTGGCTTCATGGGCAGAACTCAAGCACGATGCTATCCTTTATGCCAAACAGCCGTTTGGTGCTGAGTGTGGTGGCGGCGGACTACCCGAGCCATACACCCGTGGCTATGTGGAGCCCAATGTGGCTTACTGGACCAAGGCTATCCAGTTGATTGATGCTACAATGGAAGTGCTGAAGAAGTTTGATCTTGTGACGGAGAAAGGAGCGACTGCCTCACGCGACTTGAAAGAACAGGCAGAGTTCTTCTTGAACTGCAGTCGGAAGGAGTTGGCTGGTCAGAAACTCACAGAACAGGAGTATCGTCAGATAGAAGCCATCGGTTCTGTCTTTGAGAACATCACCCTTAATCTCGTTCGCGAGGAAGACCAGGAACTCTATGGTTGGTATAATGTACAAGGTGCCGATAAGTCGATAGCAGTCGTGGCTGATGTCTATACTGCCAACAGCTTCAATAATCCCGATAAATCAGTGCTGTATGAGGCTGTAGGTCCTGCCCACCAGATTTATGTGGTCGTTGAAATTGAAGGATATCTCTATCTCACGCGTGGTGCCGTGTTCAGCTATCGTGAGTTTGAGGATGGCTTGAACGTTCCTCGCCATACTGATGAGGAGTGGCAGCAGGAGTTGCAGACGCAGCCAGACAAAGGTATTCCCGACTGGATGAAGGAAATTCTTGTACCCCTGAATGGCAAGAAAATAGAAAACGAGTATATCTTCTATAGCTCAGGATGCTAAATACCATACTATTCGCTATGTTGATGGTCACTGACTCCGTGTCGGTGACCTTCACTGGCGATATCCTGTTAGACCGTGGTGTTCGAAAAGTGATAGAACGGAAAGGGGAGGATGCAGTGTTTTCTTCCTTTGTAGATTCCGTATTTCAGTGTAGCGATTTTGTGATTGGCAATTTGGAATGCCCTGCCACTAAAATCAAGCAACCATCTTTTAAACAATTTGTATTCCGTGCCGAACCCGAATGGCTTCAGACTTTGAAGCGGCATGGTGTCACTCACCTTAATCTGGCCAATAACCATAGTGTGGACCAGGGGAGAGTAGGACTGGCGGATACCAAACGTCAGGTGGAACAGGCAGGTATGATACCCCTGGGAGCCGGCGATACGATGGAGGAGGCAGTGCAACCGGTGCTCTTGGCTACTTCGCCTCGGAAAATCTACGTCTTGGCTTCCCTGCAGTTGGCATTGGAGAATTTTGCTTATCTGCCTGAAAAGCCCTCTGTCAGTCAGGAAGATTTTGAGGTCTTGGTAGAGCGTGTCCGTCAACTCAGATTAAAAGAGCCTGAAGCCTATATCATCGTTACTCTGCATTGGGGAGGCGAACATACCCTGCAACCACTTGCCATTCAACGCGTCAGGGCTCACCACTTGATAGATGCGGGAGCCGATATTCTGATAGGACACCATACACATACCCTCCAGACCATGGAAGACTATAAGGGCAAACGTATTTACTATAGTATCGGTAACTTTATTTTTGATCAGCGTAACCCCATAAATACTCGGGCATGTATGGTGAAACTCACCATTACCAAAGAATCGTCTCAAGTAGAGACGATTCCGGTAGAGATTCATCAGTGTAAGCCCGATAGGGTTGTGGAATCAGAAACTACGCAACCACTCCCTTAGTTCCTGCATCATTTCATAATGATTGGGGAAAGACTGGAGAATGCCAAACCCATGTCCACCTTTCGGATAGACATGCAGTGAAGTAGGTATTTTCTTCAGACAGAGTTCCTCGTAATAGAGAATGGTATTCAAAGGCGAAACCGATTTATCGTCACTGGCCAGTGCAATAAATGCACGGGGAGTGTGGGCGGTGACATGTTGCTCGTTACTAAATTCATTCAATAACTTGCGCTTGGGTTTCTTGCCCAATAAGTTCTCACGCGAACCTTGGTGGGTGGTACCCTGTTCCATAGTGATGACAGGATAGAATAGAATTTGGAAATTGGCGGCAGCATCGCCTTTGGAATGCGTAGCAATGGTAGAAGCCAGATGCCCTCCTGCTGAGAATCCCATGATACCGATATCATTGGTATTGATATTCCATGTGTCAGCCATCCTGCGCACCAGTCGCATGGCTTCCTCTGCATCTTCTCTCGGCACATTCCAAGCGCCATGAGGCATGCGGTATTTCAGTACAATCACGGCAATACCCTGCGCATTAAAGAAAGGAGCCCATAGCGTTCCCTCTTTCTCGAAAGCCAGGTGATGGTAGCCTCCACCAGGACAGATAACGATGGCGCGTCCTGTAGCCAGTTCCTTTTTAGGTAGGAATACAGTGACTTTCGCTAAATCGTTGGGATCGCCATTGGAAGTTTTGGGGGCAGAAGGCCACAAATCCATTTCCAAACCTTGTTGGGCTTGTGTCATCGTGGATGCAAAAAGCATCGCACAAAACAAGAGAGTTTTCTTTAATTTCATCTTTTTTTATGTTTGTTGTTTGCAAAGATACAAAATTTCATTATCTTTGCACAATATTTCGACTAAAAACTTTAAACGATGTTTAAAAGAATTCTAACATTATCGGCCCTTGCTATGATAGCATATGGTGCTCAGGCAAAAGTAAAGTTATCCCATTTGGTAGGTGATAACATGGTGATTCAACAACAAACAGATGTTCGTCTATGGGGATGGGCTAAGCCCAATAGCACCGTGACGGCCACTACTTCATGGAGTCAGGAAAAGTCGACGGTGAAGGCAGGTAAGGACGGTCAGTTCCTCCTGACGGTAAAATCGCCCAAGGCTTCCTATACACCGTTGAGTATTACGTTCAACGATGGTGAAGGCGATGTCACTATTTACAATGTGCTCGCGGGCGAAGTGTGGGTATGTGCAGGCCAGTCGAATATGGAAATGCCCGTGAAGGGTTTTGGTATGTGCCCAGTAAAGGACTATAACCACCACGTCTTAGATGCTGCTGGCTCAAAGGGTGTAAGAAGCATCAAGATTCCCAGTGTGATGAGTAGCAAGCCCCTGAATGACGCACAAGCCGAGTGGCGTGTTTGTTCACCGAAGACGGTTGGTGAGTTTTCTGCTACAGGTTATTTCTTTGCCCGTCTGCTGAGTCGCACACTTGATATTCCTGTAGGCCTGATTGAGGCTAATAAGGGAGGTTCGCGTGTAGAAAGTTGGTTGACCAAGGAGAATTTGGAGAAATATACCAATGATCCTACTGACTCGGTGGCTATTTGTAAGCGTTGGGCACAGTGGGACTACCACCGCTCGCTGCTTTGGGGTAATGGTACGTTCAACCCTATTCTGAAAGCGACGGTGAAGGGAATCCTCTATTATCAAGGTTGTTCGAATGTTGGCGATAAAGGCGACCAGTACAGTCAGCGTCTGAAGCTGTTGGTAGATCAGTGGCGCTCGCAGTTCGGTTTGGGCGAAATACCCTTCTATTTCGTGCAGATAGCCCCTTATGCCTATGAGGATAATGTCAATGGAACCGATGGTGCCAAACTGCGTGAGCAGCAATTTAAAGCCAGTCAGATCATTCCCAATAGCTCGTTGGTATGTACAAATGACTTAGTCTATCCCTATGAGACAACTCAGATACATCCAGCCCAAAAGCAACCAGTGGGTGAGCGTTTGGCTTTTACGGCATTGAATCGTGACTATGGCTATGAGACCGTTCAGTACAAGAGTTCGTCGTATAAGGATATGACGGTTAAGAACGATACTGTTTACATCCATTTGCAAGACAACTATTGGTGTGATGCCCCCTTCGAGCAGATGGAAGGTTTTGAGATTGCCGGTGAAGACAAGGTGTTCTATCCTGCAACGGCCCGGCACTTCTGGCAACCAGGTGGTGGCTATTGGGATGAGGCTATCATCATCACCTCGGCGAAAGTGAAAAAGCCCGTAGCCGTACGCTACTGTTTCAAGAATTTCCAGATTGGTAATGTGAAGAATGGCGGAAACTTGCCCCTTTTCCCATTTAGAACAGATAATTGGTAATGCACAAACATCCTTTAGAAAAGTTTGCTTACTGCCCGATTTGTGGCAGTAAGCATTTTGTGCTCCACACCTTTAAGAGCAAGCAGTGTCAGGACTGTGGTTTCATTTATTTCGCCAATCCCTGTGCTGCCACAGCAGCCTTTATCCTCAATGAACGCGGCGAGCTGTTGGTAGTACGCAGGGCTAAAGAACCGGCAAAGGGTACGCTCGACCTGCCAGGAGGGTTTGTGGACATGTACGAAACAGCCGAGGAAGGAATGCGCAGGGAAATCAAGGAAGAAACAGGGCTGGAAGTCGGTGAGGTGGAATACCTGTTTTCGAGTCCCAATGTCTATCAGTATAGTGGACTTGGAGTGCATACCATTGATATGGACTATCTGGTACATGTCAATGGGGATGTAGCAGTCAAAGCTGCTGATGATGCTTCCGAATGCTTTTGGATACCCCTCAGGGACTTGCATCCAGAGGAGTTTGGGCTGCTTAGTATTCGTCATGCTGTAGAACGATTTTTAGCCTCGAATCGTTAAGAAAAGCAAAAAACTACTATATATATAAGGTGTAACCAAACTTTTTCTCTACTTTTGCAGCCCGAAACTTAATATAAACGAGTATATGCAAAAGAACTTAGTGATAGTAGAGTCGCCTGCCAAGGCAAAAACTATCGAGAAATTTCTGGGTAACGATTTCAAAGTGATGTCCAGCTATGGACATATCCGTGACCTGAAAAAGAAGGAGATGAGTATCAATATTGATACGCTCCAACCCGAATATGAGATTCCTGAAGAAAAGGAGAAACTCGTCAAGGAACTCAAGTCAAGTGCCAAGAAGGCAGAGAAGGTGTGGCTCGCATCAGATGAAGACCGTGAGGGAGAAGCTATTTCATGGCATTTGTGTGAGGTGTTGGGATTAGATGAGGAAAAGACCAATCGTATTGTTTTCCATGAGATTACCAAACCAGCTATCCTGGACGCTATAGCTCATCCACGTCATTTGGACATGAATTTGGTGAATGCCCAGCAGGCTCGCCGTGTTCTCGATCGTTTGGTAGGTTTCAAACTTTCACCTGTTCTTTGGCGCAAGGTGAAGCCAGCTCTCTCGGCAGGTCGTGTACAGAGTGTGGCTGTTCGCTTGATCGTTGAGCGCGAACGTGAGATTCAGAATTTCAAGAGCGAACCTTTTTATAGTATCAATGGTATTTTTGCCATTACCAATGCTGATGGTTCGCAATCAGAAGTCAGAGCCCTTTTGGCATCTCGCTTCAAGTCGCACGAAGAAGTCGAGCGATTCCTGGAAAAATGCAAGGATGCTACTTTTAAGGTAGAGAGCGTCAGCAAGAAACCCATGAAGCGAACGCCGGCTCCTCCTTTTACTACTTCTACTCTACAACAGGAAGCCGCCCGAAAGTTAGGATTTACGGTCAGTCAGACCATGATGGTAGCCCAACATCTCTATGAGAATGGTCGTATTACCTATATGCGTACTGACTCCGTCAACCTCTCAGCACTTTGTATCAACGCCAGCAAAGAGGAAATCAAGAAACTCTATGGCGAAGAATATAGTAAGCCCCGTCAATACCGTACGAGTGCCAAGGGTGCCCAGGAGGCTCACGAGGCTATCCGTCCTACCTATATGGATCAGACGGAGGTCGAGGGAACTTCACAGGAGAAGAAGCTCTATGAACTGATTTGGAAGCGTACAGCAGCCAGTCAGATGGCTGATGCTGAGATAGAGAAGACCACTGTCAATATTTCTATAGATGGAACTGACGAGCAGTTTATTGCCCAAGGTGAGGTAGTGAAGTTCGATGGTTTTATCAAGGTTTATCGTGAATCTTCTGATGATGACGCCCAGCAGGAAGAGGAAATAGGCCATTTGCTGCCTCCTTTGAAGAAGGGACAAGAGCTGACACGCCGTGAAATTCAGGCTACGGAGCGTTTCAGTCAGGGACCGGTGCGCTATACGGAAGCCTCATTGGTTCATAAGTTGGAGGAGTTGGGTATTGGTCGTCCATCTACCTATGCGCCCACCATTTCCACCATCCAGCAACGTGAATACGTGCATAAAGGCGATAAGAAAGGTGAAGAACGTACCTACACCATTGACACCCTGAAAGGCAAACAGGTAAAGCAGTCTTTACGCAAGGAAATGGCTGGTTCAGATAAGGGAAAATTGCTGCCCACGGACATTGGTATTGTAGTGAACGATTTCCTGATGGACCATTTTACAGAAATCATGGACTATAACTTTACGGCAAAGGTAGAACGTGACTTCGATAAAATAGCAGAAGGAAAAGAAAAGTGGACGAGCATGATGAGAGGTTTCTACAAGAGTTTTGAACCTGTAGTAGAAAAGACACTGAATGCACGTCAGGTGCATAAAGCTGGTGAGCGTGAATTGGGTAAAGACCCCAAGAGCGGACGTCCCGTCTTTGTCAAGATAGGTCGTTTTGGTCCTGTTGTACAGATAGGATCGGCTGACGACCAGGTCAAGCCCCAGTTTGCTCAACTGCCAAGTGAATGCAGTATGGAGACCCTGACGCTGGAGGAAGCACTGGAACTCTTTAAACTGCCCCGTACTGTCGGAGCATTTGAAGGTGGCGATGTAGTGATAGGCACAGGACGTTTCGGTCCTTATATCCTGCACAAGAAAAAATATATCTCTCTCCCCAAGACCTACGATCCGATGACTATCACACTCGATGAGACCGTTGCGCTCATTAATGAGAAGCGTCAGCAGGAAGAGAAACGCCATCTGAAGACATTCCAGGAAGACAGTAAACTGGAAGTGATAGACGGTCGTTATGGTCCTTATCTGGCTTACGACGGCAAGAATTATCGTCTTCCAAAGAATATGCACCAGCGAGCTGCAGAACTCTCTTTCGAAGACTGTATGGCCATCATTGACAAGCAGAAGAAATAATGAGAAGGATTATCCTCATAGGTTACATGGGCTCTGGTAAGACTACCGTGGGCAAGGCGCTCTCCAAGGAGACAGGTATGATGTTCTACGACCTTGACTGGTATATCGAGAGCCGGATGCGCAAGACGGTGGCACAGATATTCGCCGAGCGAGGTGAAGACGGTTTCCGTAAAATAGAACATAATATGTTACACGAGGTGGCAGAGTTTGAGAATGTCATCATCAGTTGTGGAGGTGGAACACCTTGCTTTTTCGATAATATGGACTATTTGAACGGTCAGGGCGATGTGTGCTATTTGAAGGCCTCGCCTGAAGTGCTCTATAACCACCTGCTGATGGGTAAGGTTGAGCGCCCGTTGATTAAAGGCAAAAGTCCCGAGGAGCTGATAGCCTTCATCACAGAGCAGGTAGCCAAGCGAGAAGCGTTTTATACGAAGGCCCGTTATACACTGGATGTCAGTCTGATGGACAATTACGAGAAAATACAAATCAGCGTAGATGCACTACGTAAACTGTTGAACCTATAACCCCCTCAAAAAAATGAAGAAATGGACGATTGAAGACTCTAAGGAGCTCTACAACATCAACGGCTGGGGCACCAGTTATTTTGGTATCAACGACAAGGGTAATGTCTTTGTGACCCCTTGTAAGGATGGTACGGAAATTGATATCCGCGAAGTGATGGATGAACTGTCACTCCGTGATGTCCAGTCTCCTGTGTTATTGCGTTTCCCAGATATCCTCGATAACCGTATTGAGAAGACTTGGAGCTGTTTTAAGAAAGCAGCCAAGGAATATGACTATAAGGGTGAGAACTATGTGGTTTATCCTATCAAGGTCAACCAGATGCAACCCGTAGTAGAGGAAATCATCTCACACGGACGCAAGTTTAATCTGGGTGTTGAGGCAGGTTCGAAGCCAGAGTTACATGCTGTGATTGCCGTACAGTGCCAGAGCGATTCTATCATTATATGTAATGGCTACAAGGACCAGTCGTACATCGAATTGGCGCTTTTGGCACAAAAGATGGGTAAGCAGATTTTCATTGTTGTGGAAAAACCCAACGAACTGGAACTTATCGCTCGCGAAGCCAAGAAACTGGGTGTGCGACCTAATATCGGTATTCGCATCAAATTGGCTTCATCGGGCAGTGGCAAATGGGAAGAAAGCGGTGGCGATGCCTCTAAGTTCGGTTTGACGAGTGCTGAACTGCTGGAAGCCCTGGAACTCCTGGACAAAAAAGATATGCGCGATTGTCTGCGACTGATTCATTTCCATATTGGTTCGCAGATTACGAAGATCCGTCGTATTCAGACAGCCTTACGTGAAGCATCTCAGTTCTATGTGCAGTTGCACAAGATGGGCTACAATGTTGATTTCGTAGATTGTGGTGGCGGACTTGGTGTCGATTATGACGGTACCCGTTCGCCAAGTTCTGAGAGCTCTGTCAACTACTCCATCCAGGAGTATGTCAACGACTGTATATACACCTTCGTTGATGCGGCTAATAAGAATGATATTCCCCATCCCAATCTGATTACTGAGAGTGGTCGCTCTTTGGCTGCCCACCACTCTGTATTGGTGATTGATGTGCTGGAAACGGCAAGTCTGCCTGAAATGCCTGAGGAGTTCGAACCCGATGAGAACAGTCATCAGTTGGTAAAAGACCTCTATGATATTTGGGACAATCTCTCACCTCGCAATGTGTTGGAAGACTGGCACGATGCTGAGCAGATTCGAGAGGAGGTGCTCGACCTCTTCACCCACGGAATTGTGGACCTGAAGACGCGTGCAGAGGTTGAGGCTATGTATTGGAGTGTCTGTCATGAGATTCATGCGCTGGCAAAGAACCTAAAGCATATCCCTGAGGAATTGATGAATATCGATAAGCTATTGGCTGATAAGTATTTCTGCAACTTCTCTTTGTTCCAGAGCCTGCCCGACTCATGGGCTATAGACCAGTTGTTCCCTATTATGCCTATTCAGCGACTGGACGAGCGCCCTACTCGTAATGCTACGCTTCAGGATATTACCTGCGATTCGGACGGTAAGATAGCCAATTTTGTAACGAATCGCCATAACTCCCATTCGTTGCCTGTTCATTCGCTTAGAAAGAGTGATAAGTACTATCTGGGTGTATTCCTTGTCGGTGCTTATCAGGAGATTTTGGGCGACATGCACAATCTGTTTGGCGATACTACAGCCGTTCATATCTCTGTGAAGGATGGTAGTTATCATATTGACCAAATCATTGATGGTGAGACGGTGGCTGAAGTGTTGGACTATGTGCAGTACGAGCCCAAAAAACTGGTACGCCAGTTGGAGATTTGGGTTGCCAAGAGTGTCAAACAAGGCAAGATTACTCTGGAGGAAGGTAAGGAGTTCCTATCTAATTATCGTTCAGGCTTATACGGTTATACTTATTTGGAATGAAGGAGAAACTAACGATAGTAAAGGTTGGTGGAGCTGTTGTTGAAGACGAACAGCAGCTTTCCCAATTGCTGAAAGATTTCAGTGCCATCCAGGGGCGGAAGGTGCTGGTGCATGGTGGCGGTCGCAAAGCTACTAAGATGGCAGAACGACTGGGTATTGAAACCAAAATGGTGGAAGGTCGCCGTATCACGGATGCACAGATGCTCGAAGTGGTCACTATGGTTTATGGTGGTTTGGTAAACAAAAACCTTGTGGCTCGTCTGCAGGCAAATGGTGTCAATGCCTTAGGACTTACCGGTGCCGATGCCAATATCATCCAAAGCCATAAGCGTCCTCCCCGTATGGTTAACGGCGAGGCTGTTGACTATGGATATGTGGGGGATGTTGACCATGTGTCGAACGTAACACTTTCCCAGCTCATCGCGGCAGGCATTACTCCCGTCATAGCTCCCTTGACCCACGACGGACAGGGAAATATCCTCAACACCAATGCCGACACGATGGCCTCTGAAACAGCGAAGGCTCTTGCTCACGATTATGACGTGACGCTCATCTTCTCCTTCGAAAAGAAGGGGGTTCTCAGTAATCCCGATGATGACGACTCCGTCATTCCTGTTATTACAAAGGAGGACTTCGAGCGTTATAAAACTGACGGTACTATCTCAGGCGGAATGCTTCCTAAAATTGAAAATGCCCTTAAAGCCGTTGATGCTGGTGTCAGTAGGGTCATTATCACCCTTGCCACTGCTCTCGACGGATGTCATGGAACAGTGATTAAATGATATCATTTCGTAACGACATATTACCTCTGAAGGACAAGCTCTATCGCTTGGCGCTTCGTATCACGCTTAACCCAGCGGATGCCGAGGATGTCGTGCAGGAAACGATGATCAAGGTGTGGAATAAGCGTAATAGCTGGGATCAGATTGAAAACATCACAACCTTCTGTTTTACCATCTGTCGTAATCTGGCTGTTGACAAGACACGCTATATGGGCAACCAGACCTTGTCGTTGGAAAACGAAATCGACCCCTCTGACGAGAGTCATCATGCCAATCCCGAAGAACAGACCGTGCAGCGCGACCGCATCCGGGTGGTGAGACAACTCATCAACCAACTGCCTGAAAAACAACGAAGCTGTATGCAGTTGCGCGATATCGAAGGCAAATCCTATAAGGATATAGCCGCCATTCTCGAAATCAGCGAAGAACAAGTAAAAGTCAATATTTTCCGAGCTCGTCAGACCATTAAGGAAAAGTTTTATAGCCTTGATCTTTAACAGGCAAAAATTTTTTTTGCTTTTTCTGTAACTTTAGCTTTTTTGATTCGTCTATTAATATAGAGGGGCATAAAAGCTCCCTGATATAATAATGGATTATAAGTACATCGAACAACTTCTGGAACGCTATTGGGCAGCAGAGACAACTCTTGAAGAGGAAGGTATCCTGCGTGCTTTCTTCAGTCAGAAGGATATTCCTGCTGAATTGGAGCAGTATCGTGCCTTGTTTACATACGAGGCAGAGGAGGTGGGTGCTCAACATTTGGGCGATGATTTCGATGCACGCATCTTGGCCATGATTGAAGAGGAGCCGCAGACCACCGTCAAGGCTCGTGAGATTTCGCTGAAGCAGCGTCTCATGCCACTCTTCAAGGCAGCAGCAGTTGTTGCTATCATCCTGACCATCGGTGGTGCTATGCAGCGCCCATGGGATTCAAGTTGGAACGACCCTCGTGTCGAATATGCCAACAGCTATTCCCTTTCGGTCGATTCGGTTGATGCTACTCCCATGCAGGCAGAGAATATTGCTGATGTGCCAATGGATACAGCCAAGGCTATACCGACGGCAGTGGCCAAAGATTAACGAGAATTTTTTCTATGCTTTCTCTATAATAATATCATGTTTAGTTAAAACAATCAAAGAAACTGTGAAGTTTCTGTTCTCTCAAATTTTTCATAACATACTAACGAAGAGCGGGCTGCCAGTCAGGGGTTGACGAGCAGTCCGCTGATTTTTATTATCAATCACCTCTTGTCATTACCCTTCGGCTCTCTTCATCCTCAAGTGCAGTTGGTAAATAGCGGGGAAGAAGATAAGCAGCGAGAAGAGCACTGCCATATAGACATGAGTTTCTGAACCTTTGAAGATATCAACAAGTTTGATATCAGGATCAGGATAGGTGCGATAGACGATGTAGGCTATCGAATTATTCGCCCAGTGATACGCCATACTTGGTAGTATAGACCCTGTGCGCCAGTACATCCATCCCAGCAATATTCCTACCAAGAAGGCAAAAGGCATCTGGGCAGGATTCATGTGTACTAACGAGAAGAGTAGGGCAGAAACGGCAATAGCGGTCCACGGTTTCATTTGTGTTAGCAAGGTACGAAGGATGGCTCCGCGGAACACGATTTCTTCTGCCAATGGTGCCAACAGGCCGATGGCGAGATAGCCCCAGTAGTTGTTCATCAGCATTTCCTGTTCATCTTCTATCCAGTTGGGCAATTCAGGAATCTGTTCCAATAGCCAGGTTTCTGGGATAACCATTCCCATTGCTGCTATCACTGCCCATATCAGTACTGTCCATTGCTGGGTGAGCAACCATTTGGGCGACACGGCAGCCCATTTAGCTAATAGGAATACTGCTAATGTCAAGGCACTGAATAGTGTCATGGTGGCTACCATCTTGGTTGTTGTCAATTCATGGACATCTTCACCCATCAGTGCCCATGCCCCACCGATAATCAATCCCGCTGCCGCTTGTAAGCCTACAAAGACCAATGCATATATGATAGAATTCTTCATCTTCTTAAATCATTAAATTTTCTATTTTCTTTCTGTCTTCCTTTAGTTGTGCTATCAATTCTTCCTCATGTTCAAATCGCTGCTCATTGCGTATGCGCGCTATAAACTCCACAGTGATGGTTTGTCCGTAGAGGTCACCTTCAAAGTCCAGTACATGAACCTCCAGTGTCTGTTGATGCTTGCCGAAGGTAGGCCTTGTTCCGATATTCATCATCCCTTTCTTCCATCCTCCGTCTGTCATCAGGCATCTTACGGCATAGACACCAGGGGCGGGAATCAGTTTGTGGGCGTCAGGGAGTTGCAGGTTTGCCGTAGGAAATCCCAATCCCGTTCCCACGTGTTCTCCTTTCACAACGGTGCCAGTGATGCGATAGCAATAGCTCAGTGCCTCAGCAGCACCAGCCACATCCCCCTTTGCCAGCAAACGCCTGATCATTGACGAACTGACCGTTTCTCCCCTCTCAACAGGAGAGGGGGCGGGGGTGAGGCTTTTTACCTCCATTCCCACTGCTTCACCATGCTTTACATAGTCTTCGAAGGTTGATTCACGATCGTGACCGAATCGGTTGTCATATCCTAACATCAGCACCTTCACGCCCAGCTTGTCGGCCATCAGTTGCATGAAATCATAAGACGACAGTGCTGCCATCTCTTTGGTGAAAGGCAGTATCACACAACGGTCAACACCCGTTTCTTCCAGCAATCTGATACGCTCTTCATAGGTGGTCAGCAGCATGGGGTGCCAGTTCGACAGGACTATCTCACGCGGATGTCTGTCGAAGGTAATCACGGTTGAGGCTAAGCCGTGTGCCTTAGCATAGTCGCTAACCTGCTTCAACACAAAGCGGTGCCCCCTATGCACCCCGTCAAACATACCGATAGTTGCTACGCTGGGCATAACAGCCTTATTATCTCTATCGAACATCATCGTTTCCATTGCGCCTGCAAAGATACAAAGATTTTAGCAATTTTATTTGGATATTCGCGAAAATCTATTTAACTTTGCACACGCTTAACAAAAAGCACTGGACTTGTAGCTCAGTTGGTTAGAGCAACAGACTCATAATCTGGAGGTCCCAGGTTCAAGCCCTGGCTGGTCCACACTGAAAATCAGAGAGTTACGAAGATTTCGCAACTCTCTTTTTCTTTTGTGTGAAATTCAGGTGAAATTCGTGGCGAAAAACTTAGGGTATGAAATATGATGCAATCTTTTCGATTGTAACTGCATTGCATGGCATTGCAGAATCAATGAATACCTTGATAATCTTTTGCCAGTTTAAATCCTGTTATTCCCTACAGAACGTTAAATATCGGACGGTTTTCGGGCGGAGGTGACAAAAGTTCGCGGAAAAACAGTAACTTTGTGCTCGATTTTAAGAATTACAGCGCAATAAAACAAGTGAAAGTTATGAAGATGCAAGAAAAAGCCGGTGAGCGCAAATTGCGCTGGGACGAGGAGAACCGCCTGCTGTCATCTGACGACAATGGTTTTGTGACCAACTACTGGTACGATGCCGACGGCGAGCGCACGGTGAAGACCAGCGGCGAGGGCGAGCAGGTCTATGTCAACTCCGGGTTTGCCGGAGGACGTACGAACACGGCAAAGTTCTCGCTGTATGTGTCTCCCTATCTTGTAGCCAACCAGGGCGGACGCTACACCAAGCACATCTACATCGGCAGTCAGCGCATTGTTAGCAAGCTCGGCGACTTCGACTCCTACGGTTCCGACCCGCGCAGGATCCCCTATGCAGGGAGCGAGGCCGATGCCGTGACGGTGGACTATAAGGGCAAGTATGCCAGCCAGCAGCAGGTCATCAGGGACAATTATGCCACGTTCGATGTGCCATACAACGGTGAGGACAACAACGACTACGTGGACGGCGAGGGCTTCTGCTGCAACGACGGCTCACTGGAGGCGGCACAGGCAAGGGCGAGGATGGCAGCGATGGCAAAGGCCAACTCCGTCAGTGGCAACTTCAAGGAGAACGATGATTACGACAAGCTGCAGTTCTACTACCACCCCGACCACTTGGGCAGCAGCAGTTACATCACCGACCTTGACGGTGAGGTGGTGCAGCACATCGAGTATGTGCCGTTTGGAGAGGTTTTCATAGAGGAGCGCAATAATGTGTGGAACACACCTTATCTATTCA
>DEKX01000006.1:36983-39351 GCA_002354095.1 Prevotella sp. UBA2711 | reverse complement strand
TAGCCAATGCAAAGGTACTACACTGCGATGTCGGGCTGTCCGACTTTGTCCGACTTCGCTATGTTTTTCCATGTTGCTTGTTGTCCTGACCGTCGGCAAGCTATCACACGTTAGGTAGCACCCCCCTTATACTATAGCCCTCCCCCTTTATAGGGGGGGAGGGCATGTATGAGAGGGGGTAGCTACCGGTTAGTGTGATAGCATGATGGCCACCCGATGATACTTCTTACTGTTCTTGATAACATTCAAAACCATTGCAGTGAGGTCTGCAATAAACCGCATTTCTGTCTGATTGAATTTCTGATCCATTATTAGTTTTTTTAAAAATTTTTGATGATGATGCAAAGGTACTCATATTAAAATTGTCCATCTGTCATGTATGATAGATTCAGAAGAGATTCTTCCATAAATAACACACTTTAACAGACTGGAAAATTTGCACACAATTGTTAATCCTATCATTCACATAAACAATAGAATACGCTGTCCTCTCTCCACAAAATATTTAAGTAGTATAGCTAATGATAATAAAGATGGTGGAAATACTCCATATATCCACCAATGATTGGAGCCCAATCAGTCAAGCTCTGATTAGACCAATAAGACAAAACTAAAAATATTTGGTTTGCGACCATACCCTGTACAATCTTTCAATTCTCACACATCATCTTCCCATTATTTTGAGAAGTCAAGGCAAAGAAAAAGGATATTCCCCTTAAAACTCTGGGAGTATCCTCTCAAAATTAATAATTTATAATATCGTGGTGTTATGGCTTTGATTAGATTCTGTATATTTGATTATATCTCGTATCGCTTCATGTTTGGAAATCTGTGTGCAAAGTTAAAGAATCACGGGGACAGGGTTTGAAGTGAACCCACTGTTTTTACTGCAAATTGCCCAATTATATATAAAACACAATATGATGGAAATAAAATTTCAGTTTAAAGTTTAAAGGCAGTTATGCACTTTCTATCGCAGCTTTGATACCTGCCATATTGCTACGGGAAACTGGAATGGTATCGTGGCTGTGCTTAATGAGCAGTTGCATGGTGCCGGAACTGGAGATAATTTGCTCCACCTGGCCGAGGTTTACAAGGAAGGCGCGATGACAACGAATAATCAATGGGTACGCCTGAAACATTTCTTCCATCTGCTTGGAAGTGGTGCGAAGCATATCGGAATGTACTTGCCCGTCACGCCAATGTACGACCTTAACATAGTTGCCGACGGATTCTATATATAATAGGTGGAAAACTGCAAGCGTGACCTTTTCGTTGGTAGAGCCGGTTAGCGTGATGGTTACTGGCTGAATAGCAGTCTCTGATTCGATTGGTAACTCTTCGGCTACTTCTTCCAAATGCTGTTCGGCATGGGATTGCGACTTAGCCAGTTTCTCTTCATATCGTTTGTTGCGATTTTCTGCTTCTTGTTGCAACAGATGCAGTTGCTCATTCATCCGCCTTGTCTCTTCCAGTTCGAGCGCAAGGTAGCGGCTGCGAAACTTGTAGCGCCAATAGAGTCCGACGACGAATGAGCAGAAAGCCAAAAGCAAGACAGCCTGGAGGATTCCCCTCCACGACAACGGATCAGTGGCACCTATACTGCTCATGGGAAAATGGAGATAGACACAGATAAAAAGTGCCTCCAAGGGAGTATTAATCAGTTGAAACCATAGATTGCGGCGGATAATATACTCAACACCCTTATCAAGCGATGAAGGCAAGCCCAGGATATGGGTAACAATACCTTCTGTAACATAACAAACTCCGACCCCAAGTATCCAGATGACCAAAAAGTGCAGATACAACATCAGCCCTAAAGCTTCTAAGCCAATAGGTTTGAACACAACAAAGGCGAGGCATGTTATGCCGACGCTGATGATGCGTACACGGAGTGTCTCTTTCTGTCTTTCGTTCATGGGTGCAAAGGTACAAAAATAAATTGAAATGTTGTGTGCATTTCGTAACAGATTGCCTACCATTCGTCACATTGCCCTACCATTCGTCACATTTCCATGCAGAATATCCCAGATATTTGCACCTTCCAGCGATGCCACTTAACTTTGCACTCGCAATCATGCAAAACCATCAAATGTTTTAGGTTATGAGAAGAAGAACTTTTATTGGCGTTATTTTCATCGTGGCCGCTCTGTTGAAGTTGGCCACACTGTGGGGTATTCTCCAGTGGAGATGGTTTGAAACCATGTCGGAAGGCCGATGGGCCATGTACTTCGGCATATTCGTTTTGCTATATGTCGGTGTACATCTTGTTATCGACAGTTATCGTCGCGACCCAAGTCAATGGCTGCAGCGACCCATTCCACCTGCCGAAGAGGGAAAGCGCATCTGCTGTTCGGTCCACTATGGC
>DEKX01000006.1:31263-36864 GCA_002354095.1 Prevotella sp. UBA2711 | reverse complement strand
GGCGTGGAACTGATAGTGCCCGACTGGCTGAATGTCGAGACGAAAAGCCGCAGTTTCATCGGCGGTGTGGGCAATGAGACGAACCGCAACGTCAAGGACGGTGCGCCTACCCTGCACATTGTTGCCAGTAATTTTCTTGGTGGTGTAAGTATAAAAAACAATTAGGAAGTATAATAATATGAGAAGTATTGGTTTTAAGATGGCAACATTGATGACTGCCTTGATGAGCACAATGACAGTATATGCCAAGTCTCAAGACGTGGGTGGTAGAGTGATTAATGAGAATGGCCAGCCGCTGCCGTTTGTGAATGTAGTACTATTGTCGCTGCCCGACTCCGCTTTCGTACAGGGAGCAGTGACTGACGAGAACGGAATGTTCAATATTGTGACCAAGCAGAGTGAAGGTTTGCTGAAACTGACGAGCATCGGCTATGAAACGCTTTTCCTTCCCTATAAGGCAGCCAATGGTCTGACCATCCAGATGAAGGAGGAGGCACATATGGTTTGCGAGGTGATTGTGAAGGGGCAACTACCCCAGACCCATGCCAAGGGCGATGCCATGCGCACGACTGTGGCAGGAACTATTCTAGAGAAAGCAGGCACGCTGAGCGATGCCCTCTCGAAGATTCCATCCTTAGAGGCAGAGCGCGACGGAGCCGTGAAGGTGATTGGGCGCGGCGATGCCGAAGTTTATATCAACGGGCGCCGGGTGCAGGACGTGAAAGAACTCTCCCGGCTTCGCTCCGACCAGATACTGCACGTGGATGTGGTGCAGAACCCCGGCGCCCGCTATGCCGCCTCGACGAAGGCCGTAGTGCGCATCACGCTGAAAAAAGCGCAGGGTGAGGGCATCAGTTTCCAGGACAACGCTGGTGCGATGTATCAGTACGGCCATACGCTGACCAACAACCTCGACGTGAACTACCGCACGGGCGGACTCGATATCACAGCCTCGCTGTGGGCAGGCCGCTATGGTCATAGCAAGTCGCTGCAGGACAACACGCTGACCTACTTTGCCGGGCCAGACAAGATTGAGGCTGTCAGCTCGCAGGAGTCAAAGAATATCTGGAAGGGCTGGTCGCCGCAGTTACAGGTGAACTATATGGTGAACGAGAACCATAGCTTCGGAGCCTTCTACAAGTACGACCGCCACCCAAATGGTAAATACAGCGGCATGTACTATACCAACAACTTCAAGAACGGAGACTATGTGGAGCGTTCTGAGAGTGACATCACCCAAAAGGACGAGTTCAAGAAGCATATCTTCAATGCGTATTATAATGGCAAGGTGGGCCAGTTGAGCATTGACCTGAATATCGACGGTCTGTTCGATGACACGAAGGCTCCCGGCAGTACGACGGAAATCACCAATCCGGCCCCTGAGCCAGGAACCGAAGGTGTGTCATACGGTACTGTCCGTGCCATCAACAGTAACACCCTCAGCAGCAACAACTTCTGGGCCTCGAAGCTCATCCTCGGCTATCCTGTCTGGAGGGGCAACCTGTCAGTAGGCGGCGAATACAGCTACAACCACCGCACGGATGCCTACGACTTCAATGCCACCGATGCCGTACCCGTGAAGGCTACCGACACCGAAATTAACGAAAAGTCATCTGCCGTCTTCGCAGAGTATGGCCGTCAGTTCGGTAAGGTCTTCGCCCAAATAGGCCTGCGCTACGAGCACCTGACGAACGATTACTTCAACTTCGGTGTAAAGGAGGATGAGGTCTGCCGCGACTATGGCGACTGGTTCCCTACGGCAGTCATTTCCGCTCCTGTCGGCAAGGTACAGTTCTCGCTGTCCTACCGTCGCGACATTGAGCGTCCGCCATACGCCAACCTGACCAGTTCGACCATCTACGTCAACCGCTACACCTATCAGAGCGGCAATCCCTATCTGCTGCCCACCTATACCCACAGCCTCGTACTGAACAGTGCCTACATGTGGATGAACCTGACGCTGAACTATGGGCGTATCAAAGATGCTGTCACGATGTCCACCGAGCCCTATCCGGGTTCTGCCGACCCGCTCTTGAGTCTCGTACACCCCATCAACAGTAAGGAGGATTACGACCGCCTCACTGTCATCGCCTCTGCACGGCCAACCATCGGTTGCTGGCATCCTACATGGGCTGTCGTGGCCATGTTCCAGAACTACAAATCGCCCACTGCCACAGGCGAGGTGGTCACACTCAGCCGACCCTGGTTCAACGGCTCATGGCGCAACACCATCGAACTGCCCCACGACTGCCGGCTGAGTGCCGACCTGGAGTGGGCCACGAAAGGTGAGTACAACAACTTCCGCATCACCGAGCCGCGCATCACAGGCAGCCTCGGCGTGCAGAAGGACTTCAACCTGCGTCGTCTCGGCTCACTCACTGCCGACCTGCGCTGCATCGACCCCTTCAATACCAACAAGACCGATGCCGTCATCTTTGGCTATCGCGAACTCACCGTCCACAACCCTGCCCGTCGCACCTTTATGCTCGACCTTACCTGGAAGTTCAACGAAGCCCGCTCGAAGTATCGTGGCTCTGGTGCCGGCGAGAAGCAAAAGGCAAGAATGTAATATGTCCCTTCGGCGTTGCAATCCATCCCTAAAATTTGGCTCATTCCGCAACTATTTGTACTTTTGCAACGTCAAACAAGAAACGAAACAAATAAGACAAACAATGAAGAAAGCATTAAAAATCACGCTGTTCAGCATTCTGGGACTAGTTGTCATAGCTGGCATATTGGTATGGATGGAGTTTGGCCCGTTGGTTAAGGGTGCCATGTCGTGCGAAAAGCTTGACGACGGACTCTATTACATGGAATATAAAGGCGATGACGGTTTTGACGAACTGATGAATCGTGGCGGCTGCGAAACAACAGATCAATTGGCAAACTATGTAATGGACTTCTTGTCAAGGGGACATTACAATGGGGAGATAACCACCAAGAAAGCTGATTTCGGCTGTTCGGCACTAACGGCCACCACTCCCGACGGTGACATCTTAATGGGACGCAATTTCGATTACCCATCGGCCATTGGTGTCATTATGCATACCATCCCCACTCACGGCTATGAGTCAATCGCCACTTTCAACGTGGAGTTCTACAATTTCGGCGAGGGCTACAAGCCCGAGGGATTCAAGAACCAGTATATGGCATTGGCAGGATTGTTCTGTGCCCTTGACGGCATCAACGAGAAAGGGCTGGCCATAGCCGACCTGACGGCAGGCGACTCCATCCAGACACACCAGCACACCAGCAAGCCCGATCTGCTGACCTCTACTGCTATCCGCTATTTGCTTAATCATGCAGCTAATGTTGACGAAGCTTTGAAGCTGCTAAATGGCATTGATATGCACTCGGAAATGGGATATGCCCGTCATTATGCCATAGCCGATGCTTCAGGCAGGAGTGTGGTCGTAGAATATGTAGATAATAAAATGGTGGTAACAGAATCACCTGCCGTAGCTAACCATTACCTCTGTGAGCAAAAGCGTAATGTCGGATTAATAGAAGGTGACGACCGTTATGAGCGTCTATGCCAACGATATGGTCAGACGGGTGGCGTGATGAGCGAAAAGCAACTGACTGAAGCCATCGAGGCTGTATCCCAACCACAAAGAGAAGGTTTCCTTGGCACAGCCTGGACGATGGTGATGAATCTGAAGCATCCTTCTGTCACCTACTATTCACGCCGTCATTTTGACAAGCCGCTACAATTTACATTATCACGGACAAACTAATGAAACGACTTTTATATCTGGACAATCTGAAAGTATGCCTGACGGTGCTGGTGATATTCCACCATGCAGGTCAGGCATACGGCGATGGGGGTGGCTGGGCCTATACGCCCAGTAATCCTGCCGAGGTAATGCCTTGGATATGGCATTTCTTCTCAGTGAATGCAGCCTTCTTCATGGGACTGTTCTTTCTCATCTCCGGCTATTTCGTTCCTGCGAGTTACGATAAACAGGGAACCTCGGTATTTGTCCAAAAGAAACTGATACGCCTGGGCATACCCCTGTTGGTAATGGGTGGATTGCTGAGTGTGCTGTCAGGTAAATTAGAGATTGGCCACATGTGGTATATTGAAAGTCTGCTTGTGTTTTGTTTGATCTATGCCCTGATACGATTGATATGCAAACCCATCGATGGTAAGTGTTCGTCGAAGCCTACCATCATCGGGCTGTTGATATTCGGTGGCATCATGGGTATTGGCAGTTATTTCATCCGTCAGGTTTCTCCGCAGGATCATTGGATTTGGCCCTTTGGCATCATCCCTCTGCCGATGGAACCAGCTCATTATCTGCAATACGTGATGATGTTCGTCGTCGGCATTCTGGCCAGTCGCTTTCATTGGCTTGAGAGAATTTCCAAAGCTACAGGAATCCTGTCGCTTGTGATAGGATGCCTATTAGCATTAGGCATCTATCTGCGTGATGGTGGTGAGTGGAACAACTTTGTAACCGAGTGGTTCGGCATCTACGAGTCGTTACTCTGCGTCTTTATTTGTTTCGGGCTGCTCTGGCTGTTTCGTGAGTACGGCAATTGGAACAGTAAGTTCTGGCAGTGGTGTGCCGCTCAAGCTTACGGAGCCTACATCTTCCATCTATTGCTGATGATTGCTTTGCAGAATGCGGTTGATGGTATCTGGATGGGAGCCTTCGGTAAGTTCATGTTTATTGGTGTCGCCATCACCATAGCATCCTTCGTGCTCACCTGGCTGCTGAGGATGATTCCTGGCGTAAAGAAAGTACTTTAATATCAAATAAACAACAGTATTAAAATATGGATAAAGATCAGAGATTTTGTCAGAGCTGCGGAATGCCGCTAACAGAAGATGTCCTCGGCACCAATGCCGACGGAAGTAAGAACGAAGATTACTGTATGTACTGCTACAGGGATGGAAAGTTCTTGCAGGACTGCACGATGGAAGAGATGATTGAGCATTGTGCTCAGTTTGTGAATGCAGTAAACGAAGGGTTAGAAAAACCTATTACTAAAGAGGAATACATCGGCATGATGAAATCGTACTTTCCCCAGCTTAAGCGTTGGCGCCAAACGCTGGATGTGAATAACGATGAAGCTATGAAGGTCAATCCCGCTTTAGCCGGCATTAAAGAACTCATTGCACAGATGGCCGACAAACAGCCCATCGCTTATATCTCGTCAGTAGACCAAGAAGGTTTTCCTTGGACTAAGGCCATGCTGAAGCCACGTAAACGCGAGGGTATCAAAACCTTCTACTTTACGACCAACACCTTCTCGATACGTGTGGCTCAATACAAGGCTAACCCTAAGGCAAGCATCTATTTCTGCGATGCCAAAGGATTTAAGGGCATGATGCTCAGAGGTACGATGGAGGTACTGACGGATGCCGTCTCGAAAGAGATGATCTGGCACGATGGCGACGAGCAGTACTATCCCGGTGGTGTTACCGACCCTAACTACTGCGTGTTGAAGTTCACCGCCACCTATGGCCGTTTCTACAGTGATTTCTATCCACGTAGCTTCGTGATTGAATAAAAAGATGAAACAGGAAATTAATCCCAAGGATACGAATCGGGCAATGGCATTCGAACTATGGATGAAATCTCCTATGCCGAT
>DEKX01000006.1:0-31075 GCA_002354095.1 Prevotella sp. UBA2711 | reverse complement strand
GCAGTTCGGACAAGACTATATGGTTCTGACGCAATCGGCCAGTACGTCCTGCCAGAGCTCCTTCATAGATGATGCGATGGTGATAGGAACTTCGGCGATGACAGCCACCGAGCTCGACAGCATCGTCAACCAATATACCGACCAGTTCTGCAATCCGATGGTGATGTGGGGTCGCTACCGCAAAGTTTGGCTGAGGACAACCTTGCCCATTTCCTTCCAATTCCACCACGTGCAGATGGATGGCGGACATGCCGCCCGATTCTTGGAAGAACTGCAAAAGACAATCAACACGATATACATATACAAGATTTCATGACACTTCGACCATTCAATATCAACGATGCTCCGACGATTCTGAGTTGGTGTAAGGATAAGCATGCCTTCAGGCTCTGGAGTGCCGACAGGTATAAGGATTTTCCTGCCAAAAGAGACATAGGGACGGGTCCCTGTTTCGATAGGCAGGTCTTCCACAAACTCGCCCTTCGCTCAGAAGAGTATCATCATCTGTTCTGCACGTATGCGGTGCAAAGATAACGAAAAATCACCAGATGCAACATATTTTTGGCATAAAAGTTGTTGGTATCGAAAATAATTCCTATCTTTGCACAGTCACTATAAAATGAGATAGAGAAATGACCTAAAGAAGATTAAGGCGGTCATCGATGAGAATGCCGACCTGATTATCAAGCGTTGGGAGGAGCATTTTAATAGTTAACATAGGGGGATACGTTATGAAGATTACAAAGATTTGGTTTAATGCTGATCATATATTCGGCAGAGACGAAGAGGGAAAGGAGTACAGCCAGTCGCTGCTCTGGTACCCCAAGTTGAGGGCAGCATCCGACGACGAACGTAGCCAATACACCTTTGGCTATGACGGCATCCATTGGCGTAGTCTCGATGAAGACATCAGTTTTGAGAGCTTTACCTATGAAGATTCAGAGCCATCAGCCCTTCAACGTTTCTTCCTTACTCATAAGGAAATCAACGTGGCAGAGTTCGCCCGTTCCATTGGGATGAACGCTACGCTGCTGCGTAACTATATCAATGGCTTCAAGAAGCCTTCTGCTGAGAGGGAAAGTGAAATCCTCGCCCATATTCATAAACTGGGTAAGGAGATGATAGCTGCCTGCTTCTAAACTATAGTGTGTTTCCGGTAGCCGTGGGGACAGATACTGTTTTGGCTCTACCTGGTTTCTCCTTTCACGTTGCAAAGATAGGCATTTTCCTGCGATATTCAAAGCGTTTTGCAACTTTTTTCTTATTCGGACAGCGAAATACAAATAAAATGTGTAATTTTGCATCGTCTATGCTCTGTTAAGGCTTCGGCTGATAATTGAGGCGTTGACACTACATATTGGAAAAGCGACACTGGGCGCTTTGTTTAAACATAAATCGATATGATAAAGAATATAATCGAGAATAATAAGGATGTGAGACCTAACAGCGAGGTAATGGAACGTCTGCACAGGGACTTTTCAGACTGCTTCAACCGTGAGGGGAAGTTCGACATGGCTAAGTTCCAGGCGTTGATATCAGACAAAGTGGACTTGGTGAAGGAGAATCAGGGCTTTGATTTTCTAGGCAAGAGCTATGCCAGGATGCTGACAGGTTTGGATTCGACAACGGTCATAGTGCCAGACGAAGCACACAACAGCAAGCCTGAGAACATAAACAGCGAGAATATATACATCAGCGGCGACAATCTTGATGCGCTTAAACATTTGGTAAAATCTTATGCCGGAAGGGTAAAATGCATCTATATTGACCCGCCGTATAATACAGGTTCGGATGGGTTTGTCTATAACGATAAATTCAAGTTCACGAAAGAAGAATTAGCAGAAAAACTGAATATTGAGGAGGAGATAGCCGAGCGTATTCTCAGTTTCAACGACGGCAGCACATGCAGCGATGCCGCGTGGCTGACATTCATGCTGCCCCGTCTGCAGAAGGCAAAGGAAATGCTGACGGACGACGGTGTTATCTTTATTTCCATAGACGACAATGAGCAGGCAAACTTGAAATTGCTGTGTGACGAAATCTTTGGGCCTGAGAATTTCATAGGTTGCATACCCAGAATTACAAAGAAAAGTGGCAAGTCTTCTGAGGCAATCAACAATAATCATGATTATGTCTTAGTTTATTCGCGAACAGAATCTCCGCTTTTTTATCCTTTAAAGCATAATGATGCTGGGTTCAAGAACAAAGATGAGTTTTTTGAGGAAAGAGGCTACTACAAATTAAATCAGACTCTTGATTATGATAGTCTCCAATATAGCGATAGTTTGGATTATCCTATAGAACTCGATGGTGAAACTTTCTACCCAGGAGGTTCAAAGGAAGAATTTGACGAAAGAAAGTCGGGCAATCATGACCGTGCAGATTGGGCTTGGCGTTGGAGCAAGAAGAAGTTTGAATTTGGCCTTGCAAATGGATTTATAGTAGTAAAGAAATCAAGGAACGGTTCACGGATTTACACAAAGACTTACCAGAAGGCGTTCATTGAAGACAAGGAAGAAGGCGATGGGTATTTCATTGATTATGGAGAAAGGACAACAGGGTTGTCGACACTCGAATTTACCGATAACATCTATTCCAATGATAATGCTACAAAAGATGTCGCTAAAACATTGGGAAAGAAAATCTTTGATCACACGAAACCTATTGCACTGATAGATACTATTTGCGACCTATGTTTAGATAAGAACGACATTTTAATGGATTTCTTTTCTGGCTCTGGCACTTCTGCAGAAGCATTGATGTGGAATAATGCATATAGTAAGGGAAAGAGAAACAATAAGTATGTACTTGTGCAATTGCAAGAAAAGGTAAAGCCCGGGACTAAAGCGTACAATGCTCCTAATAATTACAGGACGATAGATCAAATTGGAATGTCACGCATAAAAATGGCAGCAAAATTGATAAAGGATGAAACGTCTGCTGATGGTGACTTCGGCTTCAAGCACTACACGCTTCAGGAACTACCCGAGGAAACCATTGACAAGCTGGAAGAATTCAAGCCGCTCGAATTTGTGGGAGCACCAGAGATGCTGAAGCTCATGGGCGGCAAAGAGGCTGTGCTTACTACGTGGTTGTGTGATGACCACTACGGATTGGGAGCAGAATTACAGCACATAAAACTCGGCGGATACACAGCCTACTATATAGACAAGCACCTGTATCTGATTGATGAAGGCTTTGACGAGCAGGCTATGGCTGGCCTGATGGAGAAATACGAGCGCGACGTCATGGATTTCCACCCAGCCACCATAGTCGTTTTCGGCTATAGTTTCTCACTGGCAGAAATGCTGATGCTAAAAAAGAACATACCTGCACTGAAAGACAATGAGAGCGGCACAAACATAACGGTTGACGTAAGATATTAAGCGGAGAGCGTACTATGGATTTACTATTAGAAACAGGGCTTGAGCACCAGGAGAAACCTGTAGAACTTATTGCCAACTTGTTTTCTGAACTTGGCATAGCTCAGGAGCGCAAGTACTACGAGAATCCTGTGTTCGACTTTGCGTCAGAAGAGTCGACTGCCACGTTGAAACGGCGGGTGGAAAGAACGCAACGGAATGAAGGGATTGTTGACTATGCAGGCTACGATGCTGCAGGAGACTATCTCTCACTTGACATTAAGATGGAAACTGGTACGGGTAAGACATACGTCTATACCCACATCATGTATGAGTTGTTCAAGCGGTATGGTATCAACAAGTTCGTCATCATCGTGCCCACTCTGCCTATCAAGGCTGGTACAAAAGACTTTATTTCAGACCCATACGTCAGGCGGCATTTCAGAGACGAAAGGGGGTACAAGACCGATATTGACCTCTGCGTCCTTAAAGCCAACAAGAACAGCAGCCAGAAAAAGAAGGGAAGGAATCTTTTTCCTGGCGAAGTGCGCAAATTTGTGGAAGGTACACTTCACGACAACAAACGAATCTACGTACTTCTTACAAACATGGCCCTACTCACATCAGGCAAGGTGTTGAAAAGCACCAAGTACGACAGTGGCGTAGAAGGCTTTTACAAGCCGTTTGAGGCAATAGCTGCCACTCATCCGTTTGTGCTAATAGATGAGCCGCACAAATTCAAGGAGAGTGGTAAAACCTATCAGAGTATAACCGACAATCTGAAACCCCAGTGCATCATCCGTTTTGGTGCAACATTTCCAGAGCACTCAGCAGGCAGGGGACAAAAGGCCGTGAAAGACTATCACAACCTGCTCTACGACCTAAATGCCTACGAATCCTTCAGGCAAAACCTTATCAAGGGTGTTGCCAAGGAGCATGTGGGGTCTGAGGATAGCAGGATTGGCAAGGTAAAACTGACAGAGTTTGAAGGCGGTAAGTCAAACTATGCAAAATTCACTTTGTCAGACAATAGCGGAAAAATCAAGAAACATTTCATGCTCTCTGTGGGTGACTCGCTCAGTCAGATAGACGAGGCTTTCAACGGCATTAGCATCACAGGCATCAGCAAGAAATTCGTAACGCTTTCCAACGGCAAAGACCTGAACAAGGAAGAGTCGTTCTTTGTTGATTCTTATAGCGTGTCGTATCAAGAGCAGATGATGTCCCTTGCCTTGAAACGGCATTTTGAGATTGAGAAGGAGAATTTTGAACGTTCGCCAAAGATTCGGACGCTTGCCTTGTTCTTCATCGAAGACGTTGACTCGTTCCGAGACCGTGAAGATGGTACAGCCCCATGGCTGCGAGAGAAATTTGAGAATATACTTAAACAGCAAATAGAGCGTGAACTTCGACAGCCTATATCTGACGAATATCGCAATTATTTGGAAGCATCACTCAGCGATTTGCATGCCTGTGCTGGAGGTTATTTTGCTCGCGACAATCAGGATACTGACCAGAATATAGCCGACGAGGTTGATGAAATCTTGAATGGAAAAAAGAAATTGCTCCAATTCAGACGCGAGGATGGCAGTTGGAACACACGCCGATTCCTCTTCTCAAAATGGACGCTGAAAGAAGGTTGGGACAACCCTAATGTGTTTACCATCTGTAAGCTACGTTCCAGCGGTAGCGAAATCAGCAAGATGCAGGAAGTGGGGCGTGGTCTCCGCTTGCCTGTAGATGTTACTGGCCGTAGAGTGAAAGGCGAGGATTTTATGCTCAACTATATCGTTGACAAGTCGGAAGCGAGTTTCGCCAGCGAGCTTGTTGCCGAGATTAATGGAGAATTGCAGACGAGTAAGCAGTTCGGGAAGTTCTCTCTTGCAGATTTCAATGAACTCGCAGAAAAGAGAAACACTAACGTCATCATGCTTTTGGCTGAAATTAAAGACATGATTGATGTTAATGGAAGCCTTATTGTGGTCAAGAAGGAACACATGCTTGATTTCCTGAACAAGTTTCCTGAATTGCGGCCTAAGGATTACAATCCTGGAAAGGTACATGACAGGAACAAAGAGCGTAAGGAGCCTGTCAGGATCAGGCAGGAGAAGTTCGATGAAATTGCGGAGCTATGGAAGAATATAACCACCAAGTATATACTTTCATTCCAAAGTCAGATCGGTGAGTTTCTTGAAAAAGAATTGCCAGGCCTGTTGCTATTTACCGATGACATTCACGTGACAAGTGAGCGTGTAAAGTTGGAAGCCCAGCAAGATGGAATGGGGATTGCCCAAGATACTGGATATGAAATACCGGTCATTAGTCGGCACATCCCATACGGCGAGTATCTTCGTCGGCTAAGTAATGCAACAGCCGTACCTATCTCCATCATTCATCATGCAACCACTGAATACGCAAAAACGCATGAGGGTGAAGATACGAAGAGGTGGTTCAGCGAGTACTCGCTTAACAAAAACATTCAAGCCATATACGACTGGTTTACAACGAATCTGATGGGCAAGTTCAATTATTCGAGGACTGACTTTATCCCTAAAGACACAAAGTTGACCTATGACGGCAAGCCGAATCAAACCATTAAGGCGGGGTTGATTGGTGTGAATATCGAGAAGGATGTCAGCCCTCTGGAAACATATCTCTATGATACCGTTGCCTATGACTCCCCGTTAGAGAGAGATAACATCATCAACAAAGTTGAAATCGCAAAGGTTACGGTGTTCGGCAAAATACCACGCAGTAGCATTGCCATACCTACGATTGCAAGTTCGAGCTATAGTCCAGACTTCATGTATGTCGTAGAACGCAAAGACGGCAGTAAAGAGCTGAATCTGGTCGTTGAAACGAAGGATGTAAATAGCTTGGAAAATGACCTCCGCCCAGAAGAGAAGGTTAAGATAGCCTGTGCCAAAGTTTTCTTCAAGTGCATGCAAGAAGCGGGAGTTAATGTACATTATCGAACACAGATTAAGAGTGAAAAAATGAGTGATATAATTAAAAAAATCATCGAAGGCGAAAATTAGCAATAATAATTTGACTCAAGATTATGGATTACTTAGAGTACAAAGGCTACAAGGGTAGCGTGGAATACAGCCGGGAGGACAACTGCCTGGTGGGTAAGGTGCAGGGCATGGGCAAGGACTTGATAGCTTATGAGGGGCAAACGCTCGATGAACTCAGGCAAGACTTTGAGGCTGGCATCGACAGCTACATCGAGGGTTGCAAGGCTGACGGCGTGGAGCCTCAGAAGCCTTATAGCGGCAAGCTGAACCTGAGAATGCCCTCTGAACTGCATTCGCGCGTAGCGGCTTTCGTGGCTGCATCGGGCACGACAATCAACGACTTCATTAACCGCGCCATCCGCAATGAACTGAACAAGGTGGCGGTAAAGAGAATCTAAAAGTTAGGAAATATGGAATTTAAAGACTTAGTACAGATGCGCCGTTCGCATCGCAAATTTACAGAGGAGGAAATTGACGGGGAAGACGTGAAACTGATACTGCGTGCCGGTTTGATGGCTCCTACATCGAAGGGACAGCGCGCTTGGCAGTTCGTGGTAGTGGACGATAAGACCGATTTGGAAAAACTTGCTGACGCCAAGGATATGGGCGGACAGTTTCTGAAGGGTGCTCCGTTGGCTATCGTGGTGCTGGGCGACCCCATGCAGAACGACTGCTGGGTGGAAGATGGTGCGATAGCTGCTATCTCGATGCAGTATCAGGCAGAAGCCCTGGGACTGGGGTCGTGCTGGGTACAGATGCGCGGTCGCGGACTGAGTGACGGCACCAGTGCCGATACGGTGATACAGGGCGTTTTGGATATTCCTGAGAATATGTCGTGCCTTTGTGTGCTGGCTATCGGTCATAAGGCTGACGAGCGCAAGCCCCAGAACGAAGACAAGCTGAAGTGGGAGAATGTTCATCTGAACAAGTATTAAGCGAACGGAGAGATGCGCATAGTATTAATAGGTGCAGGACGCTTAGCTACGAATCTGGGTCAGACACTCTTGGGTGCCGGACATGAAATCGTGTGTGTGAACAGCAGGACGATGGCATCGGCAAAGGCACTGGCAGACAAGATAGGCGGCTGTGCGGTAGATAGGGCAGAGGATATACCGATGGAGGCTGATGCCTATATCATAGCCGTGAAGGACTCGGTGCTGGCTGATGTGATACCTGCAGTGACCCGAGGCAGGGAGAATCAGGTTTTTATGCATACCGCAGGCTCGATGCCCATGTCGATGTTTCAGGGAATGGCCCATCACTATGGGGTGTTCTATCCCATGCAGTCGTTCTCCAAGGAACGTCCTGTGGATTTTGCCGTCATACCCACATTCATTGAAGCCAACGACGAGAAAGCGATGCAGACGATACGCCACTTGGCAGAGAGCATTACCGAACGGATTTACGAGTTGTCGAGCGACGACCGCCAGTATCTGCACCTCGCAGCCGTCTTCGCCTGCAATTTCGTGAACCACTGTTATGCCTTGTCTGCCGAGATATTGGAGAAACACGATTTGCCTTTCGACGTGATGTTGCCACTGATTGACGAGACCGCCCGTAAGGTGCACGAAATGCATCCCCTCGATGCCCAGACAGGACCAGCCGTACGCTACGACGAGAATGTGATTCGCCACCAGATACAGCTGTTGCGCGAATTTCCGTTTATGAAAGATATCTACGACCGATTGTCGATGAATATACACAGAAAAGCTACAGAGAAGAAATGATTAACTACGATTTACAGAAAATACGTGCCGTCATCTTCGATTTAGATGGGGTGCTGAGCAAATCGACCATCTCGCTGGGGATGGACGGAACACCCCTCAGAACGGTGAATATCAAGGACGGCTATGCCATACAACTGGCTATTAAGATGGGACTGAACGTTGCCATCCTGTCGGGGTGTACCATTGAAGGCGTCAGAAAACGCTATGAAGGACTGGGTATGAAAGATATCTATCTGGGTGCTGCCGTCAAAATAAAATACTATGAAGAATTTTTGGCGAAGCACGGTTTGAAGGAGGACGAAGTGATGTTCATGGGCGACGATATACCCGACTTGGAAATCATGCACAGGGTAGGGTGTCCCGTCTGTCCGAAAGACGCCTGTAGCGAAGTCAAGGATATCAGTGTTTACATCAGCGACGTAGAAGGTGGCTGCGGCTGTGGCAGAGACGTGTTGGAACAAATACTCAAGGCACAGGGGAAATGGCTACAGGATGAAAGGGCTTTCGGATGGTAAGTAATCGCTATCATATCATACTTGCCAGCAATTCGCCTCGCAGAAAAGAATTGCTTACCGGATTGGATATTCCCTTTGAAATCAGGGTGATAGACGGAATTGATGAATCTTATCCTCACACACTGGCAACCAAGGAAATAGCTGGATATATCTCTAAGAAAAAAGCCGATGCCTACCGACAGAGTATGGCTGCCGACGAGCTGATTATTACTGCCGACACCATCGTGATACTGGCTGACCAAGTGATGGGTAAACCCAAAGATGCTGACGAGGCATATAAGATGCTGCACCAGTTAAGTGGTAAGACGCATCAGGTGATTACGGGTGTATGTCTGACTACCCATGACCGCCAAGTGAGTTTCTCGGTGGAGACAGATGTTACTTTCAAAACACTGTCGGATGAGGAAATCAACTACTATGTGGAGCATTACAAGCCCTTTGACAAGGCTGGCGCCTATGGCATACAGGAGTGGATAGGACACGTAGGGGTGACAGGAATGAACGGCAGTTACTTCAATGTGATGGGGCTACCGGTACAACGGATATATGAAGCCCTGAAGACATTCTCTGAATGATAGAAATGTTAAATGTTGAAGTTTTTTTGAATAATCCTTTGCATATTCAAAATTAATGCTTACCTTTGCATCGACACAACTAGTAATTTAATCTATATTTATCATTTTCCTCGAGGGGGAGCCATCTGTGAAGACGGTTTTCCCTTTTTTTATTTTCGTCGTCTGAATTCTGAACATGTGATAGCCGTTGCTATAGCCACATTCAGGCTTTCAGCCCGTAAGGCACCGACGTGAAAATCGGGAATCAACAGTCGTCGGTTGATGTGCGGACGCAGGGCTTGTGAGATGCCGTTGCCCTCATTACCCATGACGATGATGCCTTCGGCAGATAATTCCTGTTCGTAAATATTTTCTCCGTCCAGCAATGTGCCATAGACAGGGTAGGAGGGTGGCAGGTTGCCCACCAATTCCACCAAATCGGTATATACGATTTGAACATGCGCCAAACTGCCCATAGTAGCCTGAACAACTTTAGGATTATAGGCATCTACGGTATCCGTCGAACAAAAGATATGGGAAATACCAAACCAGTCGGCAATGCGGATAATGGTGCCCAGATTGCCTGGATCCTGAACACCGTCAAGGGCAAGGCACAGCTGATGCTCTGCCGGTGCGGACATAGTGTTGAGAGGTATTTCGAAAACAGCAAGTACTTCTTGCGGATGCTGAAGAAAACTGATGCGGTGCAGCTCGTCGGCAGTAATGAGTTCGGCATGAGGATACTCCCTGGTGGCAAACAGCATTTTGGCATGATAGCCCGCCTGCAACAAGTCGCCCACTACTTTAGGTCCTTCCGCCACGAAGAGTCCGTTTAGCTTCCTGTTCTTCTTCATTTCCAGCGAACGGATGAGTTTAATCTGGTTCTTGCTAATCATTTTCTGAAATTTTTCTGCAAAGATAGAAAAAATTTTGTACCTTTGCAACAAAATGCGGTTCAGATATACCTTTTATCTTTTGGGAGCAGTCTTGTTTTGCGCCTGTTCAGAGACAAAATATGTCCCTGAAGGTGACTATTTATTAGATAAGGTGAAGGTCAAGAGCGACCCTCCTACGAAAGGTATCAACCCCTCAGACATGAAGGCGTATGTGCGGCAGGTAGGCAATTCCCGTTGGTTCTCGGCTGTCAAGATTCCGTTGGCGACTTATTCGCTCTCTGGTCGTGACACCACGAAATGGATTAACCGCATGCTCCGTTCCATAGGCGAGGCTCCAGTGCTCTATGATTCTGCCAGCACACGGCGTTCGATGGCTGATTTGCAGATGCAGCTTGTCAATATGGGTTATCTGCGAGCCAGTGTGGATGCGATGACCAAGTCGAAGAAGAAGAAGGTGGATGTCACCTACTTCCTGCATCCAGGACAGCCTTATTATATCCGTCATGTTGACTATGTGGTACAGGATTCTGCCATAGCCAGCCATTTGCGACTGGACTTGGAGCAGAACCGACAGCTCAAGCAGGGCATGTTGTTCAGTGTTGCTAATCTGGATGGCGAGCGCAAGCGCATTACCCAGTTGCTGAATAATTTAGGCTATTACCGCTTTAACAAGGAGTATATTTCGTTCGAAGCCGATTCAGTAGGCAAGCAGGATATTGATGTGGTACTGATACTGCGCAAGCAACGGCTCAGCAACGGACAAGAAGCACCGCACCAGCGCTATCAGGTGAGAAATGTCGTTTTCGAAAGTGGCGACAGGGAGGACTCAGTGATTCATCTTCGGCAAGGCGTGTTGCGCAGGAATACCTATGTGAAGGAAGGCGACTACTATTCAGCCGACGACCTGCAAAACACATACAACCACTTCGGACGCTTGGGGGCTGTGCGCTACACCAATATCACATGGAAAGAACAGCCGGACAGCAATCTGTTGGACTGTCAGATACAAGTCAGTACCAACAAACCTTCCACCATATCCTTTCAGCCGGAAGGCACTAATACGGCAGGCGACTTGGGTTTTGCCGCTTCGCTCACTTATCAGAACCGCAATCTGTTCAGGGGAAGCGAAAACCTGTCTATCGAACTGCGTGGAGCCTATGAAGCCATCAAGGGTTTGGAAGGCTATTCGAATCATAACTTCTTGGAGTATAGTCTCGGCACCAAGCTGACCTTCCCCAGTTTTATTGCTCCCTTCCTGTCATCAGGATTCAGACGGCGCGTCAATGCCACCAGTCAGGTGTCGTTATTGTACGATTTGCAGAACCGTCCGGAGTTCCATCGGCGAGTGTTCTCCGTGGGTTGGCGCTATCGTTGGAACGATCCTCGTCATCACGATACCTATCGACTGGATCTGTTGGACTTGAACTATATCTCCATGCCTTGGATCAGCGATACCTTCAAGAAAGAGTATCTTGACAATACCACCAGTCGCAATGCCATTCTGCGCTATAACTACGAGAACCTGTTTATCATGAAATTCGGTGTGGGTTACGCCTATAATAATGGTATCATAGCCATCAAAGCCAATGCCGAAACAGCAGGAAATCTCTTAGGACTGATGGCAAAATCGTTTGGATTCCATCGCGACAACGATGGTCGCTACACATTCCTCGATGTTGCCTACGCGCAATATCTGAAAGTGGATTTAGACGTGACGCGTACCATCAATTTCGATTACTACAACCAGTTGGTGTTCCATGCCGGACTGGGCATTGCCTATCCTTACGGCAACAGCACGATATTGCCTTTCGAGAAACGTTACTTCTCAGGCGGTGCCAACAGTGTTCGCGGATGGAGCGTCAGAAGTCTGGGACCAGGCAAATACATCAGCCGAGACGGACGAATCGACTTCATCAACCAGACAGGTGACATGAAGCTCGACTTCAACGTGGAGTATCGAGCCCATTTGTTTTGGAAATTAGGAATGGCTCTCTTTGCTGATGCCGGTAATATTTGGACACTCCGCAACTACGACGAGCAGCCAGGCGGACAGTTCAAGTTCACACAATTCCTCAAGCAGATGGCTGTCAGCTACGGACTTGGTTTCCGTTTCAATTTCGATTATTTTGTATTACGTTTCGATATGGGTATGAAAGCCATCAATCCTGCCTACGAAGAGGGTGATGACCGTTTCCCCATAGTGCATCCGAAACTCAGTCGAGACTTTGCATTTCACTTTGCGGTAGGCCTTCCGTTTTAACAAGCCATTTGTCATTGCGTTTGACCAACTGTATCAGGAAATCAGCCTCGTCAATCACGCGGCTTTCTTCAGGATCCATACCCAATTGTATGAAGTCAGATACACGTATGCGCGTCTGACACAAAGAGTCACTTTCAGACATCTGGCTGTCTGTGATGTTAATTTTTGTTTCCACCCCATGTTCCTTGATGAAGCTGATGTCCTCTTCTGAGATATTTGATGCGGCAAAGCGTATCCACTGACCACTCTCGGGAGTCATATACTCAAGCGCTTCTTTGTAGTCGAAGTTAAAATAGGCTTCTGCCCATTCCTTAGCAGCCACGTCAACAGCTGTTTCACTGTTCTCGTCATGAAGTTGGCATGAAGTCAACAACAAACCTAAAAAAAGCGTATAGTAATATTTCATAAGTTTAAAATTATCATAAAACATTGCAAAGATAAGGAAAAACTCCCAACTTTTTATTACTTTTGCACAAAATATTAACTAAAATGCTGAAATTTATATCCTTTGGAAGCGGCAGTAGTGGAAATTGCTATATGCTGATGACCCCGACGGATGGACTTTTGATAGATATCGGAGTAGGAATTAGAGGTCTGAAAAAAGATTTTAGGGATTACGGTCTCAGCATGGTGCAAGTGCATCATGTGTTGGTGACCCACGATCATGCAGATCATATCAAGTCTGTTGGTTCGTTCAGTAAGGACTATCGTGTTCCCGTCTATGCAACCGAGAAGGTGCATGAGGGCATGATGAAGAATTACTGCGTTCAACAGAAAGTTCCGGCGGAGTTTAAACGTGTGATAGAGAAGGGACAGCCGATTCAGGTTGGTGAGTTCTTGGTAACTCCATTTGCTGTGCCGCACGATAGCAGCGATAATGTCGGTTATATGGTAGAGGCAGAAGGTGTTACTTTCTGTATCATTACCGATGCTGGATGTGTGACCGATGAAATGAAGTCATACATCTCGCGTGCCAATTATCTGGTTATCGAGGCGAATCATGACGAGGAGATGTTGGTCAACGGACCCTATCCCAAGTTCCTGAAAGACCGAATCCTCTCGAACACAGGACATCTGAGTAACCGTTCCTGCGGTTTGGCTTTGGTAGAGAACATGACCGAACGATTACGTTACGTATGGCTATGTCATCTGAGTGAAGAGAACAATCATCCGGAATTGGCCCGTAAGACGGTGGAGAGTGTGCTCCGTGACTTTGGTATTATTGTTGGCGTTGACGTGAAGATGGAAGTCCTCAAACGTAATTCGCCGACTGGTATTTATGAACTTGTTTAATTTAGATTTATAATAAAGAAATTATGGCAGAATCTATTGATATCCGCGAATTGAATATCCGGATTGAACAACAGAGTGGCTTTGTTACCAACTTGGTGACAGGCATGGATCGAGTGATAGTAGGTCAGAAACATTTGGTTGACTCCTTGTTGATTGGGTTGCTGAGTGACGGTAATATATTGTTGGAAGGTGTACCAGGTTTGGCAAAGACACTGGCTATCAAGACACTGGCTCAGCTGATAGATGCTTCATACAGTCGCATCCAGTTCACCCCCGACTTGCTTCCTGCCGATGTCACCGGTACAATGATTTATTCGCAGAAAGACGAGCAGTTCCAGGTGAAACAAGGTCCTGTGTTTGCCAACTTCGTATTGGCTGATGAAATCAACCGTGCTCCGGCTAAGGTACAGAGTGCTTTGCTGGAAGCGATGCAGGAAAAGCAGGTCACCATTGGTAAGGAAACATTTGACCTCCCGTCGCCATTCCTGGTGATGGCAACGCAGAACCCCATTGAGCAGGAAGGTACCTATCCGTTGCCTGAAGCCCAGATGGACCGTTTCATGTTGAAGGTAGTCATTGACTATCCTACACTTGAGGAGGAAAAGCGCATTATCCGTGAGAATATAGCCGGCTCGCTGCCTGAAGTGACACCTGTTACTACAGCCCAGGAAATTCTGCAAGCCCGTGAGGTAGTTCGCGAAGTGTATATTGACGAGAAGATAGAGCAGTATATTGCCGATATCGTGTTTGCCACCCGTTATCCGGAGAAATACGGGTTGAAGGATATGAAGGATATGATATCCTTTGGCGGCAGTCCCCGTGCTTCTATCAATCTGGCTAAGGCAGCCCGTGCCTATGCATTTATCAAGCGTCGCGGCTATGTAGTGCCTGAGGACATCCGTGCTGTGGCTCACGATGTATTGCGCCATCGTATCGGACTTACCTATGAGGCAGAGGCCAGCAACGTCACCAGTGAAGAAATTGTATCGAAGATTATTAATAAGGTAGAAGTTCCTTGATGGAGACATCTGAAATCCTTAAGAAAGTCAGGAAGATAGAAATCAAGGCTCGCGGATTGAGCGCCAATGTCTTCGCAGGTCAGTATCACTCTGCCTTCAAGGGGCGTGGTATGGCCTTCAGCGAAGTGCGCGAATACCAATATGGCGACGATGTACGTGACATCGACTGGAATGTGACGGCACGCTTTCATCGTCCCTATGTCAAGGTGTTTGAAGAAGAGCGTGAACTCACCGTGATGTTGATGATTGATGTCAGCGGTTCACTCGATTTCGGTACGCAGCGACAGATGAAGCGTGATATGGTGACGGAGATAGCTGCCACCATCGCCTTCAGTGCTATTCAAAACAATGACAAGATTGGCGTTGTGTTCTTTTCCGATCATATAGAGAAATATATTCCTCCCAAGAAGGGGCGTAAGCATATTCTGTATATCATTCGTGAATTGCTTGACTTCCATCCGGAAAGCAAGCGGACGGACATCCGTCAGGCACTGGAATTTCTGACCAGTGTGACGAAGCGTCGCTGTACTGCTTTCGTACTGAGTGATTTCTATGTTCAGCAAGACTTCCTGCAGCCCCTGCAGATTTGTAATCGCAAACACGATGTGGTGGCTGTGCAGGTATATGACCAGCGAGCACGTGAGTTGCCTGACGTGGGATTGATGCGTGTGGTAGATGCAGAAACTGGTTTCGAGCAGTATATTGATACCAGTAGCGCGCGTCTCCGCAAAGCCCACGAACATTATTGGATGACTCGTCAGCAGCAACTCCGTGAAATGATGAATAAGAGTAATGTTGACATGATTAGTATTGCGACCAATGAAGATTTTGTCAAACATTTGCTGATGCTATTTAAACAACGTAGTTGACATGAAACGTATATTATTCGTGATAAGTCTGATAAGTATTGCCGTCAGTACGATGGCACAAGTTGGGGTGCAAGCCAAGATAGATTCCATCCAGATACTTATAGGACAGCAGGTACACGTCACGCTGACAGCTACAACTCCTACTGATGCAACGGTTGTGTTTCCTACCTTCAAGCCTCGTCAGCAACTGGTGCCCGGTGTTGAGGTACTGAGCGCCAGCGAGGAACAGAAGGAGACGATTGACAAAGGACAGCGTCTGTCACGTATCTACACACTGACTTCCTTCGACGGCAATCTTTATTATCTGCCACCTTTCAAGGTGAAAGTCAATGGTAAGGATTATCAGTCGAAAAGTCTGGCACTGAAGGTGCTGGAAGTGGAAGTCGATACCACTAAACTCAACCAGTTCTTCGGTCCCAGGGATGTGCAGGACAACCCCTTCCAGTGGAGTGACTGGTCGCCGATATTCTGGAGCAGCATTGTGATGCTATTGCTATTGGTTGTAGCCGGTTATCTGTATGTGCGACTGCGTGATAACAAACCAATTATCAAGAGCTTTAAGATCGTGAAACGATTGTTGCCCCATCAGAAGGCCATGAAGGAAATCGAACAGATAAAGGCCGATAAGATGGTGTCGAGCGAAAATCAGAAGGAATATTATACCAAACTGACTGACACCCTTCGCCGCTATATCGAAGAACGTTATAAGTTCTCGGCGATGGAGATGACAAGTTCTGAGATTATAGACCGTCTGACCCAAGACAGTGACCAGCAGTCGCTCGATGAACTGCGACAGCTGTTCAATACTGCTGATCTGGTGAAGTTTGCCAAATATTCCACCCTGATTAACGAGAATGATATGAACCTCGTGAATGCCATTGATTTCATCAACCAGACGAAGTTGGAGACACAGGTGGTGGAAGAAGAGAAACCTCAGTTGTCGGTTGCTGACCAGCGTACGTTGAAAGCCCGCAGAATACTGAAATGGGCTATAGGAAGCATTCTGACGCTTAGCCTGCTTATCTTGGCATTTGTGGTCTATAGGCTGTTGGTGCTCACTGATGTGATGTAATTAGAAGAAAACAAAAACGATGGAATTTGCAAATAAAGAATATCTGTTTCTCCTGCTTCTGCTTGTACCTTATATAATATGGTACATGATGTACAGGAAGAAAACCGAACCCACCATACGGATGAGTGATACCCATGCGTATCGCTTTGCACCGCGTAGTTGGAAAGTGGTACTGATGCCTATTCAACTTCTGTTGCGCGTTGCGGTATTCGTATTACTGATTCTGATACTTGCCCGTCCGCAGACACATAATTCATGGAACAACAAATCGGTAGAAGGTATTGATATCATGTTGGCAATGGACGTATCCGGTTCGATGCTTGCCGAAGACCTCAAACCGAATCGTATTGAGGCTGCCAAACAGGTGGCTGCTGAATTTATCGTAGGGCGTCCCAATGATAATATCGGATTGAGCATCTTTGCAGGTGAAGCATTTACCCAATGTCCTATGACAACCGATCATGCATCGCTGCTCAATTTGCTGCATGGTGTACGTACCGATTTGGCGACCCGGGGATTAATAGAAGACGGTACGGCTATCGGAATGGGATTGGCTAATGCTGTCAGCCGTCTGAAAGTGTCAAAGGCCAAGAGCAAGGTGGTTATATTGCTGACTGATGGTAGTAATAACCGAGGTGATATCTCGCCAATGACAGCAGCAGAGATAGCAAAGAGTCTGGGTATCCGCGTATATACGATTGGTGTCGGTACCAACAAAGTGGCACCATACCCCATGCCTGTTGCAGGTGGTGTGCAGTATGTCAATATACCCGTGGAAATTGACAGTAAGACGTTGAGCGACATCGCAGCTGCCACTGAGGGCGATTTCTATCGTGCCACCAACAACAAGGAATTGCAGAATATCTATAAGGAAATTGACAAGTTGGAGAAATCCAAATTAAGTGTGAAGACCTACAGCAAGCGCTATGAGGCATATCAGCCCTTCGCTATTGCTGCCGTTCTTTTGCTATTACTTGAAATACTGTTAAGAATTACCATTTTTAGAAAATTGCCTTAGAATAATTATGTTTCGATTCGAAGATCCGATATATCTCTATCTGCTGTTGCTCATCCCCGTATTGGTACTAATACGTTGGTGGATGGTGATGATACAGCGTAAGCGCCTCCGTCGTTTCGGCGACCTGGAACTGGTGCGCCAGTTAATGCCCGATGTGTCGCGCTTCCGTCCGTTGGTGAAGTTCTGTCTGTTGCTGGCAGCCTTAGCATTGCTTATTGTGATGCTTGCCCGTCCACAGATGGGCACACGTATCAGTCAGGAGAAGCGAACTGGTATTGAGACCATCATAGCTCTGGATATCAGTAACTCCATGTTGGCAGAGGATGTGGCGCCCAGTCGTCTCGACCGTGCAAAAATGATGGTTGAGAATCTCGTAGATCATTTCACTAACGACAAAATAGGATTGATTGTTTTTGCAGGTGAGGCTTTCGTGCAATTGCCTATTACGAGCGATTTCGTGTCTGCCAAGATGTTTCTCAGCAGTATTGATCCTTCGCTCATAGAGACGCAGGGTACAGATATCGCTACAGCCATCAACATGGCTACGCATAGTTTCACGCAAGAGGAAGGTGTCGGCAAGGCTATCATCGTTATTACTGACGGTGAGGACCACGAAGGTGGTGCACTTGAAGCTGCTCAGGAAGCTAAGGATAAGGGAATGCGTGTCTATCTGTTGGGCATCGGCTCCACAAAAGGTGCTCCCATTCCTATACCTGGTACGGGCGATTATATGAAGGATAATACGGGCGAGACGGTTATGTCAGCACTCAACGAGGATATGTGTAAGCAAGTGGCGGAAGCTGGTGGCGGAGCCTATATCCACGTGTCAAACAATAGTAATGCTCAAGAACAGCTGAACCGTGAACTCGACAAGTTGGCAAAGAAGGAAACTTCCTCTACGGTGTATAGCGATTACGATGAACAGTTTCAGGCAGTCGGCATTATCGTATTGTTGCTGCTGATTGCCGAGATCTGTATTTTGGAAATCAAGAATCCCCGTTTGAAGAATATCCACCTTTTCAGCCGTAAGAAAACAGTCGCGCTGTTGCTACTCTTTGTCGTGATGGGTGCTTCTGCTCAAAATGACCGCGACTATATCCGTCAGGGTAACAAGCAGTTCCGTAGTGGCAAATATGCTGAGGCTGAGGTAAACTATCGTAAAGCGCTTGAACGGAATGCCAAGAACCCACAGGCGTTCTATAATCTGGGCAATGCATTGTTGGCGCAGAAGAAAGATTCAGCGGCCATCGAACAGTTTCAGCAGGCGGCTAAGATAGAGACCAGTCCCAAACGCCGTTCCTATGCCTATCATAATATTGGCGTGATTTGTCAGGGACACCAGATGTTCGGTGAGGCTATTGAGGCTTATAAGGAGGCGCTGCGTAACAATCCTGATGACGATGAGACACGCTATAATCTGGAACTCTGTAAGCGTCAGCAGAAGCAACAGCAGCAGAACCAGAATCAGCAGAATAAGGACAATAAGGACAAGCAAGACAAGAACAAAGACAAGAATAAAGATCAGAATAAGGACCAGCAAGACCAACAGAAGCAACAACAGAAACAGCAACAGGAGCAAAAGCCCCAGATGAGCAAAGAAAATGCCGAACAGTTGCTGAATGCTGCCATGCAGGAAGAGAAGAATACGCAGCAGCGTATCAAGAAAGCCCAGCATCAGAAGCAGAATAGGAAGTTGCAGAAAAACTGGTAAATTAAAGATTATAGTTTAAAGTGAAGAGAATTGTTACTTTTTTATATCTGTCTGTCGTCACATTGATGATTTGTGCACAACAGATTACCGGACGGGCACCAGGACAGGTGGCTGTAGGTGAACAGTTTCGTTTGAGCTATACCGTCAACACGGATGACGTCAGTGGATTCCGTGCAGGCAATATACCTGATGCTTTCGAAGTGCTGATGGGACCAAGTACGTCAACGCAATCCAGTTTCCAGATGGTGAACGGTCATACATCCAGTTCTACCTCCGTTACCTATACCTATATCCTTTCGGCTACCAAGAATGGGACATTTACCATTCCTGCTGCCCATGCCTCAGTGAATGGTAAGACCATCCATTCCAACGAAGTGCATATCAAGGTGTCGGGTACTGCTCAGCAAGGCAATAGCGGTAGCGGACAGCGTTCGCAGGGTGGGGGACAAACGCGTTCCGCAGGGACGCATATCTCAGGCAGTGACCTCTTCATCAAGGTCAGTGCCAATAAGAGTCACGTTCATGAGCAAGAGCCTATTCTTCTCACGTATAAGGTTTATACGCTTGTTGACTTGACATCGCTCAGTGGTAAAATGCCTGATTTGAAGAGCTTCTATACGCGTGAAGTTCCTCTGCCTCAGGAGAAGAGCTTTAAGATAGAATCGCATAACGGTCGTCCGTATCGTACGGTGACTTGGCAACAGTATGTCATGTTCCCTCAGACAACAGGCAAACTGGAAATACCCAGCATTACCTATGAGGGAATGGTGGTATTGCAGAATCGCAATGTGGACCCCTTCGAGGCTTTCTTCAATGGCGGTTCAGGTTATATGGAGGTTAAGAAAGAGATTACGGCACCAGGACTTACCATTACCGTTGACCCGCTTCCTGCGCGTCCTACCAATTTCTCGGGTGGTGTAGGTACGTTCACGCTCTCTGCCCAACTGGATAAGGCTGAAGTGAAAGCCAACGACCCTGTAACATTCCGTGTTGTGGTTAGCGGAACGGGTAACCTGAAGCTTATTAAGCAGCCGGTTGTTAATCTTCCCAAAGACTTCGACCAGTATGATGCCAAGATTACCGATCAGACAAAACTTACGACAAACGGTATTGAGGGCAGCATGGTGTATGATATTCTGGTAGTGCCGCGCCATCAGGGTAAATACGAGGTGCAACCCGTAGAGTTTACCTATTTCGACACCCAGTCAAACAGCTATAAGACTCTTCGTTCACAACCCTTTACCATTCAAGTGGCAAAGGGTGACGGCTCTGGCAGTGTAGCCAGCTTCAGCAGCGAGGAAGTAAAGCAACTCAATAAGGACATTCGTTATATTAAGACCGACGCCACACGACTGCGTGCTGTCGATGAGTTCTTCTTCGGGTCTGCTTTCTATTGGATTTCCTTAGCCGTTCTGTTGGCTGTCTTTATTTCGCTCTTCGTGATATTCCGTCATCGTGCTATTGAAAATGCCAACATAGGCAAGATGCGCGGCAAGCGTGCCAATAAGGTGGCTGTACGCCGACTGCGTGTGGCTGACAAGTTGTTGAAGGCTGGCAAGCAAAACGAGTTCTATGATGAGGTGCTGCGTGCTCTTTGGGGATATGTCGGCGACAAACTCGATATGCCTGTCACTCAACTTTCACGCGAGAACATCAGTCAGCAGCTTACTGAACGGGGTGTTGACGATGAGACGGTCAGCTTGTTTATCGGTGCCCTTGACGAGTGCGAATTTGCACGCTATGCACCAGGCGACCCCAGCGGTAATATGAATAAGGTATATGATGCAGCCATACAAGCTATTATGAAGATTGAAGATTTTCTGAAAGGCAAGAAACATATTCGTGTCAAAGAAACCGCGGTTATCGCATTGCTCCTGCTGATACCCCTCTCGGCATCAGCCGTCACCAAGGAGCGTGCCGACAGTGCTTATGCACAGGAGCATTACCAACAGGCTATTGCCGATTACGAAGCATTGCTGAAGAGCGGCGTTAGTGCCGATCTCTATTACAACTTGGGTAATGCCTATTATCGTACAGACAATATCACCAAGGCTATTCTGAATTATGAACGGGCTTTGCTGTTGTCGCCTGGCGATGATGACATACGCTTTAATCTGCAGATGGCACGTTCGAAGACGATTGACAAGATAACCCCTCAGTCGGAGATGTTCTTTGTCACCTGGTATCACTCATTGGTCAATCTGATGAGTGTTGACGCCTGGGCACGTACCGCACTGTTCACCTTGGCCATTGCCATTGTCTTGGTATTGCTGTATCTCTTCTCCGACAGGATGTGGCTGCGTAAATTCGGATTCTTCGGAGCCCTTGCCCTTGTCATTGTTTTCCTGTTGAGCAATCTCTTTGCTTTCCAGCAGAAACACAAGCTCACGCATCGTACCGGTGCTATCGTCATCACATCGGCTGCTACAGTCAAGAGTACTCCCTCCAAGAACGGCACCGACCTTTTCATTCTGCATGAAGGAACGTGTGTCACGATGACCGACCAATCGATGCGCGAATGGAAAGAAATACGGATGGCTGACGGTAGGAAAGGGTGGATAGAGACACGCCAGATAGAAACGATTTAACTTTGTAATTATAATCAGCAATTATGGAAGAAATCATACAGTTTGACAAGCAGTTACTATTGATGGTTAATGGCAGCGACTCGCTCTATCTCGACTATCTTATTCTGACGTTGACCAACGCCCTTACGTGGATTCCGCTCTATGCGAGTTTGTTGTATGTAGTCATCAAGACGAACCTGAACGTCCGTGAGGTTTTCCTGATATTGCTTGCTGCTGGCCTCTGTGTCCTTTTGGCTGGTACGGTGGATGATGAAATCGTTAAGCCGCTCGTAGCCCGTTGGCGACCTACGCACGACCCTCAAATTGGTTCTTTGGTTGATGTGGTGAATGGCTATCGTGGAGGTAATTACGGGTTCTTCTCTGCCCATGCTGCCAACACGTTCAGCTTGGCTGTATTCTTCTCGCTTCTTATGCGTCAGCGCCTGCTTACGATATTCCTTGTCGGTTGGTCGCTCATCAATTGCTACACGCGTCTTTATCTGGGTGTCCACTATCCGGGCGACATCACCGTAGGGCTTCTTTGGGGCGGCTTTGTAGGTTGGTTTGTATATTGGCTCTACTGCCGTGTAACCATTCCGGCTCGCTACGCTATCAGCAACTGCTACGTTCCAGTTGGCGTTCTCTGTCTTACCATCGCTGCCGCTGCCGTCTGTGCGGCTTTTGGCGTCCACATGTAGTTATATATAATAAGGTACGTGGGAAGAAAAGTAATAAAAGTTTGGAACTTTCACTTTTTTTCTTTATTTTTGCATCGATTATGGAACAAAAACATACGCGTGAAGAAAAACTTGAAGCCTTCGGAAGGTTGTTGGATGTGATGGACCGTCTGAGGACTGAATGCCCTTGGGACAGAAAGCAAACCAACGAATCGCTCCGTCCCAATACGATAGAGGAGGCTTATGAGTTGAGTGATGCCATTCTCAAGGATGACCATTATGAAATATGCAAGGAGTTGGGCGACGTTCTCCTGCACATTGTATTCTATAGTAGAATAGGTGAGGAGAAAGCGCAATTTGATATCGCAGACGTCTGTAACAAGCTGTGTGACAAGATGATATTCCGCCATCCACACGTTTATGGCGATGTGGTGGCAAAGAATGCGGAAGAGGTGTTGGACAACTGGGAACAGATTAAGCAGAAGGAGAAAGGTGGCAACAAAACCGTTCTTGGCGGTGTGCCGGCTTCGCTTCCGTCCGTCATCAAGGCTTATCGCATTCAGGACAAAGCCCGTCATGTAGGATTCGATTGGGAAGACAAGCAGGACGTATGGGCTAAGGTGCGTGAAGAATTGGACGAACTGGAGGCAGAACTGAAACGTGAGGATAAGCAGCGTTCGGAAAAAGAATTGGGCGATTTCATCTTTTCCGTCATCAATGCAGCCCGTCTTTACAAACTGAATCCCGACAATGCTTTGGAAATGACCAACCAGAAGTTTATCAGTCGGTTCAACTATATAGAACAGCACAGCATTAAGAGTGGCAAGCCGCTTACGGAAATGTCCTTGGAAGAGATGGACAAGCTGTGGAATGAAGCAAAAAATAACGAGAAGTAAAATAAAAAAACTAAATAGCTATGAAGAAGATTTCGGTTGTAATGTTGTTGGTAGCAGCAGTTGCATGGACAATGAGCAGCTGTGGTGGAAAAACGCAGAAGGTGCCTTTTGACGATGGTAGTGATACCGTAGATATGACAGCCTTGCAAGACCCCACGATTTATGGTGTTTGCGGTGAAGGTTCGGCAATGAATACGCTCCAGATTGTAACTGATTTGGGCGACACGATTACATTGGACCTGACCTATGCGCGAGAGAATAATCAGGTGTTCGGTGGCTTGGAGACTGGCGACCGTATGGCGGTAGTGCCTAATGGCAAGAAGACGGAAGCCCTGATTGTTGTTAATCAAATGGCATTGCTGGGCAACTGGGTGATGCCTAATCCTCTTGACGGCAGCGATGAGGTTGGTTTCCGTATCAAGGAGGGTGGTATTCTCGAAGGTATCGAGCAGAGCACCTTGACCTATAAGACATGGAGATTGGTACGTGGAAAACTGGAATTAATCAGTATCCGCGAGGGTGCTGGCGAAGAAGAGGAGGTCAATCTCTACGACATCGTAAAACTGTCTCCCGATTCTCTGATTCTGAAAGATGGCGAAGACACCTATGAATATGGCCGTCAGCAGGAAAAGAAACCCTTGTCGGACATCAAGTTGGAAGAGGCTTCCGAAGACGACTACAAGATTTAAAACAAGCAATAGATTTTGGAGCCATTCAAAATTCATATATTAGGATGCGGTAGTGCGCTTCCCACACTCCATCATTATGCTTCTGCCCAGATTGTAGAACTGCGTGGTAAGCAATTTATGATTGACTGTGGGGAGGGCACGCAGATGCAATTGCGCCGTTCGCGTATCCGATTCACCAAGCTCTCGGCAGTCTTTATTACCCATTTGCATGGTGACCATTGCTTTGGGTTGATAGGAATGATCAGTACCTTCGGATTGCTGGGCAGAACGGCAAAGTTGGATGTCTATGCCCCTGCAGCGTTGGAACCGATGTTGCAGGCGCAAATGCAACTCTTCTGTCATAGTTTTGATTTTGAAGTTGCCTTCCATGCGGTTGACACCTCCAAGCAGCAGGTGGTTTACGAAGACCGCAGTCTGACGGTGGAATCTATCCCCCTGGATCATCGCATACCCTGTTGCGGCTATCTGTTTAAGGAGAAACCCACATTGCCCCATATCAAGCGCGATATGATAGACTTCTATCAGATACCTACCAGTCAGATAAATAATATCAAGGCAGGCGCGGATTGGATGACCGCTGACGGTGAGGTCGTAGCCAACAGCCGACTCGTGGAGGCTGCTGAAGCCCCAAGGAGTTACGCCTATTGCAGTGATACGCGTTACATCCCCACGCTGCATGAGCGAATCAAGGGAGTTACGGCGCTATATCATGAGAGTACCTATGGTGAAGACAATTTGCAGCGGGCAGAAAAGTATTTCCACTCAACGGCACGTCAGGCGGCAATGGTAGCCCGTGATGCACAGGCTGGGCAGTTGCTTTTAGGACATTTCTCGTCGCGTTACGAAGACGAAAACGTGCTGCTTCAGGAAGCAAAAGAAGTGTTTGAAAACACCTACTTGTGTGATGAACAGAAGGTTTTTGAGCTCTAAAATCACTTTTTTTAAAGAAAATTTGGACATTTCAGAATAAATTTATACTTTTGCAAAAGAAAGTGTACCGTTTATGACGAAAAAAACTATCATATTGACACTTATAGCTGTGTGTTTGTTCATGCTTCCTATGGCAACGAAAGCTTCCCAGTCGGAGATGTTTGCCATAGAGCAGTTGGATGAAAAAAGCGACATTGAAATCAGCGTTTCCCGGCAAGTGGTTCATGTGACGAATGCCGAAGGAATGGTGATGGAAGTCATTTCGCTGACAGGTCGCCATGTGATGACGGTACGCATTGAAAGTCCTGCACAACGAATTGAATTAACAAACATACCCAAAGGTTGCTACATTATCAAAGTTGGAAAGGTTGTCAGAAAGATTCTTATCTGACCATCCTTTTATTTCTAGTGGTAGCATGTCTTACTATAGGTTGTTCTGACAATGCCACTCAGAAACGCGATTTAACGATAGAGGCGTTTTCAGAATTGAAGGCGCCTGTTTTTCAGATGTCCAAATCCGAAATCCTTGCTGATATTGCCAAGATGGGACATGTGGGAAGGGATTCGCTGTCGCCTCGTGGAAAGTCATTCTTACACTATGAGCAAACCAGCCGATTGTTGTGGGTAGGTAAACAAGGACTCACCAGTCAGGCAGACACCTTATTGTCTTGTCTGTCGAATTTGAAAAGGATAGGTTTTTCTGCCTCAGGATTCAAAGTGGACGAGATAAGCAGCGACATGCTTCGCTTCCGTTCTTTGGATTTTGACGGGCAGCACCCTGTAAACGAAGTGGTAGCCCGCTTGGAGTATAATCTGACGCGTGCCTATCTTACCTATGTAGCCGGACAGCAGTATGGTTTTGTGAATCCCAAGTCAGCCATTAACCGCATCGAGTCAGCACCAGACAGCACAGGCAAGGTGAAGGTGACATTCGTCAATCTCTACGATGTGGCTCTTGAGCGCCCTACGCATGCTTTTTATGATAAGGCTATCGGCTGTATTGCTACGGGTAGTGTGGGGGAGATGCTGAAGGAGGTAGAACCTCAGTCACCATTTTATCGTAAATTGTTGAGCCAACTGTCTGATTCTGCATCGGAATCCAGCAGAAAGCGAATACTGGTGAATATGGAACGCTGTCGGTGGAAGGAGAAACAGCCGATGCCCACTCAGGGTAAGCGGGTGGTGGTGAATGTGCCTGCCTTTATGCTGTATGCCATAGGTCCCGACTCCACCATGGCTATGAAAATAGGGTGTGGAGCCACGAAGACGAAGACCCCGCTGCTGACGAGCGCTATCGAGTACTTGCAGGTGAATCCTGAATGGAACATTCCACAGAGTATTGTCAATAATGACGTGTTGCATCATGCAGGCGACAGCAGTTACTTTGCCCGCCACCGCTATTATATTGCCGAACGTGCTACAGGCAAGAAAGTGCCTATAGGCAGTGTGACGAGAGCCATGTTGGCAAGTGGCAAATACCGTGTTTCGCAGAATGGCGGACGCGGCAATTCCTTAGGGCGCATCGTATTCCGTTTTAAGAATAATTTCTCCGTATATCTGCATGATACATCGACCCCGGGTTTCTTCCAGAACAGCTGGCGCGGTGTGTCTCACGGATGTGTCCGTGTGCAGCGTCCCTTCGATTTGGCTCACTTCCTGTTAGGCGATATTGATGAGTGGACACTCGACAAGATACGCATTTCGATGGATATACCACCCGTGACGAGTCAGGGCTTAGAATACATCCGCACACATCAGCAGGAAGAAAACGAGGACGGGCGGAAATTGCCTCGCAAACTGATAGGATACATGCCCGTCAAGCCCAATGTACCCGTATATATTACCTATTACACTATTTACCCCGATGAGTATGGCGTTGTCCGTAACTATCCCGATGTCTATGGATACGACCAACAAATTTGGAATCACTTAAAGAAATACATCTGATGACCATCGACGAGCAACAGTTGATAGCCATGCTATCCGACCCCTCAACTCAACGGAAGGCGTTTGAGTTAGTGGTACGCGAATACAGCGAACAGCTTTATTGGCAGGTGCGTCGTATTGTGTTGTCGCATGAAGATGCTAATGACGTGATGCAGAATGTCATGCTCAAGGCGTGGACCAATCTCGATAGCTTCCGCAAGGACTCCAAACTCTCTACGTGGCTCTTTCGCATTGCCATCAACGAGAGCCTTGATTATGTCCGTCGGCAGAAGCATAACACGACGGTCAGCACAGACGATGCTGCCGGTATAGCCAACACGCTTTTGGCTGATAAATATTTCGATGGCGATGAGACCGAAGCCCAGTTGCAGGAAGCGATTGCCCAGTTGCCCGACGTGCAGCGTACGGTATTCAATCTCCGCTACTACGAAGGCATGAAATACAGCGATATCAGTCAGATTCTCCATACGTCGGAAGGGGCATTGAAAGCCTCTTATCACATTGCCGTAAAGAAAATTTCTGAATTTTTTAAGGAGAGAGATTAAACGTTTTTTAATGAAATACGTCCAATAGATAAAGACATAAAAAATGAACGAAGAGAAATATCTTGAAGAGCGAATGGCAAAACAGAATCCGTTCAAGGTTCCTGAAGGTTACTTTGACAGTTTTGCCGAGCATGTGATGCAGCAGTTGCCCCAGCGGCAAGCCAAGGCGAAGCACATGTGGCTCCGTCCATGGATGTATGCGGCTGCCAGTCTGCTGGTGGCGGTATTCAGTATTGCTATCTACTTCTCGAACACAAATTCTGACGCTTCCGAAATGGCTGCCGCGAACGCCTCGGATTCCTACATCGAGGAAGCTGCTGACTATGCAATGATTGACAACGAGGATATTTACTACCTGTTGGCTGAAAACTAAGAAAACTACCCAATACGAATGAAACGATTAGTATTCCTTACCTTCTTCATGATGCTGTTCACGTTCAGTGTGGCACAGGACAAGAAGTTCTCGCCCGAGAAGTTCGAGGCTGATTTGGCTGAGTACATCACCAAGGAGGCTAAACTGTCTGACGAAGAGGCATCGAAGTATTTCCCTCTGTTGCGCGAGATGCACAAGAAGCAGCGTTGCATCTTCAAGAAAAAGCGCAATTTAGGCAAGGAGAAACCCAACAGCGAAGAGGGGTGCGCCGCCGCCATCAGGGAACGCGACAAGCTGGAACTGGAGTTGAAGCAGTTGGAGCAGTGCTACCATAAGAAGATGTTACATGTGATTTCAGCTTCGAAACTTTACGACTGCATCAATGCTGAGAACCGTTTCCATCGGAAGATAATGAAAGGCTGGCAGAAGGGCAAACGCTGACAAGCCCGCATTTTTCGCAGTGCGGCTTGCGCGAAGTACACACGTAACGCCCATGAAGCAATAACCAATGATGTGCCCTCGGAATATCCTCCGCGGGTATATTTTTTGTCAATACCTGTTCCACCTTGTAGGGCGTATCGTCTTTTTTACCCACCAAGCCCAGGCGATGGCTCACCCTGAACACATGCGTGTCAACAGCCATCGTTGATTTGCCGAAAGCCACGCTCTGAATCACGTTGGCCGTCTTGCGACCCACACCAGGCAAGTCGAGCAACTGATTCATGTCTGCAGGCACTTCGCCCTGATGCTTCTCCACCAACATGCGGGCCATTGCCACCAGATGTTCCGCCTTCGAGTTAGGGTAGGAGACACTCTTGACGTATTCTAACACATCCTCCACCTCCGCCTTTGCCATCGAGTGGGCATCGGGATAGTGCCTAAACAATTCTGGAGTCACCTGATTGATGCGCTTGTCGGTGCACTGCGCACTCAAAATGACTGCAACCAGCAGTTGGAAAACGCTGCCGAATTCCAATTCCGTTTGCACTTCCGGCATCTCCTTGCGGAAATAGCGGATGATGCTTTCGTATCTTTCTTTGCGTGTCATGCTTGCAAAGTTACGAATATTTTTTGTAACTTTGCAGCCAAAAGACAAATTTATGGATACGAAATTAATCTTGGATTTTCTGAGGGCTGTGATGCAGAATAATAACCGCCCTTGGTTTCAGGCTCATAAGGACGAATATGAAGCAGCACGCGCGGAATTTGAAGGCGGCATCAGCAAAGCCATAGCGCGTATTGCTGACTTCGATGCCGAGATAGCTCCTGTTACGGTGAAAGACTGCACTTATCGCTTCTATCGTGACACACGCTTTTCGGCAGACAAGTCGCCCTACAAGAACCATTTTGGCGCCTATATCAATGCCCACGGAAAGAAAGCCCTGCGCGGTGGGTATTATATCCACATGGAGCCCGATAACTGCCTGTTGGCTGTCGGCAACTATTGGTTGCCCACGAATATCCTGACCTCATGTCGCAATGAGATTATGGCGAACGAGGAAGAGTGGTTGCGCTGTGTGGAATCAAAGGATTTCAAGAAATATTTCGGTGCTCCTGAGGATGCCAACTGGGAGAGCCCGCAGGGTTTCGGATTGGAAAAACTGAAGACGTGTCCTGCCGGTTTTCCCCGCGACTATCCCTACATGAAATATCTTCGGTTGAAGAACTATTGTGCGTGGCATCGGGTGGCTGACGATTTCTTCGAGGGCGACGGGTGGCTCGACCAGATGGCTCGCATCATGAAGGCTGCCAAACCGATGCAGGACTTTATGAATTCCGTGATTGACGACTATGAGTAACCGCTGGCTATTGGCAGTTTGCTGTTGGCTATGGGCTGTCGGCAGTTTTGCGCAGAATAGCGAAGTGATGCTGTGCAGGCAGCGTGAGTTCCACACCTCGATACCTGCAGGCAACTATAGCGGTATCACATGGTTAGGGGGCAATCGCTATGCCGTAGTCAACGACAAAGCGGAGCATAGCGGTTTCCATCTCTTCACCATCACCATCGACTCCGTATCGGGGCGTATTCGCAAGGCACGCGAAACGGGTTTCTATTCCTCCGGCACTGCCAATCGCGATGAGGAAGGCATCTGCTTCTTCCCGCACGACTCCACCGTCTTTATCAGTGGCGAGAAGGACAACCAAGTGTTGGAATATACGTTGGACGGGCGGCTCACGGGTCGTCAGCTCCACATGCCGTCAGCCTTTGCGACGGCCAAGAAGAATTACGGGCTTGAGGCATTGACCTACAATCAGGCGACAGCCCGTTTCTGGACCACTTCCGAATTGCCTTTGGCGGGTGCCGACCAGCACCGTTTGCAATCCTTCGGTCGCGACCTGCAACCCCGTGGGATGTGGTATTACAAGATGGACGATGCGACCACCGTGCAGCGAGAGGGCAGAACGCTCAAGGGCATCCCCGCCATGACCGCCCTGGACGATGGGCGTCTGCTGATACTGGAGCGTGAGATATACATGGCGAAGAAGAAAATCGGTTCCACCGTGCAGTGCAAAATCTATATCGTATCGCCCAGCGAAGCCGCGGAGGGCAGTCTTCTTCCCAAAACGCTATTGACGTCATTCAGCACCAAAATCAACTTGACGGCACGCAGTTTTGCCAATTACGAAGGCATGTGTTTAGGTCCCAAGTTGCAAGACGGCCGTCAAGTCCTCATCCTGATCAGCGATTCGCAGAACCAGCAGTATGGCATCCTAAGAGATTGGCTGAAAACCATCGTGTTTTAAGTTCTGCAAAAATAAATGCCCCCCCGCTGTCATCGCTGTCATTGTCATCGACTATTATCCCACCAAAAAGCACCCCTGCCAAGTCCAAAAGCTCAGCAGGGGTGTTTTCATTACTCATTCAAAACGGTCCATGCCCCATGCAGCTGGTTGTGCCTAATGCCGTTCCCATAGCGGTGAGGATACTAACCAGTATCTGAATCACCATTTTCCATGTTTCTTTCTTCATAATCTTTGAACTTTAAAATTTATGATTTGTGTAATGTAATGTCACACAGATTTCACAGATCTCACAGATTTAGAAATGAGTACGGATAGAACAGCTGTCGCTGTTTCATTGTCCTACATGCTATTCTTCGCTCATGCAAGCATGGCTACGAATATCCTGTAGCTCAA
>DEKX01000020.1 GCA_002354095.1 Prevotella sp. UBA2711 | reverse complement strand
GGGATGTCCCGCCCGAAAATATAGGCGAAGTAGGGCAACAGGAAAACGCCCATCAAGATGAAGGAAGCAAGAAAGACTCTTGTCATCTTGAAAATACATTCTTTCTTAGAATAAATCATAATAACAGTATAAGGTGATACAAAATTTTAGTCTATCTTCTAATATGCGGCCCAATAATTTTTATCAGTTGCATATCATTAAACTTTTTCTTGTAAGGATCGAACTTCCGCATTTTAAGCGCATTCGGGTTGATGTCTCGTGTCATCTTTTGGCCTTTGTTAATAAAAGATAGTCTATGTTGCTGTAGGCAACTGTCTTGTTGAACCGTATCACAATTACACACAGACCTGCTGCTGCATAACGAGTCAGTTCCAATTGCCATACTACTGTCTTGCTTGGCCACTATGCTATCAACGCTGTTTTGGCCAATAGCAAAACGAGGTATTAAAAATAGGACAATCAGTCCAATAGATTTCTTTACAAATGCGATTCTCCAGAGTTTCATTGCTTTCATATTCATTTCTATTCTAATTGTTAAAGGGTGGCATCTAAGTATTGATAAAACTCGTCTGTTTCTCCAAGGTAGGCTTTCAGCACCGTGCCCTCTGGTGAAATGAGCACCTTATATGGATAGCCCGTCACTCTGAATTTCTGTTCCGCAATACCATCTTCACTCCTTACGTGCAGCCAAGGTACTTTGTGCTTCTTGACGGCAGCGGCCCATTTCTCGGCTGTATCGTTACAATCGATTCCCACAATCTCAAGACGGTCCTTGTATTTCGCATAGTATTCTTTCAATTTAGGAAATCCCTTGATACACCAAGTACACCACGAGCCCCAGAAGTCGAGCACCACATATTTCCCACGCAGAGACTTCAACTCCAGCACATTGCCATTAAGGTCTTTCAGTCCGAGTTCTGGCACTTGACAGCCTATGGTCACAGTGTCGTTCTTAACAACCTCACGTGCAGCTTTCCTTTTCATAACAAGACTAAACATCCTTTCGTTCTGATCAAGTTCGGCTTTCATCCTGCCGTTTCTTACCTCAGGGGTCAGTTTGCCAATGGCAGTCAGCACTTGGTCGTATTCCACATATATGACCAATGTTGCCGTTGCGTCCTCGTCGGGATGTTCCTCAATATATTTCATGTAGGCTGGATGTGAACGACTCCTGATATCGCGATTCTTTAGTCCTCGAATGCTGTCTGGTTCATTTCTGGCTGCAGCAAACTCAATTTCAAAAAGACGCTGTAAATTTTTGACTCGTTCATACTGCTGATAAAAAGTGCTGCCACTCCAATGTGCTTCTACTAAATCCAGACGTCCACAGAAAACCGCCTCTTCGTTGGGCACAAAATATGTATATAGTATTTCTTTCGGATTCGATTTGAGAAACATTGACCCAGAATAAGCCTCACTAAGTTTCGCAGAGAACGAGAACTCGCCATTCTCTACCGCCACTTTGCGATTGACGATCTGTTTTTGGGGCTGTAGTATGACATACTCAATGCAGAGAGTATCGTTCCCCACACCGTCAATCTTACCCGTCATCTTAAAATTGTCTTTGGCAAATGTCCCAACTGGCAGCATGGCCAGCAGGAGCAGAAATCGTCTGTAGTGTTTCATTTTGTTCATATTCATTTTCGTTTTATTTGTCATTCCGAGCCACAAAATTACAGAAAGTCCCGTAGATCAGGGGACTCTGATCTGTTATGGATATTTAGTAGAAGATGTTATTCAGTGCTATTTAAACCTCTTCAGCCATGTCGTGATGATGTCAAGGGCTTCGGGTGCAAAGGTTTCTTCGATGTCCTTATACTCAGCAGGGGCACCCGTGGCGCAGTGCTGGAACATGTGGTTGAGTCCCTCTATAGCTTTGATTTCTATCTGCCCAGCAAGCCCATTCTGGAGTGCGTTCAGGTTTTCTTCGCTGTTCACTTGGCGGTCTTTTGTTCCATTCAGCGCCAGCACGGGGCAGGTGATACGGCCCAGACGGTCTGTCAAGTCCAGACCGAGGAAATAACGCATATAGGGCGTGCTGCTCTGCGCTTTAGCCATCTGGAGGTTCTGCTCCAGTTCTGTTGGCAGACCGTGGTTGGTCGGTTCGGGATTCCTGCCTGCTTTCAGTTCGTCGAACAGGCTTTCCAGTGCCGCGCAATAGCGGTCTGTCACGTCCTGGGAATATCCGGCCTGCTGTAATGTCCATCGGTTTTGGTCTAACAGTGTTTTCTCAAACGACACGGCTCCTCCTGCCAGACTTACCACAAAATCCACCTTGCTCTCGGCTGCCAGCATGAGGCCGATGGTTCCACCCTCGCTATGTCCGAGGATACCCACGCGCTTGAACTGATTGCGCAAGAGTTCAACCCCTGCCAAGGCATCGTTTTTGAGGTCTTCGGTGGTGACATTCACCAGGTCGCCCGTTGATTCTCCGAAGCCGCGGTCGTCATAGCGGAGCGTGGCGATGCCCTGTCGTGCCAGTGCGTCGGAAATCACGGCAAACGGCTTGTGCTCAAAGATTTCCTCGTCTCTGTTTTGCAGCCCGCTGCCTGTCACCATCAACAGTACAGGGGTGTTCTGCGTGTGGTTCTCTGGCAGTACCAGCGTCCCTTTCAGCACAGCACTTCCATTGCTGAAACTCACCTCCTGCGTCTGATAGGGATAGGGGCCGACAGGTGTCTGCGGACGATTGCGCTTCACCGTGCCTGGCTTCAGCATCAGCGGAAACGACTGCCCGTGCTGTTTGAACGTTCCCATGATGGACTCGCCCATATTGACGCCTTCGTAACTGGCATTGATGGAGGCGACCGTTACCTTAATGCCAGTAGCAGTGTGTTCCAATTTGGCAGGAACGCCCTTGATGCCCTGATCTGGCGAGTCCAGCGTGCAGTTCACGCTGTCAAGATGGAACACCAGCGTCAGTTCGGTTCCGTAAACATTCAGTTTTCCTGTCCAGGCACCTTTCACATCACCGCCTTGTGCTTTGGTAGCGATAGTTGCAAGACAAAATATTAAGACTAAAATCAGTTTTTTCATATCCCACCTATTTCACTTTCTTGAAATTCAAAACAACATCCGAGTTAGTGAGATGCCAAGTCATCGTTTTTGCCGAAAGCCTTTGTACATCATACTCGTAAACTTCTGATGGCGTAGCGCCATATTGCCCACTGTATATAGCCAGATGGCGGTCTTCGGTCAGTGCATAGTCACGCACAAATGTCGTGTCGCCTGCAAAGACATCATACACATGAATGGTACATTTACCTACTGTAGCCGGTGTGCCAGACGTAAACGTGTACTGCACATACCCCTCAGCCACAACACCTTCATCATACACCTGCTCCCAAGTGCCTGAAAGTTGGTCAATCAGAAATTCTTCTTCATCATCGCTGCTGCAAGAGGCGAGGGAGAAAGCAGCAAGCATCACAAAAGCGATTCTCCAGAGTTTCATTGTTTTCATATCTATTTCATTTTTTTACTCTCCCATCCATGGATACCTCTCCCACAGGCGATAGACGCGGGTGGCGTGCTCAGCGTCGTGGATAATCTGGTTGCCTGTGTCGGCATTTGAGATGATGGCCTCGCGCTCCCAACTGCCACGGGTGAACTTGAACTGGGCGGGCAGGTGCAGATGGAGGTCGATAGAGGCGATGCTGTCGCTGATAAGCGTCATCTTCACACCCTTTGCCTCCCAGTTGGCCAGCGCGTCCTGGTTGCCTGTGATATAAATAGTGTCCGTGAGGTTTTTGCCGCGCAATTCGATGTGGACGGGGTAGGTCTCTTCGCCGACATAGCTCACCAAATTCTTGGCGCCGAAAACGATGTAGTCGTTCAGGGCTTGTGTGAGGCTGGGCATGAAGCCGTTGTAATGGCCGTAGCCGGGGAAGGTGTGTACGGATGTGACGGTGTTTTCGGGGAAGTGCGACTTGTCTTTGAGAACTGCGCTGACACGCTCCCAGCCCGCTTTCCACTCGTCGCCCCAGAAATCAGGGCCGCTGTCAATCTCGCCCGACATCGACGCATAGATGAAGCGGGGATCCTTGCGGTTCTTGAACTGGTGGTTTTCGATGTCTGTGGCCAGACGGTACTCGTCGTAGCAGCAGTTGGGCGATATGGCGATGTAGTCGTCGAAAAGGTCGTCGGTAATCATCGCGTCGAGCACGAACGATGCGCTCAGTGAATGGCCGATGCCGAGGGATCGTCCCGACGTGCGATAGTGGGTTTTTACGTATGGCATCAACTCATTCTTGACGAATTTCTTCAGGTCGGGCGATCTGCCGTAGTAGTAGCCCTCCTTGAACAGCCCAGTGTTGCCATGCAGGGGCATGGGCAGGTAGTCGTGGTTGCGAAAATAGTTGATGTCCCAAAGGGTTGGTGAGCAGATGCCCACGATGATGAAATTCGTGCTCCTGCCGCCGTCGGGGTCGGGCTTGCATGCGATGTTAAGCAGACAATGAACGAGGTCGAACATTGTGCGGTCTTGTGCGTCGAACACATAGATGACATCGTAGTAGGTCTGGTCAAAGTTCGGGTAGTTGTCGGGCGTGTAGATGAGCAACTGCCGCTCATGGTTGAAATACTCCGACTTCATCGTGAGTTCCTTCACGCTTTCAAGTGGAACCTGCGCCCATCCCGTCATTGCGACAAGAGCGAGCAGTGCGGTGATAATTGTTTTCTTGTTCATATTCATTTTGTGTTATTGTTATAACTTAAACTGATTCAACATTTCAGTGCCATTGTAGGACAGACCTTCGTACATTGCTGACAAAGGATACATTCGGTGGCATTCTTACGACTGCGCGAATTGTTGTTTACTTCAACATCCATCGGACATGTTCTCAGACATTTTCTGCAACGGATGCATTTGTCTTCGTCGCACTTGATACGAAGTAGAGAATAATAGCTCATAGGTTTCAAGAATACCGTTATTGGGCAAATGTATTTACAGAAGGCTCTATTGTCTTTGAGCAAGATGGCAAGGGCAATTCCAACAACATAATAAAACAAGTTTCCTACTACAAAGAGTATAAACATCGTATAGGCATCAGCCATATCAAACCAAAATAGGAGAAGGACGATAGCCAACGACAAGGCGAACATGATGTATCGGATGAAGCCCCACTTCTTTCTTGGTACTTTGTTCTGTTTGTAAGGCAATAGATCGAGAATCATAGTTGTCCAACAGGCAAATCCACACCATCCTCTCCCGAATAGTAACGGGCCGAGAATCTTAGCAATAGCATAATGGAGCGTACCAGCCCCCACGACACCACATAGCAGATAGTACCAAAGGCCTTCAATCTGCAAATTCTCACGGCATATCAGACCGAGAAACACGAGCATATAAGAGCCGACACCAAACTGAGTAAATTCTCTGGCATACTTCCAGCCTTCTGTGAAAAAAAGAAGTCCCAATGCGACCCAAATGCCAATATAGGAGAAGTTAAGCAGAAAGAACAGTTTGCCCGTAGTCTGCCACAGCCAGACAGCAATAGTTTCGAATACCAAGAACAATATGATAGATGTACGATACTTTTTAATTGTAAACACTAATTTCATTTTGCCAATCAATTTGAATACTTAACGGTTTAGCCGCAAAGTTACTAAAAGTCCCACGAAATAGCCCCCGACAAAACCGAAAATCGGATGCCGAGGGTGAAACTCTGAAACTAGTTTCAGAGAATTTTTGTAAAAATGTTATTTTTGTGCTCCGAAAGAGATGTTTTTGCGAATTTTGGAGAGCATCTGCGGGGTGATGCAGAGGAACGAGGCGATGTCTTGTAAGTCAAGATGTTCAACAATGCCGGGACAACGCTGCAGCAGCCGCTCGTAGCGTTCGCGGGCTGTGGCGCGGTGGAGGTCGATGTAACAGGCGCGGGCCTGACTGAGTAAGTGCTCAGCTATGACACTGCGCAACTCCATCTTTTCAG
>DEKX01000009.1 GCA_002354095.1 Prevotella sp. UBA2711 | reverse complement strand
CGAGAAGGTGTAACCTTCGTCAGCTGCGGCGGTGAGTGTCAGTTCTGTATTAGGAGCAAACTCTGTTTCAGTAGTTTCGTTGTCTCCTTGCTTAACAGTAATAGAACCATTTGTAGCCGAGGTTGTTAGCGTATAAGTGCTGCTGATGGACACCTCAGTCAATACGGCAGTGGTGTTGGCTGTCACAATCTGGATGTCAATGCGATTAACGTCCTTTGTAGCATCGAGTGGTACGACAATCTCCGTTCCAGTAGTAGCAACCTGAGCACCGTCAGCCCACTCTTCACCTGCATAGTTGACGTGAATCTGAGCATTGGTCTCATCTTGGAACTTGAATATCATCTTTGTTCCCTTGACGTAGTCACTTTCAGACAGATTCACAACCACGCCCTTATAGGTCTGGTCCTCGCCCGTCGTTATCGTACCCTTACCATCGGCATAGCTATAGCCTGCTATGCCATCAGAAACGAACTTCGACAAATCCATCTTGCCGTTCTCGTCGAAGACAGGAGTGGCATCAAAGACCGCTGTAACAGTTACATCGTTATTTATTGTAACTTTAAGAGATCCATCTGTCTCAGCCTCCAATTCGTTCTCTCCATCTGTCCATTTCGAGAAGGTGTAACCTTCGTCAGCTGAGGCGGTGAGTGTCAGTATTGTGTTGGGAGCAAACTCAGTTTCAGTAGTTTCGTTGTCTCCTTGCTTAACAGTAATAGAACCATTCGTAGCCGAAGTGGTTAGCGTATAAGTGCTGCTGATAGATACCTCCGTCACGTTTGCTGTAGCATTAGCCTCTGCAAGCTGCACGTATATCTGACTGATCTGCTTGCTGTTGTCTACAGGAACAATGATCTCAGTTCCAGTTCCACCCTGTTGGGTACCATTATCCCATACTCCATCAGAGTAGGTGATATGAACCTGTGCGGTAGTCGATTCCTCAAACTTCACCTTCACCTTTGTACCCTGTACGTATTGGTTTTCCGACAAGTTAACATAGATTCCCTTATATTCTCCTGTGGTCGTTATAGTTCCCTTATTCTCTGCATAACTGTAGGTTGCTTCATCTCCTGCCACAAACTTGGAAAGGTCTGCCTTACCTTCCTCGTCGAATATGGCATCAGCTTGAAGGACAGCACTGATAGTAGCAGCCTCGGATACTGTATAGGTATAGGGGTTGTCAGTCTCATCATTGCTCCACTTAACGAAGTGATAACCATCAGTAGGATTAGCTGTCAGCACCACCTGTGCACCTGCCTCATATTCATTGTCTGAAGTGGCTGGATAAACTGTAATTGATCCGACAGAAGTTTCAGGCGGAGTTACAGTCAAGGCTACACGAGTAGCACTTCCCTCAGCAGGAGTGTAGATAACTGCTGTAACTGTTAAGTCGTGACCTCCGATAATGAAGTCATTGGCTCTCAGTTTAGCTGCTGTTGTGGCTGTCAACGTGTAAGAGTATTCTGTATCTGTAGTAGCAACAGAAGGATACTGAGTATTTTCCTCCAGAGCAGGCCAGCCCGTGCTGTTGTCCTTTAGGGATATCTGTGCACCATTACCTACATTGCTTACTGATATCGTTATCACGTCGCCAGCCTTTGCATCTGTGAAATTGCTCTTTTCAACCTTGATAGTAGAACTCCAATTTGAAGCCAGAGCGAAAGGCAGGGTTGTAGTCTCATCACTGTTAATCACAGGCAGTGAAGCAGAGATGAAAGTTGCGCCAATAGTTACATTACTATTTACCGTATATGTAGCAGAAGTACTGGTCTTTGTCTCATCAGTAGATTCTCCTGTCGTTATTACCCAATTACTAAAATTATGGGTACCATCAGGCTCAGCCGTCAAAGTTAGTTCGGTATTTGCATCTACCTCATCTCCAGAGTTAACTGGTGTTTCACCATTCTTAACAGATATTGTACCACCAATTACTTCGTCTATGGTAACAGCATACTTTGTAATAGGAGCAGCTTCTACAAATATTGCAGTTACAGACTTGTTCTCATTCATCGTTACCTTCAAAGAACCATCAGTCTCTGCCTCTAATTCATTTGTTCCATCACTCCATTTTGAGAACTCATAACCACTTGCAGGTGTAGCCGTCAACGTAACTTGGGCTCCTGAATCATATTTTCCATCAGAACTTGCGGGATAGGCAGTGATATTGCCATTCTCTGCACTATTGATGGTCAGCGAATACTGAGTTACATCTGTTTCGGACGGGGTTAAAATCAGGCTACTGATAGTCAGGTCGTGACCACTGACCACAAGACCTGTGGCTTTCAACTTTGCTGCCGATGTAGCAGTCAAAGTATAGGTATAGGATGTAGCCGTAGTCCCTACACTTGGATATTGTGTACTCTCTTCAAGTGCAGGCCAACCATTACTCATATCTTTCAAAGAAATCTGGGCACCACTGACAACACCTGAGACTCCTACAGTAATAACATCACCAGACTTTGCCTCAGCGAACTGAGCAGCTGTAACTGTCACATATTTGCTCCAATCTGTATCACTACCTGTTGTTGAACCTAATGCAAATGGCAGTGATGTAGAGTTATCACTATTGACCACTGTTAATCCTGTTGGTGTAGGGGATGTTTCACTTACCACAACATTAGTAATTTTAATATTACTACCACGCAAATATAGGCCATTAGTTGTAATATTGCTAAGATTGTCAGCTGTTACTTCTATATCCTGAGTTGTTCCTGTAACTGTTGTCGAGGCAAGGATATCTGTTCCTCCATCAGTAGTTCCTACCTGGAGGGTCATATCTCCTTCAGAGATGTTTTCATAAGTAATTCTTATCTTGTTTCCTGCTACAGCAGAACTAACAACAGTATTTGCAACCTCATAGACACATGTGCTCGCATCTATTAACGCAGGTGTTAGGATTCTAACAGAACCTAATGTTATAGTTGTTGTTGCATCTGGACTTTTAAGATAAAGACATCTTAGCTTCAGAAGATCAGACTGAGGCACATTAATACTTGCAGAAGTGCCACTAAATGTAGTTTCACTCTCCAATACCTTACCATTTAGGTTTGCATACTCCAATACCATTTTAATAGTTTGTGAAGGAGTTTCTGCCAAATTCACAGTAATGCTTGTTGCATCATTATATTTTGTATCTCCAATCTCCCATCCAGCAACTCCATAAGTTTCACTAAATGTTACTTGTTTAGGATTGCCACTATTTGCTGTTGAACTCCATAATCTAGTGAAGTTGTTTGCACTAATTGTTCCTGAATTTTCCCATGTCACTAATTCAATAGTTGTATAATCAATATTAGCACCTGTGAGAGATAGACCATTTGACTTAATATGTTCGATATTTGCAGATGATACTTCAATCTCCTTACTACCATCCCAATCATTTATTTCACAAACATTTATGTCTGAACCATTATTAAAAGTCGCAGTCAAAGAAACATCATTACCTTTGTTTGTGGATATTTTTATTCTGTTACCAATAGCGATATTGTTGAGATTGGCAAAATTAGTAGTAGTAACAGTCTTTGTGTTAAAAGAAGAAGAGGAATATCGCCAAATAGTACTGTTTGCAGGACTTTCAGACTGAATTTCACTAACTGTTAGCGCAGATTCAACTTGAATACCATTTGTTTTAATGGCATCAACGCTTCCTGCTTCTACTTCAAATTCTGTTGTTGTAGCATCTGCCGCTGGTGCAGCATTATAGAGAGATGTTTCACCGGTCTTAACAGACAAGGTTTTACTACCATCACCTGCACTATGGATAATCCTAATAATATCTCCAGCTACAAGATTACTAAAGTCAATTGACTTTTCCTTTGTAACTGTTACCTTCGAAATAGATATTTTATTATTTCCATCTTGATAAATACATATAATGCTGGTGTCATGCTCATTCAATGCAGTAATATCATCAGATGTTAGTGTATATGAGTATACTACAGTTGAAGCTTCCTGCCAAGGCCATTTATTATTCTCATTATTTGAAAAAGAAGATTCAGGCCATGAATTTTCTGTTTCTTTGTATTTATGCATAAAGCCTAAACTGGCAGCTTCAGTATGAGTCATATAAACATTAAGGATATCACCTTCACTTAAGGTCGAAACAACGTCATGCCCCAACGTAATTCCACCATCATAGGTTGACTCCCATATGATAGTTTCAACTTTCGTAGTAGCCCAGCTTTGGGAGGCTACTGCCAGCAGTAATATCAGTATCGTTAATAACTTTTTCATATCGTCTAATATTTAGTTATTCTTCATTTCATATATCACCGTTCTGTTGAAGAGAGGTTGCCGATCGGGGGGCGTGAGATTACGGCTCACTGCCGACGAGATTACGGCTCACTGCCAACGAGATTACGGCTCGTATTCCTTTACATTTCTCCTATCCGTTTTTGAATTCGGAAATTACCAAGACGGAAGTCGGCTGAATAGTCGCGGGTAGGCTGGAAGCCAATGCTGAAAGTCATGGCTGCACCTGCCTCGCCAAAGCCCTTGGGAGCAACAGCTGACAATGGCAGACGGACAGTAGTCCACTCGCCTTTGGTGTCCAATTTGCTTGGACTCCACTTGTAACTGTTGTTCCAGTCGTTGTTCCATGCAAACTCATAGCCTTCGGATGCCAAAGGACATTCGTTGGCAGTTAGTACCTCGAACACGAATTCGTAGTCGCTGACGGCTGACAGATCGTAGATATCGGGAACGGTCTGAGAGAAATTAAGTTCTATCCATGACCACGCCATGATGTTGCCAGAGAAATGCAGGTGGGGACGACCCAGATTGCTCTTGGTACTGGTGACATCGGCATCGGTCTCCAGGGTGACATACTTATCAGGCTTGACCTGAGTGATGTCCTGAATAAGCATCGTAGTAGTGGGACGGAATGGCAGCGTTTTGGTCTTCGTCTCGCCATCGCCATCTTGCCAACGCACACTGATGGTGCTGTTATCGGGGGTTCCGTCGGGAATGACTACCCGTAGGGCATCGGCTGAAACGAAACGGAGCGACACTTGCTTACCATTGACGAGGACGGCAGCCTGCGTATCCTTCTCACCAAAGCCGTAATAGTCGAAGTTGGCACCATAGATGGTTACCTCCTGACCAGCTGCCTGAAAATCGTTGCTGAGAGAATAGACTCCCAGTGCAGGCAACAGGATGGGGAAAGCATAGGTGACAGTTCCCATATCGGTGGTGTACTCGATGGTATTTACCGTTTCATGTGAAAACTCTGTAGGTATCTGCACATACGCCTTTGTTGACATGGTATAGGTGATTGATACATCAGCCTCAACGGTGTTGAACTTCAGACTCTTCAGGAAATTGAGGTTTTCGCCTACGATACAGATGTTCTGTCCGGGGTAACCAGAAGTGAGAGGAGTCGTCAGTTCCGTATCAGCCACGTCATAGATAGCAGTGATAGTGGGTTGCCCTGCATTGGCAATGGCTTCTTTCGGAGTGTAGTCATCGCCGTAGTTGACGTTATTGCTACAACCTGCTATCAGCATGGCCCATACATATATGATTATGTGTTTTGTTTTCATCTTCTATCGTTTTATAGGTTATTAGTTCCATCCGGGATTATTGCTCGTAATGGTCTTGTTGGTATTCAGTTCCTGCGCAGGAAGCGGGAAGAGCAAATTGCGCATCTGTCGGTTCTTCAGTACACCGGAATCATCGGTTCCGCCAATGGCATTCATCGCATCCAGATAGATACCGAAACGCAGGAGGTCCCAACGGCGGTCTGCCTCACAGGCAAACTCTTTGGCTCGTTCCTCGATGATGGCACTGCGACGCAACGTCTGGCTGCTGAGTTCGGTGGCTGTACCCTCCGTTGCATTGGAACGCTGGCGTACCATGTTCAGATAACTGATGGCATCGTCGCCCTTGCCCAATTCGTTGAGCGCCTCGGCATAGATGAGCAGCACGTCGGCATAGCGCAAGAAAGGCCAGTTGCTGTCGGCATTCTCGATGGCATCGTTGGTGACATCCATATACTTGGTGGTGAAGGCTAAGCATTGGGCATCCTGCGAATAGTAGTAGCTCACACCATCGGCATAGATGCCTGAGGGGTCTGCCACCCATTCGCCAGCCAGATTGCGGCCAGTCGCCATGATTGAATATTCGTCGGTGAGCGGATAGAAGAATCCCGTATTGCTCTCTTTCTGCGTATAGCTGCGCCAACGGTGTTTTACACCCTCTACAATGCGAAGATCATCATGCTCGAAGAGGTCATACCAGTGACGATTGCATCCTACCCAGCCTCCACTCTGTAAGAAACCGGAGCCTGGGGCTGTATAGTATCCTTCGTATTGTGTATGGATGGCTGTCTTGTAAGTAGCATCTCCACTAACACTGCCGATGGAGAACATAAACTCAGATGCTGTGGCATTGGCTTTTTTCCAAAGAGCAGAGTAGGGTAGCAGTTCATAGCTGCCATACTCGCCTTTAATTACCTTCTCTGCCCACTCTGCAGCTTTGGTGTATAGCGTTTTAGCATCCATTGCCTCGTAGCCGGCTATTGCCTGCTTCTTGAAAGTGAAAGTCTGCAAAGGCGCATAGACACGACTGCTTCCCGTACCACTATAAGGTGCACCAGAGCGTACGATAATCTCCGTGCCTTCAGGTAAGGCGGCTGCTGCCATGGTTGCATAAACTTTTGCCAATAAACCTGCAGCACTGCCTGCACTGACGTGACCTTCCTGCCAGTTGGCATCGGTATTGAGATACATCAGGTCGGCGGCCTCTTCCAGATTCTTGATGATGTAATCGTAAACCGCCTGAACCGGCTGTCGGGGCTGACTTTGGTCGGCACCTTCCTCCTCAGGTTGTATGGGCAGTTCACCATAAGCTCGCACCATCAGGAAATAGGCAAAGGCTTTCTGGAATTTCAGTTCGCCTATGGCATTGTTGCGCACGTCGTCGCTGACATTCTGCATGGCCCGAATTTGGCGTTCAGCCTTGTTAGCACGGGCTATTAAACCATAGCATCCTTTCCATAGGGCATCAGTTACGTCGCTTTCGCCCTGGAAATTACCAGCACCAAAGGTACCGAATAACCAGTCGGGTCCCGAAATATAGTCGGCATCAAACTCTAATACTTTGGGGAAATAGCCCCAGCAGAAGATATCGTAAATCCATTTGCTATAGGTTCCTGTCACCCATGAAGCCACGGCTTCCGAGTTGTCACCCACTTTATCGTCGGTGAACTGCCCCTCCACATCTTCTTTTATCCAACTGTTGCAAGCAGTCAGACTGCATGCGAGGCAGAAGACATATATGATATTCTTTATTCTCATAATTGATCCGTATTTTGTGATTAAAACTCAAACTTCACTCCCAACGCATACGAACGGGCAGATGGATATGAGTAGCTGTCAACACCAGGACAAGCGGCATTGGCGCCACCTGCATTGACATCGGGGTCAAACCAGCTGTACTTGGTGATAGTAAACAGATTATTCGCTGTCAAAGTGATGCGCATACTTTCTATCCAGCGAAGCGGTCTCTTCCAATCATAGCCGATGGTCAGATACTTCATCTTCAGATAACTGCCGTTTTCCACATATCGGTTACTGATAAGCCATGAGCGAGTATAGCCTGACGTAGCTTTGGGCCAACTGGCCGTTTTTGCCGTAGCTTCCGTCCAGCGTCCGTTGTAGGCATCAACGGTCACATTACCAATATTGCTCATGGTAATATCTGTGAGGTTGTAATTGAAGATGTCATTGCCTTGACTGCCTTGAAGCATAAAACTCATGGAGAAGTTTTTCCAAGAGAGGTTGTTGGTGATACCATAGGTGAAATCAGGGTTTGTGTCACCGATGATGGTACGGTCGTCTTCCGTTATCTGACCGTCACCGTTGATGTCGCGATATTTGATTTCACCCACATAGCGCAGTGCTTCCATATCCGAGAGGGATGCATAAGCCTTATTGGAGCGAACCTCCGATATGTTATTGTAGAAACCATCCTCTACATAGCCATAGAGCGTACCAATGGGGTAGCCGTTGCGTTGCAGGAACACTTGGTCGGCTTTTGACCACAGCGACGTGGCATACTGGTCGCCATCGAGTCCGCCAATACGGTTGCGGTTCAGGGCGAAGTTGGCTGACAGGCTCCACTTCAAGGCTGTATTGCGCAAAATGTCGTAGTTGAGTGAGATTTCCAGACCTTCGTTCACCACATTGCCGCGGTTGACCAACTGCTGACTGAAACCGGAAGAGCTGGGGATGGTCACGTTCTGCAACAGATTGCGGGTTTTCTTGTAGTAATAATCGATGGTCAGCTGCAAGCGGTTGTCCATGAATCCCATGTCAATACCTGCATCAAACTGTCCGGTGGTCTCCCACTTCAAATCCGGATTTGTAGGACCACGCCAATCAATCATCGCGCTACCATTTGAAAGCGTTCCGTTATAGGGATAGTTGGCGGCCTGAAGAATGGTCCGGGTGCGATAGGCACCGATACCTTGGTTACCAGTCTCGCCATAACTCATCCTGAATTTCAGATTGGAGAATATATTCAGTTTCTTGATAAACTCTTCGTCAATAGCACGCCAGGCAATAGCTCCTGAAAGGAAGGTTGCCCATTTGTTGTTCTCGGCAAAAGCCGAACTACCATCGGTACGGATGCTGAATGTAAAGAGGTATTTATCTAATAAGGTGTAATTCAAACGGGCCAGGAATGATTCCAACGAAGTCTTGGTGGTACTGCTGTTGATGGTCGGACGGTCAAGTGCCAGACTGATGTCACCGTCCTTCATCGTGTCGTTGGGGAAATTAGTGGCTGTCACTGATTCACTCTCACCCGAACCGCTTTCAAAAGTAATACCTGCAACGGCATTGAACTTATGGATACCATACGTCTTGTCAAGGGTCAACAAAGACTCAGAAGTAAAGCTCTTCCAGATATTGCTGGCTTTACCGGCTTTTCCGTTATTGGGCGATTTACCTTCCTGTGTGTGACGGTCGTAATAGGTACCACGATGTCCGTCATTGTAGCCAAGACCTAAGTTCTGGCGGAATTTCAACCAAGGAGTGATTTTGGCTTCCACATAGGAACTGCTGAACCAACTGATTTGTTTCAGCTGATCTTTGGCTCCGTTTACATAATTGGTGGGATTGGCTGCCAACCAGTTCAGGTCGTCCAGTTGTTCCGTCTCAGAATGAGGTCCATAGGTAGGTGGGAAAATCAGTGCAGAGCGGATAATACCCGTGTTCTCGGAATTAGTTCGCTGGAAGTCGGTAGTAGCATGTGTGAAATGTTGACTGGTACCTATCTCCAGCCAATTCGTGATATGGCGACTGATGTTCATACTGAGTCCATATCGCTTATAACCTGTGTTCTTGATAATACCCTTCTGGTCGGTGTAACTACCTGAAAAAGCAAACCATCCTTGTTCGCTACCACCACTGACACTGGCACTGTATTCCTGTTGCCAACCGGTCTGATAGATTTCATCCTGCCAGTCGGCACCCACCACTTCATCTATGTTGCCGTATTCGTCTTCTCGCAACCCTGGTTGCAGGAAATCTTCGGGTGAAGGGTTGTACTTTCCTTGTGAATAGACAAAAGCTCCACCAGTATAGGGGTATTCCCATTCGCCGCGGTATGGATTACGCTGGGTTCCTTGTTCGTAATTACGACTATTGCCAGCTGCCTCGTTCTGATAACGTGCATAGGTATAAGGACTCAACATTTTTACACGCTTTCCTATATGTTGGAGCGTCCACGTAGCACTGAATTCCACTTTGGGCTTACCGGTGTGTCCCTTTTTCGTGGTAATGATGACCACACCATTGGCACCACGTGAGCCGTAAATAGCTGTTGCTGAGGCATCTTTCAACACTTCAATCTTTTCTATCTCGTTGGGATTAAGCATAGAAAGTGGACTGGTTTGCTGATTATTACCTCCATTGGCATCACTACTTGGGGTACCGTTGGGATCAGTACCGAATGGAATGCCATCAACAATGTATAATGGCTGAGAACTGGTGGTAAACGAATTGGCACCACGTACTGTGATACTGACACCGGCACCAGGCGAACCGTCATTTTGTTGTACCTGTACACCTGCGATTTTTCCTTGCATTCCGTGGGCTACATCAACGGCACCGCCTTTCATCAGTTCGTCGCTTTTGATTTGTGATACAGAACCGCTTAAATCACGCTTCTTCATCGTTCCATAACCAACCACCACCACTTCCTCCATGAGTTTGGCATCTTCCTGAAGGGTGACTTCAATGTCGGTTTTTCCTTTTACATTGACAACTTGTGTCTTGTAACCAATCATCGATATCTGGATGATGATTTTCCCTTCTGGCAAGGTGAAGGAAAAATGACCGTCCAAATCTGTCACAGTTCCGATGGACGTACCAGGAATCTGAACGCTCGCACCGATAAGAGGCTCACCAGGCATAGCTCCGTCCATGACGCGTCCTTTGATTTGTGTTTGTGCCTGTATGCCTATACTGATAGTCAATAGAAGCAACAAACATCCGATTATCTTTTTTCGCATAGAATTGTATTGAGTTAATAGTTTGTTATTATTGTGCACTGACCAGTTCTATTTTCGTGAGGATAAATCCTAATCCAGTCACCACGAGGCCTGATGTCTTCAGTTTATCGAGACTGTTCTCGTCGAAAGTCAACACGACATCTGTGCCGTTGAGGTCCATCCAGACGGGTTCTTTCGATCCCGACAGGTCACGCCAACTGCCTTTGTTCTCGCGAAACGACATCTTGGGGTCAACGTGGGCTTCCTTCAGTCCGGGCAACAGCTGATAGCTGACTATCAGCACATCGTTTTCCGTACACTCTTGAAAAGGTTCGGCAGTCAGGCGCAGATTGCCGCTCCAGTCGTTGGGGAAGGTCTTCTCGCCATGGAACAACTCGCCCGGTTGCAACTTATATTCTTTGGGGGCACGCTGTGCCGTTGAGTAGTCCTCGTCGGGCTGAGCCGTACAACTCACGATACTGATTTTCTCGAACTTGAAGCTCTTGCCGCCTACTCGCATAGAAATTCCGTCGGGACCAGCCAGTTGCAATTTGATGAGCTGCGACTGCTCATTAATATAATAGGTATAGCCGTTCTCGCCTATCTGACACCCGTCAACTGAGGGGTCCATCACGTTCCAGGTCATGTCCATCAGTTTCAGAGCTGCACCGGGTTTTACCTTGCTCACATGGAAACGGATGCCGTCGCCTACCTTCACGTTCTTGAACACTTTCTTGGAGATAGGCACCGAAGTGCTCCAGTCGTCTTTCAGCGTCATCGACGGACCTTTATAGACTATGGTCTCCGTCATCTCTGAGGCGGGAATCAGCGTTACCTGCATAATCTTGTAGTCGTGGCCACCTAAGATGAGTCCACGTTCCTGTATCTTGGCAAGGATATCGGCTGTCAGCGTCATTCTGACAGGACCCTGCACCGACATAGCACCATACTCAGGGGCTACAGCCTGCCAGTCCTTAGGGTCTTGGAAAGCAATCTGAGCCGTACGCTTGGCTTCTGCCGTATAGACCGTCATGATGTCGCCGACTCCAGCTTGCTGGAATTGCTTGGACTCGATGACGATATTGTCTTTCCACCCAGCACCGATGGTTTTCGGACCAATCAAGATGGTTTTCTCAGCAGCTGTCACAGTTGCTGAGAAAATCCATCCTGTCAATAGCGTAATAATATATAAGGTACGAATCTTCATCATTTCAGCATTTCTTTGATTTGTTCACGGGTTACCACATAAGGCTGGGCGAAAGCATCCTTCCACCATGCCTCGTCAGCAAATTTATGCTCTTCGCTTTTGCCAGAGTTATAGTCGGAATCATACCAGGTCATGAACCAGCTCCATCGTGAGCCTTGCGCCCATATCTTGGAAAGCAGCGACATGTGGACTTCATCACCGTTGCCACACTCAGCAAGGGTAATCATCTTATTGGGATAGTCTTTGGCGAGTTGCTTGAATTCCTTCATCAGCGGATATTGCAGGGCAGAATAGTTGTCGCGTCCCACAATATCAACTACATCGTCGCCAGGATACCAGTCGCCGTCGCCCATCTGCGAGTTCCACACCCAGATGAGGTTGTTGAGTCCCTGTTTGTTGACGAAGTAGTCGTACATATAACGCCATAGTTTCTTATACACCTCAGGACCCTTGGCTCCCCACCAGAACCAGGCGGCACCACCCTCAAACTCGGTGGAGTTGCCTGCTGCCTCGTGGAACGGACGCCAGATGACAGGGATGCCCTGTTGCTGCATCTTCTTCAGATAACCGCATACCTGATCCATCTGCCGGATAGCCACCTTGTTTTCGTTGGTACCGTCCTCATAGACTTTCGAGGGGTCGAAACTGGTCTCACCAGGCTTTGTACCAGGCGAACAGGTGAGGTTGACACCATCGTTGCAGAGCACTTGCCAGTGCCACATGCAGCCTACTACACCTCCTGCCTCGTGCCATTCACGCACGCAGGTGTCGTCTGAGTAGTCGAGCCAACCCTTGGGATTCACGTCCTTGGAGGCATGGATGTTCATGAAGTCAAACACATTAATGGCAGGCCACTGCCCCGTCCATTTGTAAACATTCTCGGCATCGCGGTAGTTCCAGTCGATGTTGGCAACAACACCGGAAATGATACGCTTGCCGTAAAGCTCCGAAAGTAAGTTAAAGAGTTTTTTAGTCTCTGGTGTGGCATTCTGATTCACCAACTGATAGGTAACGTTCTCTTGATTCGAGATACCTGCTTCAGAAGATTCTGCCTTGGAACAGCTGAAAAGTGATGCCAGCATAGCAAATAGTAGTAATCTGTTCATAATATTAATAATGTTTTATTGTTTGTAGTTTTTTCTGTATTCTGTGGGGTTGCATCCAAACCGCCTCCTGAAAAGCCGGTTGAAATTAGACAGGGTGTTGAAACCACATAGGAAACTGATGTCACTGACCATCATGTCCGTGTTGAGGAGTTTTTGTTTTACGGCATCCAAGCGGACATTGGTGATATAATCGAGTAAATGGATGCCAGTTTGACGCTTAAAGAAGCGGCATAAGGTGGTAGGTGCCATGTTCACCAAGGCTGAAAGGGTTGATAGACGCAACTCTTCGTCGTAATGCCGATGGATAAAGTCAGTAACCATCTTCATTGTCTCTTCGCTGGATGTTGTTTTAGGCTTGTTCATAACATCTGCAAAGATAAATATAATTATCTATTGAGCATTCAGAGAATGTTCAATAGATGTAGTGAATTATAATTCTGCATGTTCGGAATTATGATTCTACACAAAAGTTGGCTGTTATCGGATCTCTTTAGCCATCTTTTGGAACTCGGAAGGTGTAAGTCCTGTAATCGACTTGAACTGTGTGATAAAGGTCGAACGGGAATTATAGCCAACACTATTACCGATAGCCTCTATCGTATAGTTACCATAATTGGCTATGTCGTTGAAACGTCGGCAGGCCTCTTGAATGCGATACTCATTCAGCAAGGCATTGAAGTTCTTGCCCATCTGTTCGTTGATGACCTGCGATACGTTCTTATAGTTGGAATTCACAAGCGTAGCCAACTTGTTCATGTTAAAGTCTTCTGCAAATATCTCGTCTGTGCCTTCAAACAGCTTCATGATGCGGTCCTGTAATAGAAATTTATCGTCGTCGGCTAAAGTGCTATTCTGGTATTTCTGTCTTACAGGGCTCCCACTGACACCATTTTGTATCATTTCCTTGAAGGCAGCTATTTCACCTTCATAACGGGCTTTTAGTCGTTTTTCTTCATCAACGGCAGCTAATACGTCCATATTGCGAGCGTAAAGCTGTAGGTTGACTTTGCGTAGTTGCTTGTTCTTGTAGGCCAGTATTCCGATGGTAATCAGTATCAGCAGGAAAATGATACTGGAGGAGATAATAAGGATGGTCTTGATAATTTGATCTTGATGTTTGATAACCACCTTATTAATAATATAGTGGTAGCCTCTAATCTTCAAACCGAATTGTTTGAGTTCGTTTAGCGCATTTTCATCCCTGACCACAAATTCATAATCGCCAGTGATAGGTTGTCCGTTAATCACTCCGGGAATGGTTTTCCATTCATGATCCTGAAATGCGCCTAAAGATGTGGAATCTACTTTACTGGTATAGACATAGATGGTGTCGCCCACTTTCAAATTGTGGAATTTGATGCTGGAAATCTCCAACGTCTCCCAGTCGCTGATGTTTTTGGCTCCTTCGTAAATGACGTCAATGTTGTTAGCCATTGACATGGTGAAAATGAATAATGCAGTGATGATGAAAGAAAAACGTTTCATGCCATTATCTATTTTTGTCATGCAAAAGTAATAAAAATAATATAATACACTGACACTTTTTTGCCAAATTAATAAAAAACCTCCCTTTGTGGGAGGCTATTAGGGTGAAACTTTATGCTTATGCGTCTTTCGGACGCTCCAGCTTGTCTTGTTTCAGCGCTTCCACGAAATCACTGATTCTCTGCAATTCGCGAGGAATGCGAATGTTCTGCGGACAGTGGGGCTCGCATTGTCCACAACCGATGCAGTGGTCGGCCTGACGTAACTTGGGTACGGCACGGTCGAGCCCAATCAGGTAGTTGCGGCGCATCTCACGATATTCTTTGTCGCCTTTGTCGCGTGGTAGGGTGCCCTCGTTCTTACATTTATTATAATGTACGAAGATAGCTGGGATGTCAATACCATAAGGACAGGGCATACAATACTTACAGTCGTTGCAGGGAATGTTGGACAGTCCTACAATCTGTTTGGCAATATCCTTTTGCAGATATTCCATCTGTACGGGGGTTAGTGGCTTCAGCGGACAATAGGAGAGCAGATTATCCTTCAGATGTTCCATGTAGGTCATCCCGCTCAGCACGGTGAGCACTCCCTTGGGGGTTCCTGCATAGCGGAAAGCCCAGGAAGCAATGCTGCGCTCTGGGTCGTGCCGCTTCAGCTCCGTGGAAAGATATTGGGGCAGGTTAGCCAGTCTGCTACCTAACAGCGGTTCCATGATGACGGCAGGGATGCCTCGTTTCTCCAGTTCGGCATACAGATAGCTGGCATCGGTATTGCTGTCGTTGATCTCATTGGCATATTCCCAGTCCAGATAGTTTAGTTCAATCTGCACGAAGTCCCATTTGTATTTGTCATGTTGTGAGAGCAGATAGTCGAACACGGCAATATCGCCGTGATACGAGAAACCGAGGTTACGGATACGACCGGCCTTGCGTTCCTCTACCAGGAAGTCGAGCATACCGTTGTCGAGATAGCGCTGATGCAGATTCTCCATACCACCGCCACCGATTGCGTGCAGCAGGTAGTAGTCGATATAATCCACCCGCAGGTCTTTCATCGATTGGCGATACATGGCGATGCTGCCTTCACGCGTCTGTGCGGCAGGGTTGAAATTCGACAGCTTGGTAGCCACGAAATACTCACTGCGCTTATGGCGACTGAGTGCGATACCTGTGCAGGCTTCCGATTTGCCTTGGCAATAGACAGGCGACGTGTCAAAATAGTTGACGCCATGCTCGATGGCATAATCCACCTGACGGTTGATCATCTCCTGATCGTAATCATCTTCATTCTCTGTCTTTGATGGCAGTCGCATCATACCATAGCCCAGCAGCGACACCTTGTCCTTGGTGTTCGGATTGATACGATAGGTCATCTTGCCTACAGGCGGTTCCACCTGTTTGGCATACTCCTGAACGGCCTTGATATCTTTCTTCGACTTACAGCCTGTCATAACAGCGGCAGTAGCCAATGCGCCTCCTCCCAATAGCTTGAGGAATGAGCGTCGTGATATATCTTTCTTTGTCATATTAAACCTCCTTATGCACTTCGTGTCCTTCTACATAAATAGCTGAGAATGGGCGTGCAGGACACAGATTCTCACACGCGCCACAACCAATACAACGGGCTTCGTTGACAACGGGAATCTTCAGTGACTCCTCGTCGTCAGGGTCGGAGGGCACCATCTCAATGGCTCCCACAGGACAGTGGCGGGCACAATTGCCACACGACACGCCGTCGGTCAGTGGAATACAGTTTTTCTTTATCCATACGGCATGACCGATTTGGATAGCAGACTTGTCTTCATGGTGTATGGGTTTGATAGCTCCTGCAGGACATACCTCTGAGCATCGGGTGCATTCTGGGCGGCAGTAACCTCGCTCATAGGACATGGTAGGTTGCATCAGGTGGAGCCAGTCACTGCTGGGACGTAGTACCTCATTCGGACATTCTGATATACAGAGTTGACAGCCTGTACAGTGCTGTGCCATGTTCTTGGCGGAGAGGGATCCCGGAGGTGTCAGTGGTGTCTGGCGCTCTGGGGCGACCTTGTCTTCGATCTCTGCGAGTCCGCCATCCGTTGTCTTGGCTTCTTGAGCCATGGCTGCTGTAGCCATGATGGCTGATGTCAGCAGGAAACTGCGCTTGCTGGGATCAATAGGTGAATTCTGATTATTCTGAGTCTTCTGAATACTCCGACCGTATTCCAACGCTCCGAACTTGCAACTTTCTATGCAGTCGCCACAAACCACACAACGGCTATAGTCAACCTCATGGTTCTTGAAATCGATACATGCAGCTTTGCAGTTCTTGGTGCATAGCGAGCAGTTGCGGCATTTTTCTGTATCGAAAAGAATCTTTAGCCAAGAGAAGCGTGAGAAGAATGACAATACTGTACCTACTGGGCAGATGGTATTACAATAGGTACGGCCATTGCGCCAGGCAAGGACGGCAAGTACGACGAGGGTGATGACGGCAATCGTCAGTGAGGGCAGGGAGCGTAGCCAGATATCACTTCGATAGAACGCATAACTGTCGTAATGCTCGGCGATGGAGGCAAGTGCGTTGTTTCCTGCTAGCCAGACGGGTTGCAGCAGGTTAGTGGCGATGCGTCCAAAGGCAGAGTAGGGTGCCAATAGATGTACGAGCGTACCAATGCCTGCAACAAGGGCGATAATGAATATACCCATTATCGGATAACGTAACCATTTCATTTCCTTAGAGGAAGTGTAACGGTTCTTCTTTGCTTTCTTGCCTAACCATCCGAAGATGTCCTGCATGATACCCAGCGGACATATTATACTGCAATAGATGCGTCCAAAGATTAGGGTCAGTACAATGAGTGCCAGAATAACTACAACGTTGAGGGCAAGTACGGATTCTAAGAACTGTAATTTTGGCATCCATGCCACATAATGATGCATGGTCCCCGTGAAGTCAAGGAATAGCATGGTAATGCCAATAAACATCACGGTTGCCAGTGCGATACGGATTTTTCTCAACATATATAATATTTGTTTAGTTTATCTTTTTTACTATGAGGATGCTCAATTCATAGAGCAGATAGATGGGCAAAGCCACTACGAAGAGTGTAAACGCATCGGTGGTTGGGGTAATGACGGCAGCCACAATCAGTATCGCTACTAAAGCATGGCGCCGATAGGTGGACATCAGTTGTCCGTTGATGAGCCCCATGCGTCCCATCAGGGCACAAACTACGGGCAACTCAAAGACCAGTCCCATTACCAGACTCATGCCCAACAGTGTATCGACATACGACTGCAACGTCAGCATATTGGCCACATCAGGCGATACCTGATACGTGCCCAAAAAGCGGACCGTAAAGGGAAATACGATGAAGTAGTTGACCAGCGTACCGATAATGAACATCAGATAGGCGGATCCCACAATCCACACGGCATAGCGGCGTTCGTTCTCGTAGAGTCCAGGTGACACAAAGCGAAAGAGCTCGTATAGTATATAAGGTGAAGCAACGAGTAGTCCGGCATACATCGCCGTCCGCATGTGAATCATGAACTGTTCCGTCAGTCCCGTGTTCATCAAATGAATACTGAAGTCCCCGACTCCCAGCAGTTGGTAGGTGATGAAATCACTCGAACGGGGAGCCAAGACCACCGCAAACAACTCGTCTTTCAAGACGAATGCCATGATGCCGAAAAGAGCTATCGCCCCCAATATGCGAAACAGTGAGAAACGCAGTTCGTCGAGATGGTCCCAGAAGGTGATGCCAGCTGTTGGCGCTTTTAATTCTTCACTCTTCACTTTTCTCTTCTTTCACTTCCTTGTCGTCCACCTCTTTCATTCCGTCCTTGAAACTCTTCACACCCTTGCCCAGTCCTTTCATCAGTTCGGGAATCTTTTTCCCTCCAAAAAGCAACAGGACAATAAGGGCGATAACGAGAATTTCGGTCATTCCTAATCCAAACATATCTTTGCCTTTAATTACTTTATCGTTGGCAAAGTTAAGGTTTTTTTTTGAATATCTTGTTTGATTGAAGAATAATTTGTAATTTTGCGATAAATTTTACGATGATGACTATGGAACTTGAATTTTTATTGCGCCTTTTCTGTGCAGCTCTGTTGGGTGGACTGATTGGCTTGGAGCGTGAATACAGATCGAAGGAAGCCGGTTTCCGTACCCACTTTCTGGTGGCTATGGGCTCCGCCTTGTTTATGATCGTGTCGGCTTATGGTTTCGGAGATGCCATGTATCATGATTTGCAGCGTTGGGATGTATCGCGTATTGCCGCTCAGGTGGTAAGCGGTATCGGTTTCATTGGTGCTGGTACCATTATCTTCCGCAAAACGGAGAATATCGTCAGCGGACTTACCACAGCAGCTGGTGTCTGGGTAACGGCAGCTATCGGTTTGGCTTGTGGAGTAGGCATGTATATTATTTCCATCGGCAGTACGCTGATGGTATTGGCAGGACTGGAAGCATTCAACTACTTCCTCCATAAATTCGATAAGCACAAACCGTCTTAACCCTTATAGCTCAAGGCAGCACCGATAGCGGTGCAGAATTCTGAGTACTTGGGAATGTGGAAGTGTACGTCATAGATTCGTTCGAGCATGGGGTACACTTCTTTGCATTCTGGATAAAGCGTCAGATTGCCGATCAACACAAAGTCTTTGATACCTGTGTTCAGTGCCGACAGAATGGCGGCTGAACCAATGGTTTGCAACACCATCACGATGATGCCCAAAGCAATGTCTTCCTTGGGCGCATCATACTGTGCCTTTGAGAATAGCGATGCGGTAGCATCCATCGGCAGTCCTGGCAACGGATGGGTGGAAATGTCACCAATTCGCAGATTGATGTTGCGGATATCACCCTGTATGGCAAGACTCTGAATCTGTTTCGGATCACGGGTGTTCAGCATCACACGGGCCAAGCCCTGCAGCGTTCCGCCTCCGATACCGAGACCTCCGATATGGCGAATCTTATCGCCTTCGCACTGCACAAAACTCGTACCAGTACCCATCGACACCACAATCGCCTTGTCGAGCCCACTCTCAAAGCGGGCTCCCAGACCGTCGGCAATAAACTCGTCAGTCTTCTGGGTAGGCAGTCCGTAAACGAGTTCGTTGATATAAGAAGCTCCCACTCCCGTTACCATGACCTGTTCGACATCCTGCAACGATATTTGGTTGTCGTGCAGATATTTGCCGAAAGCCCCATAGAGCGATGTCACAGGGTCGGCAGCAGAAATACGGATAGGTGAAACCACACGCTTATTGCGCAGTCCTACAATCTTCGTGGTGGATATACCCACATCAATTCCAATAATAATTCCCATTGCTATTTTATGATTTGATGGCAAAGGTACAAAGTTTTTTTGAATACTTAGCCCTTTATGCAGAAAAATTCAAATTGTTTTGTACCTTTGCATCCGAAAAGCGTGAAAATGGATGATGAAACATTTCCGGCCTGCAATGGGGGTGGGGATTGCTTCGTACGGATATACTCCACAAACTGGGGCGCTCTGAGGAGGCTTACAATCCTCTGTCTGAGGTACAACTAAGGTTCTCACGCGCGCGCACTCAATTATTTTTCATTTTTAATATCACAATATCACCAACTAATATCATTTGACGATTATCTTTCGAGTGGTACCATCTTCATACTGGACAATGTTGATGCCCTTCTGGGGGCGCAATAGTCGTTGACCGCTGATGGTATAGTAGGTAACGGGTTTCTTATGAGTCTTCTCCTCGTCGATACCTGTTTCGCCAATAATAAAGTACTCAAAGGTCGCTACACGGCTCTCCTGTTGATCACCTTTTACAGCATATACATTGAGGATGGTATGACTGTCAATGGTGATAGGACCGGTATATTGTTTACGTGTACCATTTTCATCGCATGGGCAAGTGCCGTCAAGGGTGTACCAGATGGTAGCTCCCTCTGTGTCACAACTAAGGGTAACTGTTTCTCCTTTTACCAAACTGGTTCCGCTAATACGAGAGGCTGTTGGAGTTGCCACTGGCATTTCATCAGCACCTACCACACTGATCATCGTTGCAGTAGTGATATCTGTTCCTTCGAGTTGCAGCGTGAGATTGGTCGTTCCCTGTCGGTCGCCCCGAATCGTAATACGTGCTAACCCCGTTTCATCAAACTCTCCGACAGCAACAACTGTAGCCATATATCCTGTAGATACTGTTGCTATCACCTTTCTGCCCTTGGCTGCAGCACTAGGATATGCTAACACAGAGAAAGTCCGTTCACCGTCAAGGGGCACTTCTACCTGTGTGTCAACACCTAACTGGCGTACTTCACTGACTACAGTGAACTCTTGCTGATAGTCGGTCTGCATTTGCAAACCGGTATAACTCTCCACTTCATGACGAACGGTTAGGGTCAGTTTCTCGCCAACAGCAACTGGTGTATTTGGGCGCAGATAAAGACGACGTACATATGAATCGTTGCCCTCGTAGGATTGTGCCCAGTCTTGCATTTCCACAGAGCACTCAATCTTTTGTCCACCTTGTGAAAGCCAGATATTATTTAGGAGCGTACTTGGTCGCATATATTTATTGAACTCAAGTGTAACCACATCCTCATAGGCTCTGGCCGATTGTACACTGGGCAATGCATTCTGGCGAAGTTCAAGATTTATATCCAGTTGTGGTGGTGGCACGGGCAACCAATCGCTATAGGTTGTCTCGAAGCCTTCCTTCTCTACCTTCACCTGCCATAAACCAGCAGGTACATCCCAAGCATAGCGTCCTTCGGCGTCAGTGAAGAGCGGATTCTGTTGACCATACTCCGTTGCCTTCCATAGTACTGCCTCATCGTGCTGGTCGCCCCATTCATCTTCCTTCGTTTCCTTATAATAGATGGTAGTGGTGGCATTCTCCACACGGTTGTCTGGCACTGCCTCATAGACGTAGCCAGAAGGGTCAATGGTGACGCGTACATCTTTGAACATTTTCTTGCGATTCTCTGCGTAGCGCTGTTCTGCCAACCAACTGGTTCGGATTTTCTTCTTCCAGTCTTCATGGTCGCAATCCAGGGCGTTGATTCTTTCATAGAACTTTTGAACCTGATCTTCATACCTCATACCCCATAGCCATGTACCCGACATTTTAATACAGGTAGCTATCACTCCGCCAAAAACTCCTGTAATGGTCATTCCAACACTTGGAATGAGTCCTGCAACGCCTGCAACTATTGTTTCATTACTGCCAATATCCGCTAGTGTCAGTGCGGTATAGAAGCCTGTTGTTTCCCATAAAAAACCACTAACATCGTTTTTAAGTTTTGTTGCGTTAACTTGATCGTCTTTACATGGATCAGGTATCGTAAACCACAAATCATGAATAGCCTTTGCCTTCTTAACGCCATCCATGATGTCGTTAATGATAGCTATCCATGACATGGCCTTTCCTACCTTTTTCAGAACCTCTGCAGATTTCCTGGCAGCAATAGCGGCAGGAGAACTTGCATTATCTATACGAGCAAAAAGTTGATGACATTTCTCTGGGTCGATACCCCATTCCTTAAGCCAATAAAGAAATTCATTGGTACTCTTCAATAACGGTGTCTGCCATTGCAGTTTGCTATACCTCTCCATCTGTAATGTCGTCATATGCAAAGAAGGATCATTGTAAAGTTTAGCAAGAGCAACAAGTTCAACTTCCATTTTTTGTGCCAGTGGCACCCATACTGCACGTGTAGATGTAATGGTATTCTTCATGGCATCAATACCTGTAGTAAGTATAGACAGCAGGGTCATAATATTGTTCTCCCATTCAACAAACCCATCGAGAAGATTCGCTCTTGGTGAACGAATGGCTGCCACCTGAGATCCCAACTCACCTGTAACTTCTAACCGAAGATTATTCTGGAGGTCAACAAACACATATCCGTCATCCTTCACCAACTCATAGCAGCTGAAATCTTTGTTTGTCAACATCTCCGTAAAACCCTCATTCAACAATTGGGTAGCTGTCAGCCCGTCAGCCTTTGTCAATTTCAGATTTTTCCCAAAATCAGAGTTATACAAACTGGTATTGCTTAGTCCTTCTGCAATCTTCTCAAATTGATTGACATCATTTTCCCAGTCACTCAATATCTCGTCAATAGTTCTTGTAGGCTTATCATTCCAATCAATGTTGTCAACGTTGATGCCTGAAAACTCTAACATTTCTACAATTAGTTGTTGTCGCTCGATAGCATCAGTTGTCTGGTCTATCCGTTGAATGTAATTTCTGACATGTTCCGCAGAAGCTTCTATATCATCTTCGACAATAGTAAGCAGATTCTCACTGGCAAATATGGCATCAGCATCTGCCTTAACATCATGTTTGTCTGACAGATAAGTAACATCGATATTATTAACAGCATCTTCTTGTAAGGAGACTGATCCCACCCACGTTCCTGTCTTTTCCTCGTAGGAACAGTTGACATAATGTATCTTACCTTTCACGGTATAGGCAAGAACGGTCACATTGCTCACGGCATTGGGATCCGGAGAATTAAACTCAACAGAGAAGTTAAAGGGGTTTGCTTGGTGAACACCACAAACGTAATGTATGTCATCTATTTTCTCTGGATGTTCGAAGTCGAAGTCAATCATCCCGCCTTCCTTATAGTCAAACATACCAGCAAAGGGATAGGTCATATACACGTGCTTGACGTATATCATATCCTGATCGTAAGTCACGAATGAAGTCTCAGTAGTAACATCGATTCCACGTGGAGTGGTGATTACTGCATGCATCGGTATCTTGGAAAGATTTGGATACTGTGACAGTTCGACATAGGTAAACCATGTTCCGTCACTCTGAGCATGAGCCTGTCCAACTTCTACACCGTCAGCAAAAATATGTACATAACTCAATGCCGGGGCTGTGCCACGAACATAGAGGTTGCTGAGATTGGAGATCGTCTCTGCTACAGACATCGTGATGCCCTTCACTTCGCAGCTAACCGTTCCGATGGGTTGCATCACCTCTCGTCCGCCCAAACTGAACAGGGCGTAGGCCTGTGGACGGAGCATGCCTGCGTCAGTAGCAGTGATGATAAAGCGTGTCACTTTGTCGATGTCTTCCAGCGGAATTGGAATGGTGACACGATTGCCGCTGACGGTGGCACCGCTGACTATCTTGGTGCCTGTCATCACTGAACCTGCTACCATCTGACCGCATGACGGGATATCAACTACCAGTCGGACATTAGATATCTTATCTTTATACGCTGGTTTGAACACAAACTGGGAACGCAGGGTTACATTGCTGCCGGCTCCCACTTCACTCTTGTTGAGCATCAACAGTGTACTGTCCACATTGGTGTAATAGCGGTCGCGCTCATTGAATATGGGTATTTTTTCTATGAAGACTTTGCTATATTTACCACTAGTCACCGTGACATCGCTCTGTGCGTAGTCAACACCTTTCTGCAGTCCTACCGCCTCATACTCGCCAATGCTGGGTAGTTTTCCATACATGGTATTATCGCCCATCACTACCAACGTGTAGTTACCATCCTTCAGACCTGTAATGATTTGTCTGGCTTCACTGAAAGGATAAGCATTGAGAAACAGTCCATTGTTGTCGTAAAGCAAAGCATTAACAGCACTATTATCTGTCTGACTGAACGAGGCTTCGATTCCGCCTAATTCCTTCAGCGGTATAGTAACCGTTGCTGAGTCGTTGCTACCAATAGTGAGTGTTACCTCTGTCGGCATAAAGGCATCCTTCCTACTGGATGCTGTCAGACGGATGCGGTCGCCAACCTTTGAATGATGTAACAATATAATCTGTGGATACTGCACACTCAGACTGTCTATTGCTTCACCTGTTGTCTCGTTAAAGGCAGCAATGTTTACATTACGATAGTCCGTATATTGATCGGATGTGCTTCCCGTTTCTCCCTCAACAGCACTTTGAGTAAAGGGGAGAGCATAGTTAATCACAGAACCTTTAAGGGAGTTGAGAACAATAGTATCTGTGAGGTTAGTAGTCGTTACCAGTTCCTTTCGGCTTGGTACATATCCGTATCTTGATGCACTCAGTACCACATTGCCAGAAAGCGCACGTAACGAGAAGCGTCCCGATGCATCAGATGATGTAACAAACGACTTGCCGATCATGCCATTCACTTGCTGAGACACTGTTACCGTTGCCGCCAACCGTTCTCCATTCTCGCTCATCACCACACCGTTTACCGTGATAGAATCCATCATCTGGAGGGTGACCACCTGTGCGTCATCATCTTTACCGACGAAGACTTCCTTCTTAGCGGGTTGCAGATAGCGCGATGCGAGCAGGTTAGGAAGCTTGACTTCATAATAGACAGCAGTACCGGCTATCTGCTTGTTGAGTTGATAGGTATCGCTGAGTCGTGCTCCCTTGGAATCGTTCCATACCACTGAAACCTGTTCAGTAAGATCCGTGCCTACGGGATTCTGCACCTTCACACTGAGGTTGTGCATTTTGCGCAACTGACCGAGTGGCAGTTCCAATGTCTTATCGGCCACAATGACGGTATCTGTCTGAGCTAAAATAACATTGCCTGGCGTTAGCAACTGGGCCACTACATGGGCTCCCACAGGAATATTGCGGAAGAGATAACTCGGCTTCTCGTCCACCACATAACGTTTGGTATCGTCGTTGAGTAGATTAGTCAAAAGGATTGACATGTTCTGATAGCGTCCGTCATGATGGTCTTGGGGGAGAGAGACAGTGATATTCTGGGCATCTTCTTCCTCAATAGGCAGAATGGTAACAAACTTGCCCCACTTGGCATCTGCCTTATATGCTGCCACCGACTGTTCTGGAACATATAGCCGTACAGTTTTCACTATATCATCGAGGGTGTTTCCATCAACCTTCGGAGGAGTGATGGCATAGACGGTCAAGTCCTCCAAACCCGTCAAGGGACTGAAGAAAGAGACATCGTAAGGCTTATAAAACCCTTTCAGCGAAGCTGGCAACAGTAGTTTACGGATGCTGGGTAGCTCATAGTCGGAAAGTGCACTCAACATATCGGTAGTAATCTTAGTTCCGCTGTCATCATAGAACTCGCCAACATCACCCGATGAGACTGTCAATGACAGATGGTGGGCATTGCGCAGGTCAAGCACTTCGAGACTGGTCATATCGTAGAAAGGCAGACTTTTCAATGGTTCCTCCATCCGATAGTGACTGCTATATTGTGCTCCTCCAGAGATATCTCCTACAATCGTCAGGCGTCTCACTTCGGATGATTGGAACTGGTATTCGTTGCGTAATTCTGTAAAACTAAAGGATAAACCTTTCGCAGTATTGCGCCCCTTCAGCGTGTTGTTGATGAATACCTCGCCAGTGGAGGCCGTCCAACGATTGGTTCCAGGGTTGCCTGGCGTTTCGTCGTAACCAAAGTTGTTGTTGTCATCACCTGGTGCATCAGGGTCGTAGATGGCAAAGGCAGTCAGTGTGACAGCATGTTTGGGCATGACGAAAGTATATACATTGATTTGATAACCATTATCATACTTATAAGTCATCTGTCCTTCCCACACCGTCTTGTCATCGAGTTGTAAGTGAGAGAAACGCCAACCATTGCTGCTGGCACGCACATAGACACCTACGGAGTCGCCAGCATAGACACCTACTTCGGGAAAGTATTCAAACTGGCCATTGGGTTTACGCCAAGCAAAACCGCTATCATCGTAATTGCCGTTTTTGATGACATAGAACGTGACGTCAAGATGATGTGCCTGTTCTGACTCGACCTTCAAAGAATAGTTTTCCTTCTGTATCTGAGGCTCCCCTGGAGTCGGGGGCACATACTTCATCCAGGCTTCGACGATGCAATCATGTGCAGGCATGGTGAAAGTAATGGTGCGAGTCAGAGCCATACCGGTATCGTCGAGAACAGCATTAGAAACTGGATTACCATCCCCTTGGTCAACGCCATCAACAATCCACTTCTCGACCGTGAAACCATATGTCCCATAGCAATAGAGTGTAACACTTTGGCCTGCCTCTACAGAGACTCCGTTCTGTAATTCCTCAGCATAATAATGGTTGGTACCCACGTCACCCCATGCATTGAAGACTCCCGAGCCGGCATTCATACCCTGAAGGGTCTCTTCCGGCATTCCCTTCACCTTAAGGGTATATGCTTGTAGTGTGAGTGTAGTCAGTGTGCAGATAAGTACTGCGATATATCTTGCTATATTCTTCATAATCGTTCCTCCTTTCTTACTTCATCATTATCTTTTTTCCATCCTTGATGTAAATACCTGGTTTCAATACTCCATCGACCTTTTGACCTTGCAGATTGTAAATGGATGAGGGTTGTGTCGGTGTTGAAACAGACGGAATAGCCGTAGCACTATTTGCAAAACTCACAAGGAAATGGCGAGTGCCAGCAACCGCATGGAAAGAATAGGTGGTTTCATCCAGCAGTGTGATAATACCCGTAGCTAAATCCTTCAAGTAGATACCTGTTCCTGTGTGTTTGCCCAACGAAAGGGTATAATCACCTTCGGTGGCAATATCGAGACAGAGAGCGATACCATCAGCTGGTGTAGGCCGTTCGTTGATGCTCAAAAGTTTATCATCTTCCAATGTGTAAAGCATCGCCATTCCTTGTGACATCAGCTTTGGAGCATCACAGGTAGGTTCAAAGGCTATTTGAGCCCTCTCATTAAGTACGATACGTGTACGATCGTGCTGTCCGTCACCAATCACATGAATATCAAAGAGTTGTCTGTTTTCTTCTGCCGCACGACGCAAAGCTTGACTGCCAGATGGTTGGCTGGCTAAGAACTGTGGATAGCTATGATAGCGCCCTGATGCCGGCATATTGATGGTTGGCTGCACGTCATTATACTGCACGAAGAAGGCCTGGAAGGGTTTCAGTAGCATATCGTCGTCATCGCGCGTATAGGTATAATAATGTTTGGTATAATAAGTTTCGAATTCTGTATCTTTTCCATAAACCATATACGGCACTTTGATGTCACTGGCTGACATTTGATAGTAGGCTGGGAATGTATTTCCTACCAGATTCCATCCACGGTCTTCCACATTCGTAGCAGGATAATCCTTCAATGTAATGGTGCGCTGTTGGGCAAACATATCGTTTGTCACTGTCTGGGCGGGCAACTTCAATTGGAAATCATAGTAGTTGCTGTATTGGGGAGCCGCTGTTATATAACTCAAGATAAAGCCTTCACCAGCAGGAATAATGTCGTTGGCTCCAACCTCCTTCCAGTTGCCTGACGCATTATACGAGTTTGTGGATTGCGCATTGCCAGCGGCGCGACTTTGACTGTCGTATCGTAACAGAGAGGTCACGAAAGGAAGTGTAGCCGTCATGTCGTTGGGACGTAGGGCATAGGGAAGACAGAGGTAATACCAGTCACTGTGCCTTACGTCCTGACCTGTGAGGTTGACAGCAAGATTCTGTGCTGTAATAGCCGTAGTGTTGATCAATGAACTACAGAAGTCATCGTTGGCATTACGCAAATCGGTTGCACCTACAATGGAACTGATGGTGATGTTGGATTCGAAGTTTTTAAGAGCGAGTGTCTGGCTGCCTTTAACTTCGATGTGTCCACCATGATGGTGATAAGCATCGTCATAGAGCAGCAACTGGGGCGTGTTAGTTGGCCGATTACTGTCATCGTAAGTGATGTAACCCTGTTCTACAGCAATGATATCGGCCTCTGTCTCGGCAGGCAGAATGGTTTTCAAGTTCCACCAACCTTTGGCACTCTTATAATCAGCTAATACGACTTTTGGTACATAGAGACGAAAGATGTTGTACTTTTCATCCTGAGCAGAAATGAGGATACCATCTTCTGGAGGTGTAAGGGTGTAGAGCGTGATGCTCTCCAAGGCATCGTTGTCGTCAATGCTATTACCAACTTTAGTGATGGTAGAGGGAAGGATAAGATGACGCACTGAGAGATTAGGCTCTCTGCCATCATGACCTCGTAATGCACTCATATCGAAAGAACATACGCGATATTGCATACCTTCATAAGTGACGAAGGCTGGAATCTCTACAGTCTCTTTCTGAGTATCAATACTGGTGATGTAGGCTTGTCCGTTGTAGTCTAACCGATACTGCACATCGTCTGCTGTCACATTGCCATTCTGATAACCAGCAGCACGAGAGGCAGCACGAGCAATAACAAATCGGTTGTCGCAAACACCGTTCGGCGCTGTGAAGTGATAGGGTTGGTTAAGCAGGGTAGTGATACCTGTCTTAAAGTCTGTCAATAGCAAGGAGGAATCAGCAATGATACTGTATTCGCCTTCTTCAGCAAAATAAGCGCCCAGCTTTACCTGTTCCCCTTCGTTCAAACACTGTTCGCTTATTGCGTAATGTGTTGCATCTGATCCTATTATATATAATATGGTATGGTTGTTGTCTATCTCTTGAAATTTAGTGGCATCCACTCCAATCTCATAGTTTGCTGTGGCATCGGGGTTAATCACAAGTCGGGTACGATCTATAGGCTTGTTTTCATGAAGTAATTGAAGATTTAACACTTTTCTGTCAGGATGGAGATGAAGGGATGGTGCACGACGGCGGCTATTGGAACTTGACGCATCCAGTTCTTTCATAAACGCTTCGTATTCCTCTATCGACTGGAAACGCCCGTATTGCGGCATGTCTAATTTTTCGTATCCCAAAGGGCGCTGGATGAAGAAACTCTCGAAGGGATTGAGCACATAGTCATCGTCTATGGGACTATAGGTGCGATAGCGTTGAGTATTCTTATCATAAACGGTAAAGGGAACACCTGGTAAGAAATATTTGGTGCTATAGAAACAAGGATAGGGATTACCCACCAGATTCCAAGAACGGTCACAGTCAGCCTGAGCGGCATATTGTTGCAGGGGAATCTGTACATCTTGATTCGTGAAGATACGATTTTTAGTGGCGTTGTTCTGGGCTGTAAAAACTAGTGTAGCACCGTCACACTTTTCCCAGTCGAAGGTGACGGAGATAATGAAGCCCTCTCCGGCATGGAGCGTGCTGTCATTAGTCTGTTTTACCCAAACCTCGTCAAACTGGGCATTGGCTCTTTTTTGACCTGCATATTTACGGATAGCCCATTGAACACTCTTTCCCTCCGTAATGTGCATGTCACTGATTTTTGCATCAAAAGGCAGGGAAGTGAAAGCCCAACAACCATGTGAGGTGCTCCACTGAGTGAACCGCATTGAGACCTTGACGCTGTCAGCACGCATCGGTCCATCTGTATAAAGTGATGGCCAAACATCATCACGAGTTGCTAAGAAATTCCCAGAGGTCGATGTTGAGAGAAGGGCTGTCTCGTCCTGATCGGTCTCATGAATATAAGTGCCGAGGGAGAGTGTCTGACTACTTCTCAGTAGCATCTTACCGGCAAAGACCAAATCATTCTGGGTAGGGATATCGGGATTCTTTAAGAAGCCATGCGCAAGTGTCAGGTTTGGTTTGTTAGTAGGTATATCATCGCCAATCAGTGAATAGTTGAAGGCAACCCTATAGTTCTTGGCTGGTTCACCGTCATAGTTGCGGAAAGATTGGAAATGATCCCATCCGCGTTCTAATACATAATTCCCCGTTGACGGAATGGTCAGTACCCGCCCATACATCTTTCTGTCAGTCGTTTCATCGCCTCGATAGCATCGGAAAAGTCCTTCGCCATCTTCATACCGCTTGGTGATTTCGTAAGCTTGCTTGTCGTAATTCCATTGTGAATAGCGTTCAATATTTGCCAACAGTGGTGGCACAGGTGCCAGACAGGTGACATCTTTCAGACTGTCGCAATCTGGAAAGGCATTGGTAGCTTTTATGAGTGTTGAGGGTAGAACAATCTGGCGCAGACTGTCACAATTATTAAAGGCACCATCATCTATCACTTCCAGTCCTTCGTGGAGAATCAGTTGGCGCAGTTGTTTGTGGAAGTAGCCATTAAAGCCCGTGAATGATTCTTGATTACCTAACACTTCTTTTCCAATACGGACAACAGATGCGGGTATATCAAGTTCTTTTATTGAAGGGATATTGCCCAGTGGCGGCAGGTAAGTGAGATGCTGTGGAAGGATGAGTGACTCCAACAGAGGCTTTGTACCCAATGTGGTAGCCAGTGTGGTGTTACTGATACCTCCTAAATCAAGATGTTTTAAGTTGGGCATCGTATTCTGCAACAGTTCAAAGTCATTGTCCCCCAATGTACCACTCAGGACGATGAGACTCTCCACATTGCTCAGATTGTCCACTTGTCTTAAGATTTCCTTGCCAAGGGTTCCTGGCAGGATTTTCTGAATTGTCACATTCTGTGCTATCACGACAGAACAGGTAACCAGTAAGAAAAATAAAGGTAATGTTCTTTTCATACAGAATTAGTTTTAGTTCTTCTACAAATGTAGTCATTTTACTGCTATCAACAAGTCTTGAAAAGGTGAATTTTGACGAACTGCCTATTTCCCGTGATGAACTCGGCAACAGGGAAAATATTTTTTGAGGAATGTTTGCAAAGTTGGAATATTATCTATAATTTTGCAGTTATGATGACAAATAGAAAAACCTTCATTTCACTGTTTTCCCTGTTCGTTTGCCTCATGATGCATGGACAAATAAAAAGCGAACTGGCTTTTCGTAGATATACCACTCAGGATGGATTGCCTCAGTTGCAAGCCGAGCGTCTTTGGCAAGATTCCAGAGGATATATTTATATAGGTACACTGTCTGGATTCGTACGTTACGACGGCAAGCAGTTTACTCCATTCTTGAAAGGAAGACGTGAGAATATCGTGGGTTTTGCTGAAGTTGATGGGCAGGTGAGAGCTCTGGGATTCCGGCGACAATGGTTGATTGACTGGGAAGAAGTTGAAATGCAGCCAATTGATCCGAAAGGGAAATGGTTGCTGAACAATTTTAATACATTAGATCTTCCCAATGGGTGGGTCATGTTGGAAGATGAACAGGAACGGAACAGAAGATTATGCAGAGTGACTTCTATAGGTATCGATAGTTTGATGACGCATCCGGCATTAGACAAAATGACCCAAGATAAAAAATTGTATTTTGACGGAAAACGCCTTTATGTGCCAACAGGTAAGACCTATTCTTATCATCGGTTGGGACCTCATCTCTATGCCTTTGGTGCTGATGGTATCTTTATTGTTGAGGATGGTGGGTGCGTAAAGCACGTATGTAATGCTCCAACTGACTGGCAGAATGGATATTTCGGATTGATAGTTAGAGGTGATGAGGATGCAGTTATTGCCGATGAACATAGTCTTTATGCATTCAATGGAACGGATTTGAACAAAATAGCAACGGGTTTCAATTTGATTAAGGATGTGCTTATAGACCGATGGGGACGGCTTTGGGTTGCAACCTACCAAGGAGTTTATTGCTTTTTCAATCGGAGTTTCACCAATCATCGGTTAACAGATGCAAATGACATAGTAAGAGCTATATCTAATCAGCTGGTAATGGGAACTCTGAATGGCAAGGTTATAGTCGATGGGAAGGTAATCAGCGATGATCCTGAACAATTCTATGCTCCTTCAGCTGTTGTCATAGGCAATACCACCTATATGGCTGGCAATGGTGATGTGACAGCTATTTCCGGTGATAAACAGTCGTGGCTTCATCTTCCCAACGACCGGTATCAGTTTATTGCCAAGAAAGGTAGCCTGTTGATTCTGGGATCCAGGAAATGTATTGCAGCCTATGACCCTGTGACAAAGCGTATTGATACACTCTTCACAGACATACCTCACCCTTGGTGTGCAGCCCAAGACAGCGAAGGGCGACTATGGGTTGGTAGTAGTTTCGGACTCTATCGTGATGGCAAGAAAGTGGAATACCCGCAAAAACTGGTTATCACTACCATGGACTCTGATGATGCTGGCAATATCCTTTTTGCTTCGGCTGACAGCCTGTTCTTGATTCGAAATAATGAGGTAAGAAACATGGAGGCACCACTTTTGAATGGGCATGAGATTCGCTCCATACATATTTCACCTAAGGGATTTTTGATAATAGCGGTGCTTGATGGGCTGTTTGTAGGGCGAATAGATGCGGATTATCTATTGACGGACTTCCGTTTCTTTAATCATTTAAACGGATTTACAGCCTTGGAACCTTTGAAAGCTACAATGGGTGAAACCGCTGATGGTACTATTTGGTTAGCTGGAGTGGAGGAGATGGTCTCTTTCAAACCTGCCACGTTGCTATCCTATCGCGAAGAAGACACCTATATTGCTCCACCACTGCGCTGGTGGCAGCACTGGTGGGTGTGGTTCATTGGTTTATGCTTGTTGTCGCTGATGATATGGGCTGTCAGTCGTTGGTATGAAAAGAGACGAAATCTAAAGAAACTCATTCGGTTGGAACAGGATAAACTGAACAAACAGCGCAAGATTGAAGCTATCAGACAAAAAGCAATTGAGGCAGAGAATAATGTTAAGCACCGTCAGTCATTGGCACACGACATCGTAGAAATGACGCGGAAATCGGAAAATGAACGTTTGTCATATCGTATTGTTAATGGTACGTTTGTATGCGACTCTTCTGATATTGCTTATTTCAAAGCTGATGGAAATTACACCCAATTGGTGACTTTCCACCGTTCTGCGTTGATACTCGTAGGTATAGGTTCTTTGGAAAAAACGCTTAATCCGCACGTGTTTGTAAGAGCTGATCGCAGTACGATTGTCAATATTCAAAACATCAGTCAACTGAACAAAAGGCAGCATACGTGTACATTCCGGTCATCTGAAGGCATAGAAGTAGAAACAAATCTTCTTTCTCCGGCATTCAAGCGTATTGAAGGACTTTTGTGATACCTTACGGAAATGTGCAGATTCTCAGGAATTCTCTCCTGGCACTAAACTGGACGGACTAATTTCATCTCCGGTTTTCACGCGCGCACGCGCGCACTCTAAGAATTTTCATTTTTAATATCACAATATCACCAAACTCCGTCCAAACGCCGATGCGCAAAGGGATTGAGCTTGGTGATATTAGTGGTGATATTGGTGATGTTTTCTGCAAAAAAAGTGGTGTTTTTCCTTGCAAAATCGCTGAAAATTTTGTATCTTTGCATGTATTTTGAAAACATCAACAAACAACCAAATAATGGAAGAAAAGAAACTGGGATTTGATGATGCTCCTTGGGGGTATCCTCTTTGTTTTCGTGCTGAATGTCCGAAGGCAGCCGAGTGTATGCACTACTTAATGGGAACCAAGGTGCCGCCAGAGCGAACTACCGGACAGGCCGTCTATCCGTCGGCATGGAAGGACGGACAGTGCAAGCGTTTTGCCCAGATCAGGAAAGTGACAATGGCTTATGGCTTCAGCCAGCTCTATGATAATGTTCCACGCCACCTCAAGGCTGAGGCTCGCCTACGTGTAAGGCATTATTTCGGAAGTGGCGTGAGTTCCTATTACCGTTATCATCACGGCGAACGATATCTGATGCCTCAGCAGCAAGAGGACATCATGGCGATTATAGCACAATACGGCAGTACCGATAACATCCGCTTTGATTACTACGTGGTAGGTTACGACTTCACCTGATTCCCATTGGTCGTTCCTTTAAGGGGAATGGGGTGTTCCATTAAGGGGAACGGCTTGTTCCCATAAGGGGAACAATTTATTCCCCTGCTGGGAATAACATATTCCCAAGGTGGGAATAAATCATTCCCAAGGAGGGAATAATTGGTAGGAACTAATAAACAATAGGATTGCAATGAAACTGACTTTAATAAGAACTGACAGAAAGAATAAACGCCACTTAAAACTGGTGGACACGGAACTGCTGACAACGGTGATCCGTGACGAGGAAACAATACCGACCATCAATAAACTGCGAGAGTTCATGACTTATGCCAAGAGCTATCTCGATTTCCATCTGATGTATCGACTGCCTGTCGTCTTCCCCTCAGCATCGCTGAAACTGGATAGCGAGGGAAACTGTATCATGCGCGAATTTAACGGGTTGCTGACACTGACAGTAGGACCGCTGAATACAACCCTGCACGTAGAGGCACTGAAGAAGGCTGCTTGCATTTTGCCCTTCACGGTGGCAGCATTCACGGGCAGCAGTGGCATGACGGTGAAAATCATACTGAAAGCGTGTCGTCATGACGGGACATTACCACAAACGGCGGATGAGGCTGAACGTTTCTGCCAGCAGGCATATGCGTTGGCAAGTGGACTTTACGAGGTTGCCCTGAAAACGGTGCGCATGACGGATCCGCTGGTCGTCGGTCCTGCCGTCAGACCTAACGAAAAGTCGTTGCTGATGACCGGCTTCCGCATGACCTATGATAACCACCCTGTAGTAGTGGAGCATCCCATAGCGCTCTGCGTGCCGGAAGGTGCTGACACTGAGGATTTTACACAGCCCATCGTGGTGCCTGATGCTCCTGTGGGAGATGACGTAGAACATCAAGCAGGTCAGGAAACTCGTTCTCTCATTCAATATCTGGAAGAACGGTATTTCTTCCGTCTGAATAAGGTGATGGGCTATGTGGAATATCAGAAGAAAGAAAAATGGCACTATGGCTGGTTGCCGGTTGACGAACGCGTGCAGAACGGACTGGCTGTGGAGGCTCGTTTGGCTGGTCTCAACGTGTGGGACAAGGACATCAATCGTTATTTGCGTTCCAACCTCATCCGACAGTACGACCCTATCGACGAATATCTGTGGAATGTGCACGACAAATGGGACGGCAAGGACCACATCGGGCGTTTGGCACAGACCGTTCCGACGGATAATCCACATTGGGAACAATGGTTTCGCACGTGGTTCCTGGGTATGGTCATGCAGTGGCGTGGCCGTTCGCCTCGGTATGGTAATGCGATGGCGCCGCTATTGATTTCAAAACAGGGCTACAACAAATCTACGTTCTGTAAGTCGCTGATACCGCCAGAGTTACAGTGGGGCTATACAGACAATTTAGTACTCTCGGAAAAGAAATCGGTATTGCAGGCCATGAGCCAGTTTCTGCTCATCAACCTCGACGAGTTCAACCAGATATCGCCCAAGGTGCAGGAGGGCTTCTTGAAAAACCTCATCCAACTCGCCAGTGTCAAGGTGAAACGGCCCTACGGCAAACACGTGGAGGAATTTCCGCGTCTGGCATCGTTCATTGCTACGGCCAATGTCGTTGACTTGTTGGCGGATCCTTCAGGCAATCGCCGTTTTATCGGAGTAGAACTGACAGGACCTATTGACGTCAAATATCGCATTAACCACGAACAGCTCTATGCCCAGGCCATCGCCCTGTTGGATCGTGGTGAAACCTATTGGTTGGACGAGGAACAGACTCGCTTGGTGATGGAGTCCAACAGGCAATTCCAGTTGCGCACCCCAGAGGAGATGTTCTTCCGCGAGTACTTCACGATTCCAGAAGGTGATGAGGAAGGTCAGTGGATGACGGCTGCCGCCATTCAGCAAGCCATCAAGCAACGAGCCGGTTCACTCATCCGAAACAGCAATATCCGTTCCTTCGGGCGCTTCCTGGCTAATATCGACACACTCCAGCAACGCCGCTCCCGCTATGGCGCAGAGTATTTTGTCAAGCTGAAAAAGCAATAGACATCACCAATATCACCAAGCTCAATCCCTTTGCGCATCGGTGTTTGGGGCGAGTTTGGTGATATTGTGATATTAAAAATGAAAATTCTTAGAGTGCGCGCGTGCGCGCGTGAGGGAAATGTTTTATTTGATGGTTATAAAGCATTATTTCTTGCAGTTTTTCTTGCACTGTCCTTTGTGGGTGCAGTCCTTGCAGTTAGTGTCAGCGCAAGTGGCCTTGCATTCTGTACATTTCTTGCAGTCAGCACCGCAACCGGCTTTCTTCTCGGCATCCTTCTTGCAGCAGTCAGCTTTCTTTTCAGCGTCCTTTTTGCAGCAGTCAGCTTTCTTCTCAGCGTCCTTTTTGCAGCAGTCTTTCTTTTCAGCCTTTTTCTTGTCGCAGCATTCTTTCTTAGCCTTCTGGCACTTGTCTGACTGAGCGTTAGCAGTAGTTGTGGTACATACCATAGCCATGATCATCATGGCGCTTAAAATCATCTTTTTCATATCTAATTTTTGTTTAAGTGAATACTTTTGCCCGCAAAGTTACATCTTTTCCTCAAAACTACCAAAGATTTACAAAAAATTAAAAGCTCCTGCTAGAGAAATCTCTAAGACAGGAGCTTCATAATGAAAGGAGGAGTGGTACCTCCAGGAATCGAACCGGGGACACACGGATTTTCAGTCCGATGCTCTACCAACTGAGCTAAGGCACCATCATTATGTTTCTTTCAAGCAATCCTCTTGATTGCGGGTGCAAAGGTACGAAGAAAAAAACAATCCGCCAAATTTTTAGCGGATTATTTTTTATAAAAGTGTTATTTTATTGGTTTTATAGCGGCTGCCACCCTTGAGCCTTGAGTTCGAACTCTTGGTCGTCGCGGGTGACGAGGATATGACCGAGGCTCTCCTTGGTGATGTGGCCGATGAGTTTTACGTCTTCCATAGCCTCGATTTTCTCGTGGTCGCCGATGGGAACGGTGAAGAGCAGTTCGTAGTCTTCGCCACCATTGAGGGCGCAAGTCGTGACGTTCATATTCAATTCCTCAGCCATCACTGCCGTCTGGTAGTCGATGGGAATCTGTTTCTCGAAGACACGACAACCCACATGACTCTGCTTACAGATGTGCATCAGTTCGCTGCTGAGACCATCGGAAATGTCCATCATGGAGGTGGGGCGGATGTTGGCTTCGCGTAGCCGTTGGATGATATCACCACGGGCTTCGGTCTTCAACTGACGTTGCAGCAGGTATTCTTTGCCGGCGAAGTCAGGTTGAAAATCGGGAATCGGGCGCCCCTTCTTCTTTGCCTCGTCAACCATCTGATAATAAACCGCCTTTTCACGCTCCAAGAGCTGGAGTCCCATATAGGCAGCACCTAAGTCGCCGCTGACACAGATAAGGTCGGTCTCTTTAGCACCATTGCGATAGACGATGTCCTCTTTGCGGGCTTCGCCGATGCAGGTAATCGAGATGGCCAAACCGGTATAACTGCTTGTAGTGTCGCCCCCTACGATATCGACATTCCATTTGTTGCATGCCATACGCAGACCACTGTAAAAAGCCTCCAGGTCTTCAACACTGAAGCGCTTCGACAGTGCCAGAGAGACCGTCATCTGGCGAGGAATACCGTTCATGGCAAAAATATCGCTGATGTTCACCATCGCCGATTTCCATCCCAAGTGTTCCAGGTCGATATAGGTGAGGTCGAAATGAACGCCCTCCATCAGCATATCGGTGGTGATGAGTACTTCGCTATCAGGATAATGGAGTACGGCACAATCGTCGCCTACGCCATATCGGGTAGATTCGTTCTGTGGTTTAATATCTTTTGTCAATCGGTCGATGAGACCGAACTCTCCTAATTTTGCTATTTCCATCCTTCTGTGGGGTGATCTTGATTTTTTTGAATTGATATGTTATGTTCAATTTTCTCAGAACGGATAATCATTTCCCGCATAATCTCCGTCATACGCGGCTGGGCAGCATTTGCTGCTTCCTGGACTTCCTCATGACTTACTTCTACGGGATTGTCGAAACCACCTAAGTCAGTGATAACGGAAACACCGAATGTGCGAATGCCGCAGTGGTGGGCTACAATGACCTCTGGGACGGTTGACATACCTACGGCATCGGCTCCCATCAGGTGATACATCTTGTATTCGGCAGGTGTCTCGAAGGTGGGTCCCTGCAGTCCGAGATAGACACCGTAGGTAATGCGTATCTTTTTCTCAAATGCGATGTCAGCAGCCAGTTGGATGAGCTTTTTGTCATAGGTCTCGTGCATATCGGGGAAGCGAGGACCGGTTGGGAAGTTCTTGCCACGCAAGGGATGCTCTGGGAAGAAGTTGATATGGTCGGTGATAATCATCAAGTCGCCAATCTTAAAATGAGGGTTCATACCGCCAGCTGCATTCGATACAAACAGCGTCTTGATGCCCAGTTCGTACATGACGCGGACAGGGAAGGTAACCTCCTTCATGGAATAGCCCTCATAGAAATGGAAGCGTCCCTGCATCGCCATGATGTCGATACCTCCCAACTTGCCGAATATCAGCTTGCCGCTATGTCCCTCGACGGTAGATACGGGAAAGTTGGGAATTTCTGTGTATGGGATTTCAATCTTGTCAGTTATTTCGGAAGCTAATTGTCCGAGACCCGTCCCCAGAATAATTGCCGTCTTGGGACTTGTGGTCATTTTTTCTTTTAACCAAGATGCTGTTTCTTGAATTTTTGCGTACATAGCCTATGATATATTGGTTAAACAAATCTTCCTGGTCTTGCAGGAAGTGGATATTGACGGGTAGCGTATAGATGCTTTTGCGCACCAGTTCACTCAATCCTTCAGCGTTCTGCAGACGAGTGGCGTCTTTCTCTGTCGTTATAATGCATCGCGGCTCGGGTAGTTGTTCGAACGTCTCATTGATGAGTCGGATGTCTTTCGCCTTGAACTGATGATGATCGGCAAAGGTGAGGGGAGTGAGATGCTTTGCAAAAGGCTCCAAATCGTGTACCATCTGTTCGGGCGATGCAATGCCCGTGAGGAGTAGTACCTGCTCGTTGGGTTTCAAATCTTCCAGACGTCGTGCTTGGCCTTCAAAGATAGGGACAAGTACATCGTAAGTAAGACAAGTGAAGTAAAGACTCTGATAGGGATAGAGATTCATGGCTTTTGTGATGACACGGTACTCCATCGGTTTTAAGTCTTTCGGACATTTTGTCACAATCACTACATCTGCACGATCCTTACCCGACAAGGGCTCACGCAGCCTGCCGGCAGGAAGTAGTGTATCATAGATAATCAGCCGGTGATAATCTACCAGCAGGATATTGATACCAGGTTTGACATAACGGTGTTGGAAGGCGTCGTCTAAAAGGATGACATCCAGGTCCTCGTCGTTGGCAACCAGCTCCTCAATACCATGACAGCGATTCTTGTCAACGGCAATCGTCACCTCCTTGAACTTCTGTTTCATCTGATAGGGTTCGTCGCCAATTTCCGGCATCGTGGTATTGGCGTCGGCAATGATGAATCCCTTGCTCTTACGCTTATACCCACGACTCAGGATGGCCACATGGAAGATCTCCTTCAGATGCTTTGCCAAATATTCCACATGAGGGGTCTTTCCTGTACCGCCCACCGTGATGTTGCCCACCGAAATGATGGGCACATCAAACGAACGGCTCTTCAGTATTCCTGCCTCAAATGCGAAGTTACGCAGTTTGACAGCCAAACCGTAAAGCCAGCTCAGCGGGAGCAGCCATTTATTGATGACAATGAAATCACCTTCAACCCTCATACCTATCTATTCTTAACGAATGGTGATGAAGAATGGCAGACGAGCTTGAATAGCGCTCTGACTGTTGATGCTCTTCAGATAGCGGAAAGGCTCATAGAATTCGCCAAAGTTGGCACGCATCTGTTCGTCGAGATAGCTGTCGCTGTTAGTCTTATCCATAATCTGTGTAAACCAGTCGGCGGGTTCTGGATATGACTCGGTCTTGAATTCATCCATCTTAGCCAGTTGGGCAGCCTTCTTCACAGCGTCGTCCAGCGAACCGATAGCATCTACCAGTTTGATGCCTAGTGCATCGTTACCCAGCCATACACGGCCCTGAGCGATTTCCTCTACGGCATCAACAGACAATTTTCGTCCGTCAGCCACACGCTTGCGGAACAGTTCGTAACCACGTCCGATATACTGGTCGAGCAAAGCTAACTCTTCTTCGTTGAACGGACGGGCTATCGTTCCGAAAGCAGCATGCTTGTTGGTTTTCACTTCGTCGAACTTCACACCCAGTTTCTCTGTCAGCAGTCCGCTGAAGTCAGGGAACATGCCGAAGATACCGATTGAACCAGTGATAGTGGTTGGCTCAGAGAAAATGTAGTTAGCAGCACAACTGATATAGTAGCCACCTGAAGCAGCATAGCCACCCATAGAGACTACGACAGGCTTCTTTGCCTTGACATTCATGACGGCATGCCAAATCTGTTCAGAAGCATAGGCAGAACCACCAGGAGAGTTGACACGCAGAACAACGGCTTTGATATCATCGTCGTTGGCCAGTTTCTCCAAGTCCTTGCATACGGTATTAGCCACGATGTTATGTTCCTGATCAGCCAAACTGCCAGTCTCAGAGTCAACAATCTCGCCATAAGCGTAGTAAACGGCAATCTTGTCGCCTTTTTCTTTCTTACCCTTTACATTCTTCATGTCTGAGAGCGACAACTGGTTGATGTCGTCATCGGCATCAATTTTCAGCAGTTTCTTGATCTCACCCTTCACCTCGTCGGTGTACATCAGTTTGTCCACCAACTTCATCTTGACCAAATCAGGCTGATTGGCTAAGGCGATGAAGTTGTCAGCGTAGGCATTCAGTGAGTCAACAGAAATCTTTCGGCTGTCAGCCACATCTTTCAGCATCACTTTCCAGATGCCCGTCATATAAGCAGTCACCTGCTCGCGGTTAGGCTCGCTCATCTGGTCGGCTGTCATCATTTCGGGGGCGCTCTTATATTTACCTACCTTGCAAAGTTGGTATTTCACACCAAACTTGGCCAGCAGATCCTTCACGAAGTATGGATTGGCTGCCAGTCCGTGCCAATCGACCATACCCTGTGGGTTCAGATAGATTTTGTCAGCTGCCGAGCAAATATAGTAAGCCGTCTGTGTGTAGCTGTCGCCATAAGCCACAATCCATTTGCCGCTTTTCTTGAAGTCGAGCAATGCCTCGCGGATAGCGTGGGCAGAAGCGGGAGTGTCAATAGCGAAGAGACCTGTCTCGATATAGATACCCTTGATGTCTTCGTTTTCTTTAGCTTTCTTGATGGCTGAGATGATGTCGTCGAGTCCGAGATTCTCGCTAATTTGACCGGACAACTGTCTCATGATGTCTTCTTCGGCGCGTTCGTCAACCTGACCTGACAGCATGAGGGCGAATACAGAGTTCTTCTCAACAGGAACGGTCGAAGCCGATGAGGCTGCCAGTCCTACGAGTGAAATCACAAAGAGAATTCCCATGATGAGGGAGAACACAACGATGCCGGTAACAGTGGCAAACACATACTTGATAAAATCTTTCATAACCAAAATTTATAATTGATAGTTTGTGCAAAGGTACGAATAAGTAAGGAAAGAACAAAATAAATTCAGTTTTATTTTATATATTATAATAATGTGGAGACTTTTTTCTGCCAAAGTGTCAGTCGTAAGAGATTGGCACGTTTTTCGCTAATTCTGTGGCAGAAAAAGTTTATTAACAATTAAAAAGTAACGTAATATGAATATCAAACCATTAGGAGATCGCGTGTTGGTAGTTCCAGCACCGGCAGAAGAAAAAATCGGTGGTATCATTATTCCTGATACTGCAAAAGAAAAACCTCTTCACGGAACAATCAAGGCCGTTGGTCAGGGTACCAAGGACGAGGAGATGGTTCTGAAGGCAGGCGATGAAGTGCTCTATGGCAAATATAGCGGCACAGAACTTGAGTTCGAAGGTGAAAAATACTTGATGATGCGTCAGAGCGACGTGTTAGCAGTGTTAGAGAAGTAATCAGAATAATCGGAATAATCAGGGTACTCATAGTACTCAGAAAATAATTAAGAATTATGGCAAAAGATATCAAATTCAATATTGAGGCCCGCGACCTGTTGAAAAACGGTGTTGATCAGTTGGCCAATGCAGTGAAGGTAACATTAGGTCCTAAAGGACGTAACGTAGTGATTGAGAAGAAATTCGGTGCTCCACAGATTACCAAGGACGGTGTAACCGTTGCCAAGGAAATTGAGTTGGAGGACAAGTTTGAGAATACCGGTGCCCAGCTCGTTAAGAGTGTGGCTTCCAAGACTGGTGACGATGCCGGTGATGGTACAACAACGGCTACCATCCTGACTCAGGCTATTGTGACCGAGGGTCTGAAGAATGTCACAGCAGGTGCTAATCCAATGGATTTGAAACGTGGTATTGACAAGGCTGTCAAGGCTGTTGTTGATTTCATCAAGGAGAATGCCGAGCAGGTTGACGACAACTATGACAAGATTGAGCAGGTAGCCACCGTTTCTGCCAACAACGATGAGGAAATTGGTAAACTGCTGGCTGATGCTATGCGTAAAGTTTCTAAGGATGGCGTCATCACTATCGAAGAGAGCAAGAGCCGTGATACCCATATCGGTGTAGTAGAGGGTATGCAGTTCGACCGTGGTTATTTGTCACCATACTTCATGACTGATTCTGAGAAGATGGAGTGTGTGATGGAGAACCCTTATATCCTTATTTATGACAAGAAGATTTCCAATATCAAGGACTTCCTGCCCATCCTGCAGCCTGCTGCTGAGAGTGGACGCCCATTGTTGGTTATTGCTGAGGATGTGGATTCAGAGGCTCTTACCACATTGGTTGTCAACCGTCTGCGTGGCGGTCTGAAGATTTGTGCTGTCAAGGCTCCTGGTTTCGGCGATCGTCGTAAGGCTATGCTTGAGGATATCGCTATCCTGACAGGTGGTGTTGTTATCAGCGAGGAGAAAGGCTTGAAGTTGGAGCAGGCTACGCTCGAAATGTTGGGTACTTGCGACAAGGTGACCGTTTCTAAGGACAATACTACAATCGTTAATGGTGCTGGCGAGAAGCAGGCTATTCAGGATCGTATTGCTCAGATTAAGAAGGAGATTGAACTCACCACATCTTCTTATGATAAGGAGAAACTGCAGGAGCGTCTTGCTAAACTGGCAGGTGGTGTTGCCGTTCTTTATGTAGGTGCCAACAGCGAGGTGGAGATGAAGGAGAAGAAAGACCGTGTTGACGATGCTCTTTGCGCCACTCGTGCAGCTATTGAAGAAGGTGTCGTAGCCGGTGGCGGTACAACCTATATCCGTGCTCAGCAGGCTTTGGTCAATGTAAAGGGTGTTAATGCCGACGAGCAGACAGGTATCAATATTATCTGCCGTGCAATCGAAGAGCCTCTCCGTCAGATTGCCTTTAATGGTGGCGGTGAAGGTGCTGTTGTCGTACAGAAAGTTCGTGAGGGTAAGGGTGACTATGGTTACAATGCCCGTACCGATGAATATGAGGATATGCGCAAGGCTGGTATCGTAGATCCTGCCAAGGTGGCACGTGTGGCACTTGAGAACGCAGCCTCGATTGCCGGTATGTTCCTCACCACAGAGTGCCTGATTGTTGACAAACCAGAAAAGGAACCTGCTATGCCAATGGGTGGCGCTCCGGGAATGGGCGGCATGATGTAATGAATTGTAAACCAGACATATCAAAAAGCGGGGGATTAAGTTAAAATTAATTCCCCGTTTTGATTTAAATCAAGAAACGTTCATTTTTTTGCAATAATGTTTGGGTTTTTCATTCTTATTATATACCTTTGCAATGTGAAAGGAAAAAATGACGTGAATAGATTTAGCGAAATAAAGATATTTTTTTGATTTGTTTTAGTAGATTAGTTTTTAAGTAGTTTGTTTTAAAGAGCCGATTGTCGTGAGGACAGTCGGCTTTTTGGTTTTCAAGCAAAAAACTTTTCATTCTTTTGGTATTATTCTCACTTTTTCGTACCTTTGCCGGCACTATGCATCAGTTACTTCAGTTATATAAGCAATGGAGTGGGGAGGAGCCTGCCAAATACGAGCAATTACCCGTGGCAGGAAGCAACCGCATCTACTATCGTCTGACGGCTCATGACGGTTCTACGGTAGTAGGCGTCATTGGTACCAGTCGTGATGAAAATCATGCTTTTGTCTATCTCTGCCGCCATTTCACTAAACGGCAGTTGCCCGTTCCCCGTCTTTTGGCTGTCAGCGATGACGAATCGCGTTATCTTCAGACCGATTTGGGCAGTTTGTCTTTGTTTGATGCCATTCGTGGCGGTCGTGAGGCTGGTGGTCGTTATACACTGAAGGAACAGGAACTGTTGCGTCGTACCATTCGTCAGTTGCCTAACATCCAGATGCGTGGTGCCCGTGAGTTGGATTTTTCCAATTGTTACCCACAGGCAGAGTTTGATGTCAATAGTGTGCTCTTCGATCTCAATTATTTTAAATATTGTTTTCTGAAAGCCACCGAACTCGATTTTCATGAAATCAAACTGGAGGCCGACTTCCGTCTTTTAGCCAAAGATCTTACTTCGGTTGATGACGTACAGGGCTTCCTCTATCGTGACTTTCAAGCACGCAATGTGATGCTCGATGCTAAAGGGAATCCGTATTTTATTGATTTCCAGGGCGGTCGCAAAGGTCCATACTATTATGACCTTGCTTCCTTCCTTTGGCAGGCGTCTGCCAAATATCCCCATAAACTGCGTCGAGAACTGGTGTATGAATATTATAATGCCCTCAAGCAGTACACAGAAGTACCGTCGCCCCATAAGTTTGTTGAGCGTTTGTCGCTCTTCGTGCTGTTCCGTCAGTTACAGGTATTGGGTGCCTATGGCTTCCGTGGCTATTTTGAGCGTAAGCCTCATTTTATTGAGAGTATTCCGCCAGCCATGCAGAACATCCGCGAACTGCTTAGCGAACGTAACTTCCCCTACCCATATCTCACCGATCTGCTGACACGTCTGGCTAATATGCCACGTTTCCAACGGGTAGAAACAACTGTCAGTCGTGCTGACGGCTACAAGACCACCGACCGCAATCCCTATAAGCCTCATCCTCAGGATGGTCCGGCTACCTTCTCAAAATATGACGCACAGGGACCGCTGATAGTCAAGGTTTTTAGTTTCTCTTATCGTAAAGGTATTCCTGAAGATGAGAGTGGCAATGGCGGAGGCTATGTATTCGATTGCCGTTCCACCCACAATCCCGGACGTTACGAACCCTATAAGAAACTCACTGGATTGGACGAGCCTGTTATCCGTTTCTTAGAGGATGATGGTGAAATCCTGACCTTTCTTGATAGTGTCTATCGTTTGGCAGATGCTCATGTACGGAGATATATTCAACGTGGTTTCACGTCACTTATGTTCTCCTTCGGTTGTACGGGCGGACAGCATCGCAGTGTCTATAGTGCCCAGCACTTGGCGGAACATATCCACGAGAAGTTTGGCATAGAAGTCCATATCTGCCATCGTGAACAGGGTATTCATCAAATACTGAAAGCGAAATGAGACAAGCCATGATTTTTGCAGCGGGGTTAGGAACACGCTTGAAACCCCTGACCGACACGATGCCTAAGGCTTTGGTCCCTGTGGGTGGACAGCCTTTGCTCTGGCATGTTATTATGAAACTGAAAAAGTCTGGTTATGAGCGTATCGTGGTGAATGTGCATCATTTTGCCGACCAGATTATTGACTATCTTCGTTTGAACGACAATTTTGGGTTGGATATCCGCATCAGTGACGAGCGTGAGCAATTGTTGGAGACGGGCGGCGGTATTAAGAAGGCATTACCCCTGTTTGACCCCTCGGAGCCTATCCTGATACATAATGTCGATATTCTGAGTAACCTCGACCTGAACCAGTTACCCACTGATGCTCCCGTATTGGTAGTCAGTCAGCGACAAACGAAGCGTTATCTTCAGTTTGATGATGAACAGCGGTTGGTAGGCTGGAAGAATATTGAGACGGGGGAAGTGAAGGGTCGTGAGGGACATTCGTTGGCTTTCTCAGGTATTCATGTCTTCCACCCTTCGTTGGTCCCCTTACTCAGTGAATGGCCCGACAGGTTCCCCATTATGGACTTCTATCTGAGTGCTTGTGCTACTCATCTTATCAAAGGTTTCGAGGCGATAGACCTCCGGCTGATGGATGTCGGTAAGATGGATACCCTCGACCAAGCAGAGAATTTTATAAATAATATATAATATAGTATGCAACAGAAGATAATTATTTTGGATTTTGGTTCACAGACCACTCAGTTGATTGGTCGTCGCGTTCGTGAATTGGATACCTTCTGCGAAATTCTGCCTTACAATAAGTTTCCTAAGGATGACCCCTCTGTGATAGGCGTCATCTTAAGTGGTTCGCCTTATAGCGTTCATGACCCAGAGGCTTTCAAGGTAGATCTCAGTCAATTTATTGGTCGCATCCCTGTTCTGGGCATCTGCTATGGTGCACAGTTTATTTCCCATACCTTAGGCGGAAAAGTGGAAAAGGCCGACAGTCGTGAGTACGGACGTGCCCATCTGGAGACGATTAATCTCTATAATCCGTTGTTTAAAGGCTTCGACCGAGGTTCGCAGGTCTGGATGTCGCATGGTGACACCATCACTGCCATTCCAGAAGGCTTTGAGGTCATAGGTAGCACCAAGGATGTCAAGAATGCCGCCTTCTGGAATCAGAAGGATATTTGGGCAGTACAATTCCATCCTGAGGTATATCACACACTTCAGGGTGCCTTGTTGCTAAAGAATTTCGTGGTGGACATCTGTGGCTCTAAGCAGGACTGGAGTGCCGCCTCCTTTGTTGATACTACCGTTAAAGAACTGAAAGAGCAAATCGGTAACGACCGTGTAATACTTGGTCTCTCTGGCGGTGTCGATTCTTCCGTTGCTGCAGTATTGCTCAATAAGGCGATTGGAAAGAATCTTACCTGTATCTTCGTCGATCATGGTATGCTCCGCAAGAATGAGTTTACGCAGGTAATGAAAGATTATCAGGGCTTAGGACTTAACGTGATCGGTGTAGATGCCAGCGAGAAGTTCTTCAATGATCTGGCAGGCGTCAGCGCCCCAGAGCAGAAACGCAAGATTATCGGTCGTGATTTCGTGGAGGTATTTAATGCTGAGGCCAAGAAGATTACCGATGCTAAATGGTTGGCACAGGGAACGATCTATCCCGACCGTATCGAGTCGCTCAATATCACAGGTAAGGTTATTAAGAGTCATCATAACGTAGGCGGACTGCCTAAGGAAATGAACCTCCAGCTCTGCGAGCCCCTGAAATGGCTTTTCAAGGACGAGGTTCGTCGTGTCGGTCGCCAGTTGGGTATGCCCGAACACCTCATTACGCGCCATCCCTTCCCTGGTCCCGGACTGGCTGTTCGCATCCTGGGTGACATTACTCCCGAGAAGGTGCGTATCCTACAGGATGCCGACGATATCTATGTACGTGGACTCCGTGAGTATGTCGATACCGATGGTGAGACATTATATAATAAGGTATGGCAGGCTGGTGCCGTGTTGCTCTCCACCGTACGCTCTGTTGGCGTGATGGGTGATGAGCGCACCTATGAGCATCCAGTAGCCCTGCGTGCTGTTACCAGTACCGATGCCATGACAGCCGACTGGGCTCATCTGCCTTACGACTTCCTGGCAAAAGTCTCCAATGAGATTATTAACAAAGTACGTGGCGTCAACCGCGTCTGTTACGACATTTCGTCGAAACCACCCGCAACCATCGAGTGGGAATAAAAGAACAGAACAAAAAAGGCTGGGAAAATATGTTTTTCTCAGCCCTTTTTATTATTCAACAATCTCCTTGGCTCTTGCCAAGGCGAGGTCGATGTGGTTGCAGATGTTCTGCTCGCCTACAATGCGCTCGAAGTGGTTGCGCTTTAGCACGCCATCTACTTTCTCATTGACACCCGAGAGGACAACGGTGACGCCCTCCTTCTGACTCATCAGACACATATTCTCGAGGTTATGCAGACCTGTGGAGTCAATAAAGGGAACTTTACGCATGCGGATGATGCGTACCTTGGGGCGACTGCCGTAGCGTGCCATGATGTCCTCAAAGCGGTTGCCGGCTCCGAAGAAATAGGGACCGTTGATTTCATAAACCTCTACACCCTCTGGGATAGTGAGGTGTTCCAGATTGCCACGTTCCATATCCGCATCTTCGTTGAGGTCAATTTCGTTGAGTACGGCATGCACATCGGTAGTCTCTGCCATACGTCGCATGAACAGCAGACAGGCGCAGATGAGACCAAATTCGATGGCGATGGTGAGGTCGAAGATGATGGTGAGGAAGAAAGTGAGCAACAGTACGGTGATGTCGCTCTTGGGATTGCGCAACATGGCGAGGAATGAACGCCAACCACTCATGCCATAAGCGACGACAACGAGTACGCCAGCCAGACATGCCATCGGTATGTATTGTGCCAATGGCATGAGGAACAGGAAGATGAGCAGCAGTACGGCTGCATGGATAATACCAGCAACAGGCGTGCGTCCGCCATTGTTAATATTAGTCATCGTACGGGCAATGGCTCCTGTGGCAGGAATACCACCGAATAGAGGAGATGCGATGTTGGCAATACCCTGTCCAATGAGTTCGGTATTGGAGTTATGGTGGTCACCGATAACACCATCAGCGACGGTGGCAGAGAGTAAACTTTCAATAGCACCGAGAACAGCAATCGTAACGGCTGGTCCTACAAGTCCTTTAATAGTCTCCCAGGAAAGCTCAGGCACGACAGCCCCGGGCAGTGTGGAATTGATGCTGAAACGGTCACCGATTGTTTCAATGGTGGTGACACCTGCATACGTTTTCAACAACAGAGCCGCGATGGTTACCACGATGATGGCAACCAATGATCCAGGCAGCGAACGTAGAGGCGAAAGTCTGAACAAACGAGCCAGAATTGGCCATACGGCAATGATGGCAACACTGGTGATACCCATCAGAGCGCTCCAGCAATCGATGTGATTCATGTTGGCAAAATAGGCAATCCATTTTTCAACAAAATCAGCTGGCACCGTATCCATTTGCATGCCCAACAGGTCTTTGATCTGCGTGGTGAAGATGGTGACGGCGATACCACTGGTGAAACCGACAACAATGGGGTAGGGAATATACTTGATAATGGTACCCAAACGAAGTACACCTAATAATATAAGGAATACGCCAGCCATGAGAGTGGCAATGGTAAGACCCTGTATGCCATACTGCTGAATGATACCATAGACGATGACGATAAATGCACCAGTGGGGCCACCTATCTGTACCTTTGAACCGCCAAAGAGTGAAATCATCAGTCCGGCAACAATGGCTGTAATGATACCCTTTTCAGGGCTGACGCCACTGGCAATACCAAATGCAATAGCCAGAGGCAGTGCCACGATACCTACAATGATACCAGCCATGAGGTCGGCCATGAATGTCTTTCTATCGTAATGCTTGATAGCCGAAAACATTTTCGGCTTAAAATCCAATGTCTTTACCATATTTGTATGTACTATTCTGAAAACAGCGGCAAAGGTACAAAAATAAAATAAGGTGGCATCACGTTTGCCACCTTATATTATATAAAGAGGGTTGATTTCTTGATTTATTTCTGTTTCAGCAGATCACGAATCTCAGCGAGCAACTCCTCCTGAGTAGGACCTGCAGGAGCTTCTGGTGCTGGTTCTTCCTTCTTGCGCTTCAGTTTGTTCATAGCCTTAATCATGATGAATATACAGAAGGCAATGATAACGAAGTCGAGAATGTTCTGAATAAACTGTCCATAAGCAAAAACGGCTGCGCCAGCCTCCTTAGCTTCGGCTAAAGTCTTGAATGAACCGTCGCCCAAAACCACAAACAGGTCGGTAAAACTGATACCACCAGTGCAGATACTGATGATAGGCATAAGAATGTCTTCTACCAAACTGGAGATAATCTTACCGAAAGCACCACCGATGATAACACCGACAGCCATGTCCATTACGTTGCCTTTCATGGCAAACTCTTTGAATTCACTAATAAATCCCATAATTCTTTTAATTTTAATGTTACGTATACTAATTATTCTTTAATTTGCAATCTGTGTTTTGCAATCTTGGACTCTTGTCCTTGATTTATCGCATTTTTAATGTTTAATGTTTAAACTTTAATCTTAATTAAGACAGAAATCAAGTGCAAATATAATTATTTTTTTGTAACTTTGCGGTCGAAAACGAAAAAATTTTATTAAACCCTTTAAAATAATTAGTAAAAATGACAAAAGTAGCTATTAACGGTTTCGGCCGTATCGGTCGCCTCGCTTTCCGTCAGATGTTCGAGGCTGAAGGTTATGAAGTTGTAGCAATCAACGACTTGACAAGCCCAAAGATGCTTGCTCATCTGTTGAAGTATGACACCGCTCAGGGTGGTTTCTGTGGCAAGTTCGGTGAGAACAAGCACACCGTAGAGGCTGGTGAGGATTACATCGTAGTAGATGGTAAGAAAATCACTATCTATGCTATTCCTAACGCTGCTGAGCTGCCTTGGGGTAAGCTGGATGTTGACGTTGTTCTGGAGTGCACAGGTTTCTACACATCAAAGGAGAAGGCTTCTGCTCACCTGACAGCTGGTGCTAAGAAGGTTGTTATCTCTGCTCCTGCAGGTAATGATCTGCCTACTATCGTTTACAATGTAAACCACAAGACTCTGACTCCTGCTGACACTGTTATCTCAGCTGCTTCTTGCACCACCAACTGCTTGGCTCCTATGACCAAGGCTCTGAACGATTTCGCTCCAATCCAGAGCGGTATCATGACAAC
>DEKX01000005.1:148821-154143 GCA_002354095.1 Prevotella sp. UBA2711 | reverse complement strand
TCGGTGTGGCACTGTGCGCAGACCAGCGAGCGCATCTCCTGGTGGCCGGCTTTCTTCACGTCCTTGCCGGCGCGGGCCCATGCCTCGTAGAGGGCGGGGCGTGCAGGCTTGAGGTCCATGGTGCGGGCGTCGTGGCAGTCGGAGCATCCGATGGTGTTGTGGATCTCGTGTCCCAGCTCGCTCCAACGCTTGTGGTAGAACTCACCAGTGCCCAGCTCGCGCATCATGCGGGGCACATCGGGACCCTTACAAGTCCAGCAGGTGGCAGGCTGCATGTCCTTGTCGCCGTCGATGCCTGGATTGCCGGTACGCAGAATCTTGCGCATGTCGTCGAGGGCGTGCTTGTGGCCACGGGGTGTGTTATAGTGGCGCGAGAAAGCATAGCCAGCCCAGAGAACAACCATCTCGGGACGCTGCTCCAGCACGTCGACTTCCTGCGAGCTGTTGTACTTGCTGACAAACGAAGTGTCTTCGGTCATCGACCAAGTCTCGTACTCACGCGGATAGTCGGCCTTGAACTTTTCGTTTTGGGCGATAATAGAATCGGTAAACTGCGTGCGCTTGTTGTTGAACACACTTGCTACTTCTGCGCGGCGCTCCATCAGCGATGAGACGAGCAGACCCAGCAGAAAGACGACGACCATTGCTCCTCCGAACAATGTCCATCCTTGCCATTTCTTCAGTTGTTTTGCCATAATATATTTGTTTTTTTAATTTCCTTAATATATATGTTTTTTAAAAATTCCTTCGGTTGTATGTCTTTTCCTCAATATGCTGTGATTACTTGCTCATCAGGCGCTGCAGCCACTCGGGCACCGGACTGGGCGGCAGGGGAGTGACGCCCTCGGCATTGGGCGTAGACGAGAGCGAGTTCATGCCGCCGTGAGGCACATTGCGGTGGCAGTCCCAGCAGGCCTTCCCCTCGTCGCGCTTGGTCTTCATGTATCCCATGCGACCGGTCTTGACGAATTCCTGGTTGAGCTGTGTGTGGCAGCGGATGCAGTTGTCCATGATGACCTGCGCACTCATGTCTTCGGCCATGATGGCCTGCCGCTCGGAATGCGTAACGAAGTAAGCCACATGCTTCATGCCGTCCATAGCCTTGAAACCATATTTCATGGCCAGGTTCTGGTGAGGCACNNTGGCAGTCGTTGCAGGTGGCGTCGCGACCATGAGAGGAGTGCGACCATGAGGCATAGTAGGGAGTCATGATATGACAGTTCACGCAAGCTGACGGGTCGTCGGCAATGTAAGTATGCGCGCGCAGCAGATAAAGGAATAGGGCTCCCAGTCCTATCACGATACCGGCGCATACAATCAGAAAGACCTTCTGCTTGTACGAGAACATGTTCTTTATGTCTTGTAACGCTTTCATCTGTTTTGCTTTCGGTTTTTAGTTACCAGATTCTGTGTTTTTAATGCTTACGCTTGCAAAAATACCCATTAATGTGGATATTATAAGGTAACAAATGTTATCCGTTTGTATAATTAATGTTAAAACAGGGCTTTTATCTGTGTTTTTCCTTACATTTGCATGAAAAGTATATACCTATGGATATTGATACATTGAACGGACTGAAGAGGTGTCCGTTGTTTCAAGGCTTTACCGCTGAGGATATCATGAGTCTGATGCATGCCGTGAGATATCGTGTGGTGCGCTATGCCAAGGGCGAGATATTTGCCATAGCCGGCGACCCCTGCCTTCATATTGATATAGTGGTGAAGGGCGAGATGATAGCCAAAGTGGCCAGTCCCTTTGGCCATTCGGTGCGCATGAGCCTTCACCATTCGGGCAATATGCTGGCACCAGCATTCCTCTATGCCAAGAACAATGTTTATCCGGTAACCGTTGAAGCCTCGACTGAGGCCTATGTGTTTCGTCTGATGCCCGATGACCTGGAGAATCTTTTCAGCGTGGAGCCTCGGTTGTACCTGAATTTTATCAAGGTGATTTCCAACATCGTCGCACATCTGACGAAGCGTGTGAGTATGCTGTCGATGAGTGTGAAAGAGCGGTTGTGTTTCTACTTGCAAGAGGAAATCGTGCGGCAGGGCACGACCGATTTGATGCTGACCCTCTCGCGACAGGAAATGGCTGAGAGCTTTGGCGTTCAGAAGTATTCCCTGCAGCGTTGTCTGAACGAGCTGAAGCAAGAGGGCATCATCGATTATGATGGAAGGCACATCAAGGTTTTAAAGCCTTCCGGTCTTACATGAATTGGAATTTGAGTCCCAGCGACAGACCGACAATGTCTTTCGGTTTGATGTAATGGTCGACAACCATCGCCCGCACGTATAAGTCGCACGTGCTCAGTTCGTAAAACGCTGTGATGCTCTTGGCCGTTTTGCGCTTTTTGTCGGGTATCATCCATGTCACCCGTTGCCCCAGGAACACATTGATACGGGCTTTGGTGGAAAGGAAGTCATAGTAGCTGTCGGGGTAGCGGCTGGGCTGGTGTCCCCAGAACTCATGTCCGAAGACGGTGTTCAGATAAGCACCTGTGGTAAGCGGCTCTATGTCCCAGCCTCCTTTCAAGTCTATTTGCCAGGGAATGAATGTCTCTTTGATGGTCATGGTGAGTTTGGCGCGAGTGCTCTCGTGCTTGGGAATGAGGCCGAAGAGCACGTGGGTCTCCCATTGGTTGCGCTTGCCGTAGTCCCATCCCAGTCCCATCGACACCTTGCCCATGTTGCCGGCATTCTGGATGATGAACTGCGTAGGAATGAGGGTGTCCCAACGCTGGTGATACTTCGCAACTCTCTTGTCATAGTGCGATGGCGACACGACAGAACTGTCGGCCTGTATCTCCTCCGCTGACATGCGCGTGAAGCAAATGAGAAGTATCAGATTAAACATGCACCACCTCATAGCTGTAGCCCTCCTTGGTAATAGTGAAAATGTGGTAGTTGCGATGCTCAGCACAGTCGATGCCGTAGAACATCAGACCGTCGCCGTAGAGATTGTCGGCCTGTATGCTATGGTCGTGAGCACTGATGCAGAACATGATGCCGGGAAACAAATGCAGGTAACGCTGGAATGCCTTGGCCACATTGTTGTTGAACTGGTCGCTGTAGGGCCTGGCATGCATGACGACGATGGTTCGGTCGAACGACGCAGAGTCTGCCGTGACAGCCGTTTCCATGAAATCGAAATTGGGCACGGCGGCCAGGTAGTCGTATTCTGTGGCATTGGTGTTGAGGCATACGAACTTGATGCGGTTGGCGATGAAGCAGAAGTCTGTTCGGCCGAAAATAGTCGTGTAGCTCTGATCGCCAGTGCCCAGAAAGTCGTGGTTGCCGATGATGGCCACATAGGGCTTGTTGAGCTTGCCAAGCAAGTCGCGCACCCATTCGAACTCTTTGTGGGTGCCCGTGTCGGTAAGGTCACCACCGTGAATCACAAAGTCGATAGCTGGCTGGTGGTTGATGTCGTTGATGATGTCGCGAGTGTCGCTGTACCATCCGTGGGTATCGCTCATTACTGCGATGCGCAGCGTGTCTTTCTGTGCACATAGCCTTTCAATCTCGGCAATATGATGCGCATTGATGTCCTTCTCACCCTTATAGTCGACGTCGTAGGGATGCGTGTCGAATGATGGGGTGCAGGCCGTCAGCAACAGTATGAAGATAATCAGCAATTTATACATAAACCACCTTGAAAAGACGGTGCAAAAGTAAGCATTTTATTTTTATTCGAAAAGCGAGAGACTGTTTTTCTTCGTTGTTTTTTCGCAAACAGAACATCATTTGTTCCATTTAGAGGTGTCTAACACACATTTCTTCAAGATTTATTCATTAAAATTCTAAAAATAGAGCGTTGGTGGTGTGCAGTATGAAAAAAAATTCTTACCTTTGCAATGCTTATCTTTCTGATATTGCATAAATAGCGAATAAATAAAAGAAACAATAGTCAAAATATGTTTGAAAATCTTAGTGACAGACTAGAACGATCGTTTAAAATCCTGAAGGGTGAGGGAAAAATCACCGAGATCAATGTTGCCGAAACATTGAAAGATGTGCGCCGTGCGTTGCTTGATGCCGACGTCAACTACAAGGTAGCTAAGACTTTCACCGACACGGTGAAGCAGAAGGCGATGGGCATGAATGTGCTCAATGCCGTGAAGCCTGGTCAGCTGATGGTGAAATTGGTGCACGATGAGCTGGCAGAACTGATGGGAGGAGAGTCGGTAGGACTGAACCTGAAGTCGAAACCCGCCATCATTCTCATGTCGGGACTGCAAGGTTCGGGTAAGACCACCTTCAGCGGTAAGTTGGCTAATATGTTGAAGCAGAAGCAGCACAAGCGTCCACTGCTGGTAGCCTGCGACGTCTATCGTCCAGCTGCCATTCAGCAGTTGAAGGTTGTGGCTGGTCAGATAGCCGTTCCCGTGTATAGCGAGGACGACAACAAGAACGTAGTAGAGATTGCCCATCACGCCATTGCCGAGGCGAAGGCCAAGGGTAACGACGTGGTCATCATCGATACCGCCGGCCGTCTGGCTATCGACGAAGAGATGATGAACGAGATAGAGACTCTGAAGAATGCCGTGCAGCCCGACGAGACCCTCTTCGTGGTTGACTCGATGACGGGTCAGGATGCGGTGAACACAGCCAAGGAGTTCAACGACCGGCTCGATTTCGATGGTGTCGTGCTGACCAAACTCGACGGTGATACCCGTGGTGGTGCAGCCCTCTCCATCCGCTCGGTGGTCACCAAGCCTATCAAGTTCGTAGGTACCGGTGAGAAGATGGAAGCCATCGATGCATTCCATCCCTCACGTATGGCCGACCGTATTCTGGGCATGGGCGACATCGTCAGTCTTGTGGAGCGTGCCCAAGAGCAGTACGACGAGGAAGAGGCCCGCCGTCTGCAGAAGAAAATACAGAAGAACAAGTTCGACTTTAACGATTTCCTCAATCAGATTAATCAAATCAAGAAGATGGGTAACCTGAAAGACCTCGCCTCGATGATTCCCGGCGTGGGAAAGGCCATCAAGGATATCGATATCGACGACAACGCCTTCAAGGGTATCGAGGCTATCATCCAGAGCATGACACCCAAAGAGCGCACGCATCCCGAGATTCTGAATACCAGCCGCCGCCAGCGCATCGCCAAGGGTAGTGGTACGAATATTCAGGAGGTGAACCGACTGATTAAGCAGTTCGACCAGACCCGTAAGATGATGAAGATGGTGACGGGCGGTGGCATGGGCAAGATGGCCGGCATGATGAAGGGAATGCCCAAGATGCCCAAGTTCTAGAGATTCAGAAGCATCAAGGAACCGGCTGACTCCTTTGAGTTTGAGTCTCGTTGTTCGGTTG
>DEKX01000005.1:144873-148768 GCA_002354095.1 Prevotella sp. UBA2711 | reverse complement strand
TTGTGTTTGAGTCTCGTTGTTCGAGTGAATCCTTTGAGTTTGAGTTTCGTTGTAAATAAGTAAGAATCATAGTAAACAAATAGAATACATGCAGATAATTGACGGAAAAGCCACATCTACAGCCATCAAGGCTGAAATTGCTGAAGAAGTGAGACAAATCATGGCCGCCGGTGGTAAGCAGCCACATTTGGCCGCTGTGCTTGTTGGCCACGATGGTGGTAGCGAGACTTATGTGAAGAACAAGGTTCTGGCTTGTGAGGCCTGCGGTTTCAAGTCGAGTCTCATCCGCTATGAGGATGATGTCACCGAGGCCGAGTTGCTGGCTTGTGTGGAGCGTCTCAACAACGACGACGATGTAGATGGTTTCATCGTACAGCTGCCGTTGCCCAAGCATATCGACGAGCAGAAAGTCATCGAGGCCATTGACTATCGCAAGGATGTCGACGGATTCCATCCCGTGAATGTGGGGCGCATGGCCATTGGCCTGCCGTGCTTCATCTCTGCCACACCGCTGGGCATCATTACCCTGTTGAAGCGCTACGGCATCGAGACCAGTGGAAAGAAGTGTGTCATACTGGGTCGGAGCAATATCGTGGGTAAGCCCATGGCTCAGCTCATGATGCAGAAGCAGTATGGCGATGCGACAGTCACCGTGTGCCACTCTCGCTCGAAGACGCTGAAAGAGGAATGCCGCCAGGCCGACATCATCATTGCGGCTATCGGACAGCCCGACTTTGTGACTGCCGACATGGTGAAAGAGGGTGCTGTGATTATCGACGTGGGCACCACCCGTGTGCCCGACGCCTCGCGCAAGAGCGGTTTCCGCTTGAACGGTGACGTGAAGTTTGACGAGGTGGCTCCCAAGTGCTCGTTCATCACACCCGTTCCGGGTGGCGTTGGTCCGATGACCATCTGTTCGCTGATGAAGAACACGCTGGCGGCTGGCAAAAAAGAGTTTTACCGTTGAACGAGCACACCCCATGACAGCACAAGAATACTATGAATTAGGTAACAAATACCGCAAGGAAGGAAATTTTCAACTTGCACTCAACAACTATCAGGCGGCGATAGCTCTCGACCCTGACAGTCCGGCGGTGCAAGCCCGAGAAATGCTTGTTAATATATTTAATTACTATTGTAAAGACATGTATAACCCGTAATCCGATTTGCTTTTGAGCCGGAGAGCAAAGAGTGATTGCAAAAACAAAAACGTTATGGCAAAATTAAAAGGAGCAATTGTCATTGACACAGCCCGATGCAAAGGATGCTCGCTCTGCGTGGTTGCCTGCCCGCAGAAGGTCATTGCTTTGTCTGGCAAAGTTAATGTGCATGGCTATCCCTATGTGGAGGCTGTGAAAATGGAGTCATGCGTAGGCTGCGCATCGTGCGGCATCGTATGCCCTGACGGATGTATTACTGTTTACCGTAAACGAATGGAGGAGTAAGGTTATGGCAGAAGAAAGAGAAGTTGTATTGATGAAAGGCAACGAGGCCATTGCCCGTGCTGCCATCCGTTGTGGCGTTGATGGATACTTTGGTTATCCCATCACTCCACAGAGTGAAGTGATTGAGACGCTTGCCGAGCTGAAGCCCTGGGAGACCACTGGCATGCAGGTGGTACAGGCTGAGAGCGAGCTCGCAAGTATTTATATGGTCTATGGTGCTGCCGGTGCCGGTAAGCGTGCCATGACCTCGTCGTCGAGTCCCGGTGTAGCCCTGATGCAGGAAGGTATTACCTACATGGCAGGTGCAGAGCTTCCCGGCGTGTTTGTCAATGTGCAGCGTGGAGGCCCGGGCCTGGGTACCATCCAGCCTTCACAGGGCGACTATTTCCAGGCTACGCGTGGCGGCGGTAACGGTGACTATCAGGTCATTTGCCTTGCTCCGGCCAGCGTTCAGGAAATGGCTGACTTTGTTGACCTCGCTTTCGAGCTGGCTTTCAAGTATCGCAATCCGGCCATGATTCTCTCCGACGGTGTGATTGGCCAGATGATGGAGAAAGTGGTTCTGCCTCCGTTCAAGCCCCGCCGCAGCGACGAGGAGATTGAGCGCGAGTGCCCGTGGGCATCGACAGGTTTCAACAAGAAATACAAGAAAGAGCGTTCTATCGTCACCTCGCTCGAGCTGAAGCCTGAGGTGATGGAGCAGCGCAACCTGCACCTGCAGAAGAAGTATGCAGAGATTGAGGCCAACGAGGTGCGCTATGAGATGCAGCAGATGGACGATGCTGAGTATATGATTGTGGCATTCGGTTCGGCAGCCCGTATCGCCGAGAAGTCGGTAGAGCTGGCTCGCGAGCAGGGTATCAAGGTGGGACTGTTCCGCCCCATCACCTTGTGGCCGTTCCCCACAAAGGAGATTGCCGCTATGGCAAAGGGAAAGAAGGGCGTGCTGGTAGCAGAGATCAACGCTGGTCAGATGGTACAGGATGTGCGCCTGGCTATCAACGGTGCCGTTCCTGTAGAGCAGTTCGGTCGTCTGGGTGGTATCGTTCCTGATCCCGAAGAGATTGTTGAAGCATTGAAAACTAAATTGATGTAAGGCCATGGAAGAGAACAAAATCATTGCACCAGAGAATCTGGTATATAAGAAGCCGACTTTGTTGAATGACAACAACATGCACTACTGTCCCGGTTGCTCGCATGGTGTGGTTCATAAGTTGATTGCTGAGGTCATCGAAGAGATGGGCCTGACCGAGAAGGCCGTTGGCGTGAGCCCCGTAGGTTGCGCCGTGTTCGCTTACAATTATATCGACATCGACTGGCAGGAGGCTGCCCACGGACGTGCACCCGCAATTGCCACCGGTATCAAGCGCGTATGGCCCGACCGTCTTGTGTTCACCTATCAGGGCGACGGCGACCTGGCTTGCATCGGTACTTGCGAGACCATTCATGCGCTGAACCGTGGCGAGAACATTGTCATCATCTTTGTCAACAATGCTATCTACGGAATGACTGGCGGCCAGATGGCTCCTACCACGCTCATTGGCCAGAAGACCTCTACCTGCCCCTATGGCCGTGACCCCAAGCTGCATGGCTATCCCCTGAAGATTGCTGATATTGCTGCAGGACTGGAAGGCACTTGCTACGTCACACGCCAGTCGGTGGAGAGCGTCGGCAGCATCAACAAGGCCAAGAAAGCTATTCGCAAGGCTTTCCAGGCATCGATGGAAGGTAAGGGCTCGTCGCTCGTTGAGTTCGTGTCAACCTGCAACAGCGGTTGGAAACTCTCGCCGGTGAAGGCCTATGAGTGGATGAAGGAGAACATGGTTCCCTTCTATCCCAAAGGAGACCTCAAGGACACTACGAACCTTTAAACCGAAAAAGGTAAAACAGCAAAAAAGTAAAGACAATGAAAAAAGAAATAATTATTTCAGGTTTCGGTGGTCAGGGTGTGCTCTCTATGGGTAAGATTCTGGCTTATTCGGGACTGATGGAAGACAAGGAAGTGACTTGGATGCCCGCTTACGGTCCTGAGCAGCGTGGCGGTACGGCCAATGTCACGGTCATCGTCAGCGACGAGCGCATTTCGTCGCCCATTCTCAGTAAGTATGATGTGGCCATCGTGCTCAACCAGCCTTCACTCGAGAAGTTCGAGCCGAAGCTGAAGCCGGGTGGCATCCTCATCTACGACAGCAACGGCATCATCAATCCTCCCACCCGCACAGACATTGAGATCTACCGTCTGGATGCCATGCAGAAGGCCGTGGAGATGAAGAACGCTAAGATCTTCAATATGATTGTGTTGGGTGCCATGCTGAAGGTTTGTCCTGTAGTGGGCGAGGGCGGTGTAGAGAAAGCTCTTTTCAAGACGCTTCCTGAGCGCCATCATCACCTGATACCATTGAACATGGAAGCCATTAAGGCCGGTAAGGAAATTATCACCAAACAGTAAT
>DEKX01000005.1:102652-144746 GCA_002354095.1 Prevotella sp. UBA2711 | reverse complement strand
AGCCTTCCACATTTCCCGAGTAGTCTTCCACGTTTCCCTAGTAGCCTTCCACGTTTCCCGCGTTACCTTCCACGTCTCTAATGATGTCAATTTGAATTCCATTCGTCATTCATTCGTTGCTTCTGTGCATCATTCTGTTGGCGAAGTGTCATTTTGTTGGCAAAACATCCTCTGTTTCAACTTTTTTTTGTATCTTTACGCACAGAAAACAATCACATACCAGTAAACATGAGAAAGATTCTTATTTGTTGTGCGCTGCTGACGGCCCTTGCCGCCCATGCACAGAAGAAACCGCTCGACCACAGTGTCTACGACAGCTGGCAGAGCGTGGCTGCACCCATGGTATCAGTCAATGGTAACTATGTGGCATATATGGTGAATCCTCAGGAGGGCGACAGTCGCCTGGTCATTCATCCTCGAAAGGGAAAAGACATCGTCGTGGAGCGCGGGGCACAGCTGCGCATCACTCCCGATGAGCAGTGGGCTGTTTGCATGATTAAACCATTCTTCAAGGACACGCGGCAGGCCAAAATCAAGAAGCTGAAAGACGATAAAATGCCGAAAGACACGCTGGCTATTATCAAGCTGCCCGCTGGCACGGTGACTAAGATTCCAGCCGTGACTTCGTTTAAGATGGGCACCAAAGCCGCGGGCACTGTGGCCTGGCTCACGTCCGACACTACGTTTATCCCCAAAAAAGAGCGTACCAACAAGGAAGTGGGCAAGCCGTTGTTTATCAGGCATTTGTCGTCGGGCGTAACCGACACGTTGCGGCATGTGAGCAGCTACCAATGGGATAAGTACGGGCAGCGACTGGCCTATCTGACCAAAGAGAAGAAAGACAGCATGACCGTAGGCCTCTACGATGTTGCAGCCCGCAAGGCGCAGGTGCTGGGCAGCCAGGAGCGTTTCTATTCGCTTCCCTCGTTCGACGAGGAAGGCAAGCAGCTGCTCTGGCTCGTCGCCAACGACACGCTCTCCTCGGGCAGCAAGCATTGTGAGTTGTATTACATGTCTGTAGACGCCGCCAAACCTGAACGCCTGATGTCGCTCGACGACATGAAAAACCTGCCGAAAGATTGGGGACTGACCGAGAACAGCTCACCTTATTTCAGTCATAACGGTGAACGTATCTTTGCTGGTGTAGCCAAATATACAGCGCCTAAAGACACTACGCTTGTGCCCTTCGAGACCGCTGGCCTTGACATTTGGAACTGGGATGCGCCCGAACTGCCGCCCATGATGCGCTCTAACCTGCAGAACGATTTGAAGCGCACCTATCTGGCCGTGTTTGACAAGAACCGCCGGCAGCTGATTCCGCTCAGCACTTCGAAATTCGACCGTGTGCGCACCGTCGACCGTGGCGATGCCGATTATGTGTTGTCGACCGATATGACCGAGACCGTGGTAGAGACACAATGGAACATGAATAACGAATCGAAAGTGTCGATTGTCGATTTGGCCACGGGAAATCGAAAACTGGTGACCAAGGGCGTGCTCTCCCGTGTGTCTGTCTCGCCCGAGGGCAAGTATGTGGCATGGTTCGATTTGAAGCGCCAGCAATGGTACGTCTACGATGTGGCAAGTGGTGAAACGCGCGATGTGAGTTCGGCTGCCGGAGTCAACTTCTGGGACGAGGAAGACGACCATCCCATGCTCAAAGAGCCCTATGGAATGGCAGGTTGGAGCCAGGGCGACGATCATCTGTTCCTCTACGACCGCTACGACATCTGGAAAATGCCTGCCAAGGGCGGCAAGCCCGTCTGTCTGACTGCCGGTCAGGGCCGCAAGGCGAAGCTCACCTACCGCTACATCAATACCAAGCACAACGATGCCGCCCGCTATATTGAGCCGCGCGAGGTGATGTTGCTCAGCATCTTCGACAACACCACGAAGATGAATGGCTATGCCACCGTCAGCGCCGCCAAAGCTGCAGCGCCCCGCCAGCTGGCCCTGGGCGGATGGAGCTACGACAGACTGGTGAAGGCCGAGAATGCAAACGTCTTTGCCTACCTGAAAGGTAACTTCGAGCATCCCATGGACATTTACACCACCTCTACAATAGGCTCTAAGGAACAGCGTTTGAGCTTCATCAATCCGCAGCAGAAAGACTACAACTGGGGAACGGCCGAACTCTATCACTGGACTGCCTACGACGGAACCAAGCTCGATGGAATTCTCTATAAACCAGAGGATTTCGACGAGAACAAGAAGTATCCCGTGATGATTTATTTCTATGAGAAACGCTCGGAGTCGCTCTATAGTTATGTGACACCACAGCCCTCGTGGTCGACGGTCAACCTGGCGTTCTACACCAGCCGCGGCTATGTGGTGTTTGTGCCCGATATCGTCTATCCATTGGATGGACTGCCCGGTGAAGCAGCCTACAACTGCATTTGCAGCGGTGCCGAGTCGCTGACGAAGTTCCCGTGGATTGACAAAGACAATATGGCCATTCAGGGACAGTCGTGGGGCGGCTATCAGGTGGCTTATCTCATTGCCCGCACCAACATGTTTAAGGCTGCCGGTGCCGGTGCGCCTGTGGCCAACATGACAAGTGCCTATGGAGGCATTCGCTGGGAGAGCGGCATGAGCCGTCAGTTCCAGTATGAGCAGTCGCAGAGCCGTGTGGGTAAGTCGCTTTGGGACGGACTCGACCTCTATCTGAAGAACTCCTGTCTCTTCTCGCTGCCCAATGTGCAGACGCCTGTCCTCATCATGCACAACGATGCCGATGGCGCTGTGCCCTGGTATCAGGGAATAGAGATGTTCATGGGACTGAGACGGTTGCAGAAACCGGCATGGCTGCTGCAATACAACAACGAGGCCCACAACCTGAAGGAGCGACGCAACAGGAAAGACCTCACCATCCGCATGCAGCAGTTCTTCGACCACTATCTGAAGGGAGCGCCCGAGCCTGCTTGGATGAAGTATGGCGTGCCCACTACGCGTAAAGGACAGTATTTCGGACTTGAAAATGCCAGTGAATATGAGGAATAGAAAGAATAATAAAAGACTCATGGCGTCCGCAGTCGGGCATCGGGGAGTCATGGCCGGTTTGTTGCTGGCCCTCTTGATGGTGGGCATGCCTGCTGATGCCGCCCGCAAGGTTCGTAAGAAGGCAAAGCCGCAAGTAGTTGCGACAGACACGCTTCGGCAAGTGTTTATCTACAGTCCCGATGAGAAGAGCGGACTGCACGCCGCTTGGTTGGACAGTACGCAGACGTGGCGCCACATCGGCCAGTTGTGTGCCAGCGACTATTCGCGCTGGGGTAGTGAGAAGCGCATGTACCAGCCTTATGTCATCCGTGCCAACGATGGGACATGGCGCGCTGTTTGGCAGCTCAACAACGAGGCTCCGGCATTTGCCGCCGCCTATAGCGATGACCTGGTGACTTGGCGTCCGCAAGACTATCCACGCATGTCTGTGCAAGGTGTTTACAATCCGGTCATCTTCAAGGTGAAGAGCGACGACCCCATGAAAGAGAAGTTTATGGTGTTCTTCCAAACTGCTGACGGGCAGTATCACTCAACCCTGGCCACCAACGATTTCCGACACTTTGCCCCCGACAAGGAGGCAGGTGACCATGTGGCAGATATGGTGGCCAACAACACATTGCTGAACGATACGGTGGAAATCGACAGTCGTTGCTACAGTGGTGAGATTTTCCTACTGAAACCTGCAGAGCTGAATGCCCTGCTGGACTTCCACAAACAGCAGGCCGCCGACGCTCAGTTGTATGTTGAGACGATGAAAGACGATGCCCGCCGCTTCGCAGGCCTGAAGCCAGTCGATGCCACCCTGACCGTCTGGGCCAACCAGCAGAAAGCTATCAGCGACAAGCTGGTGGGAGTGTTCTTCGAGGACATCAGCTATGCTGCCGACGGTGGCCTGTATGCCGAACTGGTGCAGAATCGTGACTTCGAGTATACAGAACGCGACCATCATGGGTGGACAGCTGCGACGGCCTGGAGCACACCACAGGGAAAACTTGACATTCGGACCGACGGCCCTCTGAGCAGTAATAACCCGCATTACGCCGTGCTCACCAATCAGTACATTCAGAATGAGGGGTGGGACGGCGTGGCCGTTGAGCAAGGAAAAAGCTACGATTTCTCTTTCTTCGCCCGCTGCTTGGATGGGAAGAAGAAAGACTTTATGGTGTCTGTCGTCGATGAGGCCGGCACCGACGTGGCAACGGCCAAAATCAGAGTGCAAGGCAATGAGTGGAAGCAATATGCCGTGGTGCTTACCTCACGTCTTACCACCGCCAAGGCACGGCTCAGACTGATGCCATTGAAGAAAGGAAGTGCGGCGGTCGACATGATTTCGCTCTTCCCGCAAGACACATTCAAAGGACGTAAGAACGGATTGCGTCGCGACCTGGCTGAGGCAATTGCCGGTTTGCATCCTAAGTTCGTGCGCTTCCCGGGTGGATGCATGAGCCATGGTGATGGCGTCGATAATATCTATCATTGGACGCACACCGTGGGTCCGTTGCAGGACCGCAAACCCGATTTCAACATTTGGAATTACCATCAGACCCGTGGATTGGGATTCTATGAGTATTTCCAGTTCTGCGAGGATATCGGTGCCGAGCCGCTGCCCGTGCTGGCTGCCGGTGTGCCTTGCCAGAACTCCAGTCCCGATGCCCATGGATATGGCGGACAGCAAGGCGGTATCCCGATGGAGGAGATGCCTGCCTACATCGACGAATTGTGCCACCTGATAGAGTGGGCCAATGGCGATCCGGCCACCAGCCAGTGGGCGAAGATGCGTGCAGATGCCGGCCATCCTGAGCCTTTTCATCTGAAGTATATCGGCATCGGTAACGAAGACATCATCTCGACTGCCTTCGAGGAGCGTTGCCTCATGATTTGCAAGGAGATACGTCGCCGCTATCCGGAGATTCAGATTTGCGGTACTGTAGGTCCTTTCCACGCTCCGTCGTCCGATTATATCGAGGGTTGGCGATTTGCGAAGGAGCATCAAGAGATGTTCGACATGGTGGATGAGCATTACTACGAGACCACAGGCTGGTTTATGCACAACCTCGACTATTATGACAGCTACGACCGCAAGGGACCGAAGGTGTATATTGGCGAGTATGCTTCGAAGACACGTACCCATGAGAGTGCGCTGGCCGAGGCGCTTTTCCTGTGTAATGTAGAGCGCAATGGTGATGTGATTGAGATGACCAGCTATGCACCTCTGCTTGCCAAGGACAAACATCACAATTGGAATCCTGACATGATTTACTTCTCGAATACCGATGTTCGCCTGACTCCCAGCTACCACACCCAGCGGCTGTTCTCTCTCTATGGCGGCGACAAGTATGTCACCTCCCAAATGTCTTTCCAGCTGCCTGAAGGTAGTCAGGTGAAGAACCGCATTGCCGCCAGCCTCGTGAAAGATTCGAAAACCGGCAAGAGTCATTTGAAACTGGTGAATGCGTTGCCCGTGGAAGTGAATCTGAAGGTCGAGGGGCTCAAAATCCCAGCCGATGCCAAGACCGAGAGCTTCAGCGGAAAACCTCAAGATATGGAGGTGAAGCCCGTGATAGGCAAGGCAGGAAAAGAATTGAAGTTGCGTCCTTATTCTGTGAATGTAGTTACATGGTAGGAATGGTGATTCATTCCATGACAGGCTACTAAACCCTAGGAAAGCCTAGGAATCTCAAGGAAATCCTAGGCTTTCCTAGGTGATTCTAGGCAATCTTAGGCCCCTAGTAGCCCTGGAAACTTACAACCATTAGAGTTCTATCTCTATCGCACCTCCGTAAGGAGTAATATGCTCGAAGGCGTGCTCATCGGCTGCAAACAAACCGGCATAGATACCGGCGCAGATGAGCACGCCGCCGTGTGCAAAGATGGCTACACGCTCGTAGTCGTGTTGTCTCAGCTCATCAAAGAAAGACGCCACGCGTGCATACATCTCAGGAAAGCTCTCGCCGTTGGTAGTGGGTTGGTGCATGTAGTCGTCGTACCACTCCTGTAGGTGCGGATCGTCAATTTCTTCGTAACGCTGCATCTCCCAGTCGCCCATGTTCATTTCTTTCAGCCGGGGGTCGAGTGTCGGACGCACGCCAGGCAGACAGTAGGCTGCCAGAAGACGTGCCCGGGTGAGGGGAGAGCAATAGACATGGTCGAATGCTGGGTATTTCTGCAGGTTGAGGCGTGTTTCTTCGGCTTCGTCAACAAATGTGTCCTTGACGGGTACATCGCTCCATCCGTAGCAGGTACCTGGTGGAACGTCGACACTGGTATGGCGGATTAAAACAACAATCATGTTTAGTTTCTTTTGTGGTGGATTAGTATAATTGAACGGCCAACGTGAGATAGAAACTCAGTTCGATGAGCAGAAAGAGCGCTCCGCAACAGTCGCCGGTATAGCCGTGCAGCTTGCGATTGATGAGCAGGTAGAGGAAATACATCACAATGCAGGGGACGAAAATCAGGGTGTCCCAACGCAGCATGCCCTGTTTTACACCTATATATAATAAAGGTATCATGGGCAGCATGGCCTGAATGAACAGTCCGATGCCTGCCTTCATGCTGAATTTCCGGTAAACGGTGCGATTCTTTGCCGTGTCTTCAGTTCGTGCATATGGCAGAAACATGATGATTTGTCCGGCCAGCATTTTACTATAGGCATCGCCAGCCAGTACTCCCAGTGCGGCATAGAACGGATTGAGCGACTGCAAAGTCAGGTAGAGCAGGGCGAAATAGAGAATGAGGCCCAGCACACCATAAGTGCCGATATGCGAGTCTTTCATGATGGCAAGAATGCGCTCGCGGTCGTTGCCGCCACCTCCAAAACCGTCGCAGAAGTCGGCTAGCCCGTCCTCATGCAAGGCTCCGGTGATGAGTACGCGAACGATGATGCCCAGCAACAGGGCAATGGGGAAGGGAACCACCATGCAGCCAAAATAAATGACGGCTGCCATCGCACCTCCCGTAAGCCATCCCGCCAGCGGCCAGTATTCAACCACCGATTTGTAGCATTGCTGTGGTGGCTGGTGCCAGCGCCAAAACGGCAGTCGTGTGAAGAAAATCAATGCCGCCCAGATGCGGTCATACCATTTGGTGTTGTCGATGTTTATTTCCATCATCTTAACTTTTAATTCTTGACTCCTAGCTCCTCACTCGAACACTTTCCTCCAGCAAAAGACTTCTAAAAGTATTTTGTGATGTTGGCATTCTGGAAGTTGTTCATCTCGTTCACCATGTTGACGGCACTCACGATGATGGGGTAGGAGCAGAGCGCACCCGTTCCCTCGCCCAGGCGCATGCCCAGATGGAGCAGCGGACGGGCATTCATCAATTCGAGCATGCGCCGATGCCCGCTCTCGTCACCACAATGTCCAAAAATCATGTAGTCTCTCACCTCAGGCACCAAATGACAGGCGCCCAGGGCACAGGCACTCATGATGAATCCGTCGACCATGACGAGCATTTTCCTCTCGGCAGCCCGCAGCATGGCGCCAATGGCTGCAATCATCTCAAAACCACCGAAGTAACGGAGTATGGTAACGGTGTCAGTCGGATTGGCCTGTTGGTTCTCTTTCTGGAATCTTTCGACTGCCTGATGCAGCACCTCGCGCTTGTGCTGCAGTCCCGGACTGTTGAGGCCGGCACCCACTCCGATGCAGTCGTCGAGCGGAATGTTGCCAAAGAGATGCATCCAGATGCTGCTGGGCGAGGTGTTGGCTATGCCCATCTCGCCTACGCATACAATGTTGCAACCCTCGTCGGCACAATCGTCTACCAGCGCGGCACCCGCGTTGATGGCCTGGTTGAACTCTTCTTCGCTCATGGCCGCCTCATAGAGGAAATTCTTTGTGCCGCGGGCTATCTTGCGGTCGACAATTCCCTCGACATTCGTCAGGTCGTAGTCTACGCCCATGTCCACGATGCGCAACTTAAAACCGTGCTGCCGGCAGAACATATTTACGCCGCCGCCACCACGGGTGAAGTTGATCATCTGCTGCCAGGTGACGTCGCGGGGTGAAACGCTCACTCCCTCACGCTCAATGCCATGGTCGCCGCCCAGCAGTAAATGGCAGGGATGGTCGAGATGTGGCGATAAGGTCTGCTGCACCATACATATTTGCATGGCGAGCTCCTCCAGCGTTCCCAATGAGCCCTTTGGCTTGTTCAAGTTATCTATTTTGTCTTGTATCTCAGCCCTCAGTTGCTCGTCGGGCTTTTCTATATGAAATGTTCTCATCTTTGCTTTGTTTTGTACCTAACTCTTAATGACTACCGGAATGCCGCTCACCATGAGAATCACCTCGTCGGCCTTTTGCGCCACATACTGGTTCATCCAGCCTTCTAAGTCGGTAAATTTCCGCTGAATGGCGTTCTCGCTCACACCGCCGCTGCCTATTTCGTTGGTCACGAAGATGAACGTGGCGTCCTGACTGGTAAACTTGTCAAACTCCTGTTTCAGGGCGGTGAGCGCTTCCTCAACAGTAGGCTGCTCCCACTCATGGGCCGTACGGTCGAAGAAGAAGTTAGTGCACCAGAGTGTGATACAGTCGATGACCACTACACGCCCGCCGACATCATGGCGGCTCAGGTATTTCTCTTCCTCGATGTTGGTCCATTGCGGGCCTCTTCGCTGTTGATGAATATGTACTCGGTTTCTGAATTCCTCGTCCCAGATGTGGGCAGTAGCCAGATAGACAGGCTCCTTGGCCAGGCTGAGCGCCATCGTCTCTGCCTGCACGCTCTTGCCTGAGCGCTGCCCGCCTGTAATCAGAATGATCTTTCTCATAGCAGGGGCAAAGTTAGTGTTTTTTTCTCATTTTTCGGGTCTTTCCTTATTATTATTCCTTTTAGACAGGCCAAAAAGCATGATTTTCCCGATTTTTTTTGGCGGTTTCATTTATTTTACGTTATTTTGCGGCGTAAAGAAAAGATTATTTAGGTAAATTTTTTAGATATGAAAAAATTATTTTTAGTTTTTGCTGCCGCTTTCCTGGCAACAACAGTTTCCGCACAAACAGTGGTGGAAAGTAAGACATTCGACAATTTCTACATCGGACTGAATGGTGGCTTGGCTACAAAGACCACTCACAACCGCTGGATGAAAAATCTTAACTCGAACGTCGGTCTGCGTCTCGGTCGTTATTTCACACCGGTATTCGGTCTGGCTCTGGAGAGCAATCTTTATTTCTCCAACCGTCCTTATGGCAAGGCGAATACCTTCCCTGAGTCAACTGGTACGTTTGTACGTGGTATGAACACCTCGCTGCTAGGTACTGTCAACATGACCAACTGGTTCAACGGCTACCAGGGTGAGCCGCGCGACTTTGAGGTAATAGCACTCTATGGTATTGGTTGGGGACATTCGTTCACGAATAAGGATACCTATTTAACAGATTATTTATACCCGGGTACCCCAGTCAGTATTATTCCTTATGAAGTAGCTCGTGAGTATCGCTATCGCAAGGACAATCTCTCGTCGAAGCTGGCTGTTGACCTGGCATTCAATTTCGGCGACTGGAAGGAGTGGCAGTTCTATGTAGAGCCGGCTATGATTTGGGCCTTGAACGGTAACGGTTACCAGAAAGTGCAGTATAACATCAACAAGAGTGCTTTCGAGCTGAACTGCGGTATCGTCTATAAGTTCCGCAATTCCACTGGCTCTCACAACTTTAAGATTGCCGATCGCCAGAACGAGATTGACGAGCTGAATGCTGAAATCAACCGTCTGCGCAGAGAGCTGGGCCAGAAGCCCACAGAGGTGGTGAAGGAGAAGACCAATACCCGCGAGGTGAGAGTTGACAATCTCTATGTGGTTACCTTCGCACAGGGCAGCTCTGAGCTGACCGCCGAGGCCAAGTATGCACTGAATGGCATCCGCGAGGGTTCTCATGTGCAGATTGTAGGTACAGCCTCTCCTGAGGGTGGTGCCGAGTGGAACCAGCAGCTATCGCAGGCTCGTGCCGACGTGGTGGCCAATTATCTGAAGAGCCGTGCCGTTGTGGTCGACGAGGCTGTGGGCCGTGGTGTTCAGGGAACCACCTCTAACCGTCTGGCTGTTGTCTTCGTGAAGTAACCCGACTGTCACCTGATAGATGTTATCGCCAATAGGCGGTAAATCTGTTAATCCGTAACGAAACGCTTGTAATTTCTTACAAATGTTTCGTTACGGATTGTTTTTTGCCTATGTTTTGTTGGTGATTACAGAAAAACTCTGTAACTTTGCAGCCATTATTCTATTATTTAAGGTAAAAGAGAAAGCAAATTCGAACGCTGATATGAAACATCCATTGCGAAGTGCCGTATGTACGGAAGGCAGGAGAATGGCCGGTGCGCGTGCCTTGTGGGTAGCCACGGGCATGAAGCACGAGCAGTTTGGCAAGCCCATCATTGCCATTGTCAACTCGTTCACACAGTTTGTTCCCGGTCACACTCATCTGCATGAGATTGGCCAGATTGTGCGCGAGGAAATAGAGCGAATGGGCTGTTATGCGGCCGAGTTTAACACCATCGCCATCGACGACGGCATCGCCATGGGGCACGACGGCATGCTCTATTCGCTGCCTTCGCGCGACATCATTGCCGACTCGGTGGAATACATGGTGAATGCCCACAAGGCCGATGCCATGATCTGTATCTCGAATTGCGACAAGGTGACTCCCGGTATGCTGATGGCTTCGATGCGTCTGAACATTCCTACCGTGTTCTGTTCGGGCGGACCTATGGAGGCTGGACGCTGGCGTGGCGAGAATGCCGACCTGATTACGGCGATGGTGAAGGGTGCCGACCCCTCGGTTTCTGACGAGGAGATGCAGCAGTTGGAGGCTTGCGCCTGTCCTGGTTGCGGCAGCTGTTCGGGCATGTTTACCGCCAATTCCATGAACTCGCTGACCGAGGCTATCGGACTGTCGCTGCCTGGCAACGGTACGATTCTTGCCACACATACCAACCGCATCGAACTCTTCCGTCAGGCTGCCCGCCAGATTGTGAAGAATGCGTTGGCTTATTACGAGGATGGCGACGAGAGCGTACTGCCACGCAATATTGCCACCCGTCAGGCTTTCCTCAATGCCATGACGCTCGACATCGCCATGGGTGGTTCTACGAATACCGTGCTCCACCTGCTGGCTGTAGCGCAGGAGGCTGGTGTTGATTTCACCATCAAGGATATCGACGCCCTGAGCCGTAAGACCCCATGTCTCTGCAAGTTGGCTCCTAACACGCAGAAATACAGCGTGCAGGAGTGCAACCGTGCCGGCGGCATCTTGGGTATTATGCACGAACTTTCAAAAGGTGGACTCATCGAGAAGTCGGCACCCCGTGTCGATGGCATGACCATTGGTGAGGCTATGGATAAATACTGTATCACCGACGGACGCGTAGATTACGATGCCAACCGCATCTACCAGTCGGCTCCAGGCAACCGCTTCTCGACGAAGATGGGTAGCCAGAGCGAAGAGTGGGGCACGCTGGATACCGACCGCGCCAACGGCTGTATCCGCGACATCGCTCACGCTTATACCAAGGATGGCGGACTGGCTGTACTCTTCGGCAACATCGCCCAAGACGGATGCGTGGTGAAGACAGCCGGTGTCGATGAGAGCCTGTGGCACTTCGAAGGTCCTGCCGTCTGCTTCGATTCGCAGGAAGATGCCTGCGAAGGCATTCTGGGCAGACGCGTGAAGAAGGGCGACTGCGTGGTGATTACCCACGAAGGTCCCAAGGGCGGTCCCGGTATGCAGGAAATGCTGTATCCCACCTCTTATATTAAGTCGATGCACATGGGTAAGGAGTGTGCCCTGATTACCGACGGACGATTCTCGGGCGGTACCTCAGGACTCTCCATCGGTCATATTTCGCCGGAAGCTGCTGCAGGCGGTAACATCGGCAAAATCAAGGATGGCGACATCATCGTGATAGACATCCCCAACCGCAGCATCAACGTGAAGCTGTCGGACGAAGAACTGGCAGCCCGTCCGCAGCAGCCCCTGAAGCGCAACCGCCAGGTGTCGAAAGCCCTGCGTGCCTACGCTCAGAGCGTATCAAGTGCTGATAAGGGTGGCGTGAGAATAATTGACTAAGAATTTCGAGATAACTTTATAACGTCATAACGACGCAAAAGAGAATATGAGAGACAAGATAACTGGTTCGAAAGCGCTGATGCGTGCATTGCAGGCCGAGGGGGTGAAGACTATTTTCGGTTACCCTGGCGGCTCTATCATGCCCACGTACGATTCGCTATTCGACTACACACGAGGTGAAAAGAAATGTTTTGACCATATATTGGTGCGCCACGAACAGGGTGCCGTACATGCTGCTGAGGGCTATGCCCGCGTCAGTGGCGAGGTAGGTGTAGCCTTGGTGACCAGCGGTCCCGGTGCCACGAATACGCTGACGGGTGTGGCTGATGCCATGCTTGACTCAACGCCCATCGTGGTGATAGCCGGACAGGTGGCTATTTCAGCCCTGGGTACCGATGCCTTCCAGGAGGTTGACCTCGTGGGCGTGGCTCAGCCTATCTGTAAGTGGGCTTACCAGATTCGTCATGCCGAGGATGTGGCTTGGGCTGTCAGTCGTGCGTTCTATATTGCACGTAGCGGTCGCCCGGGTCCTGTAGTGCTCGACTTCCCTCGTAACGCACAGGTAGAGGAGGTAGAATGGGAACCCAAGAAGGTTGATTTCGTGCGTTCGTACGTAGCAAAGCCCCAGCTGAATGAAGAGGCTGTACGTCAGGCTGCCGAACTGATCAACAATGCCAAGCGCCCCTTGGCTCTGGTAGGGCAGGGCGTAGAGCTGGGTAATGCACAGGAGGAGTTGAAGGCATTCCTTGAGAAAGCCGATATTCCTGCCGGACGCACCATGCTGGGTCTGTCGGCATTGCCATCCGACCATCCCCTGAACGTGGGTATGCTGGGTATGCACGGCAATTATGCCGTCAACCTGAAAGAGCAGGAGTGCGACGTGCTGATAGCCATCGGTATGCGTTTCTCCGACCGTGTGACGGGTAATACGAAGACGTATGCCAAGCAGGCCAAGATTATTCATTTGGATATTGACCGTAGCGAGATAGATAAGAATGTGAAGACCGATGTGGCGGTAGTGGCAGACTGTAAGGAGTCGTTGCCCGCTATCACGGCTTTGCTGCATTCCAATAAGCACCGCGAATGGCGCGATTCGTTCAAGGAGCTCGACCGCAAAGAGCGCGAGAAAGTTATCGAGCCCGCCATCCATCCCCAGGAGGGTCCGCTACTGATGGGCGAGGTGGTGAATGTGGTTGCTGAGAAGGCCCCACGCGGTACTGTCCTCGTAACGGATGTTGGTCAGAATCAGCTATTTGCAACCCGCTACTTCAAGTATCCCGAGAAGCGCAGTATCTGTACCAGCGGAGGACTGGGAACGATGGGTTACGGTATGCCAGCCGCTATCGGTGCCACTTTTGGTACTGACCGTATGGTGTGCTGTTTCATGGGCGATGGCGGTTTCCAGATGTGCATCGAGGAACTGGGTACCATCATGGAGCAGCAGTCACCCGTCAAGATGATTCTGCTCAATAACAACTATCTGGGCAATGTGCGCCAATGGCAGGATATGTTCTGGATGCGCCGCAAGTCGTTCACCAAGATGATGAATCCCTGCTACGAACTGATAGCCCAGGGCTATGGCATCGCTTATCAGGCCGTGACCGACCGCAACGATCTGGCTGCTGCCGTCGAGAAGATGCTGACGACCGACGGGCCTTTTATTCTTGAGTGTGCTATCAAGGAAGACGACGATGTGCTGCCTATGACGCCTCCGGGAATGAACGTGAACGATATGATGCTGGAAGTATGATGTCTGATGTAAGATGTAAGAAGTAAGATGGAAGACAAAAAGAAACTATATACGCTGCTGGTTTATTCGGAGAATATTGCCGGTATATTGAATCAGGTGACAGCCGTATTCACCCGTCGCCAGGTGAATATCGAGAGTCTGAACGTGTCGGCATCGTCGATAGAGGGTGTGCATAAATACACCATCACGGCATGGAGCGATGAGGACCAGATTATCAAAATCACCAAGCAGATTGAGAAGAAGGTGGATGTCATCAAGGCCAACTACTTCACCGACGACCAGCTGTTCATCCGTGAGGCAGGACTCTATAAGTTGCAGACCGACCTGGTGATGCAGAATCCGGAGATATCGCGCACCATCCGTCGCCACGATGCCAAGATTACGGAGGTGAACCCCACCTATATCATCGTGATGAAGAGTGGACGAACGGAGGACATCATATCGCTCTATCGGGCATTGGACGAATATGGCTGTGTGTTGCAATATACCCGCAGCGGACGTATTGCCGTGACACGCGGCACACAGGAGCAGGTGAGCGAATTCTTGGAAGAAAGGGAACGGCAGAATGGATAAGGTAGGGTGCTACGAGTTTATGGCAGAGCCGTTCCATTGTGATTTCAATGGCCGTCTGTTCATGGGGCACATGGGTAACCACATGCTGAATGCAGCCGATTTCCATAGTTCGGCACGCGGTTTCGGTATGAAGTATCTGATGACCATCAACCGTTCGTGGGTGCTCTCGCGTCTGGCTATCGAGATGGAGGAGATGCCCCAGCAATATACCAAGTTCAATGTCGAGACATGGGTGGAGTCAGCCATGCGCTATTTCACCAGTCGTAATTTTGCCGTCATCGGAAACGACGGACACACTTACGGTTACGGACGCAGCATCTGGGCAATGATTGACACCGAGACACGTCAGCCAACCGACATCTATGCCATCGACAACGGAGCTATTGAAAACTGGATTGTCAAGGACAAGGAATGCCCCATCGACAAGGGTGGTCGCGTAAAGATGTCGGACGAAGCCCGTCTCGTGCGTACCATCGACACCTATTATAATGATGTGGATATCAACGGACACATCAATAGCGTGAAGTACATCGAGCACGTACTCGACCTCTGGGATCTCGACTGGTATCGTGAGCACCAGGTGAAGCGCTTCGAGATAGCCTACGTAGCTGAAGCCCATGCCGGCGACAAGCTCAGCTTCTATATGGAGCAGGAAGGCGACGCATTCAATATCCGCATCTGTAAGGACGACGATGTGGAAGTTTGTAGGAGTAAAGTAAGTTTTTATACGTATAACATTTAAAACATTTGCAATTATGGCAGAAATGAATTTCGGTGGCGTCATGGAAACAGTGGTCACCAGCAAAGAATTCTCACTTGAGAAGGCACGTGAAGTATTGAAGGACGAAGTAATCGCAGTCATCGGTTATGGTGTTCAGGGACCTGGTCAGGCTTGTAACCTGCGCGACAATGGCTTCAACGTTATCGTTGGCCAGCGTCAGGGTAAGACCTACGACAAGGCTGTAGCCGACGGATGGGTTCCCGGCAAGACACTTTTCTCTATCGAGGAAGCTGCTGAGAAGGGTACTATCCTCTGCATGCTGCTTTCTGACGCTGGTCAGATTCAGCAATGGCCTACTATTAAGAAGTATTTGAAGCCCGGTAAGACTTTGTATTACAGCCATGGTTTCGCTATCAACTGGAGCGACCGTACCGGTGTTGTTCCTCCAAAGGATGTTGACGTTATCATGGTAGCTCCTAAGGGTTCTGGTACTTCTCTCCGCACTATGTTCTGCGAGGGTCGTGGTCTGAACTGCTCTTATGCTGTTTACCAGGATGCTTCGGGTAAGGCTAAGGAGAAGACATTGGCCTTCGGTATCGGTATCGGTGCCGGTTATTTGTTCGAGACCACCTTCCAGCGTGAGGCTACCTCTGACCTGACTGGTGAGCGCGGTTCGCTGATGGGTGCTATCCAGGGCTTGCTGTTGGCTCAGTATGAGGTGCTCCGTGAGAATGGTCACTCTCCCTCTGAGGCTTTCAACGAGACTGTTGAGGAGCTGACCCAGAGCCTTGGCCCGTTGTTCGGTGCAAAGGGTATGGACTGGATGTATGCCAACTGTTCTACTACCGCTCAGCGTGGTGCGCTCGACTGGGCTCCCCGTTTCCACGATGCCATCAAGCCTGTGATGGAGTGGCTGTACTACTCAGTAAAGACTGGTAACGAGGCTCAGATCACCATCGATGCTAACTCTAAGCCCGACTATCGTGCCGGTCTGGAGAAAGAGCTCGAGGCTATGCACAACCAGGAGATGTGGCGTGCCGGTGAGACTGTTCGCAAGTTGCGTCCAGAGAATCAGGAAGACTAATCTCAGTAAAGCATAAAAAGAAAGCTGTATTCTTCATGTGGGTACAGCTTTTTTTATGGAATCAGGAGATAGCCGTCCTGCTGTATGATATACTCTTCTTTCAGGAGGTAGGCGAGGGCTTGGTCCAACTCTTCCTTGGGCAGTTGCAGGCGGTATAGTTCTGTAAGATGATGCTGCTTCCGGTCTGCCAATAGTCGCAGAATCTGTTGCTGCACCTGTTGAATATCGGCTTTTGAGGCGTTATGGCATACGTCGCACATACCGCAATCCCTGACATTCTTCTCACCAAAATACTCCAGCAGTTGGCGACTGCGGCACTTGCTGTCGTCCTTGGCATAGTGCAGCATGGCTTCGATGCGCTCTTGGTATTGCGCCAGGCGTTCTTCATAGACGGCAGGAGGCAGCATGACGTGCTCGCTATCCTCGCGTCGTTGCAGATAGCGGACGTAGGGCACCTGCTTGCGGGGAATGAACTGGATGACGTGCTTTTCGGAGAGCAATTTCAGCGTCTGATAGACATCGTTGGGCTTCAGACCGCATTGGTGGGCTATCATACTCTCGTCAACGAAACCGTAATCGGCAAACAGACCTCCGTAATTACGGAGAAGGGCTACAATCACTTTTTCTTCATGAGGCGTATCGCCTCGCAGTCGGTACAGATCATCACGCGTAACGATAAACTTCACTCGTGCCTGATTGTCCTGTTCTTCCAGATATTCGATATACCCAGCCCGTTGCAGAATCTGCAGGGATGAATGTACGGGAACGGGGAAGTGCTTGAACTTGTGGCAGAAGTCGTCAATATTGAATTCGCGGGTGACGCCATAGCCGTCGCCAGTCGCTATCTGGTAGTAGTAGGCCAGATGTTCGTAAACCTTACGGATATAGTCTTTTTCAGGGAATGTATCTTTGATGCGCTTGTGGAGTTTAGGCTCGTCGGTAGCATTATAGAGTAGGATGGCGCGAGCCGGTTGGCCGTCACGTCCTGCACGTCCAGCCTCCTGGAAATAAGCCTCTATGGAGTCGGGACAGTCGTAATGCACCACCATGCGGACGTCAGACTTGTCGATGCCCATACCAAAGGCATTGGTAGCCACCATGATACGCACCCGGTCGTGCTGCCAGTCGCGTTGACGCTGGTCCTTGACGGCAGATTCCAGTCCGGCATGATAGAAGGTGGCACTCAAGCCCGCTTCCGTCAGCATTTCAGCTACCTCGCGGGCGTGGCGTCGGCTTCGCACATAGACAATGGCAGAACCCTTCATGCCGTCCAGCAGATGAATCAAGTCCGACTGCTTGTCGGTAGCATGACTCACGAGGTAGGTGAGGTTCTTGCGCTCGAACGACATGCGGAAAACGCGGAAGGAAGTTGAAAGTTGGTGGTTGATAGTTGAGAGTTGAGAGTTGAGAGTTAATTTGGCGCAGATATCGTCAACGACCTTGGGAGTGGCGGTTGCCGTCAGAGCCAGTACGGGAACGTCAGGACAGATATGTCGGATATCGGCTATCTTCAGGTAGGAGGGACGGAAATCATAGCCCCATTGCGAAATACAATGAGCTTCATCAACAGTAATGAAACTCACCCGCATGTGTCTGAGCTTCGCCTGAAAGAGGTCGCTGCCCAGTCGTTCGGGCGATACATAGAGCAGTTTGGTAGTACCGAGAATGCAGTTTTCCAAGATGCGGATGATATCGTCGCGTTGCATGCCACTATAGATGGCTGCCGCTATGATACCCCGTTGGCGCAAATGGTGCACCTGGTCCTTCATCAAGGCTATAAGCGGGGTAATCACGATACAAACGCCTTCCATGGAGAGGGCAGGTACTTGGAAAGTAACGGACTTGCCACCTCCCGTAGGCATCAGCCCCAAGGTGTCGTGTCCGCTGCCTATCGACTCGATGATTTCCCGTTGCACCCCACGGAAATCATCGTAGCCCCAGTATCGTTTGAGAATCTCGTTATAGCTGCTCACTTTCCGACGGTCGAATATCTTCTATCTGCAACTGCACCTCACCACGTTTGTAAGTATTCTCTTCGATGGTATAGACGATATCGAACGAGCGCTTCGACTTGATATAGCGGGCTTCGGCACTCTGTCCGAAGGCTATACCGTTCATGACAACCGCCGATTTGGAATCGACAAGTTCCAGTTTGATATGCTCCTGATGTCTGCCCACCACCTTCGACGTACCATAGTCATAGACATTACGCGTCAGGAACAATGGTTTGGGATTACCGGGACCGTGGGGAGCCAGTTTGCGCAGGTCGTTGTGCAGACGCTTGGAAATGTCCTTGAAGTCTATCTCTTCGTCAATATCCAGGGTAGGCATAGTCTGTTCCGGCAGGATATAATCGTTGACATACTCCTGGAAACGCCGGCGGAACTCAGGTATATTCTCCTGTTTGAGGGTCAGTCCGACGGCATAGGTATGACCTCCGAAATTCTCCAGCAGGTCGCGACAACTCTTAATGGCATCGTAGATATCGAATCCTGCCACACTACGGGCAGAACCGGAGGCGATACCGTCGATGATGGTGAGTACCACGGTAGGACGATAGTAGAGTTCGGTCAGGCGTGATGCCACAATACCTACCACACCTTTCTTCCATCCCTCGTCGTAGAGCACTATCGATTTCTGGTGACTCTGACTCTCCAGTCGGGCAACGATGTCATTGGCCTCTTCGGTCATCTGCTTATCTATATCCTTGCGTTGCTCGTTGTATTCGTTGATGCGGTTAGCCTGGGTCAACGCTTTCTGTAGGTCGCGTTCCACCAACAGTTCTACAGCCTCCTTACCATTCTGCATACGACCGCTGGCATTGATGCGTGGACCGATTTTGAAGACGATGTCGCTCATGGTCAGTTCACGTCCCGTCAATCCGCAGATATCGATAATCGCTTTCAGACCGATGGATGCACTCTGGTTGAGCTGTTTCAGTCCGTGGAAGGCGAGTATGCGGTTTTCGCCTACTACAGGTACCAGGTCGGCAGCAATACTGACGGCACAGAGGTCGAGTAGGGGAACCAGTCGGGCAAACGGTATGCCGTTGTTCTTGGCAAAAGCCTGCATCAGTTTGAATCCCACACCACAGCCACACAAGTCCTTGAAGGGATAGGTGGAGTCGGCTCGCTTCGGGTTCAGGATAGCTACAGCAGGAGGCATCACTTCGTCGGGCACATGATGGTCGCAGATGATGAAGTCGATGCCCAGTTGCTTAGCATAAGTAATCTCCTCGATTGCCTTGATGCCGCAGTCGAGGACAATAATCAGTTTTACGTCAGTCTCCTTCGCATAGTCTATTCCCTTGATACTCACCCCATAGCCCTCTTCTTCGCGGTTGGGGATATAGTATTCAATATTGGAATAGAACTGCTGCAGAAACTTATATACCAGTGCCACAGCTGTACACCCGTCAACATCGTAGTCGCCATAGACCATGATACGCTCTTTGCGCCCCATAGCATCATTCAGGCGATCAACAGCAACGTCCATATCGTTCATGAGGAACGGGTCGATGAGTTCGTTCATCATCGGTCGGAAGAATCGCTTGGCAGCCGACTCCGTCTTAATACCTCGACCGATCAGCAGATCAGCCACGATAGGACTCATGCCGATTTTCTCTGCCAGTTCTTCAGCCGCTTGTTGTCTTTCGGGTGTGAGTGGTTTGTAATTCCATTGATAATGCATTTTTAGAGCCCGAGTTTCTTACGGATGTCCTTGGGAATAGCGTTCTTATTGACGGTATAGTCCATCGTATTGGCGGCGATGAAGGTCTTGGTCATATACCATATACCTTTATAATCGCCACTCTCGCCCCATGAGTTCTTAACCATATAGTATTCCTTGCCGTTCTGGTCTTTGGCAATACCGAAAATCAGCATACCGTGGTCGTCGGTCAGTTCCCAGTTGTCGTAACGCTCCTGGCGCATCTCCTGGGTAGGAACGATTTCAGGAACGGTGCATCCCAGCGAGTCAATCACATTGCGCTTCTTGGCGGCACTCAGTTTCAACCAACGTGCCATATCGCTACCCTGCAGACTCTGGGTCTTCTTGGCGTCAATGGCGTATGCCAAGCCCTGACGGGTGAATCCGTCCTCAGAAACGTCGCCGCCCCAAGCTACGGTATAACCGTTCATGATGGCATTATCGATAATCTGCATCATCTCGTCCATGGGTACGTTATACGACAGCGGGTTGCGCCAGTTGTCCTGTACCTCAACGGGGAAGGCTGTGTAGAAGGGATGATGGGTATAGCTGGTCACGCTGACATAGTCGTTCCAGTCGAGTCCGAGGCTGGCGGCAAAGGTCTTCGGAGTATAGGTCTTGCCCTCATAGGTGAAGGTCTCAGGACACTTGCCGAGATAAGCATCCAGAATACCCTGCAATCCCACCTTCCATTGTGGGGAAATCTTGCGTGCCTTGTTCTTGGCAACAGCCTCCACGTATGGCTCCATCAGCGAGAAGAACTCGTTGAAGTTATTGAGCGAGTCGCCATAGAGTGAGCCGGGGAAAGGCATGGCATCCTCAGGACAGATACCATAGTGCTGCAGCACGTAGTGAACGTCGTAGGCAGAACCTCCCTGTGCAAACTGGCAGTCGCCATGCAGACGTACCACCTGAACGGCACGGTCCATGTAGGTCTTGTTAGCCACGAAACTCTCGCAGAGGTCGTAGGTCTTACCGGTCTTCTTCAGAATCTCAGCCTCGAAGTATGACAGGGTAGAGTAGTCCCAGCACGTACCTGAACGGTTCTGGTCTTTGATGGAAGTGATAGGATTTTCCTTAATCACGGTGAACACGGGTTTGTTCTTGTTGGCAGAGTCTTTCTTCTCTTCTGCCTGAGCGCCTGTTGCTATCATAGCAAGCAAGGCGAAAGTTAAAATCTTCTTCATTGTAGTCTTTATTTTTAATTTTTACCTTTTTCCATGAATGCTTCCAACTCCTGAGGGTGATAGGGAATGCGTTTCGAACCCATGAAGCGACAACCGTCTTTGGTAATCAGCACATCGTCCTCAATGCGTATGCCTCCGAAGTCCTTGTAGGTCTCCAGTTTCTCGAAGTTGATAAACTCCTTGCAATGTCCCTCGGCTTTCCATTGGTCTATCAGCGCGGGGATAAAGTAGATACCTGGTTCGTCGGTCACCACGAAACCTTCTTCCAGACGTCTGCCCATGCGCAGACAGTTGGTGCCGAACTGTTCGAGGTTAGGACGGGTCTCGTCGTCGAAACCGACGTAAATCTGTCCCAGTCCTTCCATGTCGTGAACGTCCATACCCATCATGTGTCCGAGTCCGTGAGGCAGGAACATGGCGTGGGCACCTGCACGGACGGCTTCTTCGGTATCGCCCTTCATCAGACCGAGTTCCTTCAGTCGGTCGGTCATCATACGGCATACCGCAAAGTGTACGTCCATGTATCTTACACCAGGCTTGGCTACTTCCAACACGTAATCGTGACAGGCCTCTACAATACTGTATATTTCCAGTTGGCGCTGCGTGAACTTACCCGAAACAGGCATGGTACGCGTATTGTCCGAGCAGTAGTCGTTCAATTCGCATCCGGCATCGCAAAGCGCCAGACGTCCAGCTTCCAACATGGCGTCCGAAGGATTGCCATGCATGATTTCTCCATGCTGGGTGAGGATGGTAGCAAAGCTTACGCCACTACTCAGCGCACGCGCCATACCATCGACCATTCCACCTACCATACGCTCGGTTTTATCGGGCGAGATACATAATTGAGCTGTTGTATGCATCGCATAGCCTACATCACAGGCACGGTCGATGGCTTCAATCTCCTGCGGTTCCTTGGTGGAGCGCATCTTGACCACGGCCTTGATGAGTTGAAGCGAGGCAGCTTCCTTCTGCTGTGAAGGATGGATGCCCAGCAAGTCCATGATTTCTATCTTCGTATCGTGGCGATAGGGAGGCAGGAAGTGGATGGTCCTCTTTGCTGCTATCATATCGCAGCATACCGAACGGAGGGAGGATAGGGGGGCAGTATCGGCTACACCTACCTCAGCTGCCAAATCGGCTACGCTGGGGGTAAAACCCATCCAGACAATATCCTCTACATCTATATCGTCGCCGAAAAGACATTCTTTGTCGTTATCAATATCTATCACACCAACCAGTCCGTCGCGATGCTGTCCGAAGTAATAAAGGAACGACGAATCCTGTCGCATGGGAGAGTATGAATTGGCGGGATAATTACAAGGTGCTTCGTTATTGCCAAAGAGTACGATGACTCCTTCGCCTACCAGTTTTTTGAGTTCAGCACGTCGCTGAATGTACGTATTTCTATCAAACATATTTCAAGTTTTCGGTAATATTGTTCTAATTCTTCGCAAAGGTACACATTATTTATTAAAAAATACTACCTTTGCATCATAAAAAGCATTAAAATGCGTATCACATCTAACACAGGACTGGTTCTTGAAGGCGGAGGCATGCGTGGTGTCTTTACTTCAGGAGTACTTGATGCCTTTATGAAGCATGAGGTTTATTTCCCTTATGTAGTAGCCGTTTCGGCAGGAGCATGCAACGGTTTGTCGTATATGAGTAGGCAGCCTCGTCGTGCCCGTTGGTCAAACATCGACATGCTGCAGAAGTATGATTATATTTCGCTGAAGAGTCTGATTGTCAACGGCTCCATCTTCGACCCTGAAATTCTGTATGAACGATTTCCCAACGAGATGATTCCCTTCGATTATGATACCTACGAGCATAACCCTTGTGTTTTTGAGGCAGTAACTACCAATTGCAAGACGGGGCGCGCCATGTATCTGTCGGAAAAGCACGACCACCAGCGCCTGACGCAGATAGTCAAGGCATCCAGTTCGCTGCCTTTTGTGGCTCAGATAACGGAAGTTGACGGTATTCCTATGCTTGATGGCGGTATCGTGGACAGTATTCCTATTGTTCGTTCCATCGATACGGGTCATCAGGAGAATGTGGTGATACTGACACGTAATCGGGGGTATCGCTCAACGGAACCTGATATCAAGATTCCCAAGTTTATCTATGGTGAATACCCTCGGCTTCGCGTAGCTTTGAGCCACCGGACGGAAGAGTATAACAAACAACTCGATTTGATAGAGCGCATGGAGAATTGGGGCGAAGTGATAGTGATTCGTCCTGAGAAGCCCTTGGAGGTAGGTCGTATTACGGAAGATGTTGCCAAGTTGGAACGTCTCTATGAAGAAGGGTTCCAACTCGGCGAACGGTTTATTCTTTCAGAAGGTCTGGCCTGAGCCGTCTGGTGCGCTCCATAGCCTGTTCCAATTCCCAATTTCTGATTTTTGCCTCGTTGCCTGAAAGCAGGATATCGGGCACTTTCCATCCTTTATAGTCGGCAGGTCGGGTATAGATGGGTGCAGCCAGCAGGTCGTCCTGAAAGCAGTCGGAGAGGGCAGACTGCTCGTCACCAATCACACCAGGCACCACCCGCACGATGGCATCGGCTATCATCGCTGCCACCAACTCGCCTCCTGTCAATACGAAGTCGCCAATGGATATCTCTTTGGTAATCAGGTGGTCGCGCACTCGTTGGTCAATACCTTTATAATGGCCGGCAAGGATGATGAGGTTGCCCTTCAGCGACAGTTCGTTGGCCATGTGCTGGTCAAACCGTTCACCGTCTGGCGAAGTGAAAATCACCTCATCGTAGTCGCGTTCCGCCTTCAAAGCCGATATACAGCGGTCAATGGGTTCGCATTGCATCACCATGCCTGCCGAACCGCCGTAGGGATAGTCATCCACGCGACGCCATTTGTCCAATGTATAGTCGCGCAGATTGTGCAGTCGTATCTCTGCCAGTCCTTTCTTCTCGGCTCGTGCCAGTATGCTTTCGTGAACGAAGCCTTCCAGCATTTCGGGCAGCACGGTTATAATGTCTATTCTCATATTTTATAAAATTCTTTAATCTGTTCGATGTAGCGTTCGCCCACCATGCGTCCCAGTTCATAGACTCGGAGCATCTCGTCCGGATCATGGGAGATGTGGCCGATGGGAATCCAGTCGTCAGGACGTATCACGAGACAGCGTCCTTCCTCTTCGGCTTTGGCTACATAGGCAAGTTCCTGATTATACATATTGGGACGATTCGCTAATGCTTCTACGAACGCAGGATATTTGCGCAGAGCCATTCGCATCAGGGGAAACAGACTGTTCTGACTCTTGATGAAGCCCTTGGGCTGCGTCAGTATGACTACGTTATGGCGGTAGCCGATGCTTTCGAAATACTCCAGGGGGATGGAGTCAGCCACACCGCCATCCAGTAATTTCCGACCGTCGAGTTTCACCACTTTCGACACCAGCGGCATCGAGGCTGATGCCCGTATCCATTCGTAGGTGTCGTAGTTGGCTTCACTCAGAGGCTGATAGACGGCTTTTCCCGTTTCCACATCCGTACATACCACGATGAACTCCATCGGATTCTGGTTGAAGGCGTTGTCGTCGAAGATGTCGTATTTCTTGGGCACGGTATGGTAACCGAAACGTGCGTTGAAATAATTGCCGGTTGTCAACAGCGAGCGCCAACCGCTATAGCGGGCATCGTTGGCAAAACGCATGTTATACCGAATGGCACGACCTATCTGTCGCGACTTGATATTACAACCGAAGGCAGCACCTGCCGATACGCCTATCAGTCCGTCAGGCCATACGTCATGTTCCATCATGACATCGGTCACTCCTGCCGTCCAGAGCCCACGCATGGCTCCACCTTCCAGTACCAGTCCGTTTTTCATTTTTGTGGCAGTATGTCAGTCTTAGATATTGGGTTCATCCCAAACCTTGGTCTCTGTGCAAGCCGTTCCCACTACTTGATTGCCCACCTTCAACTGGAAGTCACCTTCCTCAAGCGTCCAACGACCGTCGGCACCCACAAAGGCCAGATTCTTGGCAGGCAGTTCGAAGGTGACGGTCTTGGTCTCGCCAGGTTGCAGGGCAATCTTGGTGAAGTCGCGCAGACGCTTGTTGTCTGGTACGATGCTTGCTACGAGGTCGCTCGAATAGAGCAGTACGGCCTCCTTACCTGCGCGGGCACCTGTATTCTTCACATCAACCGTGATGGTGAGCACGTCGTCAGCAGTAAACTGGCTCTTATTGACTTTCAGATTGGAATACTCGTAGGTGGTATAGCTCATTCCGTAGCCGAAGGGCCATTGCAGACTCACCTTGGCATCGTAGTTATAGGCTCCAGACATAGTGCCCACCTCTTCACTCACCTTATAGTCGTAAGTGTTCAGCGAGTTGATTTCACGAGGATAGGTGTAAGGCATCTTGGCAGAGAAGTTGGCGTCGCCAGCCAGCAGGTTAGCCAGTGCATCGCCACCATAGTTGCCAGGAATCAGGATGTTCACCACAGCCTTTGCCAGAGGTTCGATGTCGGCTATCAGACGTGGACGGCCTTCATTCAGAACGAGGATGACGGGCTTGCCTGTCTTAGCCAGTTCCTTCACCAGATTACGCTGGTTCTCTGAGAGCCAGAGATCGGTCAGGTTGCCTGGAGTCTCGGTATAACTGTTCTCGCCGATGGCGGCAATGATGATATCGGCTTTGGCTGCGGCATCGACAGCTTTCTGAATCTGAGGTTCGTTCTCGTCGTAGTAGACTCCGTCCTCGTTATAGGTGACGCCCTGTTCAAGAATGATGTTCTCCTTACCGTATTTTTGGCAGAGTGCCTCGTAGATGGTGTTGTATTTCTCAGCGAGTTCCTCGGCTTTAGAGCCCTGCCATGTGTAGCTCCATCCGCCATGCAGGCAGCGCATCTGATTGGCATTGGGACCCGTCAGCAGAATCTTCTTACCCTTAGCCAATGGCAGGATATTGCCTTCGTTCTTCAGAAGCACTTCCGATTCCTCGGCTGCCATGAGCGAAGCCTTTGCAAATTCGTCGCAACCGAATTTCTCGTAGCCCTTGCCTCCCGTATTGGGTTCATCGAAGAGTCCCAGACGATATTTCGCACGCAGAATACGGCGAACGGCATCATCGATACGCGACATGGAAACCTTGCCCTCCTGTACCAGTTCTTTAAGCAGTACGCAGAACTCCACGCTATAGGGGTCCATCGACATGTCGATACCGGCGTTGATGGCAATACGGATGGCATCCTTCTTATCCTTGGCTATCTTTTCGCGAGAGTAGAGATTATTGATGTCAGCCCAGTCGGTGACGAGGAATCCGTCCCATTGCAGGTCTTCCTTCAGCCACTTCGTCAGGTATTCGTAACTGGCATGGAGGGGCACACCGTTGACAGAGGCTGAGTTGACCATCATGGTCAGTGTTCCTGCCAAAGCAGCCTGCTTGAAAGGCTCGAAATATTTCTCGCGGATAATCTGTGGAGCAAGGTAGGCTGGTGTACGGTCTTTACCCGTCCAAGGAGCACCGTAGGCGAAATAATGTTTCGTGCTGGTTCCAACATGGAAGCGGTCGATGTGGTTGGGGTCGTCACCCTGATAGCCCTTAATCTGTGCTACCACCATCTTGGAGTTCACAATGGCATCTTCGCCGAAACTCTCATAGACACGTGGCCAACGGGGGTCACGGCTCAGGTCAACAACGGGGTTATATACCCAAGGACAGTTGGCAGCACGACTTTCGTAGGCTGTTATCTCAGCTCCTCGCTTAACCAATTCCGTATTAAACGTGGCACCCATATTGATAGGCTGGGGGAACAGAGTTCCACCTTGCACGTAGGTGACGCCGTGGTTATGGTCGAGACCATAGATATCGGGGATGCCGAGATACTTCATTGACTTTTCCTGAATAAGTCCAATCCATTGCAGCCATTGGTCAACTCGTGGAGCACGGGTGCCTGGGGCATTGAGAATCGAACCCACCTTCCACTTGGAAATGAGTGTGTCGAGCATGGTCTCGTTCAGTTTCCATACGCGTTTGGTGTCGCCTTGGTAGATGTCAACGGGGTAGTTGCCGAGTTTCTCGATAATCTGTTCATCGGTCATCTTCAGCAGTTTCTCCAGTTCTGCTTTCGGAGCACCATACTGTTGCATGACTGAACGCACCTTCTCGCGGTCCACTTTAGCGTTCTCCACTTTCATGTTGCCCATCACGTCGAGGTTCAACTCTAACATCTGACCGATTTTCTCGTCGAGTGTCATCTTTGCGAGTGTCTTCTCGATTTTAGCTTCAATAGTAGCATCAGGCTGAATAGCTGGTTTCTGTGCCATCGCAGGTAAGGACAAGCCAATCACTGCTGTCATTATCAGATTTTTCTTATTCATAGTTGTTAGTCTTAATATTTATCCTGCAAAGGTACAAATTAATTTCTAAACGCACGGCTATCTTTAAAGAAAAATAATAGGTTTGTTTTGTTTTTTCCCCACTTATTTGTAATTTTGCGGGCAGAAATACAGATAAACAAGAATGGAATACGCAGTAATAGGTACAGGAGCCATAGGCGGATACTATGGCGGGCGGTTGATGAAGGCAGGACGTAAGGTAAGCTTCCTGTTGCGTTCGGATTATGAGTATGTGAAGCAACATGGATTGCAGATAGATTCATGCGACGGCAGTTTCCATCTCGATGAGGTGGATGCCTACAACGACACCCGTCAGATGTCTAAGGCCGATGTGGTGTTGGTGTGTCTGAAAACCATTAACAACTATATGTTGCAGGAAATGCTTCCACCCATCCTGAAGCCTGATACTGTCGTGTTGCTGATACAGAACGGTATCGGTGTTGAAGACGATTTGCGGGCAGTTTTCCCATCGTTGCAAATCGTGGCAGGACTGGCGTTTATCTGTTCGGGCAAAGTGTCACCAGGGCGCGTGTCGCACCAGTTCTTTGGCTCTGTCAATTTGGCCAATTATTCGTGCGACGAGGCTCGTTACCACGAGCTGCTTGCCGATTTCCAAGAGGCGGGCATTCAGGCTTTCGAGGTGCCTTATCTGGAGGCACGCTGGAAGAAGGCTGTATGGAACATGCCTTTCAACGGAATGACGGTGGCGCTGAACACCTCCACAGATCAGTTGATGAAGAATCCCGCTACCCGCCAACTTATCTACGAGCAGATGATGGAGGTGGTAGGGGCTGCAAATGCTTTGGGCATCCGTGAGCTGACGAGTGAGTTTGCCGATCAGATGATGGCTATGACGGATGCAATGGTACCCTATAGTCCGTCAATGAAACTCGACTTTGATTTCCATCGTCGTATGGAAATACCTTATTTATATACGCGACCTATCGCTGAGGCAAAAAAAGTCGGCTTCGAGATGCCGAAACTGGCGATGCTCGAAGCCGAGTTAAAATTCTTGGAGAGTCAGTATATCTAAACGCTCAACTTAATTTGCTGCTTCAAATTCCTTGAGGAAGCGCACGTCGTTTTCTGAGAACATACGCAGGTCAGAGACGCGATACTTCAGGTTGGTGATACGCTCAACACCCATACCGAAGGCATAGCCGCTGTATTCCTTGGAATCGATACCGCACTGTTCGAGCACGTTAGGATCAACCATACCGCAACCCAGAATCTCCACCCAACCGGTGTGTTTGCAGAATCCGCATCCCTCACCGCCACAGATGAAGCATGAGATATCCATCTCGGCACTGGGCTCTGTGAAGGGGAAGTAAGATGGGCGCAGACGAATCTTGGTGTCAGGACCGAACATCTCACGGGCAAACGACAGCAGAACCTGTTTCAAATCGGTAAACGATACATTCTTGTCGATATACAAGCCTTCTACTTGGTGGAAGAAACAGTGAGCACGGGCTGTAATAGCTTCGTTACGGTAAACGCGACCAGGGCAGATGACGCGAATAGGAGCCGTCAGCTTACCATCCTCGGTGTGCATATTCTCCATGACGCGAGCCTGAACACTGGAAGTGTGCGAACGCAGCAGGATGTTCTTGGTGACATCGTTGGGATGCTGACTGACGAAGAAAGTGTCTTGCATATCGCGAGCAGGATGGTCGGCGGCAAAGTTCATTTTGGTGAACACATGCAAATCGTCTTCCACCTCAGGACCGTCTGCCAATACGAATCCCATGCGCGAGAAGATATCGATAATCTCGTTGGTTACAATGGTCAGCGGATGGCGCGTACCCAACTGAATGGGGTAGGGAGTGCGAGTCAAGTCGATGGACTCCTCACCGCTGTCCTGAGACTGGCAGTCTTCACGCAACTGATTGATACGCTCAGTAGCCAAAGTCTTCAGCTCGTTGATTTTCATACCAACGGTCTTCTTCTGGTCGGCAGCTACATTACGGAAATCATTCATCAAGGCTGTAATTTCACCTTTCTTACTGAGGTATTTCAGTCGAAGTTGTTCTACTTCATCAGCGTTTTTAGCGCTCATTTGCTGCACCTCTTTCAGCAGCTCGTCTATCTTATCAAGTATCATATTCTTGCGTTAAATTTAATTTTGCGTGCAAAGTTACAAAATATTTATCAAATATCAATTGTCTAATCAATAAAAAAATCGATTTGCTTGCAAAGAATTCTCAATTATTTTGTACCTTTGCATCAAATTTGAGAGTGTTGATATATAGAACCCAGTCATAGAAGAATGAAACGTTTACTATTCGTCGTTGGAATTGCAGGCCTATTGCTCGTTGCCTGTCAGGGACAAAAGAGCAATAGCGAGAGTGCTGCGGAAGAGTCGGCAGACTCTACACAGACCGTAGATACCACTGCCACCACTCTTCAGGAAGAGATAGCGGAGGAAGGACCGATGCCGAAAGCTGCCGATGAACTTTTTGATGATTTCATCTTCAATTTCGCTGCCAATAAGAAATTGCAGACTTCACGGGTGAAATTCCCTCTGAAGGTGATGCGTGGCGATGAAGTGAGCTACGTCAGTAAAGGTCAGTGGCAGATGGAGTATTTCTTCATGAACCAAGATTACTACACCCTGATGTTCAATAGCGAGGAGGAAATGGAGCGCGTGCAGCAGAGCACCACCATAGAGCATGCCGTTGTGGAGAAAATTTATCTGGAAGCCAAGACGGTCAAGCAGTTCGTGTTCGATAGGGTGAACGGTCTTTGGATGTTGCAGCAGGTGATTCACATGCCTTTGAGCGAATCGAAGAACGCTTCGTTTCTGATGTTCTATGAACAGTTCTCGAAAAACGAGGACGGTTATCAGGCCAAGCATTTGAGTGAGAGCGTGAATTTCGTAGGTCCCGACCCAGACGATGATTTCGGACGGATGGAGGGCGTCATCACACCCGACACATGGGAAGCCTTCGCTCCCGATCTGCCTTCTAACATGATTTACAACATCGTGTACGGTGAACCGCAGAAGGAGACGGGGCGTAAGATATTCGTATTGCGAGGTATTGCCAACGGTTTGGAATTGGAACTGACCTTTAAACACGAAGGTGGCAAATGGAAACTGACAAAAATGACAACATGAGAGATTTGGAGAACTATAGCCTGTTGGCGCACAATACTTTTGGAGTCGATGCCCATTGCCGTCGGTTTTTGGAGTATGCTACCATAGAGGAGGCGCAGCAAGTGGCTCAGATGTTGCGCGAATCAGACCTACCTTATATAATAATAGGTGGAGGCAGTAATCTGTTGCTCACTCACGATTATGAAGGCATCGTGGTACATTCGGCTATCAAAGGCTGTTCTTTTGAAGGTACAAATATGCTCTGTGGCAGCGGTGAGGTATGGGATGAGGTGGTTGTCAGAAGTCTTGAACATGAATTATATGGACTGGAAAACCTGTCAATCATACCTGGTGATGTGGGTGCCAGTGCCGTGCAGAATATCGGAGCCTACGGTATGGAAGCCGCTGCGTTGATCAGCAAGATATATGCGGTGGAAATTGCTACGGGGCAAGTGTGCATCATCTCGGCAGAAGATTGCCATTATGGCTATCGTGACAGTCGTTTTAAGCGTGAATGGAAAAACCGGTATCTGATAACAGGTGTGGAATATAGTCTTTCAAAGACCTTCTCACCCCGTTTGGACTACGGCAATATCACCACCGAATTGGAACGGCGGGGAATCGTCAGTCCTACGGCATGGCAGGTGCGCGAAGTAATCGTTGATTTGCGCAATTCCAAATTGCCCGACCCGAAAGTCATTGGCAACGGGGGCAGTTTCTTCATGAATCCGATAGTGCCTCAGGCACAGTATGAGGCTTTAGCGCTGAAATATCCCAATATGCCCCATTATCTTGTTGATGAAGGACACGTCAAGATTCCTGCAGGCTGGATGATTGAGCAATGTGGCTGGAAAGGCAAGTCCTTAGGTCGTGCAGGCGTGTATGAAAAGCAGGCGCTCGTTCTTGTCAATCGTGGAGGTGCAACGGGACAGGAGGTAGTTGCGCTCAGCCAGACTATTATCAACGATGTGAAGGAAAAATTCGGAATAGAAATCCATCCAGAGGTAAATATTATATGAAGTTGACTTTTCTTGGAACGGGAACATCGTCGGGCGTCCCTGTTATGGGCTGTCATTGTGCTGTATGCGACAGCCAGGATCCGCACGACAAGCGCTTCCGTACGGCTGCATTGCTTGAAGGTAACGGCGTGCGCATCTTGATAGATGCTGGTCCTGATATCCGCATGCAGTTGATGCCGTTTCCTTTCAGTCCGCTCGATGCTGTCTTGCTCACGCATGTGCATTACGATCATGTAGGAGGATTGGACGATTTGCGTGGTTTCTGTAAGTTCGGTCATCTGCATATCTATGCCGACGATATCACCGTTCAGCAACTGAAGCTCAGTATGCCTTATTGCTTTCAGGAGCACCTCTATCCTGGTGTGCCCTTGTTGAAGGTGCACCAGATAGCCCCTTATCAGTCATTCAAGGTCAAGGATATAGACATCATGCCTATCGAGGTGATGCATGACAAGATGCCAATCTTAGGGTATCGGATAGGTAAACTGGCGTATATCACAGATATGAAGACCATTCATGATGAAGCGTTGCCCTATCTCGAAGGAGTGGAGACGCTGGTGGTGAATGCCCTGAGGTTTGAACGTCCGCACCATTCCCATCAACTGGTTGATGACGCTATCCGTTTCTCACGGCAGATAGGAGCGTATAAGACTTATCTGGTGCATGTGACACACGAAATAGGATTGCACGATGAAGCGAATGCTCGTCTGCCGGAGAATGTGTATTTTCCTTATGACGGGCAATCGATAGAAGTATAGCGTCGCGGGGGTTATCTCTTCTTTTTCTTCTTGCCTAAACCGAAAATTCCTCCGTAGGTCTTGTATAGCTTACGGACGGTCAGCAGCACGTCAATCACGGTGATGCTGTTGGCCAGGAGACTACCTACAAACTCAGCCTTCGAACTGTTTTCGCTGGGGGTAACCAGCTGGCTCCACTTGCTGCCAAACTTATTATTGTCTGTTTGGAGCTGTTCCAGCAGTTCTTCTTTGCGCGTTTGGATATCCTCAAGCGTCTGAAAAGTGCGTGATGTCTTGGGTTCTTGAACAGGTAGTTGCATGGCGATTAGGTGTTTAAAAACATGTTGGCAAAGAAACGGACAAGAGGCCGTTCAATCCACGTCTTGCGTTTCAGCAGGAAAACGAGGACTATCAGCAGATGCAGTCCTCCTACCACGAGGAAGGCCGTAGCCGTCCCCGTGTAAGAGCCAAGCCAGAAAGCGAGAGCCAACGATAGAAATAGGACTACGCCCACCATGATGAGAAACAGCACGATAGCCAGCGTAAAGAACGTCAGCAGTCGTACACCTTTCTCCACCACGTCAAGCTTGAAGTATTCAGCCTGAATACCCAAGTAGTGCTTGACAATCTCTGCCAGTTGGGCAATAGTCTCTACGTTTTTGTCGCTTGATAACATCTTGATTATTCTTCAGGTGCAGCTTCTGTGATATCATCAACAAGGTCGCTCATTTCTTTGCGGCTCAGTTTGATGTTGTGCTTCTTCATGAAGTCGTCAACCGCATCAGAAATCTTAGTACGGGTGTCTTCACCCTTCTCAGGTGCCATCAACAAACCGATTACTGCACCAGCCAGGGCGCCGCCGAGGAATGCTCCGAAAAATCCTAAACTTCTCATAATTGTATTGTTTTAAAGTTAATATTAAACGATTTGTAATTGCAAATTTATGGAAAGTTTTTGAAAAAGCCACTAAAAAGCATACTTTTTTTTACGAAAAGGGTTACTTTTTCCTTATTTAACAAACTTTATGCACGTTTTTTTGCTCCATTTGCCCGATATTTTGTAATTTCGCAGATGATTTTAGAACGTATAGTTTAATTTAATAATAAAGAAAGAAGAAAACATGAAAAAGTACATCGTATTGTGCGCCGGTTTGTGTGCAGCTATGGCTTTCACAAGTTGTAAATCTAGCGAAAGCGCTTATAAGCAGGCCTATCTGAAGGCTAAGCAGCAGGAAGAACAGCAGCAACAGCAGCCTGTAGTTCAGACTCAGCAGCCTGAGGCTAATGTAGTAGTACCTTTGGAAGAGAAACCAGCCACACAGACACAGGTAGTGGATAATTCTGACAATGTAAAGGTAACTCAAGAGCGTGTATCACTGATTTCCGGTTCTGGTCTGAAGAATTTCAGCGTAGTGGTTGGTTCTTTCTCGCTGGAGGCTAATGCCACTGGTTTGCAGCAGCAGCTGAAGACCGCAGGTTACGATGCTCAGATTGTGAAGAATGAGGAGCGCAACATGTATCGTGTGATTGCTACTACCTTCGATACCAAGGAAGAGGCATCGGCCAGTCGTAACGACTTGCAGACCAAGTATGCAGGCGCATGGTTGCTCTATAATGCCCGTTAAACGCTGAAAGGCACTGACGTGGCAAGAATACTATCAATCGATTACGGTAAGAAACGTACAGGATTAGCAGTCACCGATCCTCTCCAGATTATAGCGGGAGGATTGGCGACTGTTGCTACATCAGAGCTCTTTGATTATCTGAAGGATTATGTAGCTCGCGAAGAGGTGGAACGGATGGTCATCGGAGAGCCTAAACAGCCCAACGGACAACCCAGCGAGAACTTGCAGCGCGTTCAGCAGTTTGTGAACCGCTGGCGGAAGGCAATGCCTCAGATTCCCATCGAGTACTATGACGAGCGCTTTACGTCTGTTTTGGCTCATCAGGCCATGTTGGACGGAGGACTGAAGAAGAAAGCGCGTCAGGACAAAGCCTTGGTTGACGAAATCTCTGCTACTATTATTTTAGAAGACTTCATGCGTTCGCGCAAGAAGTAATCATACAATTCAAATCTTAAATATCAAATATTAAAGTGATTTTACCTATTTATATATATGGTCATCCCGTGCTTCGTAAGGTAGCCGAGGACATCCCTGCCGATTATCCTGATTTGCAGCAGTTGATTACTGATATGTGGGACACACTGGCAGAGAGTGAAGGTATAGGACTTGCTGCTCCACAGGTAGGTAAGTCTATTCGTGTGGTGGTGATTGACCTCGATGTGATTAGTGAGGATTTGCCAGAGTATAAAGGCTTCCGTCACGTATATATCAATCCGCACATTGTGGAGTATGATGATTCTAAGACGACTTCTTCGGAAGAGGGTTGCCTTTCGCTTCCTGCTATCCACGAGAAGGTAGTCCGTCCAGCTCGTATTCATGTGCAATGGTTGGATGAAAACATGCAGCCCCATGATGAATGGGTGGAAGGCTATCTGGCACGCGTGATGCAGCATGAGTTTGACCATCTGGAAGGCAAGGTGTTTGTTGACCGCATCACACCGCTGCGTAAGCAACTTATTAAGAGTAAGTTGCGTGCGCTCACTCAAGGACGCTATCGCTGCGGATATAAGACGAAAGGCGTCATCAAGAAATAAGTAAAAAGGTGAGAAAGATTGTATTCCTCTTGTTGATATTCCCGATGGCTGTGCTTGCCCAGTTCAAGACCGACCGTTTGGTATTGATAGGGCGTTCGGCGCTCTATTACGAGGATTACGTTCTTTCCATCCAGTATTTCAATCAGGCTATTTCAGCCAAGCCTTATCTCTATGAGCCATGGTTCTATCGTGGTGTAGCCAAATATTATCTCGATGATTTCGCAGGCGCAGAGGCAGATTGTACGGAAGCCATCAAGCGCAATCCCTTTGTGGTGACGATGTATGAACTCAGGGGGCTCTGCCGAATCCAGCAGAAGAAATATACGGAGGCTATCCGCGATTATAACCAAGCCTTGCGCTACGACCCAGAGAATCAGAGCCTTTGGCATAACAGGGTGCTCTGTCATATTCAGCAGAAAGACTATGACACGGCACTTTTGCAACTGGATACCATTCTCACGCGTTGGAGCAAGCATGCCCCTGCCTATGCCATGCAGGCAGAAGTGTTTATCTTGCAGAAAGATACAACCAAGGCTATTGCTGCACTCGATAAAAGTCTGGAGGTTGACCCTTATGACGGCAGTCTGTGGAGCCAGCGTGCCATTATCAGTCTTTCGCGCAAGGAATGGAAGGAGAGCGAGGAATATCTCTCCAAAGCCATCCATCTGCAACCCAAGCAAGCCACCAATTACATCAACCGAGCTCTTGCCCGTTTCAATCAGAATAATCTGCGTGGAACGATGGCAGACTATGATACGGCGCTTGACCTTGACCCCAATAACTTCCTGGGGCATTATAACCGTGGTCTGCTGCGAGCCCAGGTCGGCGATGACAACCGTGCCATCCTTGATTTCGATTTCGTGCTTAATTTAGAGCCCAACAACCTTATGGCACTCTTCAACCGTGCCTTGTTGGAGGAAAACACAGGCAATCTGCGAGGTGCCATTCGCGATTACTCCAAGGTCATCGAAGAATTTCCTAACTTCTGGTTCGGATTGCAGCATCGCGCCTCGTGCTATCGCCGTTTAGGTATGGTCAAACAGGCAGAAGCCGATGAGTTCCGTATTCTGAAGGCACAGATGGACAAGCGCTATCTTGGCAAACAGCCACGACTCTCCAAGGAACAGATGCGTAAGCGCAGTGACTTGGATATTGAGAAATACAACCAGTTGGCTGTAGCCGACGAACAGGAGATGGAACATGAATACCAGAGTGAATATCGCGGCAGGGTGCAGAATCGCCGAGTAACACTTGATTATCTCCCGATGTATGCCCTTTCCTATGAACTGGAACAGAATCAGGTAAAGCAATACGTTGCATTCGATAAGATGGTAGATGCCTTCAATGCGCAGGAAGGCAAACAATATCAGTTGCATATTGTCAACAGTAATCCGGCTCTTGACGAGCAGGATACAAAGAAATATTTTGCATATATCGATAGCCTGACCCATCAGATAGAGCGTCAGCGTAATATGGAGCGCATCGCTCCGCTATTATTCAGACGAGCAGTCGCTTATAGTGTCATTCAAAACTTTGATGCAGCTATCGACGATCTGTCAACCTATCTGCAGGTCGATTCTACATCGGCGTTGGGCTATTGGCAACGGGCAGTCTGTCAGTCAAAGCTCAATGAATTCCATTCTGCACAAGGCACGGATGTACGCATGAAGACGGCTAATGTGCTCTCCGATCTGACAGAGGCCATCCGCTATGGCGAGAATGCCTACCTTTATTATAATCGTGGCAATGTCTATGTGCAGCGCAACGATTATCAGCATGCCATAGAAGACTATACCCGAGCCATCGCCCTCGATGGTAATTTGGCTGAGGCCTATTATAACCGCGGATTGGCACGTATCGCCAACAAACAGCAGACGGAGGGCATCAGCGACCTCTCCAAAGCAGGCGAACTGGGACTATATACCGCTTACAGTATCATTAAAAGATATCGGAAATGACGATGAGAAAACTATTATTCTTCCTTGCGATGATTCCCCTGTGCAGTATGGCACAGAGTCGTTATTGTGCCACTTGGCAAGACTTCCTCGACGGCAATTGGAAAGAAGCCGAGGGTAGGGTGGAACTGGTGCCCTCAGCCAAGGAAGACCCCTTGGCAATGGACATCGAGGCAGACAAGAAGCGCACAGCCGGTATCCTGCGCAAGCGGGCCATTGTCCTTTCCCAGCACGATTCACTGTATATCAACCTCCGTCCCTTCAATACCTTTGGCGATGTCTATGTACGGGCATGGCGCGTGGGCAGCGATAAACTCCTGTTTGCCCGTCAGGACGTAGCCCCCTCCCGTTTTAGCGTCACCTACGGAGGCACCAACACCCCTCTGAACAGCAATTCCTTCCGCACCTTCTCCCGACTCGAATACCTCGTCTGTTATCTTGCCGTCTGGAATCCCCATCGCGACGAGCTCAGCATGGTACGCCTCACGCGTCAGATGGTACTTCAGTTGCTCACCAATCACCCCCAGCAGCGTACCGCCTACGAACAGACAGACAAGAGCCGTCAGGAAGATGCCGATGTCATCATCACCACCCTTCAAGCAGCAGGCGTGATTGGGCGTTGATATTTTTTTATAATTCATCCCAACGAATGGAATTCTCTTCATCGTCTTAGTAATTCTGCATCCTGAAGTTGTCTGCCAAGAGCATCGTCAGCAGCCAGCAGGGTGATGTCATTTTCCAGATTCAGCGCAAAGAGTACACGCGCATAGATACCCATAGAAACCGTCGGATCGCCATGTTCAACCTTTGAGACAGTCAGTCTTGTCACTGTTGCCCTGTCTGCAATGTCCTGCATAGATAGATGCCTACGCTTTCGGGCCAACATGATTTGCTCGCCCATGATTTTCAGGTTCTGGCTCAATGCCCTTGGCATCGTTTTACCAAATGTGTTCTTTCCCATAATTGTATCTTATTGAGCGCAAAGATAAACAAAAATGTTTAATATAACAAACATTTTGAGGAATATTTGTGCTTTAACGCATGTTTTTGTCTCTTTTGGTCTGAAAACTGCGCTCCATCTGATCCACAATTTTGAGTATTAATTAGACACCAACAACTATAGAAAAGCCACTTTTCCAAGATCGGATGCAAATGCATGGATAGAATTCTGGATTTTGTTAATAGTCGTTTTGGAGGGATTTCTTCTCCCTGTCATATAATGACTCAGCTGCCCTTGATTGATACCTGTTATACGGGAAAGTCCTGCAAGAGAAAATGCCTTGGAATAGTAAGATAAGAAAGAGGCCATATCATACTTAAAAGAGAATTCCACTTCTTCAAACTCCTTCCCTTTCTTTGCATACAGCCGTTTCATGTCTTCATAACCTCCCATAAAAGTGTTGATAGCTTCTTCTGCGGTTGAGCCAGTTCCAGTAACTAAATAGTTCATCTTGGGCGCATCCATATAAATGCTGTAAGTACCATCATTGGCTCTTTCTATAATTGCATTGACTGTTTTCATAATCTGATACTGTTTTGATAAATCTGATACTATTATGAATGTTATACTTGTAGATTACTTGAGACCTGCGGCTCTTAAAATTGCATTAAGTGTACCTTTTGCTACTTCTTCTTTGCCATGATTACTCATTTGGAAGTACATGTCAGTCTTTGGGCAGTACCATAACGGATGACCTGCCTGCTGCTCGCCAGTGTCGTAGCAACCATTCTTTTTAACTTTCTTTTCTAATTCGTTATATTTCATCTTATGATTGCCATAACTAAATTCTGTTGCAAAGATACGAATTTTAATATCAACGTCCAAATTCTTATTAGCAAATGATATGTTTTTTAATATCATTTAAGAAAAGCAGAAAACTTGGAAATGAGACGATGATGTTATTGAGAAACTAAAAAATGAAATCAAAGAAGTTAGTTGGAGATAGAATAAGTGACAGGTATCTATGACTTGTCACATTCTCACCAATCGGTACTTGAACCGAGGTAACCGCCATATTTATCGTAATAATCAGTAGTTGTTCCCCCATTGTAATTAGAACGAGTTGTAGAAGAACCGATACTTCCCTTCAAGCAGCAGGCGTGATAGGGCGTTGATATAACCAATCTGCTGACACCGAGTTAACCCGTACTTCCCAAGGACTTCGCAAGGTGTAGGCAAGCTCAAATAGCTTGCTTGAGCTTGCGAACTCCTTGCCTACTTCCTTGCCTACTCCTTGCCTACTCCTTGCCTACACCTTGCCTACACCTTGCGAAGTCCTTGCCTACACCTTGCGAAGTCCTTGCCTACACCTTGCGAAGTCCTTGCCTTTTGTGATAGTGTCTGTCCCTGTCACATTTTCACCTATTGGTAATACTTCCATCATACTGGTCGTAAGAGTTGGTGTTGTACTTTCCAAGAAAACTACAATAACAAGCCTTGTGAAGATTTGTTTTTGTTGCTTAAGTTTATTATCTTTGCAGGCAAAACAGATGAATCACAATGGAAAGAGAAGAGAATAATAGGGCATTGTTGGAATTTGACGCCCCTATCGTTGACCAGATGCAGAACATCATCAAGGTAATTGGTGTGGGTGGTGGAGGCTGCAATGCGGTGCGTAATATGTATAATGAGGGTGTGCAGGGTGTTTCTTTTGCAGTATGTAATACTGATAGTGCCTCGCTGAAAAACTCTCCAGTGCCTGTTAAGATATTGTTAGGCGAGGGCTTGGGAGCCGGTGCACGTCCTGAAGTGGGTAGGGCAGAGGCAGAAAGTAGTATCGATACGATAGAGCACCTGCTGGACGATCATACTAAAATGGTATTTGTGACTGCTACGATGGGTGGCGGTACAGGTACGGGGGCGGCTCCAGTCATTGCCCGCGTGGCGAAGGAGAAGGGATTGCTGACCATTGGGGTGGTGACAATACCTTTCTATTTTGAGCATCGCCGTAAGATTATCAAAGCGCTGAAGGGTGTTGATGAGTTGCGCCAAAATGTTGATGCCCTGCTGATAGTGAATAACGAGAGGCTATGTGATATTTATTCCGACACGAATATATCTTTGAAGAATGCGTTGGCAGAGGCAGATAATGTATTGAAGAATGCCGTAAAGGGTATTTCAGAATTGATTACTATCAGTTCAGAGGGAAATATAAACCTTGACTTCCGTGATGTGGAGACGACGATGCGTAATGGTGGCGGTGCTATCATGGCTATAGGAAGGGCAAAGGGTGACCATCGAGTGGAGCGTGCCATCATTGACGCGCTGGACTCTCCGCTGCTTCATGGTAATGATATCAGTAGGGCAAAACGTATCCTGTTCAATATATATGCCAGTGAGGAAAATCCTATTTTGATACCGGAAATGCAAGAGGTGGATGATTTCTTCGATCAATTGGATCCGGATGTGGAAGTGATATGGGGTACGTCAACAGATGATTCTTTAGGAGATGACGCAAAGGTGATAATTCTCGCTACCGATATGAATGACGAGGAAGTGTCAATTCCCAAACCTCGTGTAAATACGGATGATGAGTATTATGAAAAGTTGATAAAGGAATTATACAAGCCATTGAAGTCAAAGGAGGAACAGGCTGTTGAACCACCTAAAAAAGAACCGCATGAAGAACCGCCTTTCATTGTAGAACCTGTTGCTGAACCAGAACCTGCTCAGGTACCTGTTGTTGAAGAAGCGCCTAAATCTGTAGTCGGCAGAATGAAGAGTTGGCTCAACAGACAATTGAATTTATTGGCGCAAGACGAGATATAGTGGATGAGCGAGAAAGTGATGACACCAGAGGAAATGGCTGCTGAAATCAAAAGACTCGCCAGCCAACTGAATACAATGGGTCGAAATGACTTGTTGTTTAAGTCTATTGGTGCGTCCATGTTGGAGGAACTGAAATTAGAGGCAGCAAAGACTCGTTTAAGTCGTTTGGTTATTACCGAGAACTACCGCTTCATATTGGCAGACTATCAAAACAAGGAGATAGAGTTGCAGCCAGTTCACAAGGCAGTTTATCTTTTATTCTTGTCACATCCGGAGGGAATAGAGTTCAAACATCTTGTCGACTATCGTGAGGAGTTACTTCGCTATTATCTTGCTACTGCCCGTAATATGGACAAACACAAGATAGAGGAGAGCGTTGACCATCTCGTCAACCCGTTAGACAATGCCATTAACGAGAAATGTTCTCGTATAAAGAAAGTGTTCCAGGACATAATGGACGAATACACGGCAAGTTACTATATCATCAGTGGACATACCAAAAAGCATGTTGTTGGGTCGTCTAGGATATGGTATGAGCGCCTAAAAGTGATCACTTTACCAAGAGAGCTTGTAGTGAAAACCATTTTCATTTGAGGTCGAATCTTGAAGAAATGCAGCCATATTAAAGCAAGTAATACATTTTCTTCCTGGAATATTTGTTTTTCTCGGAAAAATCCCCTATATTTGCGACAAGAAATAGAAAAGGTGCATGAGCAAGACAGATTACATAAACATTCTGCAAGGTTGTAGCAGTACGCTCCGAAACGACTATGGCATCAAGTCGCTTCGACTTTTTGGGTCAGTTGCCCGTGGTGAAGACCATGAAGGCAGTGATGTCGATGTTTTTGTTGAGACAGAGACCCCGAATCCCTTCTTGCTCATGGATGCTAAAGACTTCTTGGAACGGCTTGTTGGGCGTTCTGTTGACATTATTCGCAATCACAAGAACCTTAATCCCCGCCTGCGTAGCAGAATAGAACGAGATGGAGTCGCTGTCTTCTGAAAACAAAGCATTAGCGTTGATGCGGGTCAGATATTTTGGATCCTCAGTAATGAGTTGACTCCCTTGCAGACTGCCCTTCAACATTTTATAAACGAGCTCTCGGAGTAATATTAAACAATATCGTGAATGGTTTTTGGCATAGTTCAGGCTGCTTATAGCCTTACTCAAACGTCCTGTTTGAGTAAGGCTATAGTATGGCTACAAGCAGGGTAGAGCGAGAGTGATGCCTGAGTAGAGCGTTGTCGCTCCCCACTTTTTTATCTGTTGGTACTTGAACCGAGGTAACTGCCATATTTATCGTAATAATCAGTAGTAGTTCCACCATTGTAATTAGAACGAGTCGTTGACGAACCGATACTGCCTCCATACCTGTCATAATAGTCTGTAGTAGTTC
>DEKX01000005.1:0-102561 GCA_002354095.1 Prevotella sp. UBA2711 | reverse complement strand
CGTGTCGTAGCACTACCAGTACTGCCCCCATATCGGTCATAATAGTCTGTAGTAGTTCCTCCGTTATAATTGGAACGTGTCGTTGCGCTACCAGTGCTACCCCCATATCGGTCATAATAGTCTGTAGTAGTTCCACCATTGTAATTAGAACGAGTTGTAGAAGAACCGATACTTCCACCATACCGATTGTAATAGTTGGTGCTGTACTGAGCGTTTGCTGCGATGGCGAAGAGGACAGCCATCAATGTCATCATTACCTTTTTCATAATCGTGCTGTTTTTAGTTGTTATACATTGTCGTTGCAAAATTACAGTTCATTGAACATTCTTCCAAGAAAAATACAATAACAAGCCTTGTGAAAGTATAATTTTCTTTATTTGAAGGATTGCTTTCAAAAAAAAGCAGTATCTTTGCAATGTCCTAAACATGATGAATATGGCTACAAAAAACATCTTTGCAGGAATAGGCGTTAGAACAACGTTCGTTAAAATATTTTACGAAGAGTTGATGAAGAGGGAGTTAGTAACTCTTGCTGATGTCATGTGTATAAAACGGAAACTACCTAAAGGTTTCTATGATAACAATCCGAAAGCAACACTGTCGAGAGAAAAGTTTTATGGTGATTTGAAAAAGGCTTCTTCGGAGGTTGTCAAGGCATTGGAAAGTGCTCTTCCTGGATGTATTGAAGGTAATGGCAAGAGAGGCAAGGGCAAAGCGTTCATGTATATTGGTGAGAGTGACGACCCGTTAGCTGCAGAACGTCATGCCGTAGAACAGAAACGGATAGAGGATTATGTTGCTTTCTGCAAGGCATCAGCAGGTATTCTGCCTTCTAGTTGGTTTTCATCTTATTTCGAGAACACCCAATTGCTGCTCGATACAAACAGGGAAGTAGAGAGTGGTGCCAGCCATATCCGTTCCAGTTTAGAGCAGAACCTCACGAATATCGACCTGTTGCCTGTGTTTAATAAGGCTATAACAGAAAAGCAGGTTGTGCGATTATCCTATCAACCATTCGGGTATGAGCCTTTTGAAATAATCTTTCATCCTCAGTTTTTGAAAGAATATAATGGTCGTTGGTTCGTGTTTGGGGAGGCAAACAGGGAACCTTACAAAGCGTTCAATGTAGCTTTGGATAGAATCGTCGGTGAAATCACTCCAATTGCAGACATCGACTATATCCCTGCTGAAAAAGGCTTCTATCAGGAGTACTTTGAGAATATCATAGGGGTCACTCACGAGAAAGATGCCAAGGTCGAGCCGGTCGTTATTCGTACCAAGACAGAATACCATCATGGACTGTTGCTCACAAAGCCTTTGCATCATAGCCAAAAAGAGACACTAATCTTTGGTGAGCATGATGGGAAATGGTATGGTGAAGTTACACTGGCTATAGAGCCCAATCGTGAACTAAGAGGCAGAATCTTGCTTTATGGTGAAAACCTTGAGGTGATGCAGCCACCGATTTTACGTGATCAAATTAAGAGTATCGTAAAAAAACAGATGGATGTATATTCAGATGTGAAGTAGCAAATCATTTGTAAATTATTTGCTTTTGTCGAATGTTTTAACTAAATTTGCGACAGAAATAAGATGATATGCCTATAGAATCCATTGAATCAAAGATACTTAACAAGATAAGGAAGTGCGGGAGTGGAAGATATCTTTTCGCATCAGACTTTGTGGTTTATGGAGAGCAGAAGCCACTCAGCAAGGCATTGGAACGCATGGCAAAGGTTGGAACTATTCTGCGTATCAGTCATAGCATATATTTTTACCCGAAGATCGATAAAGTCTTGGGGCTGGGGGGGCTCTATCTCACATTAAAGGATATTGCTGAAAGTATCACTAATCGCTACAAGGCAAGGATTGTCCATTCCGGTCTTTATGTGCTCAATAGGCATGGGTTCTCGACACAGATTCCTATGAATGTAGTGTATCTGACGGACGGGTTTAACAGGAAGATTATTTTTGATATTGGTACAAGTATTCAGTTTAAGCGTACTGCGCCTAATAATTTCGTCTTACACTCCCAACTGGCAATGCTCCAAACTCTTGCGTATAAGACTTTAGGTAAAGGGGAGGTACGCCAGAGGTTATGGCTTGCACCAAGGATTTGCATGCTAAAGAGAACAACAAACTGATAGGACAGGATTATTCACTGATGCCTGCATGGGTGCCATCACATATATAGTCATTGTATGAAAAAGAGAAAAAGAAGAAAGAAAAAGCATTTAATACGTCGTTTGAAGAGGAATTACAAGAAGCAGATTAAACGGCAATTGACAAGAGAATTGTTACTTTTGTCAAAAAGAGATATTAACTCAGTATCCCTGCATGTACCAAATTTGAAAGATGAAGATACGCTATTTGTACCCCGAGAAGACGATGGATATGGGCACTTCTCTAGTGACGATGAAATCTTAATGCAAAACGGGTATGCAAGTGCATCAATATTATTATTGAACCTTATTAAATTGTCAAATGACAGATTCTTAAAAGAAAGCTATATTAATCCAGTATTATTTTGTTTTCGACAATATCTTGAATTAACAATGAAAGACTCTTTGTTGAGGTTCAGGCTATGGAGAAAGAATCCATCACGTGGCGAAGCTAATTTAGATGGTCATAATCTTTCCAATTTGTGGAGGGACTTAAAACAGTATATTGAGCCTAAAGACAAAGAAGTTAATAGGATAGGAAGACTTGTAGAAGAATTAAATGCTGCTGATGAAGATGGAACTTTATTTAGATATAATGAATTCTTGACCAATTCAATTAAAAAAAAGAAGAAAACAAGACCCTTGATAGACATTGACATGTTGTATTTAAGAATTTTGCAGATGTATAACTTCTTTGAAGGTATAAACACGTTAGCAAGAAACGGTCTTGATGAGATTGTGGGTAATAGAAGTTTATGAGTACAGAGCATGAATGAAATTATTTGTTTGAAATCACGATATAACGGTTCCACGAAGTACGGAACCGTTCTCGAGGCAGAAATGCTTGGAACAATCGAAAATCGGTTGTACCTTTGCAACGCATTTGAGACACAAGTGCAGGACATAGAGTACTAACCAACAAAAACACAAGAGATATGCAGAACGTACAGAACGCAGCAGAGATTCAGCAGAGAGTGATTAACCTCGTAGAGCTTTACCGTACTAAAGTGGGGAAGGAAAGTCAGATCGCTAAGGATGCCAAGGCAGATTGTGACTACTGGGATCAAGAATCTGTCAAATTGATGGATGAGAATGGAATAGGAGGCGGAATATATGGAGAAGGTCCTCATACTGAACTGTGGATAAAGCACTTAATGGTCAATGAACAGTTACTTGGCTATTTCTATGCACTTGTTGCTGGAGAGAAGGCAGAGAAAGAGATACTTGACCAGTTGTTGCCAGATGTCTATGATAGGACTATTCTTACCAAAGAAGAGGAATCGTTTCTAAAAGTTCACTTTAAGGAGATGGTGAATTACATTATCCTGACTCCCTGTGATGATTCCCTTGTGTGGGTACATCGTCATGACGGCAAAGATGCATACACCATTCCAAAGGAAGTCCTTGAATTAGTCAAAACTCGGGTAGAGATTCCTGCCGGTTCAACAGTGTATTATCCCAATACTACATTTGCTCAACTAGCGAATCTATTCGGTGGTTGCAAGTATTATTGCGACACTATGTTTTATGCGTGGACGAAAGTTGCCGTCTATGCCAACAACATAGATGCTGAGGACAACGCAACACCTTCATCATATGATGCGATTGTGTCATATCTCCCGAAAGATAATGATGACAGCAAGGCAATTGCTCGTTTATGTGATGCATATAAGAAATTACCTGTTAATGGCAAGTTCGTACTGATTTGTCCGTCAAATGTATTGGTGGGCAAGGATAATACTTCGTATAGAAGGAATCTTACTGAAATGTTGAAACACAAAGATGTTCCTTCTATTATGGAGAAACTTGAAGAAGAAAAGGCTTCCGCTGATGCCAATGCCCAATTTAGGAAAATGCTTGTTGAGGATAAATCCATTTATGAGATTATCCAATTGCCTCAGGTTATGAGCAATAATGCATCCTTCGATACATATTGTTTGCTTATTGCAGAAAAAGGAAGGTTAGATTCTGATGTGGTTCTCATTGATGCTCGTGTGGCAAGTAATGATTTTGACACAAAGCATCACATGATGTCATTCGACAATGCTAAGTTTAATACTATCCTGCAAAACGATGGTATAGACCTTAATACGGGATTGAGAAAAATGGTGAAAGTGTCCTCTGAAGAATTATCTCTAGAAATTCTTATACCTCAGGTGTATGTGATTGAAAGACCTTCAGGAGCAGAGTACCCGGTTCCGCTGTCATCACTTTGCTCTTTGGTGTCAGCAAAAGTTCGAGATGTGCAATTTGATTTACCAGAAGACACACCTTGGATATCCATGAGCGACTTAACGCCATTATACACGGGTGATTTAGACATGTCTGGTATAAGAAAAGCTGATTGTCCAAATAATCCGCCTTACGTTGAAGGTAGTAAAGAGTATGGCTTTGGTAAGGACGGAAAGTTTGTTGATTCCATTTGGGACCAAATTGGAAAGTCCAAAGGACGTTACGTTTTGGATTATCGGAAATGCACCTATTTTGACGGTAAAAGTGATGCAGTCCTCTATGAACAATCTGCTGAGTCAGGGGTTCAAGTTGCTGTTGTTCGTGCGACAGGGAAACCATATGCTGTTAGTAGCGGCATCCTTGTTTTCTGCCCTAAGGAGGACTTTGATGTCAATTCATTGTCTGCCCTCTTGAGATTGCCTGTTGTATATAGACAACTGATAGCATATCAACAATATGGACTTTACCATCATCTGAATGATATACTTGTTCCTACGGACAAGCGTATTATTGGTGACGAACTCTACCGGATGAAGCGAGAAGAGTCTGTTACTAATGAGTTGGGAGATAAAGTTCAGACTATGAAGACGGAGTATATAAACGAGGTCAGAATGAGGAAGCATGATATGCGTCCTCACATGAAGCAGTTGAATTCTTCAAAGAATTTGATGCAGCACTATATTGACAATATGTCTACATTAGATGATGTCCAGATTCATCTAAATCATCAACTTACCCGATTCGGTGATGCATTGAGGCATCTTTCTGACATAATAGAGCATCTTAGTGATGAAGAAAAGTTTGGTGAACCAGAGCGATTCCCAATTATTGAGCATCTACAAGGACTTATCACAGAATATAATCGAAATGGATACAATATTACTTTCAATTATAAAGAGGATAAGGCAAAGGAATATCTAAAAAACAAGATAGAGTATTACCTTGATAATATAAAGGAGTTCGAAACAGAAAAAGGGAATTATCCTTTTCCATTACACTTCTCATATGCGCTAATTTCTCCATTGGATTTTGATCGAATGGTCCAAAATATAATAGAGAATGCTCGTACTCATGGATTTACAGATGCGTCTAAAGCTGATTATAAAATTTGGATAAATCTTGATATAGACGAAAAGCGTGATATGTATCAGATAGACTTTTCAAACAATGGTCAGCCATTACCAGAGGGAATGACGAAAGCTCGTTATGGCATGAAGGGCGAGAAGGCAGGCAGATATGCGGGAACTGGCTCTGGTGGCTATATTGTCAAATCTATAGTAAACCATTACAGAGGTGACTATGACATTTTCTGCAAAGAAGGAATTACAACAGTTAGAATACTATTACCGATAGCAACAATATGAAGACAAAGTATGAAGTCATTTGGATTGATGACGAATGGGAAAAGATGGACGCATTCAAAGAAGAGTGTGAGGTGATTCATCAAATATATCTTCATCCGTTCCGAACTCAAAAGGCAGGAATGGATGAGTTTGATAAGAATCCCAAGAAATGGGATGCTATTATTCTTGATGCCAAAATGTATGATGAGTCTGAGAACGAAGTACCAAGATTGGATGGATTAAGGAAAGCCGTACAGCACATTAATGAAAAATCGTTGTTGCGCAAGGTTCCTTACTTTATTTCCACAGGTCAACCGGATTTGATGGAAAATGAGACTTTTGAACAGGCATTTGGAACATATTACATCAAGGAACGTGATGATGGGAAACTCATTCAAGATATAAAGAATACTGCAAGCAAATCAACGCGGTTTCAAGTTAAAACGTTTTATTTTGATGCAATAGAACAACTTGAATCTTTTGACGCATGGTGTAGTGAGAAGATTCTTGACATACTGGAAACGATGCATTTCCCAGAAAAGAATATAGATCCTTTACTCTATTACAATCCTTTGAGGCAGACTTTGGAATATATCTTCAGAAAAGCCAATAAAGCCAACATTATTCCAGATGAGTTTATCGGAAAAGATAAAGATGATGTCAACTTGAACCAGTGCGTACAGTTCCTTTCAGGTAGAAATGCGGATTGGATAGGAATTCGCTTTGGTGGAGTCAAAGACAGTGTCGTTCCTGCTCATATTAAAGACATGATGTTCCAAGTGCTAAATTTAGGCAATATCAATTCCCATTCGCGGACGTTGAATGATGATGAACTAAAGAAATTGGTGGCGTATTTCAAAGATAATGTTTGCAATTCTCAATATCTGATTTATAGTCTTGCACTGCAAATATGTGAAATAGCAGTCTTTATGGGAAAGTATATAGCAGCCAATAAAGATACAAATAAGAATAAGAAACAATGCAAGACTTTTGGAACCGTGGAGAAGATTGAGGGGAATGAATCAATCTGCGTAATAAAAAGCAAAAGACCTGGACGAGAGTCATGCATCTGTATTTCTGCAAAGTATGCAACAAGTAAAGGAATGATTGGCAAAAAGGTAGTTGTAATAGAGGAAAGTCCTAACACAAACATAGCAACGAAGGTAGAATATCCATACTTTGCAACAAATATCGAATCTTTAGAAAAGTAAAAATGGTTCCAAGTAGAACGGAACCGTTCGCAAGGTTGTTTTTCTTGCAAGGTTGTGAAAATCGCCTTAACTTTGCAGCGTCAACCTCTGAAAACACCCCAGAGTTGACGCTGCAAAACGTTAGTGGTGTATTTTTTGTGAATAAAGGCATGACAAAATGACAATGGTATAATTCTGGCGCGAAAATTGTATGTAGTCTAGTAACAAGGCTATCGACGACCGATAGTTATAAACAAATAATTTTATATAATTATGAAAGAAAATGAAATTAGAGCATTGCTCGAAGGTGCATATGCACAAACGCCAACGCTTCCAGGCTTTTTTGTGAAGTATGATGAGTTCCGTTCACGTTTTAACAAATTAATCGAACAGCACAGTGATTTGCCTTTGGATATTGAAAAGGTGCTTGAGGATTATTACCCTGAGGCAAAGTTTGAAGACTGCTATCAGCCACAAGGAACAAGTGAGGTGTTCAAGGCTTTTAGAATAGCCCCAAACAAGTTGATGTATATTGGTGAGCTTAAAAAGAAAATCGAAGCGGTACTTAGATCAATTCAAACAGATAGTGATGGGTGGTTTAATTTTGCAGCTGTGGGTACAAAAATCACCAAGGAAGACTATTCGGTGATGGGCTTTATTGGAATTCGACAGACAATCGAATGTCTGTTTAGAAATCGCATAGAATTTAGAACAGGTGATCCTTCTAAACATGAAGCGCCTGTACAAGCTCGGGATTTAAAAAAATCTGAAAAGGAACGGTCAATAATTGATATCCCGACTCGAGTATCTGAGAAAACTCTTCGCCCTAAACAAGGTTCCTACATAGGAGAAGCAATTGACAAATTTGCATATTTCCCAAAACCAAAGAGTACTCCAGGTGTTCTTGGCTGGGATGCTGCAATAAATGATCTTGCTGTGAATATTGCATTGGATGAACGCTGGTATTACAATGATGAAGACAAACTGACAAAGCCTATTTTGAAAAACTATCTTTCATATACTTTTGAAAGGCTACAATACGAGGATGATCTTGAGCGTAAAAAGGCACAAAAAGAGAATCGTCAACCTCGACTGAAAATTCTAGAAAATGATAAGAATGCCATTTTCAATACAGGCTTAGTTGATAGCATATATGATCCTATTTATGCCTTTTTTAGTCGCAATACAGGTAAATATGCATCTGTTACACAGCCTTGGGTGTTTGTTGCCTTCGCTACGGCAAACAGCTATTATCAAAATATCATAACGGATTTTGCATATAAGCCAATTCGTGCGGAGTATTTTACTAATCCAAGTGATTTGTATTATGATTGTAATGCCCAAAAACCTACAATTAACTGGGAACACATAATTAAGGATAACATAGAACGCCTTCCCACTGGTTTTGTTAAAAAGGGAGCAACAGAAGGTTTTTCCTTTATTGATGATGTTGATGCATTGCCCAAGCCTCAGCGACGTGCTTATTATGATAAATTAGCACAGGCAATCTACGATGATGAAGATTGGCTGCAATTTTTGACAACGAGATTTAAAAATGCGTTAGATATTGCACTCAGTCGTGTCGCATGGAATTATAAAACGGCAATTCCTGTCTATTATGTAACAGATCATAAGCTATCACTTCTCCTGCCTCTTGCTCTTGAAAAGAAGGGGGTAATTGATGTCGCTTTGGTTTGTGAGCACAAAGTAGATGAAGCTAGTGGAGTAAACAATTATGTTGGTCGAACTATATTTACTTTGCAAATGGCATATAATAATGCTCGATTAATAACTCGTCCAGATAGTGACTGGTTGATGGCAGACATGTGCATTACAAAATAATAAAAAACGGTTCCAAGTAGAACGGAACCGTTCGCAAGGTTGTTTTTCTTGCAAGGTTGTGAAAATCGTCTTATCTTTGCAGCGTCAATCATCGATACCACCTCGAGATTGATGCTGTAAATGCTTAGTGGTGGCAACTAAATCAGAAAAAACTATGAAAAACCTGATTCAGATGATAAATGAGGGCGCAAGCCAAGTGGAGAACCTTTTTGAGAACATTCAGATTGAAGATCTGATTTGCCAGGGTGAGTTGGATTACGTTGAGCGACAGATGCAGATGGAGGATCTGCTTTGCGTTGCAGATGCAGAAGCAATCGAGAGGCAGATGCAGATGGAAGACCTAATGTGTGCGACAGAAGCAGAAGCTATCGAGAGACAGATACAAATGGAGGACCTTCTTACTCATACAGGATATGGGTGGAGATGATTAACCTCGTTAGACAATGCGTCAATCTCTGAAACCACCTCGGAGTTGACGCTGCAAAACTTTAGTGGTGGGAACCTTAACGAGAAAACAACTATGATGAACACAACACTCCAAGCCATCGCAACAAAGGCTCTGCCAGCACTCTCTGGCGAGCAAGTGACCTATAACGCAGCAAAGAACGTGTTCCTTTCACAGGGATACACCAGTGCTGCAGGTAACATGTACTACAAGGCGATTCGTTTGTCGAACAGACTGTTGGTGTACTATGACCTTGGACAGGGATACGCTCATACCTTCCTGAATGGCATCAAACTGTTCTGTTTCGATGGACAGAAGGCACAGCTTATCGCGCAGAAGTACTGGGGTGGCTATGACTACCGTATCTTCAACGAGCAGTTCGCAAAGGATCAGAGTATTCTGCTGCTGTGCAACTTCCTCTCTGGGCAACTAAAAGCGCAAGGTGCGCATGTGAATACGCAAGAGGTTTTCTCTTTTGCCTATAATATGATAGAGGAGACACATCGTAAACAATTAGCATAACCACAAAACCGAGAAATACTATGGCAACACTGACCAAAGCAATCAACAAGAGTCTGTTTGACAGCATACTGCCGACATTCGGTACACCGCGTGTGAATATCCCTACTTGGGATGACAGTCAGAAGATGTTCATCTGCAGCCAGTACGAGAGTGCGAATGGGCACCGCTACTACTTGGGCATCCGTTTCTGCGATCGTATCGTCATCGTGGAGAAGGTGGGTCTGTACCATAGTTGGACGTACATCGACAGCATTGAACTCTATGCTTTCAACGGACAGAAGATGGAACTGATTCAGAAGCGTGACTACGACAAGGTGTTTCGTAACGAGGACTTCATTCGCTCAGAGTCGGAGCAGATGGTTAAGGAATATCTGACTGGTGTGGTGAAGATGCAGTGCACTTGTGTGCCTGTAGAGCAAATCGGCAAGCAGGCAGAGGAACTGGTCAGCGGATGCTATAAGAGCTTCCTCGACCCGGACTTCAACACACGTTTAACCCAAATACTTCCTAAACTTGAACAACACTAAGACTATGGAGAACAAAATAGACACAGAGAACAAGCAGCAGTTGATGGCTTTCGAGCTGATAGCCAACACGAACAGTAGTTTCTTCCTTACTGGTAGGGCAGGAACGGGTAAGACAACCTTCCTCCGAAAGGTGCAGCAGTTGGTAGGCAAGCAGTTCATCACACTGGCACCGACGGGTGTGGCAGCTATCCTTGCAGGTGGCGATACCATCCATTCATTCTTCGGACTTCCGATGGATGTCTGTACACCGGGTACGATGGGTAAGATGAGTGAGGCGAGAATCCTTACTCTGATACATACGGATACCATTATTATAGATGAAGTGTCGATGGTGCGATGCGACATCATTGATGCCATTGACTATACGATGCGTAGGACGCTGCGCTCTTCGTTGCCCTTTGGTGGCAAGCAGGTCATCTTCGTTGGCGACATGTTCCAGTTGCCGCCAGTGGCCAGTAGGAGGGAAGAGAAAGAGTTGCTTCGGGACCTCTATCATACGGATGACTTTTTCTTTTACAAGGCAGACGTCATCAAGCGGATGAGGCTGGTGAAGATCGAGTTCCAGAAGGTGTACCGTCAGGAGGACGAGCAATTTCTGCGGATACTGGAGAATGTGCGGCTGAACAAGACGACACCAGAGAACCTGATGCACCTGAATGAGCGTGTATGCCTGCCTACGAAGGAGGATGGGAGGGTAATCACACTGGCCTCAATCAACAAGACTGCTGACAGCATCAATCAGAAACAATTGGCAGAGATTGATAGCGAAGAGTACACCTATGAAGGAACGGTGCAGGGAAAATTCGAGGAGAAACGTTTTCCCGTGGACTTAACCTTAAAGTTGAAGGTGGGGGCACAGGTGATGTTCACCCGTAACGACCAACAGAAGCGTTGGGTGAACGGAACAATCGGTACTGTTGCAAAACTGAGTAAGGACGAGATACGGGTGACAACGGATGGTGGAGCAACCTACGTGGTACCCAACTGCTCTTGGGAGTCGTATAGTTATGAGTACGACAAAGAGGCACGGAAAATGAAAAAAGAACTGCAAGGCACTTTTACGCAGTATCCGCTTCGATTAGCTTGGGCTATTACGGTGCATAAGAGTCAGGGCATGACATTCGACAAACTGTATCTGGACCTAAGTCGGGGTATGTTTGCAGCAGGTCAGCTGTATGTGGCACTGAGCCGTGTGCGCTCGTTGGGAGGATTGTACCTCTCGCGTCCCATCATTCCGCAGTATGCTCATACCAGTCGTGAGGTGTTGGCATATGCCAGTGGTTACAACGATGAGCAGACCATCAGCAGTGAGATAGAGAGTGGCAAGGCGGTGTATCAGTTGCTGAGCCATCACGATTACGATGAGGCTGCCAAACAGTATCTGCTGTTGGTGCAGAAGAAGGTGGAGGCTGGTGACATTAAGGAAGCGATGCAGCAGACAAAGCGGTTCCTCGATACCGTCATCTGCGACGAGGAACTATATGGCTGTATCAGCGAGGTGCCTGCATCTTTGTTGGAGGCAGACCACTGGGCGCCCAAATTCTTAGTGGCATTGTTGAGCCTCTATACTGGCAAGTACGAACAGGCGTTGCAATATGTGGATAGTGTATTGTCTTTGCATCAGTGCCAAGAGGCTCTGTACGTGAAGTCACGCTGCTTGACTAAGTTGGAGCGCTATCAGGAGGCAGATGCCGTGAACGTGCTGATGGGCGATGTGTTCGACATGTCAACACCCGATGCCAAGGTGCTCTATTCGATAGCGATGCTAAACGAACTGCATATCGGTGATCCTGGGCTGAACTTGATGCAGGAACTGATTAAGGCAAAGCCTAAGTACGACAAAGGTATCCTGTCGCTCCGCTTGTTGATGAAGCGGAAGGGACTGGTGTTGGCGAAGAAGAGCGACGAGCCGCGAGAACTGGTGGATGACTTCAACAGCGACATGTCTGAACTGGAGTTTACCCAAAAGCTGCATACGGCTCGTGAAAAAGCGCCCAAGGTCGTGGACTACCTGCTTCGACTAATAAGAAAGCAGGAGTTCACAGGATGAACACGGCTTATATGAAAATACCAAGACAATGAAAAACAACCGCTAAAACTAAATTAGTATGAAAAACACAAACGAAGACAAAATGCACCTTTGCAAAATTCTCGTTGAAGAGGTAAAGGAGAGAATCTTGAAACTGAAGGAATACGGTATGAGTGAGAAAGAGTTAGTCGCTCTCATAGAGACGGAACAGCCCTTAATGAAGTTGACTGTCAGCAGGGACTATAGACTCTTCTTGGGAGAACAGCGGGTGGAAGTTCGAATGGAGCCGTTGGTGAAGGCGGTCTATCTATTGTTCTTGCGCCATCCAGAGGGAATCATTTTCAAGTCTTTGCCTGATTACAGGCAGGAACTAACGAAGTTGTATTCGGAAGTAAGACCTTGGGGATTGACAGATAGGGCGCTTCAGAGTATCGAAGATGTGACGAACCCTATGCTGAACTCTATCAATGAGAAATGTGCTAGAATCAAGAAGGCTTTTGTAGGAATCCTTGGAAGCGAGATGGCTAAGAAATATTATATAAAAGGAAACCGTGGAGAGCCTAAGAGTATTGCTCTGTCATGTGACCTTGTTGTTTGGGAATAAAAGCAATTTTTCACAAGGCTTGTTTTCTGTTTTTACTTTATAAGCAAGAAAAGAATTGTTACTTTTGCAGTTCCAGATTATGGGACTAAGTATCTTTGTAGAACAAATAAAAAATAAAATTTATGGAGAAGAACGAATTAGTGGGTAAGACAATGGAGGAACTAATTGAAATAGTCCTCGAAAAAGAATTAGCAGAAAGAGAACTTAGAGCAGACTTGGATAATGCTAAGGACAAGCTAAGTATGTATGAAAAGAAACAGAGACAATGTGCAAAATCTGTTTGCATGTTATGTGCACTTTTGATTGTCATGATGATTTCTGTTGCTATTTTACTTTTTAGCAGATAGTCTGTGGATTGTTATCAATCAAAAAGAAAACAATAAAACTGATAAGTAGCTATGCCAGGACAAAGAACTCAATATAAGCGTAATCAAGGTCAGAGTAGCCAACTACCCTTGGATTTTGCATATGGTCATGTTCAGCCTCAGGCTCTTGAGGTTGAAAAGGCCGTGCTAGGAGCATTGATGATTGACCGCGATGCATATATGGAAGTATGTGAGGTGCTGCATGTGGAAAGTTTCTACGAGCCTCGAAACCAGAAAATATATGCTGCTATCCAGCAACTGAACATGGAAGAGAAACCTGTGGATGTGCTGACTGTAACTGAGCAACTGGCAAAACTGGGAACGCTTGAAGAAGTCGGTGGTCCTGGGTATGTGGCTGAACTTAGTTCGAGAGTGGCAACGTCTGCCAATATTGGGTATCATGCCAATATCGTGGCAGAGAAATATCTGTCGAGACAACTGATTTCATATACCAGCACTATTGGTACCAAGGCGTTCGATGAGACCTACGATGTGAATGATGTCATTCAGGAGGCTGAGAGTATTCTGTTCGACATAGCCCATAAAAACATGAAGAAGGACTACACTTCAGTAGATCCTCTGATTGAGGAAGCTACGAAGATTATGCAGGCTTCAGCTAGCAATAATGGTGGCGTGACAGGCATATCAACAGGGTATTATCGTCTTGATGACGTAACGAGTGGATGGCAAAATTCTGATTTGGTCATCATTGCTGGAAGACCTGCAATGGGTAAAACGGCCTTTGCTTTGTCAATGGCAAAGAACATTGCAGCAGACCAACACATCCCTATGGCATTCTTCTCATTAGAGATGTCTGGAGTTCAGTTGACGAATCGTTTGATATCTAACGCATGTGAAATTGGCGGAAAGAAGATTCTGAACGGCAATCTTGACCGAGCGGACTGGGATCGGTTTGACAAAAGAATCAACAATCTTATTGGTGCACCTCTGTATATTGATGACACACCAGGCTTGTCTGTTTTTGAATTGAAGACAAAAGCACGGCGCTTGGTCAACGAACATCAGATAAAGTTGATCATGATAGACTATCTGCAATTGATGAACGCCAATGGCATGCGGTTCAATAATCGTCAGGAAGAGGTTTCAAATATCTCACGCTCACTAAAGGGGCTGGCCAAAGAGCTGAATATTCCTATCATTGCACTGAGTCAGCTGAACCGTGGTGTAGAAGGTAGAGAGGGGGCAGAGGGTAAGCGCCCAATGCTATCAGACCTCAGAGAGTCGGGTGCCATAGAACAGGATGCGGATATGGTGGTATTTGTCCATCGCCCGGAATATTATCATTTGTATCAATCTTCAGATGGGACGATTGATTATCATGGCAAAGCTGAAATTATAATCGCTAAGCATCGTAAAGGCGCTACGGACATCGTTCTGTTAGACTTCAAGGGCGAGTTTACCCGTTTTGAGAATCCGGAAGACAATTCTTTGGGAGATCTTCCTTTGACTGAAGGTGGCGAAATAAGAGGTGACAAACTAAATGGTGAGAACAATCAGCCTGTAGGGGTAGATTCTTTTGGGGATGTGCCGATTACCCTCCCACCTCCTATAAACGAGCCCGCACCATATTAATATATGAGTATTGAGGAAGTAATAGACAGAGTCATCATGTCTCAGCAGACTATAGAGATTGAGTACTGCACACGTAGCGGGCATGTCTTTAACTGTGAGATTACCGATATAGGCTATTCTCAATACTATGGTGGTGGGTATATCGTGGCTCGTCGGACAGACATAGGTGAAGACAGGACATTCAAGGTGAGCAGAATCTTGAGTGTAAACGGGCATTACTTCTCTCGGATATTCTGGCAGCAAATTGGTGATGAGTTTAAGAGAATATACTAATTCAAAAAACTGAGAAATGCTTTGGCATCTATTATGGATTACGTTAATTGTGGTGATTTACAATCTGTATCGCTACTATCATGAGGACGATAGCTATGACTATAGTCCAGTTGAAACAGATACGTCAGATATCATTCAAGGGTGTCAAGGGACAGAGTGACATCTCTGGCTTATTCATTTGGAAAAACCATTGGACGAAACAAAGGGCAAGGTGTTTAATAAGTCGCTACTATTGGAGCATCAGACTGAACGCGGAGCCTATTGGATAAAGAAATATGAAGAGGTCATTAAGGCGTTTGAGTGACTTCTTGTAATATCTGACTGATTTTACACCAATAGTAGAACGCCTCTGGATTCCCTCGGCGAATCTTGGCCACCTCTTTGCTGATAACAGGACTGATAGTCATATTCTTTACGTCCTCAACATTGCCTGAATACTTCTCGATTTTGTTCAGCGCGTACTGGATGACAGTAGCAAGATAGGCTGCTTTGGCAGCATCACTGATAGCCATATCGAGGGTATATCTGCCGACATAGATGTGACTCTTCAGTTTGTCCACTCCATCTGATAGCAATTCAAAGTCCTCGTTGGGATCAACCTTTCCTCGTGTGGCCAGAGCAATTGCTGTATTCCTGATATCGTCGTAAACGATACTGAGGTCATCACCCTTACCACGATAGGATGATAACTCGACGACAGCTATCGACTTGAAGGTCTCTGCCGTTGTGGTAATATCCTTGACGGCATCAAACAACCTGCCAATGTCGTGCAACTGCTTAGCAACGTTAATGGTGGAGTTGTGGGTACCTTTATAATATGGCACGCCACAGGTATTGGGCGCGAAGGCTGTCAACTTATCACCCAGCATGTCGGCTACTGAGGGTACGTGGATAATAGTCTCGCTGCTATCAGTCTGGATGAACGGATGTGATAGAATTTTATCCTCGATTTTGTGATAATGGTTGTCTTCAAAAAGCACATCCAAAAGCACAGAGTCCTCTATCTGGTCAGAATAAACCACTTCGAAGAATGATTTGTAGTGGCCCTTGGGGATATTGCCATTTCTGTTCTCACGACGGATGACCTTGCAATCAGTAAATCCGTATTTGTTGCAGTTCTGCAGATATTGCTCGATGTCAGTGCCAGGAGGACATAGCACATCGATGTCTATGGAGAGTCTACGCGCCTCGCTACCCAAAATAAGCAGAAGGCTGGTTCCGCCCTTGAACGTCAACGGACATCCCTCTTTGACAAGCATTTCCAAAAGCGAGAAGGCACGGATGACCTTCTCAACCAATTCGGGATGTTTAAACTTATGTGTCGAACAGACCTTGTCGATCCATTCCTTTTCAAAGCATTCTGATTTAATCATTATTCTTGATGGTTTCTAAATCCTTTATAATTGACTCTTTTATATTTCTCCGGTCGGCATACCTGAGTAAGCGATTCCTGTTAACATCATAATGACTGATGGCAGTCCTCAACATCTCCAGATTCTCATAGCCATGCAAATAAAAGAAGTCTGCATCGACTCTTGTATCAACAAGCAATTTCTCGAGCGTAGGTACAGACACTTTGCCGTCGAGTGCCAGTGGAGCCTCTGTCACCAGCGGTTTCACGATGATGTTCTCTTTGGCAAAATCTATGTACGTTGTCGCAATCTCCTTAGTTGGCATCAGGAATATACGTCCGTTATATTTAGGGAGCAACATGTCGAATACGCTTTCTACAGTATCTCGGTTTGTCTCGATATATATCGTATTATTAGGCATCATGTCGTGCAACAAAGGCGTAATGACATCGGCACTATATACACAAAAATCGGCAAAAGGATACTGTCCGGATATGGAGCGGAATAAAGAACGAGTCTTCGCATTTGCTTTTACTATAAATGTGGTGGCGGACTGTAATGTATAGATACCGCGACCAATTCTGTTCAATTTACCTTTCCGGCATAATTTGCCCAAATACCAACTGAGTTTTCCTCTCTCAATGCCAGAAAACACGTCTGCTGGAATGTCATCAACTGAGAACTGTTGCATACCAGATGCAAAGTCCAGGATTCTGTCGCTTACTCCTATCATTTACAATTTTTTTAAGACAGTGCAAAGATAGTCACAAATCGGCAAATTTCCAAATTTTTGCCGTTTTGTGACTTTGTTTTTAATCATTATTAGCATATGATGATGTCAAGGGACAGGAGAGTGACATCTAAAAAATGTTTTTCAATTAGAAGAGCTACTCTTTATTATAATTTTTTTTAGTGTACATTTACAGAATATCTATGAAACAGATGAACTGAAAAAGGAGGCAACTACCGAGAAAATTTCGGTAGTTCGACGTGAGGGTAACAGATTAGTGGTGATATTGGTGATATTCCCAACTATTCCTGCCAATGGTAAATGGTGCCATTGGGACTCTTTAGGGTTCGGGCTTTGGGGTCGTAGGTGTAGTTGGTGGTGGAGCCATCGACTTCCTTGACGCGGATGGTGTTGCCCTTGATGGTGTAGGTGAACTCGGTGAAATGGAGACTGCCTACCATATTCCAGGTGGCGGTACCGTCGGCGTTGAGGCTGATGCGCTCCTGGTTGCCTCCGTCCTCGTCGTAGCTGTCGTAAATACCGGCTACTGATTTGTAGGTGAGGGGAGTGCTTGACTGACTGCTGCCTTCAAAGCTTTTGATTTTATTAATCATCTGAATCACCGGGTCCATCTCCTTCTGTCGGCTCTTGGGATAGATGATGGCAAGGAAGCTGGAGTGGCAAATCGAGAAACCTTCTTCAGGGGCAACGGCATTCGGTTGGCTTTTCTTCTTCATATAGAAAATGCGACCATCGGTGGTGTAGCCTGAGAAGACTCCGTTCTTGGCATGATAGACGATGTTCTTGATGGTGGCGTTCTGGGCGAGGACACTGCCTGGAACGGGGAAAGCCTCGTCGTCGCACGCCCAGTTGCCTAAAAGCGAGCAGTAGCTCAGTTGGGCATCCTGATGCTTATAGATGACCATGGAGTAGGGGCCGTCGCCATAGAAATACTCGGTGCCGTCGGAAAAATAGGCGGGTACCTGGAAGTTATAGGCGGTTGGTTTCCACGACATCTGGTCGGTGGCTTGTGTTTCGAGCGTGGTGGCACTGGCTGTTGCGCAGAGTGCGAGGAGGTAAAGCAGTATCTTTTTCATAATCGGTTATTATTTAGTTTCTTGCTTGCAAATATACATCAATTTTGTAACATCACGTATTTATTGGTAGTTAAAAAACGTTTTCTTCCTTTTTTATTTGGTTATTCCTCCGATTTGAAGTACCTTTGCACACGATTTAAACTTAAACATATATTGTAGATATGATCAACATTACTTTTCCAGACGGTTCTGTTCGCTCGTATGAGCAGGGCGTAACTGGACTTCAGATTGCCGAGAGCATCTCACCAGCTCTGGCACGCGACGTGTTGTCGTGCGGTGTAAATGGCGAGACAGTAGAACTCAACCGCCCCATCATGGAGGATGCCAAGATTGCACTCTATAAATGGGATGACGAAGAGGGAAAACACACATTCTGGCACACCAGTGCCCACTTGCTGGCTGAGGCGCTGCAGGAGCTGTATCCTGGTATCCAGTTCGGTTTCGGACCAGCCGTCGAGAATGGTTTCTTCTATGATGTACTGCTGAAGGACGGCGAGAGCATCAAGGAGAGTGACTTCCCCAAGATTGAAGAGAAAATGCGTGAACTGGCTTCTAAGAAAGAGCCCGTGGTTCGCAAGGAAGTGGCTAAGGCAGACGCCCTGAAAGAGTTTGCTGCTGACGGTCAGACCTATAAGTGCGAACACATTGAGCAGGACTTGGAGGACGGCAGTATCACAACCTATACGCAGGGAGCGTTCACAGACCTTTGTCGTGGTCCGCACCTGATGAATACAGGAGCCATTAAGGCTATCAAACTGACCAGTGTAGCCGGTGCTTTCTGGCGTGGTGATGCCAGTCGCGAGCAGATGCAGCGTCTGTACGGTATTTCGTTCCCCAAGAAGAAGATGCTCGACGAGTATCTGTTGATGCTGGAGGAAGCCAAGAAGCGCGACCATCGTAAGATTGGTAAGGAAATGGAACTCTTCATGTTCTCTGACAAGGTGGGTAAGGGTCTTCCTATTTGGTTGCCAAAAGGCACAGACTTGCGCCTGCGTCTGCAGGACCATCTGCGTAAGGTCCAGAAGCGTTTCGGCTATCAGGAAGTAATCACTCCGCATATCGGTTCGAAGAATCTGTATATCACCAGCGGTCACTATGCTCACTATGGTAAGGATTCGTTCCAGCCTATCCATACTCCTGAGGAGGATGAGGAATACATGCTGAAACCGATGAACTGTCCTCACCACTGCGAAATCTTCGCTTGGAAGCCCCGTTCATACCGTGACCTGCCTCTGCGTATTGCCGAGTTCGGTACGGTTTACCGTTACGAGCAGAGTGGTGAGTTGCACGGACTGACCCGTGTACGTTCGTTCACGCAGGATGATGCCCACTTGTTCTGTCGTCCTGACCAGGTGAAGCAGGAGTTCCTCAATGTGATGGACATCATCGGTATCGTGCTGACTGCCTTCGGATTCAACTTCGAGGCTCAGATTTCGCTGCGCGATCCTAATGACCACGATAAGTATGTAGGAACAGATGAAGACTGGGCGCTGGCTGAGGCTGCCATCGTAGAAGCCTGTCGCGAGAAGGGTCTGCCTGCCAAGGTGGAATATGGCGAGGCTGCGTTCTATGGTCCTAAGCTCGACTTCATGATTAAGGATGCCATCGGACGCCGTTGGCAGTTGGGTACCATCCAGGTGGACTATAACCTGCCTAAGCGCTTCCAGTTGGAATACACGGATGAGGACAACCAGAAGAAGACACCTGTGATGATTCACCGTGCTCCCTTCGGTTCGTTGGAGCGCTTCTGCGCTGTGCTGATTGAGCATACCAGCGGTCACTTCCCCTTGTGGCTGACTCCTGAGCAGGTGGCTATTCTGCCGCTGTCGGAGAAGTATAACGACTACGCCAAGGAAGTAGCCAAGAAGTTTGAGCAGGGTGGTGTCCGTCCAACCATCGACCTTCGTAACGAGAAGTTGGGACGTAAGATTCGTGACAACGAGTTGAAGCGTATTCCCTATATGGTGATTGTCGGTGAAAAAGAGATGGCTGACGGTACCGTTGCCGTACGTCCACAGGGCGGTGGCGAACAGAAGGTGATGGCTATTCAGGAATTCATTGACCATATCAATGCTGAAGTGGCAGAGATGACAAAAGACTTTTAATAACCTTAAAATGATAAAACAATGAAACCAACATTATTTCTTTTAGCTGCAGGAATGGGAAGCCGCTATGGTGGCTTGAAGCAGCTGGACGGACTGGGCCCCAACGGTGAGACCATCATGGACTATTCTATTTATGATGCCATCCAGGCAGGTTTCGGCAAAATCGTATGGGTGATCCGTAAAGACTTTGAGGAGCAGTTCCGTACACAGATTCTGTCGAAGTATGAGGGACACATCCCCTGCGAACTCTGTTTCCAAGGCATTGACGCACTGCCTGAGGGCTTTAAGGTGCCGGAAGGACGCGTAAAGCCTTGGGGAACCAACCACGCAGTGCTGATGGGTAAGGACGTCATCAAGGAACCATTCTGCGTCATCAATTGCGACGACTTCTACAATCGCGATGCCTTCATGGTGATAGGCAAATACCTGAGCTCGCTGCCCGAGGGTGCCAAGAACCAGTATGCCATGGTTGGTTTCCGCGTAGGCAACACGCTGAGCGAGAACGGTACGGTGGCACGTGGTATCTGCTCGAAGAACGAAAAGGGTCATCTGACAACCGTTGTGGAGCGTACTGAAATCGTGCGTTGTGCCGAAGACGGTTCGCACGCAGGTGCCGCTGATCAGGCTATCCGCTATAAAGATGAAAACGGCCAATGGGTGGCTGTTGATGATAACACGCCTGTATCAATGAATATGTGGGGCTTTACTCCTGATTACTTCGAACATTCTGAGGCTTACTTCAAGGAATTCCTGAGCGATCCTAAGAATATGGAGAATCTGAAAGCTGAATTCTTCATTCCATTGATGGTGAATAAACTGATTAACGAACATACAGCAACGGTAGAGGTTCTTGATACGACCTCTAAATGGTTTGGCGTGACTTATGCTGCCGACCGTGAGGATACTGTGAAGCGTATTCAGAAATTAGTGGATGAAGGTGTTTATCCGAATAAACTATTCTAAATGCTTGAGAATATTATGACCGACGGGGAGTGCAGCCAACTGCACTCCCTTATCGATAACGCAAAAACTATTGTGTTGTGTTGCCACGTGAATGCTGATGGCGATGCACTGGGTTCCATGTTAGGATGGGCTGAGGCTTTGAAAGCAATGGGAAAGGAGCCTTTGATGGTTGCTCCAGACCAATATCCCGACTATCTGAAGTGGTTGCCTAATCGTGAGAAGATTGTCCGTTACGACAAGCGTAAGGATTATGTCAATACGGTATTGAAAATTGCAGACCTTGTGTTTTGCCTGGACTTCAATACACTTTCCAGAACAGATGCGATGGAGGAGCCCTTGAGAAATTCTCCTGCCACCAAAGTCCTCATAGACCATCACTTGGATCCCAATGTGGATTCACTGCTGACTTTCTCCCATGCAGAGATGTCTTCAACCTGTGAACTGGTGTTCCGATTGGTGTGGCAGATGGGATTATTTCCCCAGTTAGGAAAGCATTTTGCCATACCCGTCTATTGTGGTATGATGACGGATACCGGTGGCTTTACGTATAATTCCACCGAACCGGAAATCTATTTTATCATCAGTCAGTTGCTGACCAAACGCATAGACAAAGACAAGATTTTCCGTAATGTCTATCACAACTATAGTGAGCATCGCATGAGATTGGTGGGCTATGTGCTATGTCATAAAATGGTGGTCGATGAAGAACGCCATGCCGCTTTCTATACACTGACGCGAGAAGACTTACACCGTTTTCATTTCATTAAAGGTGACGCGGAAGGATTGGTTAATATGCCTTTACAAATCAAGGGGCTCAAACTCAGCATTTCGTTGCGTGAGGACACCGAGCGCGAAAATATGATATGGGTTAGTTTGCGGTCGGTGGATGACTTCCCATGTAACCTGATGGCAGAGCAGTTCTTCAATGGTGGAGGCCATTTGAATGCTTCAGGCGGTAAGCTGCAATGCTCGATGGATGAGGCAGTGGAAATTGTTAAACGGGCCCTCATACATTATGAAGACACGTTAAAGTAGACTAATATTGCGGATATTTGGTAATTTATTTGTAAATTTGCGCCCAAATTTAAATAGTAAGTACAAAATGAAGAAAACATATAGTCTGCTGATATTGCTTTGCAGCATATTGTTCATAACGAGTTGTAAGAACGGACAGACCTATTCAGACTTGAAAGAGGCTGAACGAGATGCCATCAACCGATTTCTGACGGATGAGTTTAATACTCCTTTTTTAAAGAAGAAGATTACAGTCATCAGTCAGGCACAGTTTGAAAAACAGGGCGAAACGACTGACGTTGAGAAGAATGAGTATGTTTACCATGAGAAGAGTGGTATCTATATGCAGATAGTCCGTCAAGGTTGTGGAGACAAGATTGAGAATGGTGAGACATTGGAAGTCCTGACACGTTTTTCTGAATATAATATCAAAGAAAGTACTATCCTGGTCAGAAACGACATACCTTTCTATGTCATTTATAACAACCAACGGTATGATTACTCCAGCGCTCCTGATAAAATGACAGTAGAGCGCATTGGCTCGTCTTTCTCAGCATCTTTTGTTTCAGGTGCCATGTCGAGTTTTCATGGTTCAGCAGCTGTTCCTGCAGGATGGCTGATACCCTTGAATTATGTGAAAGTCGGCCGTTGGTCAGAAGGAGAAATAGCCAAGGTACGCTTGATAGTTCCTCATTCCCAAGGAACAGTAGATGCTTCATCAAGTGTTTACCCTTGTTATTACGAGATTACTTACGAAAGAGTTAACTAATATCAAAAGCAATGACACTTATTAAATCAATTTCCGGTATTCGTGGAACTATCGGCGGGGCTCCTGGTGACACCCTGAACCCATTGGACATTGTGAAATTTACATCGGCGTATGCCCAGTTTATTCGTCGCAACAAGAAGAGTTTCTCGAATAAAATTGTAGTAGGGCGTGATGCCCGTATCTCTGGAGAGATGGTGAAGAATGTGGTATGTGGAACACTGATGGGCGTAGGCTACGATGTGATAGATATCGGTTATGCTACCACTCCTACCACAGAACTCGCTGTGCAGATGTGTGGTGCCGATGGTGGCATCATCATTACCGCTTCGCACAATCCCCGTCAGTGGAATGCCCTGAAATTACTGAACGAGCAAGGTGAATTCCTCTCTGCCGCTGATGGCCGTATCGTGTTGTCCATTGCCGGACGAGAGAATTTTGAATATGCAGAAGTGGACCAACTGGGTTCTTATACGCAGGACCATTCGTTTGACGACCGTCATATTGAGAGTGTGCTGAAACTGAAACTGGTTGATGTGGAAGCTATCAAGAAGGCGCAATTCAAAGTTTGTGTCGATACCATTAACAGTGTTGGAGGTATCATCCTTCCTAAGCTTTTCGATCAGTTGGGAGTGGAATATACCGTCCTTAATGGTGAACCGAATGGCGACTTTGCCCATAATCCAGAACCTTTGGAGAAGAATCTCCAAGGTATTATGGATGAGATGAAGACTGGTAAGTATGATTTAGGCATTGTGGTAGATCCAGATGTTGATCGTCTTGCCTTTATCTGTGAAGACGGTAAAATGTTTGGAGAAGAATACACGCTGGTTAGCGTTGCAGACTATGTTCTTTCCAAGACTCCAGGCAATACCGTTTCAAACCTTAGCTCTACACGTGCATTGCGTGATGTAACCAATAAATATGGTGGTACTTATGCAGCTGCGGCTGTGGGTGAGGTGAATGTCACCACGAAGATGAAAGAGGTAAATGCCGTTATCGGTGGAGAGGGTAATGGTGGAGTGATTTATCCTGAGAGCCACTATGGTCGTGATGCCTTGGTGGGTATTGCTCTCTTCTTGACATCTCTGGCAGAAAAGGGTTGCAAGGTGAGTGAATTGCGTGCTACTTTCCCCGACTATCAGATTGCTAAGAACCGCATTGACCTGACTCCCGAGACGGATGTGGATGCTATCTTGGTGAAGGTAAAGGAAATGTTTGCTGCTGATGCTACTGCCCAGGTAAACGATATTGACGGTGTGAAGATTGACTTCCCTGACAAGTGGGTACATCTTCGCAAGTCGAATACCGAACCGATTATCCGTGTGTATAGCGAGGCCGCTACGATGGAAGAGGCGGATGCTATAGGCAAGAAACTGATGCAAGTGGTTTACGACATGCAATAAGAAAACAATAAAAGCTTCCTGAAAATAGGAAGCTTTTTTATTTATTTGCTGGTTTCCAAGGAACTGCGCTTATCACGCCGATAGGAACGATAATCATCTAAAGGTATTTCTATATCGGGTTCTACCAATTCTCCTTCATGAGGCAGATGGAATAGCATATAACGGATATCGAGTCCTCTGTCTATCCACATCTGTTCATAGTACGTTTGAATGGAGGCTGCTTTGGCAGCGATGGGGGCAGCGGTAGTGGCAGCGATGGAATCGCTGCTTACGTGACCATAGAGATTTTCGGTGCGGAAATCCAAGGGCAGGTGGTTCTTCTCTACCATATAAGTAGTATAGGTGAAGAGGAAGTTGGAGTCCGTCTTCAGATGGATGATGCCCCCGTCAACGAGGAAATGGCGATAGCGGTTCATGAAATAGGTGGAGGTGAGTCGCTTGCGTGGGTTCTTCATCTGGGGGTCGCTGAATGTCAACCAAATCTCCTGTACCTCACCAGGTGAGAAGAAACGGTCTATCACCTCAATGTTCGTACGAAGAAATGCCACATTCTTCAGTCCCTCTTGAATAGCCTGTGTAGCACCCGTCCACATGCGGGCACCTTTGATGTCCACACCGATGAAGTTCATCTGCGGATAGCGCTTCGCCAGCCCAACGGTATATTCTCCCTTGCCACATCCCAATTCCAGTACGATAGGATTGTCGTTCTTGAAATACTGCTCATGCCAGTGGCCTTGCATTTCAAACGGAACGTGTTCCACCACCGAATAGGGGTACTGGAACACGTTCTCGTAAGTTTCCATGTCGGCGAATTTCGCCAGCTTTCCTTTACTCATTATTTAAAAATGCATATTTACTCCTAAAAGCATATAAAATTTTTGAACATTCTTTTGTCGTGTTGCATCCATAATTAGAAAGCAATCAATTAATGCCCATATCCCACAACCACCACAAGTGATTAATTTTCCAATACCTAAACCAGTGTCGCCTATTAGAAATCGATCAATTCCTAACCCACCACCAAAAATAGATATTAATAACATTACTAATGGGTCTTTCATCTGACCTAAAGCGAGCATAGCTGGTTGATATTCTACCTCTAACAATTTTTCTTTGATTGAGCTGTAAAATTCTGGGGGAAACTTTTGTGAATAAGTCATCAAAAGTTGTTCTGCTTGTTGTAATTCCATATCTTAAATATTATAAATATTACGTATTACGAACCATGCCATGAATGAAATGATATAAAAATCAACTACATATCTATTCTCTATAATTTGCCCAATAAAATCTTTCCATTTGCCTCTTAGAAACCATCTTTGTATCAGAAATAATAGAGCATATGGTATTGCATAGACAAACCAATAATTAAATGAAATAGCTGTTAATAGTTGTCCATGTAAAAGAGCATGAACTGACCGTTGGAAACCACATCCTGGGCAATTCAATCCTGTCAAAAACTTGATAGGGCATTTTGGCGTTAAACTACAATTTAAGGGGTCTATAATGTATAATATTATAGCCCCGATAAAAAATAATACTATGAAAATAGTTTTTTTATGATAGCATAAGTTATGATAATGCAACAATTGCATAGAATATCAAATAAATGATTTGAAATGCAAGACCAACACCAATACCAATAAAGCACCATTTCTTAGCGTCAGAAGCAGCATTTACAGCCATGTCGTATTGCTGCATCATATAAAACTTGTTAACATCATTGGCTTTAATAATTGCATAAATGCCAATTGGTAAACAGCAACAGAGAGTAGTAAAAATAGCCAAGATCATATTATTATCTGGCTTAGGATAAAACTGATTATTGTCCATAATATTAAAAATTTAAATGTTACTCAATAACGACAGTAGTCCAACCGTGTTTGTCTTCAATCTCACCATACTGGATGCCGCGCAAGGTATCGAAGAGTTTCTTGGAGATAGGACCTGGCTTCTCGCCGAAGTTGTAGCGCTTGCCCGTCTCCAGATCGTCGATGTATGAGATAGGCGAGATAACAGCGGCTGTTCCACAAGCACCTGCCTCTTCGAATGTTTCCAATTCTTCTTCAGGAATAGGACGGCGTTCCACCTTCAGTCCTAAATCCTCTGCTACCTGCATCAGCGACTTGTTGGTGATAGAGGGTAGGATAGAGGTTGACTTTGGAGTGACGTAGGTGTTGTTCTTAATACCGAAGAAGTTGGCAGCACCGCACTCGTCAATGTATTTCTTCTCTTTGGCATCCAGATAGAACTCGCAGGCATATCCCTTCTCGTGAGCCAGGTTGTTGGCATAGAGCGAAGCAGCATAGTTGCCGCCCACCTTATACTTACCTGTTCCCAGAGGAGCCGAACGGTCGTAATCGCGAACAATTACGTAGGGGTTGCTTGAGAATCCACCCTTAAAGTATGGACCTACGGGAGTAACGAAAATCAGGAAGCAGTATTCCTTAGCGGGATGAACACCCACCTGTGCACTGGTTCCAATGAGTAATGGACGGATATACAGTGTTGCTCCACTTTCGTAAGTAGGAATCCATTCCTGGTTCAGGCGCACCACCTTCTTCACCATTTCTACGAAACGCTCAGTAGGCAATTCCGGCATCAGAATACCGCGACAAGTGGACTGTAAGCGAGCAGCATTCTCCTCCACACGGAAAATGCGCACCTTACCGTCCTTGCAACGATAAGCCTTCAGGCCTTCGAAAGCCTCCTGTCCGTAATGCAGACAGGTAGCAGCCATGTGCATTTTCAGATACTCGTCGGAGCAAACTTCTATTTCGCCCCACTTGCCGTCACGATAGTAACAGCGTACATTGTAGTCGGTTTTCATATAACCGAACGACAGATTTCCCCAGTCTAAATCTTTCATATTGTTATTATTTTAATCCTTCTTGTTATAAATTGTTTGCAAAAGTACATATTTTGTCGCACACTTGCAAATGAAATGTGCATTATTTATCATCTTCGAGTATCTTTTTGATGTCTTCGTCTGTTTTTGTCAACTGATTCTTGCATAATTGTATCAGTTCTTTAGCCTTTTTCAGTTGTGTGGTCAGTTCGTCAATACCATACTCGTTACGCTCCATTTTCTGTACGATTTCGTCCAGTTGGCGTAATGCCTCTTCATACTTTATTGTTTCCATGTCACTATTGATTTGATGGTTCCTTTTTCAACTCTTGTTTCAATTTCTGCTCCCTCGCTTAAAAGCTGAGGGTCGCGTATGGCCTTCCCATTGTGCAGCGTGATGCTGTAGCCTCGTTTCAGCAATAGGGCAGGGTCCAGTAATTCGGTGCGTTGTCCCACCATTTCCAGATGGTGATGTTCCCTTGTCATGCGTTGCTGCAAGGCATAACGGATACGTTCGTACCGTTGGTCCAGCTGATGCTCAAAGTTGGTTTTAAACATCGACAGCATAAAACCGATACGTTGCTGAATGTCTATCACATGCTGAAGCGTATCAGCCAGATGAGCTATCAGGAAGGCAGCTGCTGCTGTTGGAGTCTTGACTCTGGTATTCGATACCATATCCAGTACACATTCGTCTCTGTCGTGCCCGATACCCGTGATAATAGGCAAAGGGAAATTGGCTACATTCTCAGCCAGCGGCAAGGTGTCAAATCCACTCATATCACTTGTAGAGCCGCCTCCACGGATAATTACTACCACGTCGAATTCGTCAGCTCTTTCGTTGATACGGTTCAGGGCACTTATCACACTCTGCTCCACCTGTTCGCCCTGCATAATAGCCGAGAAAAGCGTAGGGTAGAACACCAGTCCATAATCATTCTCTTGCAATTGACGACAGAAGTCACCATAGCCGGCAGCTGTCTCAGCCGAAACCACAGCTATGCGCTGACAGAATTTGGGAATGACGAGTTCGCGCTGCAAGTCGAAAACGCCCTCTTCCTTTAGTTTCTGAATAATCTGCTGGCGCCGTTGCGCCATGTCACCAAGCGTAAAGGTCGGGTCGATATCAGTCACTATCCATGAGAACCCATAAGCCTCGTGGAATTGTGGATAGACTTTCAGCAGCACCTTCATACCAGCTTTCAGCGGTTGTCCTGTGGTGCGCATAAAATACGGCTGCACCATGGCCCATGTCTGTTTCCAGCATTTGGCAGATGCTTTGGCAATGGGCGTATTCGACAGTTCGTCTTTCTCCACCAGTTCCATATAGCAGTGTCCGCGGCTCTCCCTGCATTCCGACAGCTCAGCCTCCACCCAATATTCATCAGGCAGTTCTGCTTCTATCGCCTCTCTGACGAGTGCATTCAGCGTATGTAGTGTATATCGTTTCTCAATCATTGCCTTGTGTCTCTTTCATTTTCCCAATCATATAGGCTCTCCAGAAGTTGGGAAGTCCATAACCGTAGATGTTGTCAGGGTGTTCCTGATTATTGCTCGTCTGTCTGATGAGTTCCATGATTTCCAATGCCGTCTTCTCGGGCATTGACTGCCAAAGACAGGCCACTAAGCCGCAAATAACAGGTGCAGCAAACGAAGTACCCATATCTTGTGCTATCGACCCCCTGCCTGTGACAACAGCAGCAGGACTGCCAATAGCCACTACATCAGGTTTTACTCTGCCGTCCTGTGTGGGTCCGACAGACGAGAAAGGAGCATTCGTCAGCAAATCGGTTACAGCTCCCACCGTCAGACAGTCTTCTGCATCGGCAGGGAACGTTAGTTTCTTCCAAGGCCCCATCCCCGTATTACCAGCAGAATTAACAAGAATCATCCCCTTTTTGGCAACCATCGAGGCAGAATGGCTGATCAGTGTGGAGTGTCCGTCGAGTTGCCATAGCTTGTGTGATCCAAATCCCTTGTCGAAATCATTATAGCCCAACGATGAATTGATGATGTCGCACCCAGCCGAATCGGCAAACTCGGCAGCCATCGCCCAATAGTCTTCCTCTACTTCCTGTTCTGATTGCGGGTCTTCGCATCTCAGCAACCAGTAACTGGCTTCTGGAGCTGTACCTATATAATAATGTGGCTCTTGGATGGCCATGACCGACAATACTTTTGTGCCATGATCCAGTTCATAGTAAACAGAAGGTGAATGGGGATAGATAAAATCTTTGGTTCCTTTGATATTCACTTTCTGAAAGGCAGGAATCTGATTTACATTCTTAAAACCTCCGTCCAGTACGGCAATCACCATTCCTTCGCCCTTCAAATCAATACTGTGCAGACGGTGACCTTGCAACGATTTGATTTGCAGATCAGCCCGTCCGAAGGGCGTTTGTCCGATAGAATCCCATTCGTGGAAGTGCTCTTCGTATTTCGTCTTGATAGCCGTAGGTTCAATGGAGTCAGGTGCTTGCCAAACTTTCTTACAAAGCGCAACGTAAGGCAGTTTGCTGATGCGTGCCATCTCGTTGGTATCCTTCACCTGCACCAACACGGTATTGTTCCACCTGCTGGTACCCACAATATTCACCTTCTCCGTTTCTATCTGTCGCACGTACTTGGGTGTTACGGGCAGATCGGTTGAATCCAACGGCAATCCCTGTCGCTTTCTGCGTTCCACCGAACGGCGAGACAGGAAGCGGGTAGGGTGGTTCAGCGAGTAGGGCGAGTTCTGTTTGTCACGCAGTGTCACACGGTAAATGAATGAAGGGCATTCCTTGTTGCGCTTCTTTATTCCGCGATTCTGAGTCCAGCCATTTCCTGTGGCTGTCATCAGTATAAAACATATCAGCAAAAACCTCTGCATTTTCTTGTTTGATGTGTAATGTGCTGCAAAATTACAAAAAAAACATCAAACACTCAAATAAATTTGGTATTTCGCTCGATTTGCACTATCTTTGCACACATAATTTATGGATAAGAAACAAGCAACATTGGAGTTGGGCACAAAGCCAGTAGGGCAATTGCTGATGCAGTATGCCATGCCGGCCATTGTGGCTATGACGGCTTCCAGTCTTTATAATATCATCGACCGCGCGTTTATCGGTCAGATGGTAGGTCCTGAGGCTATTGCAGGCTTGGGTATAACATTTCCCTTTATGAACCTAAGTGCCGCCTTTGGCGCAGCAGTGGGTGTAGGTGCCTCTACTTGCATTTCCGTAAAATTGGGTCAGCGCGACTATAAGACAGCCCAATACCTTTTGGGTAATACGGTGACGCTGAACCTGATTGTAGGATTCCTCTTCATGGTGGTGTGTCTGGTTTTTCTCGATCCCATTCTGCGCTTCTTCGGTGCCAGCGATGTCACGTTGCCCTATGCCCGTGAATTCATGATCGTCATCCTGTTGGGCAATGTCATCACCCACATGTATTTCGGCATGAATGCTGTGCTCCGTGCTGCCGGCAAGCCCCGTCACGCCATGTATTCCGTACTTTTTACGGTGGCGATGAATATCCTTCTGATACTCGTCTTCGTCTGGTGGCTGAGGCTCGGTATCAAGGGAGCCGCTTTGGCTACTGTCACTGCCCAGTCGATGGCACTCTGTTGGCAGATGTGGATATTCTCCGACAAGAAGGAACTGTTGCATCTGCGTAAAGGCATCTATAAGTTGAAAACCGATTTGGTGAAGAATATCATTGCTATTGGTATCTCGCCATTCCTCATGCAGACCACCTCGTGCATCATCGTCATTTTCATGAACAACCAGTTTGTGCGCTATGGTGGAGATATGGCTGTTGGAGCCTATTCCATCGCCAACTCCGTTGTGATGGTGCTCTTTATGTTTGTGATGGGCATGAACCAAGGTATGCAGCCCATTGTAGGCTATAACTATGGTGCCGAGAAATTTGACCGTATGTTCCGTTGTCTGTGGCAGACGATAGCCTGGGCAACCATTATTTTATTGATAGGCTGGTCTCTCTCCATGCTTTTCCCCAGAGAGATAGCCCGTGTGTTCACCACCGACCCCACGCTGCTGGAGATGTCGGCAAGAGGCATCCGACTGAATATGATGGTATTCTTCGTCGTGGGTTCTCAAGCCGTTATCACCAATTTCTTCCAGTGTATCGGTAAGGTGAAGATTTCTATTTTCCTCTCATTGTCACGTCAGCTGATTCTCTTGTTGCCTATGGCCTATATCTTCCCCTTGTTCTGGGGCTTGGATGGTGTGTGGTATTCTATGGCAGCCAGCGATTTCGGCTCATTCTCGATGACGATACCTTTGTTACTATGGTATATCAGAAAACTTAATACTTATGGAAAATAAGCACATTATCATTAATGTCGGACGACAGTTAGGTAGTGGAGGCCACATCATAGCACGTATGCTGGCCAAGGATTTTAACGCTAAGTTCTACGACAAGGAAATCCTCAACCTTGCCGCTAAGGAGAGCGGCTTCAGTGAGAAAATTTTTGAGCAGAACGACGAGAAGAAAGGTTTCATCCGTGGCTTGTTCAATATGGCAGCTCCGCATGTGAGTGGTGTCTATGAGTCGGGCTTCTCGCAGGAGAATCTGTTCAAGTTTCAGAGTGATGCCATTCGTAAGGCAGCCCAGAAGGGTTCCTGTGTCTTCGTAGGTCGTTGTGCCGATTATGTGTTGCGCGACTTCGAAAATGTGGTCAACATCTTCATTACTGCCTCTATGCACGATAGGGTAGAACAGATTCTTAACAAGCAAAATGTTGAGCCCCCCGAGGCAAAGAGGATGATTCTTCAGGCAGAAAGCAAACGTGCTGCCTACTACAACTATTATACGGGTAAGAAGTGGGGGCATGCCGAGTCTTACGACCTCTGTGTCAATACCAGTTTTCTGGGTATGGAGGAGACGGAGAAGATGGTGGCTGACTTCATCCGCAAACGTTTTGGATTATGAAGAAGATAGGAATTATCAGTGATACCCATAGCTATTGGGACGATAAATACCTGCACTATTTCGAGCCGTGCGATGAGATATGGCATGCCGGCGATATCGGTTCCTTGGAGGTGGCTGAACGTCTCAATGAGTTCCGTCCTCTGCGTGCCGTCTGTGGCAACTGCGATGGGGGCGACCTTCGACTGATGTATCCAGAGGTGCTGCGTTGGAAGTGTGAGGATGTGGAAGTGCTGATGAAACATATTGGCGGCTATCCTGGCAACTATGATTATTCCATTCGCAGTCAGCTCTACGCATCGCCTCCCCAGCTCTTCATTGCCGGTCATTCGCATATCTTGAAAGTGAAGTTCGACAAGACGCTCAATCTGCTTCACATCAACCCGGGGGCTGCAGGACTGCAAGGGTGGCACAAGGAGCGCACGCTTGTTCGACTGACTATTGAAGGAAAAGAATTCAAAGATTGCGAAGTGATAACATTAGGAAAATAGTTCAAAACCTCGAAATATCGAAAATAAAAATAATATGAAACGAACAATTGTAATTACTGGTGGCGCAGGTTTTATTGGAAGCCATGTGGTGCGCCTGTTTGTGAACAAGTATCCCGACTACCACATTATCAACCTCGACAAGTTGACCTATGCCGGTAATCTGGCTAATCTGAAAGACATTGAGAACAAACCCAACTACGAGTTTGTGAAGATGGATATCTGCGACTTCGATGCTTTCTACAAGCTGATGCAGGACAAGAAGGTGGATGGCATCATCCACCTGGCTGCTGAGAGTCATGTGGACCGTAGCATCAAAGACCCCTTCACCTTTGCGCAGACCAACGTGATGGGTACGCTCTCTCTCCTTCAGGCTGCCAAACTCTACTGGGAGTCGTTGCCTGAGAAATATGAGGGGAAGCGCTTCTATCACATCTCTACCGACGAGGTGTACGGAGCCCTCGAACTGACCCATCCCGACGGCATTGAGCCACCGTTCACTACCACGGCCTCCAGCGCCGAGCATCATTTGGCATACGGAGATAAGTTCTTCTTGGAAACGACAAAGTATAATCCCCATTCACCCTACAGTGCCTCGAAGGCTTCGAGCGACCACTTCGTCCGTGCTTTCCACGACACCTATGGCATGCCTGTCGTGGTGACTAACTGCTCGAACAACTATGGTCCCTATCAGTTCCCAGAGAAGTTGATTCCGCTTTTCATCAACAATATCCGCCACCGCAAGCCGCTGCCTGTTTATGGCAAGGGCGAGAACGTGCGCGACTGGTTGTTTGTGGAGGATCATGCGCGTGCCATCGACCTCATATTCCACGAGGGCAAGATTGCCGATACCTATAATATTGGCGGATTCAACGAGTGGAAGAACATCGACATCATCAAGGTGCTCATCAAGACCGTCGACCGCCTGTTGGGACGCAAGGAGGGCGAGGATATGGACCTTATCACTTTCGTTACCGACCGTGCCGGTCACGACCTCCGTTATGCCATCGACAGCACCAAGCTCCAGAAAGAACTGGGTTGGGAGCCCTCGCTCCAGTTTGAAGAGGGTATTGAAAAGACCGTCCGCTGGTATCTCGACAATCAGGAGTGGCTCGACAATGTGACCTCTGGCGACTACCAAAAGTATTATGATAATATGTATGCAAATCGATAAACAAAACAAATACTGATTATGAAAAAGATTCTGTTATTGGGAAGTGGTGAATTAGGTAAGGAGTTCGTGATTGCCGCTAAGCGTGCAGGTGCCTATGTGGTGGCTTGCGATCGCTATAACGATGCCCCGGCTATGCAGGTAGCTGACGAGCGTGAGGTATTCTCTATGCTCGATGGCGATGCCTTGGAGGCTGCGGTTAAGAAGCATCAGCCCGACATCATCGTTCCTGAGATTGAGGCTATCCGTACCGAACGCCTCTTCCAGTTTGAAGAGCAGGGCATCCAGGTGGTTCCTTCTGCCCGTGCCGTCAATTTCACGATGAACCGTCGTGCCATTCGTGACTTGGCTTCTCGCGACCTGGGACTGCGCACAGCAAAGTATTTCTATGCCAAGACCTTCGACGAGTTTAAGAAAGCCGCCGACGAGATTGGCTTCCCCTGTGTGGTTAAACCGCTGATGTCGTCGTCTGGTCACGGACAGAGCTACGTGCATAATGACGACGAACTCGAACAGGCTTTCCGTGAGGCGATGGAGGGTTCGCGTGGCGATGTGAAGGAAGTGATTATCGAGGAGTTCATCGACTTCGAGTCGGAGTTTACCCTCCTCACCATTACCCAGCAGCATGGTTGGCCTACCATCTTCTGCCCTCCTATCGGACACGTGCAGAAGGGTGGTGACTATCGTGAATCATGGCAGCCATATAAGATTTCGGACGAGGCATTGAAGCAGGCTCAGCACATGGCTGACCAAGTGACCAAGGCCCTGACGGGTTATGGTATCTGGGGCGTTGAGTTCTTCCTCACCAAGCAGGGCGAGGTCATTTTCTCGGAGCTCTCTCCACGTCCACACGATACAGGTATGGTGACACTGGGTCACACCACCAATCTCTCCGAGTTCGAACTCCATTTCCGTGCTGTCATGGGTCTGCCTATTGCAGGCATTCATTTGGAGCATGCCGGTGCCTCTGCCGTCATCCTCTCTCCAGAAGAGTGTTCAACGACTCAGTCGTTGAATTACAACCTGGTTGATGCCCTGAAGGAAGACCGCACTCGTATCCGCATCTTCGGCAAGCCCGAAGCCCATGTAGGTCGCCGTATGGGTGTTGTCCTCTGTTATGGTGAGGTAGGCGAGAGCACTGATGCCCTGCGCGACAAGGCCAAGCGTTTGGCAAAGACCGTTTTGGGCACCGATCCTTATATGAAGAAATGATTGGTCAGCTGATAGATTTACCTAAGATAATAGATACGCGCGGCAACTTGACGGTAGTCGAGCAGATGCGACAGATACCGTTCGATATCGCGCGTGTCTATTGGACTTACGACATCCCAGGCGGAGGCCGTCGTGGCGGGCATGCTCATCGCACTTGCCAGGAAGTGGTGGTTGCCGTCAGCGGCTCGTTCGACGTGCAACTATACAACGGACGTGAGTGGGAAACCTATCATCTCAACCATCCCTACCAAGGGCTGTATATCGGTACTGGCATTTGGCGCACACTGGAAGATTTCTCCAGTGGTGCCGTCTGCCTCGTACTGGCTTCCGAACTTTTCGACGAAGATGAGTATATTTACGACATGGATGAGTTTGAAAAGTTATATGCCTCATGTTTGATATAGTCCGCTATACTCCTGATAAGTGCCAAGAATGGAATCAGTTCGTGGCTCAGTCGAAGAATGGAACTTTCCTCTTCTACAGGCAGTATATGGACTACCATGCCGACCGTTTCCATGACCATTCGCTGATGATCTATCGCAAAAGCCGACTGTATGCGCTGTTGCCTGCTAACGGATATGATGATGTCTTCGCGTCACATCAGGGACTGAGTTATGGAGGACTTGTGATGGACCGTCATGCGCGTGCAGCAGAAATCCTCGATGTATTCTCTTTGCTGAACGCTTACCTTGTTTCTCAGGGTTTCCGTCAAGTCGTCTATAAGCACATACCTTGGATTTACCATCAGCTGCCTTCAGAAGAAGACCTGTTTGCATTGACAAATGTCTCTCATGCCAGATTGAGCACGCGCGATATAGCCTCTGTTGTGAGTCTGCATTGTCCGTTGTCGTTCACTTCACTTCGTAAGCGTGGCGTCAAGAAAGCGCAGAAGGTGGGACTTGCCGTTGAAGAAAGTACTGATTTTGCAGTATATTGGCAACTGTTGGAGGATACACTCCGCACGCGTCATCATGCCTCACCAGTGCATAGCCTGCCAGAAATACAGCTGTTGTATTCGAGATTTCCGCAACAGATTCGCCTCTTTGTTGTCAAGAGTGGACAGCAGGTCATTGGTGGCACGGTGCTTTATATCTCGCATCATGTTGTTAAAACGCAATATATTGCAACCAACGCAGCGGGTAGAGCTTGTGGAGCGCTTGATTTGCTGTTCTGTCATCTGCTGCAGAAGTTCCAGCAAGAGAATATGGATTATTTTGATTTCGGCACTTCCAATCTGGTGGAAAACGACAATCTCAATGCCCCGCTAATTCATCAGAAGGAGGGCTTCGGAGGGCGTGCCGTCTGTTACGATACTTACGAGTGGACGCTATGATGAAATATTTGGATTTAAAACAGGTGAATGCTCCTTACGAAGCGGAGATTCGGCAGGCTATGGAGGATGTGCTGCAACGGGGGTGGTATCTTCGTGGCGAGGCGACACGACTGTTCGAACAGCATTATGCCGACTATATAGGCACTCGCTACTGCATCGGCTGTGCCAACGGCCTCGATGCCCTGACGCTTATTCTGCGTGCTTACAAGGAGATGGGGCTCTTGCACGAGGGCGACGAAGTCTTGGTGCCTGCCAATACTTATATCGCCTCCATCCTCGCCATCACCGAAAACCGACTGACGCCCGTACTTGTCGAGCCAGATATCAACACGCTCCAGATTGACGATTCACTCATCGAACAGGCTATCACTCCCTGCACGCGTGCCCTGATGATAGTCCATCTCTACGGCCGCTGTGCCTATACGGATAGGATAGGGGAACTCTGCCGTCGTCACCACCTACTGCTCATCGAAGACAACGCCCAAGCTCATGGTTGTCAGTATGTAGCGCCTCAGTCGCAACGTACGCAACGCACAGGCAGTCTTGGCGATGCAGCCGCTCACAGCTTCTATCCCACCAAGAATCTGGGAGCCTTAGGCGATGCAGGAGCCGTCACCGCCAACGACCCTCAACTTTCCGAAACCATCAGAGCCTTAGGTAATTACGGCTCTTCGCATAAGTATGTATTCGACTATCAAGGTCGTAATTCACGCATCGACGAAGTGCAGGCAGCCATCCTCGATGTCAAACTGCGCCATCTCGACGAAGCCAACCTTCGCCGCAAGCAGATAGCAACCCGCTACCTGAATCAGATAAGCAATCCCGGCATCGTGATTCCCCAGTCTGAACGCGACAGCGTATGGCATATTTTCCCCGTGCTTTGTGAGCGTCGTGATGACTTGCAAGATTATTTGAGGACAAACGGTGTGGAGACACAGATTCATTATCCAGTTCCTCCTCATCAGCAGCGTTGTTATGCTGAGTGGAAGGGAATTTCATTACCTGTCACAGAATATATCCACCAACAAGAACTCAGCCTCCCCTGTCATTCGGCAATGACCAACGGGGAAGCTGAGTACATTATTCAGAAGCTGAATCAATTTACACGATAATCAAGCTCTTAGTCTTCTATGAAAGTGATGCGGCCCTGCGGCTCGCGATACTCTTCGCCTACCACACCGCCGAGGTCGTACTCGATGAAGTCGGCAAGGGTCTTGCAATTCTGGTCGGGATATAGCTTGGTGAGCGTGGCGTCCTTCAGGCTGTCGTAGAAGCCACCGTTGGCGTAGTAGTCGGAGATGCCGATGGAGTACTTCTTGTCGGCAACGATGGGTTCGTATGTGTCGGTACTGCGGTTGAGCACCAATACGTCGCTCACCTTGTGGCTGACGGTGTGAAGGGTGAACTTCATGCCGGATATCTGTGGGAAATGACCCTCCTCCTCGGGATATTTCTGCAAGCTTTTCTCAAGCATCTGGACAATCATCTCGCCCGTGGCCTCGATGGTGCACGTCAGATTGTAGAAGGGCAGTACGCTGATGGCATTGCCGTAGTTGATTGTACCGGCAGGTATGTCATTGCGGATACCACCACCGTTATACAGACCGATGTCGGCACCTGTACGCACGCGGAGTGCATCGGTCACGAGGTCGCTCAGGTTGGTCTCGCCCTTGCGCACCAACCGATTACCCTTGGAGTCGCGTATAGTGAGGTTGAACTTACTCACGCCCAGCACGCGGTCGGTCTCTTGGTGAATCAGTGTCACCACGCTGTCGGTGGTGGCGGTCACATGCGAATTCGTATAAGGCACATCGGCGGAGGATAAGAGCTCGGTGGTTATCTTGCCCTCGGGCGAGATAACCAGTTTGCCGATATTTGCGAAGGCTGTGCCGGTCTGCGTCACGCCGATCAGCTCCTGCCGGTCGTTGCTGACGACGTCATGGGGCACTACGGAGTGGGTATGTCCGTCGAGCACCACATCGATGCCGTGGGTCTTGCTGATCAGTGTATGCGAATCGACGCCCGTGTAGGATTTTTTCTCACCGAGGTGGGACAGCATCACCACATAGTCGGCGCCCGCATTACGGGCGTCGTCAACCGACTGCTGCACCAGACTGAAAACCTTGTCTGTGCGCAGGTCGTAGGTCTGCTTGCCATCCTTGTCGTAGAAGGAATATTTCTCATCCATCAATGCCTCCGGCGTGGTGGCACCTACGAAGGCGACGCGCTTCTTACCGAACTGCCTGATGGTGTAAGTTTGATAGATAGGACTGGTGTCCCCGATCTTGTAGAAATTGGAGCATACCACAGGTGCCCCCATTTTGGGTATCAGCTCCAGCAGGCGCGGTATGCCGAAGTCGAACTCGTGGTTGCCCGGTGCTATAGCCGTGTAGCCAACGGTGCGAATGATATCCACGATGTACTGTCCGCGTGAAATGGCTCCAGCCACATCACCGTTGACGAAGTCGCCACTCGAGGTGATGCCCACGTAGGCGGTGTCGGCAGCCAAGATGGCATCGCGCAGACCTGCCAGACGGGTATATCCGTCAATGTGACAATGCACATCATTGTCGTAGAGAATGACGATACTTTTCTGACGATTAGGGCTGACGGAATTGTCGTCTGTTGTTGAACACGATGCGACCAGTAAACCGCAAAAGACCGTCTTACAAATATTTATTAATAATCTTCTCATGATATTCTTGTATTTAAAGCCCTTCGTTCATCATATTTTTGATTTGTAATTTCAGTTTACAAAGATACAACTTTATTTTGATAATTTCCTGCTTACACCCGCGAAAAATTCTGAAGTTGAATTTGCGTATAGGGAAATAATCGTTTGCGCATACGCGCACGATGATTTGCGTAGGCGCAAACGGTCGTCGGAGCGGCATCTATTCCCTGCTTGAGTGGCATCTGTTCCTTGCCGGAATGGCTTCTATCCCCTGTTAAGTCCTATTCGGATCAGCGATAGATGGTATTCGGAACTGTGATATAAGATATTTGGAACAATGGTAACTTCGTAAACTTCGTTCGAAAATGAAAAGAAAAACCCGTTTTTCTTTTGCATTTTGCTCGCTTAATTGTACCTTTGCACGTCAGAAGTATTAATATATAAGAAATGATAGAAACACCGATTAAAAAGGAAATAGTGGATGGATTGGTGGCGGAATTGGGCATCAATGATTTTGCCAAGGCTACCATCCGTGAAGTGAAACAGGTGGCTGCTCGCGCTGAGAAAGCCAGCGGCGTAGAGTTTATCAAAATGGAAATGGGTATTCCAGGACTGCCTGCTGCCAAGGTGGGCGTCGATGCGCAGATAAAGGCGCTGGAGGAGGGGATAGCCCACTCATATCCTGACATACAGGGTGCCCCCGTGTTGAAGCAGGAGGCTTCGCGATTTGTGAAGGCTTTCATCGGACTGGATGTGTCACCTGAAGGCTGTGTGCCGGTTACTGGTTCGATGCAGGGAACTTTTGCCTCGTTCCTGACTTGTTCGCAGGCTGATAAGTCGAAAGATACCGTATTGTTTATCGACCCGGGTTTCCCTGTGCAGAAGATGCAGTTGCAGGTGCAGGGTGTGAAATATGAAACTTTTGACGTTTACGATTATCGTGGCTCGAAACTGGGCCCGAAACTGGAGAGCTACCTCAAATGTCGCAATATCTGTGCTATCGTCTATTCGAATCCTAATAATCCGGCTTGGATTTGTCTGAATGAGGATGAGTTGAAGACGATTGGCGAACTGGCTACGAAATATGATACCATCGTGATGGAAGACTTGGCTTACTTCGCAATGGACTTCCGTAAAGACCTGAGCGTGCCCTTCCAGCCGCCTTACCAGCCTTCGGTAGGTCGTTATACGGATAATTACATGCTCTTGATTTCGGGTTCTAAGGCTTTCAGTTATGCTGGTGAGCGCATCGGTGTGACATGTATTTCGGACAAGCTGTTCCATCGCCATTATGATGATTTGGCAGAACGCTACGAAGGACTGCCCTTCGGTTTGGTTTTCTCCACCCGTATGCTCTATGCGCTATCGTCGGGCACGAGTCATTCGGCACAGTATGCGCTGGCTGCTATGCTGAAGGCTGCAAGCGACGGCACGTATAATTTCCGTAAGGAGGTGATGGTGTATGGCGAGCGTGCCAAAAAACTGAAGGAGATATTCCTGCGCTACGGCTTCCACATTGTGTATGACAAGGATTTGGATGAGCCAGTTGCCGATGGTTTCTACTTCACCATAGGGTATAAGGGCATGTCGAGCGGTGAATTGGCCAAGGAACTGATGTATTACGGTGTATCAGCTATCTGTCTGATTACAACAGGTTCGCACCAAGAGGGCTTGCGTGTTTGCACTTCGTTCATTGAGGAACATCAATACGCGCAACTGGAGGAACGCATGAAGATTTGGAAACAGAATCATGAATAGAAAAAAAGAAAGGAACCTTCGCTGATGAATGGTTCCTTTTTTTTATTTATTGCTCGCTCATGTCGATAGCCCGGAAAGTAAACTCCGTGTTCGTGAGATAGCGAACGTCGTATTTGCCCTTGGCTTTGACGGTATATTCCTTTCGCAACTTGATGAATTTCTTTTCTGCCTCTTTGCGCGACAGGGCATACATAACCATGCAGACGCGGTTGGGCTGCTGGTAGGTGTTAGTCAGGAAATCCTTCAACTGGTAGGAGTAGTGCTGGCGTCCTAACAGGAATTTCGTCTTCGTGTCGTACCAGGCGCCTTCCACTTCCTGAACATCGGTCATATAAATGACAGAATCCTGAAAGGAAGCTGAGAATCCGAACATATACATCTTGTTCGTTTTGATACGCTTGGCCTGTATCTGTTGGGGCATCGCCACAGTCAGGAGCAGGGCTAACAGGGTGTACTTGATGATTTTTTTCATTGTCCTAAATATGCTTTTAACATTTTGTTCTTTGTATTTCCACGCAGTCGGCGGATGGCTTTTTCCTTAATCTGGCGCACACGCTCGCGGGTGAGCCCGTATTTGGAACCGATTTCCTCCAAGGTCATCTCAGGTTGGTCGATGCCAAAGAAAGCGGTAATTACCTTTCGCTCACGGTCGGTGAGCATCTGCAATGCATTACGAATCTCGGCTCGCAGAGATTCCAACACCAACTGGCGGTCGGCTTGCGGCGCATCATCGTTGACAAGGACATCGAGCAGGGAATTATCTTCACCATCGACAAAGGGAGCGTCAACCGACACGTGATGGCCGCTGACGTGCAGGGCATCGTCGATTTTATCTTCAGGCAAATCAACCTTTTCAGAGAGCTCTTCGGCTGACGGGCGTCGCTCGTGTTCCTGTTCGAAGCGGTTAGCCTCTCGATTGATGCGATTAACAGCTCCCACCTGGTTGAGTGGCAGACGCACGATGCGACTCTGTTCGGCAATAGCCTGCAGGATGCTCTGGCGAATCCACCATACGGCATACGAGATGAACTTGAAACCGCGTGTCTCGTCAAACTTCTCAGCAGCCTTGATAAGTCCCATATTGCCCTCGTTGATAAGGTCGGGCAGAGACAAACCCTGATTCTGATACTGTTTTGCCACTGAGACAACAAATCTGAGGTTGGCCTTGGTGAGTCGCTCAAGCGCCTTATGGTCGCCCTTACGGATGCGTTGTGCCAGTTCCACTTCTTCTTCGGTAGAAATGAGTTCTTCCTTACCGATTTCTTGCAAATACTTCTCAAGAGATTCGCTCTCTCGATTGGTAATTGATTTTGTGATTTTTAGTTGTCTCATTTAGTCAGATTTTTATAAGCCGAATGCAAAAGTAAGGTATTTTTTCGGAATAACCAAAAGAATACCTTACTTTTTTGCTTTTAGCCTTCAGCTATTGACTATTTATTCATTCTGCAGATAAACCACGAATCCGCCGCGCTTGCCAGTAGGGAACATTCCCTTGATAACCAGCATCTGGTCCTTGGCATCCTTCACAACCTGCTGCAAATCATCGAAGGAGTGCATAGGCTGGTCGTTGACCACCTGAATGATAAAGCCCTTTGGTACACCGGCTTCCTTCATCTTGCCACCGCTGACTTTCAGCACTTCCAGTCCGTAGGAAATCTCGAGCTGTTTCTTCTGCGAGTCGGTGATAGGACGTACGTCGATGCCCAGGATGTCAACGTCAGCATTTTTCACTACCTTGGTATTGCCTTGCTCGTTTTTGAGTGTCATGGTGACGGTATTCTCCTTTTTATTGCGCAGGTAGCTTACCTTCACCTTGTCGCCAGGACGCTTCTGAGCCATGATGCCCTGCAGTTCGCCGAACTTCTTCACTTTCTGTCCGTCGATGGCGGTAATGACATCGCCCTTCTGGAGTCCGGCAGCGGCTGCTGCACCGTCTTCTACAACTTCAGCCACATAGATACCCTCCATGGTGCCGAGGTCTATTTCGTTACCCTTTTCCTTCTCAGCATCTACGTACAGGCTGACATCGCTACCCTTGATACCAATCATGGCACGCTGTACGGCTCCGTATTTCTTGATATCCTCAACCACCTTATTCATAATGGCAGTAGGAATAGCAAAGCCATAACCGATATTTGAACCTGTCTGTGAATAAATCATGGCGTTGATACCAATCAGTTCACCACGGGTGTTCACCAGTGCACCGCCTGAGTTACCCTGATTGATGGCGGCATCAGTCTGAATCATAGAGGCTACGCCTTCGCCCATCTGACGGGCTTTGGCACTGACAATACCAGCGGTAACGGTGTTGTTCAGTCCGAGCGGATTACCAACTGCCAATACCCACTCACCGATTTTAACGTTGTCGGAATTGGCAATGACGATAGCAGGCAGGTCTTTGGCGTCAATCTTGATGAGTGCCAAATCGGTGGTCTTGTCTGCACCGATGATGCGTGCTGAGTATTCTTTCGAATTCTCGTTCAGGGTGACAGTCAGTTCGTCGGCACCGTCCACCACGTGATTGTTGGTGACAATGTAACCGTCAGCTGAAATAATCACACCACTGCCGGCAGCTGCACGCTTCGGAGTCTGTACCTGACGCTTACGTGTACCGTTATTGCCACCTTGTCCGCGTCCGAAGAAACCGCCAAACGGGTCGGAGAAGAAATCCTCGAAGGGGTCGCTGTATTCCACTGTCTGTGTCTTGGAATTGATGACCGACTTGATATAAACTACTGAAGGCAGCGACTTCTCTGCTGCATAGGTTAAATCAACGGGCTGTCCTGGAGCAGCTGCAGGAGCTGCTTGAGTCTTGTTGCATGAAGCCGTAGAGAATGCAATTACAACTAAGTAAATTGCGGGGAAAATGCTTTTTACAATCTTTTTCATCTCATTATTCTTTTAAATGTTTATAATCTTGTTTTCAAATTCGAGTGCAAATATAGCCGCAAAAATTGGGAAACTGACAAATTGTCCTTTTCTTTTGTCGCAATTTAACAATTACGACTTTTTGCTTAACGGCTATTTGAAATTAACGCTTAAAAGTTGAAATACTGATAAAATTAACAGAACCATCAATCGATAGTTCTGTATTTTTAATCAACGCTAATTTCTCCCCTGATGTTTTGCCGCATAAGTTGTCTGACTTGTTCAGGATCGTCGTAATGTGACTGTAAGAACATCAGTTTGGTGACAGCACTCTCGACCGTTGAGTCGTAGCCGCTGATGACGCCAGCCTCCTTTAATTGGAATCCCGTATCGTAACGTCCCATTTCTACGGTTCCTTGCATACACTGACTGATATTGATGACTACTTTCCCATTTCGGGTGGCTTCTTTCAGCGCCTTCATCACCCAGGGACGCTGGGGCGCGTTACCACTGCCGAAGGTACGCATCACGATGCTCTTGAGATTGGGAGTGGCAATGATGTGGCGAACCAAGTCTTCGCGGATGCCTGGGAAAAGGGAGAAGATAATCACATTGTTATCGAGTCGGAAGTGTGGTTTCATGGGACGTTCCCAATGGGGCTTTAGCATACGGTCGGCATGATAGGTGATATTGACGCCCGCATCAACCAAATGGGGATAATTAAAGGATTCGAAGGCATTAAACTCCTCGGCACTTTGTTTGGTAGTACGGTTACCACGAAGTAAACGCCCATTGAAATAGATGCCTACCTCAGGCACGCAGGCGTGTCCGTCAGCACCCTTGGCAGCAGCTATTTCAATCGACGTAATCAGGTTTTCCTTGCCATCGGTTCGCAACTGTCCGATAGGCAATTGCGAACCAGTGAAGATGACAGGTTTAGTGAGATTTTCCAGCATATAGGAGAGGGCAGAAGCAGTATATGCCATTGTGTCAGTGCCATGTAGTACCACGAAACCGTCATAGTCGTCGTAATGTTCGGCAATGACGTGGCTCAGTTCTGTCCATTTTGCCGGTGTCATATCACTTGAGTCAATGGGGGGATTGAACTGATGGGCATCAATCACGAGGTCGAATTCCTGCAATTCGGGTATCTTTTGAAGCAGATGCTCAAAATTGAAGGGTTCGAGAGCCCCCGTATGTGGATTACGATTCATTCCAATCGTTCCACCGGTGTAAATCAGTAATACTTTTCCCATTGCACTGAATGATATACTTTATAGTGCTATTTCGTACATGATGAAGGAGTAAGGGGCAATATCCAAAGTCATCTTGCTGTTCATCTTGACAGTTTCAGTCTTTGGAGCGATAGGCTGTGCCTCATAATTGTTCTCCTCGTCAGGCTTTCCGGACAGGGTGGTCTTGACAGCCGATTTGATGCCCTTGAAACGGGAGAGGTCAACATCGGCATACTTCTTTTCGCTGCTGGCGTTGCACACTTTGACAAAGAGCTTGCGCGTCTTGGTGTTGAGAACGACGGACTGCTCTTGCAGGTTGGTGGCATTCTTGATTTTCACGCAGTCGCCATAGTAGTAATTGCCTGATGACTGTCCGAACATCTGCTGAACATAATAGCTGCATGTGAGATAAGGACGCTCGTTGTCGAAATAGATAAGGTCTGGATCCCAGTTGGTGGCATTCTTGCGGGCAAAGAGTGGAGCATAGCTGGTCATGCAGACTACATCAGCATTGCGCTCTACATGCAACAGATAGAGAGCCTCTGCCAAAGCGTCAATCATCTTCTTGTCTTTGGATGCGTATTCGCCCAAATAAACCTTGGTCTTGCGGTCGCGAGGATAACTGTCGTACTGACGACTCTTCAGGAAATAGTCATGAGGCTCGTAATAGTGCTCATCGAGAATTGGAAGACCAACCTCTTCAGCCAGTCTCCAACCGTTCTGGAAATCGGGGTTGTCAGGATGAGAACCAGGACCTGCCGTACCTACAATGACAATTTCAGGATGGGCTTTGGTCACCTTATTATATATATATTTGAAACGTTCCTCGAACTCAGGGGTGATTTTCTCTTCGTTACCGATACCCAGATACTTCAGGTTGAAGGGTTTGGGATGTCCGGCTTCTGCACGTACGCGTCCCCACTTGGTGTTGACATCGCCATTAGCCCATTCTATCAGGTCGAGTGCATCCTGTACCCATTCGTCCATTTCCGACATAGGAACAACTTCTTGTGCCTGTGTCTTCATAAACCAACCACCATTCGTTCCTTGACAGCTCACACCACAAGGCAGAATGGGAACGGGCTCCATATTCAGGTCTTCGCAGAACTGGAAATACTCGAAATAGCCTAAACCCATTGACTGGTGGTAGCCCCAAGTGTTCTTCAGACCGCGACGCTGTTCTTTAGGACCGACAGTGGTCTTCCAACGATAGGTATTCCAGAAACCGTCACCACCGCCGTGAATCACACAACCGCCAGGGAATCGCATAAACTTGGGATGAAGGTCTGCCAAAGCCTGAGCCAAATCCTTGCGCAGTCCGTGACCCTTGAAAGTGTCCTGAGGCATCAGCGACACCATATCCATATCGATAGTTCCTGTGGTAAGCACCAAGATTTGCAGAACGGCTTTCTTGGAATCAGCAGTAGGAGCGAGTGTTGCCTCATACTTCTTCCAATCCTTACTGTCAGCTGTGATGGTAGCTTCAGCCAAGAGCTTCGGATCTTTTGTCCAAGGACCCTTCTGAGGCTCTTCTACCAACGCGATACGTATCTGTTTGGCGTCGCCCGATACGTTACGCAGGAAAACGGAGAAGTCGTATTTCTGACCAGCTTTGACGGAAATGCCGTCGAACCCGTCGTTCTGCATACCGACTCCCTTCCAACCGTCGTAATCGTAGAACTCTTTTACACGCTCAATATACAGGCGCATGTAGGTAGGGTTGTTGGGGTGGATAGGTGCGTCCTTACGAACCTCGGGATAACCCAGAGAATGTCCAGGACGAACAGCTTTCCAAGCAGTTCCTGCGCCCCATCCATCACGTTCGGCCGGACAGTATTCAAACGAACCGTTTTGTGTCAACTCTGCATAGAGTCCACCATCGGCAGAACTGCTGATGTCTTCAAAGAAAATACCAATTAACTCGTCACTGATAGCCTTTCCGCCCGCGGGCGCATTCATGGCTTTTTGGGCGTTAGCCCCCATGCTTGTTGCTAAAAGAGCAATGCCTAAGAATAGCTTTTTGTCCATTATACTTTTTAATTGTTGATATATATTATATGATTTCTTTGCAAAATTAAGCATAACAAACGAAAATCCGTCATCGTTTACGTTAATTTTTCTTCAAAAGCACCTATATAATTTCCAAAACACAAAAATTATTAGTATATTTGCAGAAAATTACAAAGTAATCTCTAAAACAATATTATTATAAAATGAAACAGTTTAACGACAAAAATTTTGTGCTTGATAATGAGATAGCACAGGACTTGTTCCACAATCATGCGGCTAAGATGCCGATTATCGATTATCACTGTCACTTGATTCCTGAGATGGTGGCTAATGATCATCGTTTTAAGAGTATTACCGAACTTTGGTTGGGTGGTGATCACTATAAGTGGCGTGCTATGCGTACCAATGGTGTTGACGAGAAGTACTGCACAGGTAAGGATACCAGCGACTGGGAGAAATTCGAGAAATGGGCTGAGACCGTACCTTACACCCTGCGTAACCCATTGTATCACTGGACGCATCTGGAGTTGAAGACGGCCTTCGGTATCGAGAAATTGCTCTCACCCAAGACGGCTCGCGAAATCTTCGATGAGTGTAACGAGAAGTTGAAGCAGCCTGAATTCTCAGCCCGTGGACTGATGAAGCATTACAACGTAGAGTGTGTATGTACCACCGACGACCCTGTTGATGATTTGCACAACCACATCGAATATGCCAAGCACAAGGCTGCCGATGATCCAATTATGATTCCAGCATGGCGTCCTGACAAGGCCATGAATATCGAGAAGCCTGAATTCTCTGCTTATGTTCATCAACTGGAGCAGGTGAGTGGTGTTACCATTACCAAGTTTGCTGATATGGTTGATGCACTGCAGAAGCGTCACGACTTCTTCCAGGAGCAGGGCTGCAAACTGTCAGACCATGGTATTGAGGAGTTCTATGATGAGGACTATACCGATTCACAGATTGAGACGATCTTCGAGAAAGCTATGCGTGGTCAGCAGCTCTCTAATATGGAGATTCGCCAGTATAAGAACTGTTTCCTTACCGTGATGGCTGAGATGGATGCTGATGCCGACTGGACACAGCAGTTCCACTATGGTGCTATTCGCGATAACAACACCAAGATGTATAACGCACTGGGTCCTGACACCGGTTTTGATTCTATCGGTGAGTTCAATACTGCCAAGGCTATGTCTAAGTTCCTGAATAAGTTGAATATGGAAGACAAGCTCACGCGTACCATATTATATACATTGAACCCATGTGCCAACGAGGTGATTGCCACAATGCTGGGTAACTTCCAGGGTGGTGAACCAGGTAAGATTCAGTTTGGTTCTGGTTGGTGGTTCAACGATCAGAAGGATGGTATGGAACGCCAGATGAACGCTCTGAGTGTACTGGGCTTGCTGAGCCGTTTCGTAGGAATGCTCACAGACTCCCGTTCATTCCTGAGTTATCCACGTCACGAGTATTTCCGTCGCATCCTTTGTAACATTCTGGGTAACGACGTAGAGAAAGGACTCCTGCCCGACGATCGCGAATTGTTAGGCAAGATGGTAGAGGATATTTCCTATAACAATGCCCGTCGCTATTTCAAGTTCTATTAAGAACGTAAGTTAAAATAATCAGGTGCCTGCTTTCCAGTAAGTAGGCACCTTCATTATAAGAAATCGTATATGAAGTTGACAATATCAAGTCTACAGAATGCAAGAGTAAAACAATTGCTGCTTTTGGAACAGAAATCACAGGAACGTCGCCGTCAAGGTGTTTTTGTGGTAGAGGGTGCACGTGAATTGATGCACTGTGTGGAAGCTGGCTATGAAGTGGTAGATAGATACGTATGTCCAGAACTGTTTGATGGTACAGTGAATGACGATGATATCGAGGTGTCAACCGCAGTATATGAGAAAATAGCCTATCGCGGTTCTACGGAAGGCATTGTTGCCGTAGTCCGTGAGAAGCGTTTATCGCTGAACGACCTGCAACTGTCCCGGTCACCACTTCTAATGGTATTGGAGCGTGTGGAGAAACCTGGTAATTTGGGAGCCATCCTAAGGTCGGCTGATGCCGCAAAGGCAGATGCGGTCATCGTCTGTGACCCGTTAACAGATTTGTATAATCCCAATCTTATCCGTAGTAGTATCGGAGCTATCTTTTCTGTACCTACGGTGGCATGCACTTCTGAAGAGTGTATTGAATTTCTAAAGCAAAAACAGATACAGATTCTAACTGCTCAACTGCAGGATTCCAACCTGTATTACGATCAGGATATGAAGCGTGCCACAGCTATTGTGATGGGTACCGAGGCAACAGGCTTGACCGACCAATGGCGCCAAGCGGCAACGGCTCATATCCGTATTCCGATGTTAGGAAAGATGGATTCTTTGAATGTCAGTGTATCGGCAGCTATTCTGCTATTTGAGGCAGTTCGTCAAAGAGCACAGTGAAGTAGGGGCGCTGCCAATCTTTTTCATGAAAACGCTGATGGTCATAGAGCATTAAATCAAGATCTATCGTAATGCGCTCCTTGGTGCGTCCTGACTCTATCTCAATTTCTTTTAGCTGAGTTTGCAACTGGTTTACAGGGATATCTGTGAATCCGTAAGCTATGCGATTCTGATACCATACCCCCGAACCTTTAATATCTTGAGTCCACAGTCTGCGACTGAATTGGCAGTTCTCAATGAGTGATGCTAAAAGTCCTGAAGCCCATTCGATATGAGCAACAGGCAAATAGTTAGAGCCAAGCGCAATCACGACACGATGTTTCATCACTTCTTTTCTTTCTCTTTCAGTATTCCGTGACGGTAGCAGTATAACAGTTCACGAAGATCTCTAACCTGTGAACGGAGTTCTACACCTCGATCGGTATCTGCTACCAGCATGCGGTGGGCAGAGAGTTCCACCAATTGGGTAGTCGACTTGATGTCGGTACCTTTCTGTATGGCGTCGGTGGTGCTGGTAAAAGGTTCGTGTTGCACTAATTGGAAACCACGACTATGATATACCAACGTGTAGCCGGCAATACCTGTTTCATGATGGTAAGCCTCTGAGAAACCTCCGTCAATCACCATCAATTTGCCATTAGCTTTAATTGGATTCTCGCCTTTCGACGCATGAACAGGTACGTGACCGTTGATGATATGTCGGTTAGGTCCTTCCACACCGAAAGCATCGAGTATCCGGTCACAAATTGCCTCATCATCGCGTAGTTGGAAATAGTAGCCCTTTTCCTCTTTATAGGTTTCTCGGTCCAACAGGAAGTATCGCTCAAAAGTAGCCATCTTCGATTTATCAAACAGGGGCGAGTCCTTACCGCACCAAAGGTAGAGGAAGTAGTCTTTGGCAAACTGACGAAGTTCTGGATCAGAATCGGTATTGAAAGCCGCGCGAATCACCATTCCGATATTATGCATCAGTTCCATACCGTGATACTTCTTTCCCTGATACAGTTCCACGTCCTTCAGACTACCATCGGCATTCAGCGGACAGGAGGCATGGAAGAGTAGGTTATGATTGCTCACCTGATACATACATCCGTGAGATAGTAGCATCTTGATATGTTTGCGCAATTTCTCGCAGACACGGAAGCTATGGTGTAGTTTCTGCATCAGTTGTTCTTCTTCAGGAGTCAGACGCGAGGGAGCTTGAAGGTCGATAGTAGGGAAGTTGCACGACGACATCTGATACTCCTTATCTCCTAATCGGCATACACCTTTCTCATAGTCTATAGCATCCAGCAGACAACGGTCCTGCATCTGCCATTCCTTACGGCGATTCAAAATTTGAGCCTCGGTCTTGAATTGTATGATTGTGATAGCCTTATGCATCTGAGCTGTCAGACGCATGGTTTTCTCGTCCAGGGTATTACCTTTTAACAGGATAGGGACAAATTCCTCACAGGGATCGTCACCATATACATCCATCGCAAAGGTAGCCAGGGGCACGAGGTTGATGCCATAGCCTTCTTCGAGTGTGGCCAAATTGGCATAGCGCAGGGAGAGTCTGAGCACATTACAGATGCAGGCGTCATTGCCCGCACAGGCTCCCATCCACAGAATATCGTGGTTGCCCCATTGGATATCCCACGAATGGTATTGGCGCATAGTGTCCAATATGATGTGGGCTCCCGGACCACGGTCGTAAATGTCTCCCAGAATATGCAGTTGGTCAATGGCCAAACGTTGTATGACGTTACATAGTGCGATGATAAAATCATCAGCACGTCCTGTTGATATGATAGTGTCCACAATCACACTCACATAGGCAGCCTTATCGTTATCATCGGTACGTTCGTGTAACAGCTCCTCGATGATGTAACCAAAGTCTTGGGGTAAGGCCTTACGCACCTTACTGCGTGTGTATTTACTGCTGACATCGCGACACACAGCCACCAGTCGGTGAATGGTGATGTGATACCAATCTTCTATATCAGGTTCTGAGGCTTTAATCAGTTCTATTTTTTGCTCTGGATAGTAGATGAGCGTACAGAGTTCCTTGCGCTCTTTGTCTCTGATATCTCCGGCAAAGAGTTCCGTCACCTTACGTTTGATATTTCCTGAAGCGTTTTTCAGCACATGCAGAAAAGCCTCACTCTCTCCATGCAAGTCTGCCAGGAAGTGTTCTGTTCCTTTAGGCAAATTCATGATGGCTTCAAGATTGATAATCTCCGTCGATGCTGAGGCTATCGTTGGAAACGAGTTTGACAGCAGTTGCAAATATTGCATGTCATGTGTCAGGGTATTTTGTTCAGTAGTCTGTTTACTCATATTTTCAGATGATTATATATTTGTTGATGGATTTTTTTGGTAATTTTGTCATTCAATGGGGGCATAGGCATAAAACCCTCGTCAAACCCAGTATAGTCAGTCAGCAACTGCATCGTACGACAGGCTGTAGCATATAGTTTCTCGTCTTTAAGCGCCTCACACAGATGGTCTTCTTCCACATCGTGTTCACGCAGCTCCTTGTCTATCTCACAAAGGTGCCCAATGGTGAGCTGGTGTTGCTGAATCAATTTGCGTACCTGCTTGAAAGTAGCCACCAACCGGTCTTTTTCAGAGGCATACTGCATACCGATACTCTCTTGAATAGACTTCGGAGTAGCATCTTGATAGGGTAGGAAACAGGGAATTTTATAAACATCGATATCGGGAACCTGGTAATTCAGGATATGAGCACCTCGCATCACGATGTTGGTGATGTTTTCCTGGTGGGCATAACATTGCAGATAACGCCATTGTTCCCTGTCTGTCAATTCTGTGAGATCTTCGGTCACCCAACGGCTGTCGTTCGTAATACCGGCTTTGATAAAACAGCGCAGCAGTACGCGTGTTTGAGGCTTCATCAGTTCTATGGTGTTGCTGTCTAACACTTTACGATAGACGTAGTATGTCTTCTGAGCCATCTCCGTGAAAGTGATGGAGTTGGTGATAATAGGATTGCGGATAATCTCCGTACGTGGATTCCACCCCAAATTCCTGATACATTCTTCCTCCATCTTACCCTGTATAATCAGCACGTAAGCCTGTTCTACCAGCGATTTCTGGTAAAGCAGCTTCTTGGGCAGCTTGTCTTTCCAATAGTTCTCATTCATTACCCAGGGCTCCAATTGTCCGTAAGGAGAGAGCACCATACGGATGCCTCTTTTTTTAGCTATGCTAAAGATGCGAGCAGCAGCGTGGTGCCAACAGCCATGAATATGGATTAAATGAAAAGGTGTAGTCTGTAATTTCTCCTTGGCGACAGCCTCGTCAGTTACTATGACATTCTCAGCTTCCAGTCCCATACTGCCAACAAGCATGTTTACGTATTTGGTAATCATGCTGTTGTCGTCTGGGATGTAGTGCAGTATTTTCATGGGTATCTTAATATCAGAGAGTTATGTTCTCAAAGAAAACTTTTAAACGCAGTCCAAGTAATGCTGCACCTTTAACGGATTGGTCATAAAGACGAATAGCCTCGAAAACCCGTTCCCGACAGATAGCAATCGCGTCATAAACACCCTTTTTCTTTTTCATCCTATGGGCGTTATGTCCTTTGCCCGAACGACGTTCTGCCTTTCGGATGATAGATGCAGCGTCCTCCAGTGAGAAGAAAGACTGGAAGGCACTAACCTCAGTACGCTTTCTGTCTGTATAGACTAATGCTACCTCATTTCCTTTGAGTGCTTCAGCCAGTCCGTCCATAAATTCAGCAGATACAGGAGGTCGATTAATATCTGCAATCACAATGTTGTTACTCTTGGCAGCTTTTATTCCCACATAGAGAGCCAGTTGTATGCGACTGGGATTAGGCACCGACTGAGGAAAGAAGGTGGTGCGAAGATGGGGATACTGCTCCTTCATGTTTTTCAAGATATCGGGGGTGCCGTCAGAAGAAGCATCATCGACCACAATAACCTCATAAGGTATTTCGCATTCCTGACTGAGGAACAATGGTAGGTTTTGCTCTAATATGACGTCATCGTCGTGAACTACCATCACGACAGACAGTTGGACTTCTTGATTATTCGTTGTTTGTTCGACCATGATTATGTTTAAATCTCATCACTCGTTATACCTTGAGGCAGGCGTCGGCAATTATATTGCGAAGCCATGATTTCTCCATAAGCTCCAGCAGACCGTATAGCAAGTATGTCGCCTCTTCGGCATTCGTTCAAATCAATATGTTTGGCAAAGACATCCGTTGATTCACAGATAGGACCCACTACATCGTAAGCCTGCATGGCATCCTCACTGCTGATGTTCTCTATTTTGTGGTAAGCCTGATAGAGTGCTGGACGAATCAAGTCAGTAAACCCAGCATCTACAATACAGAATTGTTTGGTAGCACCTTTTTTAATATATAGGGTTTTAGTAATCAAACTGCCACACTGGGCTACTACCGCACGTCCTAATTCGAAATGTAGTGTCTGTCCTGGGCGCAGTTTCAACTTTTTTGCATAGGTGTCGAAGTAAGCTTTGAAATCAGGGATAGGTACACGGTTGGGATGCTGATAGTCAATACCCAGTCCGCCACCGACATTGATATGTTCTACCAAGATGCGGTGTTTTTCTAACTCCGTTTGCAATTCGTTCACGCGATTACACAAAGCCTCAAAGTCGCCCATGTCCAAAATCTGACTGCCGATGTGGAAATGCAGTCCCACCACTTTGATATGCTGCATACCCTGTGCCTCTTCCATCACGCTCATCATGTCGTTCATGTCGATACCAAACTTGTTTTCTGCCAAGCCCGTTGTGATGTTAGCATGAGTATGGGCACCTACATTCGGGTTCAGTCGGAAAGCCACTCGAGCCGTTTTTCCACGTTGAGAAGCCAATTCATTGATAACTTCCAATTCAGGAATACTTTCCACATTGAAGCAGAAAATATCGTTATCAAGTCCTAACAGAATCTCCCAGTCGCTCTTTCCTACACCTGCAAAGACGATTTTCGAAGCGGGGAAGCCTGCTTTCAGCGAAGCTTCTATCTCGCCACCGCTGACGCAGTCAGCTCCCAATCCAGCCTGACGGATGGTGCGCAGTATCTTTGGATTGGCATTGGCCTTAACAGCATAGTGTACCACGAATCCCTCGTGTTTACTTGCTTCTGTATTGATAGTCTCCAACGTCTGTCGCAACAACTCCATATCATAGAAGTAGAACGGCGTCTGCAACTGTTGGAATTTCTCTATTGGGAATAGTCCTTTTGCCATTGTGTTGTGTTGTTATTGTATTATTTACTGAATAAGGTGTCGCTCAGACTCTGGAGGGCACGTTTCTTGTCTTCCTCGCGAATCAAGAAAGAGATATTGTAGTTCGAACCTCCGTAGCTCACCATGCGTACAGGAATATTCTTCATCGCATCGAGTGTGAGGGTCTCAAAACCAATGTTCGACCAGTCCAAATCACCTACTACACAGATGATGCACATACCTGTATCTACAGTCACTGTACCATATTTCTTCAGTTCGTCAACAATCTCTCCCAAGTGCGACGAATTGTCGATGGACATTGATACGCCCACCTCGGAAGTACATACCATATCAATAGGAGTTTGATAACTCTCAAAAATCTCGAACACCTTACGGAGGAAACCGGTTGCCAGCAACATTCTACTTGACTTAATCTTGATGGCGATGATGTTGTCCTTGGCAGCTACAGCCTTAATCTTACCATATTCCGTTTGGTTAGAAATGGTAGTACCCTCCGCATCAGGGTCCATCGTGTTCAACAGACGGACGGGGATGCCGGCATATTTAGCAGGCTGTACACAGGTGGGGTGCAGAATCTTTGCACCGAAGTAAGCCAGCTCAGCGGCCTCTTCGAAGTGCAACTGATGCACAGGAGCTGTCTTGTCAACTACGCGTGGGTCGTTGTTGTGCATACCGTCAATGTCAGTCCAAATCTGAATCTCCTCAGCATTCAGTGCAGCACCAACGAGCGAAGCTGTATAATCACTTCCGCCACGTTGCAGATTGTCTATCTCGCCATAGGCATTACGACAGATGAATCCCTGGGTGATGTAAACCTGCTGGCCTTCGTTTTTCTCCATGATAGCCGACAGCTTCTCGCGGATATAGGTAGGATCGGGTTCGGAATTCTTGTCTGTACGCATGAAGTCGAGAGCATTGAGCAGCACTGCCTTGAAACCCTGTTCCTTCATATAGTTCACCACCATATTGGTTGACATCATTTCGCCTTGAGCAACAATGCTTTTCTCTTCAAACGAAGTAAACAACTCTTTGGTGAACGAACGCAGATAGTTCATTTCGTTGATGATAAACTCACGTGTCGTTTCCTTCATTTCATTCGTAGAGTAGAGTTCATCAATATGCTTCATGTATTTACGCTCCAAAGAATTGATGACCTCATTAGCGCCATCTGGATTCTTCTTGTAAAGATAGTCGGAAATCTCTACAAGCGAATTGGTTGTGCCTGCCATAGCAGATAAAACCACGAATACAGGTTCTCCTGATTTTGTAATCAGTTTAGTTACTTCTTTCATGCGGTCAGGGCTTCCCACCGATGTACCGCCAAACTTCATTACTTTCATATCTTTATCTTTTTTTACCTTTTTACTTTTTTACGCTTAAATATCTTCTCGTGTAGAATAGTCCACCTTGCGAATTTCTTCTGGTTCATTCTCCAATTCGTATGCTGCAATCTTGTTGTAGTCATTCGTAATTTCTTCCAAGTGTCCGTCAATGCAACGATACACGATGCCTGGATAATCTTTCAGCAAGGGTATGTTGTGCGTAGTCATCACCACCGCAGTGCCCATCTGGGTCACCTGACGGAGCAGGCGGATAATGTTGGCAGCTGTTTCCGGGTCCAGATTACCGGTCGGCTCGTCGGCAATGATGATTTTGGGCTTGTTGAGAATGGCACGGGCAATAGCGATACGTTGTTGCTCACCACCAGAAAGTTCATGAGGAAAACGGTCTGCATAATCCTGCATTTCCACATCCTCCAATACATCACTGATGCGCTCTTCTATCTCGTCACGGTCTTTCCAACCGGTAGCTCTTAGTACAAATGCCAGATTGTCGTGAATGGTACGATCGCCCAGCAACTGGAAGTCCTGGAAGATGATACCCATCTGTCGGCGCAAAGCAGGAATATATTTGCGCTTCAGTCCGCGCAGATCGTGATTCAGCACGAAAGCATTTTCTGCTTCGTCAACATCCAGCTCGAAATAGAGTGTCTTCAGTAGTGTACTCTTACCAGCACCCACACGACCGATAATATAGATAAACTCACCCTCGTTCACATGAAAATCTACTTCCTTCAGTACAAGGATTCCATCTTTCTGGTAGATGTTAGCTTTCTGATAATCTATTAACATATCTCTAAACTCTAAACATTTTACTTCATTTCGCCTTTGGCCTTAGCCTCACGACGTTTCTTATCCCAATTCGGATCGTGGCGTTTCTGTAACTCCGATGCCACATCCTCGATACGCAATCCTTTTTCTGTCAGCAATACGAGAAGATGATAAAGCAAGTCGGAAGCTTCATAGACCAGATGGTCATTCGTGCCATTGGTAGCCTCGATAACGGTCTCTAATGCCTCTTCGCCCACCTTCTGAGCTATCTTGTTGATGCCTTTCGTAAACAGACTGGTGGTATATGAACCTTCAGGCATTTCCTCCTTGCGCTTGTTAATGAAGTCCTGCAACTCTGTCAAAAAGAGTAGTGGATTCATGTCATTATCCTCGCCCCAGCACGTGTCTGTTCCAGTATGGCAGGTGGGACCGTTGGGAATAGCCTTCACCAACAGCGTATCGTTGTCACAGTCTATCTGCATACTCACCAAGTTCAGGAAGTGGCCGCTTGTCTCTCCCTTGGTCCAGAGTGTCTGACGGGTGCGGCTCCAGAAAGTCACATGCTTGGTATCGACAGTCTTTTGATAGGCCTCCTCATTCATAAAGCCCAGCATCAGTACATTCTTTGTTCTTGCATCTTGGACGATGGCAGGTACCAGTCCACCCATTTTTTCGAAATCTATCTTCATAGTCGTACGTTAATTCCTTCGTTAGCTAAATATTGTTTCAGTTCAGGCACAGGTATCTCGCCAAAGTGGAATACCGAAGCCGCCAAAGCTGCATCAGCATGACCTTCCACAAAGACATCGCGGAAATGCTCCTTGCACCCGGCACCTCCGCTGGCAATAATGGGGATGGAGAGATGGTCGGCCAGTTCGCGTAGTGCTTCGTTGGCATATCCGTTCTTGGTACCGTCATGGTTCATCGATGTAAACAGAATCTCACCAGCTCCACGCTCCTGCACTTCATGTGCCCACTCAAAGAGTCCGCGTTCAGTGCGCTCGCGCCCACCTTTCAGGTAGCAGTGCCACCCGTCTTCGTCCAGTCGGGCATCAATGGCACAGACACACACCTGACTGCCGAAACGAGTCGTAATCTCGTCAATGAGTTCCGGTCGACGGATAGCAGCACTGTTCACGCTTACTTTGTCAGCACCGGCATAGAGCAGTCGCTCCACGTCCTTCAATTCATTGATACCCCCTCCTACGGTGAAGGGGATGTTGAGGGTTTCAGCCACTTTCGTCACCATATCCGTAAAAGTCTTACGACCTTCGAACGATGCAGTGATATCCAGGAACACCAGTTCGTCGGCTCCTTGGTCGGAATAAGCCTTCCCCAGTTCTACAGGATCACCGGCAGAACGGAGATTCACAAAGTTGGTGCCTTTTACGGTCTCACCGTCTTTCACATCCAAACAGGGTATTATGCGTTTTGCCAGTCCCATAGTTCTTTCAAATTGATTTTTCCTTCATAAATAGCCTTTCCGAATACTACCGCAGGAATTCCTGCTTCGTTCAAGGCTTGAATATCTTCGATACTCGATACACCGCCACTGGCTATCAGATGCAAATCAGGATATTCCTTCATCACACTCCGATAGAGCTCGATAGCCGGACCTTGCAGGGTGCCGTCTTTGGAAATCTCTGTGCAGAGCACATTCTTCACGCCTGCTTCTATATATTTCTTGAGAAAGGGCAGCAAGTCTTCAGTAGAATCTTCTTTCCACCCGTTAATACTGATCTTTCCGTTACGCACATCGGCACCTAAAATCAGTCTTTCAGCACCGTATTTCTGTAGCCACGCGATAAAGCGTTCAGGATGGGTGACGGCTATAGAACCTACAGTCACCATTTCAGCCCCGTTCTCAAAGGCGGTCTCTATGTCTTTATCGGTCTTGATACCTCCACCGAAGTCCACACGCAGATGGGTCGTCTTCGTAATAGCTTGCAGCACTTCCGTATTCACAATATGCTTTGACTTAGCCCCGTCGAGGTCCACCACATGCAGGCGTTTAAAGCCAAGTTCCTCAAACTCACGGGCCACTTCAGCAGGCGAGTCGCGATACACCGTCTTCTGGTCGTAATCGCCTTTGGTCAGTCTGACGCACTGTCCGTTGATGATATCAATAGCGGGAATCAGTTCAATCATAATTCCAAGAAGTTTTGAATGATACGTTCGCCCACCTTTCCACTTTTCTCGGGGTGGAACTGGCAAGCGTAGAAATTTCCTTTGTGCATAGCAGCAGAGTAGGGCAGTATGTAGTCGGCAGTTGCCGCTGTGTCTTCACAAAGCGGAACGTAGTAGGAGTGCACGAAATAGACGTAGGAATCATCTTCAAATAACGGGCTCTTTACATTCGTCAGTCTGTTCCATCCCATGCAGGGCACTTTGTCCTCGTGGCGTACGGGTTGGAAACGCTTCACTTCCGCATCGAATACGCCAATACAATCCACATCGCCCTCTTCCGAGTGTTGGCAGAGCAGTTGCTGTCCCACACAAATGCCCAGCACAGGCTGTTGCAAGTTGCGAATCACCTCGTCCAGTCGGTGGGCTTTCAGATACTCCATAGCACCGCGAGCCTCGCCCTGTCCGGGGAAGAGTACCCGGTCGGCCTTCTGAAGCTGTTCCGCATCGTCCGTCAAAAGCGGTTCAACGCCCAGTCGCTTCAGCGCATTCACTACCGAGTAGATGTTGCCGGCATTATATTTTACAATGGCTACGTTCATTTAGCTAAAGATGATAGTCTTGTTCTTATAGGTCAGAATCTTGCGCTGAATATGTTTTGAAACAGCGTGAGAGAGCACAATCTTTTCCAAGTCCTTGCCTTTCAACACGAGACTTTCTGGAGTGTCTTTGTGCGTGATACGGGTCACATCCTGTTCGATAATCGGACCCGCATCCAACTCAGCCGTCACGTAGTGGCTTGTAGCACCGATAATCTTCACACCGCGTTCCCAAGCCTGATGATAGGGCTTCGCTCCTACGAAAGCGGGCAGGAAAGAGTGGTGTATGTTGATGATGTGATTCGGATAGGCAGCAATCATTTCGTCACTGATAATCTGCATATAGCGCGCCAATACGATGAAGGTCACTTCGTTCTTCTTCAAGAGCTCCATTTCGGCAGCCTCTACCTCGGCTTTGTTCGAATGGTCTTTCTTGATGCTGTAAACGTAGTAGGGAATGTTAAATTGCTCAGCCACGTAGCGCAGGTCCTCGTGGTTCGAGATGATGCAGGGAATGTCAATTTCCCATTCGCCTGCCTTCCATCGAGCCAGCAGGTCATACAGGCAGTGGCTCATCTTCGATACGAAAATAGCCATTCTGGGGCGCTTGTCGCTGAAATACAGTCTGCAAGTCATCTGGTAGCGCTGTGCATAGAGCGTGTTGATATATTCCTGTATTTTATCACGCGGAATCAGGAAATTCTCCAACTCCCATTCTATGCGCATGAAAAACATACCGTCTTGTTTATCTACATATTGGTCAAGGTAAACGATATTTCCCTGATTATCAGTAATAAAGCGAGTTACTTCTGAGATGATGCCCTGTTGGTCGGGGCAGTGTAGAAGCAGGATTGCTGTTGGTTTCTTCATTTTTGTTTTTTGCTTTGTTGTTATTTAACGTGCAAAATTACACAAAAAATCTCAGATTACCAAAGGTAATCAGCAAAAACATAAAAAGAAAAATCAAGAATCAGCTATTGGGAGTCAATTTGAGGATAATACTGGTGGCTCCTAATGTAAAAAGAGTTCCATCTTCTATTCTGCGTCGCTCACGGGGCTGCAACTCCACATTGTCAACGAAGGTTCCCGTATTGCTGTTGTTGTCGCTCAAAGTGTAGATGAGCTCTCCCCGTTTGTTACGGCTCACATTGAGCGTACAGTGGTTGAGGTCAACACTGGGGTCAACTGTTTCGAAGGGGGTGTTTATTGGATTTCCCTTCTGGTATTTGCCAATCACATTATCACCCATACGGAGGGGAATTTCCTGCTTGAAATGGAAAACATTTTCAATGACCACAATACACCCGTATTCTGCCTCTTCTGATGATATCTGTGTCTTGCTGTTCTCTTCCTTCTGGGTGTCTCTCAGTTTCAATACACCAATACGGATGCCAAACTGCTTTCCACACTCGTTGCACTGGAACACCAACGACTGACCAGGTTCATACTTGGTCTCGTCGAATATGATAAAGGTATCGCATTTAGGGCAACGTACGCGTTTCATCCTTCTGTTTTCCGTTTATAGACCCATGCCTCTTCGAAATCCTCCTCAAAGTGCAATTTCAAAAGTTCTTTATAGGCATCGCTCTCCGATTTAAAATGTCCATACACCACGCGTACGACACCATTGTGAACATTGATTTCCGTATCCTTGAAACCTCGCTCCTTCAGTTTATTGGCAAAGAGTTCGGCATTGGAACGTTTCACCTGACTCGCCAATACCAGACAGTAGGGATTGCTGTTGTCGGTCTTGGCTGTTTCCTGCTTAGGTGCCGGTGCAGGCTTCACTGCGGGTACTGTTTTCTGCGAGTCCACTTTTGCCTCCACTTTGCTGTCTGTTTCTTTTGGAGCAATGACGGGGGTAGCAGGAGTCATATTGGTGTCCTTAGGCATCATCTTGTGGAAGAAAGTCTGCTTGAGGGCACTCATGGTCTGCGATTCCAAATTGCTGTTAGCCACAGGACTGGACATCAGGAAGAAAAGCACGATAGCAGCTGCAACGGCTACCGCATTGCGAATCCACGACATCTTGATATGTATGGCGCTGTCGGCATCGTCCTCATCGTCCATCAGTTCTATCAGTGGTTTCTTGGAGATGTTTTCTTCCTCCTCCTCCATGACAACGGTCTCTTCCGTCGTTTTTATCTGGGCGGTTTCAGCGGGCTTTGGTGGCGTAGCACTTGCCCCTTTTAGTGTGCTGAATTCGTAGGATGTCAGTCCGTAGAGCGAGGGGGTGAGCAGTCCCGCCTCATAGGGCTCGAAGCTATAGTTTCCTTCATCGTTCGATGTCAGTGTGCCGATTCCGTCCAGAAGACAAGCCCCTTCGTGCAATACCTTTTTCCTGATTTCCTCCACATCCTGCTCTATGCGTCTGAGCGCCTCGGGGTAGCTGATGTCGTAGGCTTCTACATACGACTGGGCCAGCAGCGAATCGTTCATCTTCAGTTGGGGGTTGAATCCAATGGTTCGCATAGGGGGAAGAAACATCCCGTCAGCCTCGTCCACACGGGCTGGAACGTAGTGTGCAACGAAGCCTCCGAAGTCGGGCACTGTCACACAGTCGTTACTCAGTAGGAGTATTTCCAGATGTCTAGCTAATTCAATCACAGTGCAAAAATAGATATTTTTTTGGAAACCTGCAAGGATTTTTTGTTTTAAAGTGAAAAAAAAGGAAAACTTTTTGTTTTACGACAAATAATTACTACTTTTGCACAAACGTTTATTCGTAATGGAATACAAGGAAACTGAAATCAAAGGCGTATATATCATTGAGCCACGTGTGTTTAACGATGCTCGCGGCTATTTCTTCGAGGCTTGGAAACAGGCTGAGTTCAACGAGAAAGTGGGGCCTGTAGAATTTGTGCAGGACAACGAGTCAAAGTCGAGCAAGGGTGTGCTTCGTGGACTGCATTTCCAGAAGGGCGATGCATCGCAGGCTAAGTTGGTGCGCGTCATCAAGGGGCGTGTGCTGGATGTGGCTGTTGACTGTCGCAGAAGCAGTCCTACCTTTGGCAAATACGTCATGGCTGAATTGAGCGACGAAAATAAGCGCCAGCTCTTTATTCCCCGTGGTTTCGCTCACGGCTTCCTGGTATTGAGCGATGAGGCTGTTTTCACTTATAAAGTGGACAATCCCTATGCGCCTCAGGCTGATGGCGGCATCCGTTGGGACGATCCCGATTTGAATATCCAGTGGCCCGTCACTGCCGACGGGATTCTGACCAGTGAGAAAGACCTGAAACTGCCTTCCATGAAAGATGCAGAGCTTTTTGATTAATCATTTGAATATCAATATTATATAATTATGAATATAGCAATTGTTGGAACGGGATATGTAGGACTCGTATCGGGCACATGTTTTGCCGATACAGGTGCTAATGTGACTTGTGTGGATGTGGATGCCAATAAGATAGAACGCCTCAAGAACGGCGATATTCCCATCTATGAGCCGGGGCTCGACGAGTTGGTGAAGAAGAACTATGCTGCCGGTCGGTTGCATTTTACTACCGACCTGGCATCTATTCTCGACGACGTGCAGATTGTGTTCTCGGCTGTGGGTACACCTCCTGACGAGGATGGCTCAGCCGATTTGAAATATGTGTTGCAGGTGGCTCGCACCATCGGTCAGCATCTGAACCATTACGTGGTGGTGGTCACCAAATCGACCGTTCCTGTTGGAACTGCCAAAAAGGTGCGTCACGCTATCGAGGAGGAGTTGCAGAAGCGTGGGGTGGATATCGAGTTCGATGTGGCTTCCAATCCCGAATTTCTCAAGGAGGGTAATGCCATCAAGGACTTCATGTCGCCCGACCGTGTGGTCGTAGGTGTGGAGAGCGAACATGCCAAGAAGGTGCTCACCAAGCTCTACAAGCCTTTCCTGCTCAATAATTTCCGTGTCATCTTCATGGATATCCCTTCTGCCGAGATGACGAAATATGCTGCCAATTCCATGTTGGCCACCCGTATCTCGTTCATGAACGATATTGCCAATCTTTGTGAGCGTGTGGGTGCTGATGTTAATATGGTACGCGCAGGTATAGGAGCCGACACCCGCATCGGGCGTAAGTTCCTGTATGCCGGTTGCGGCTATGGTGGCAGTTGTTTCCCCAAGGATGTGAAGGCACTCATCAAGACTGCCGACCAGAACGGTTACTCCATGGAGGTGCTGAAGGCTGTTGAGCGTGTCAACGAGAAACAGAAGTCTATTCTCTTTGAGAAACTCCGGAAGGCTTACGGTGACGAACCTCTCAAGGGCAAGACCGTTGCCATGTGGGGCTTGTCGTTCAAGCCCGAAACCGACGATATGCGCGAATCTACGGCACTGGTGATGATTAAGCTGCTGTTGGATGCCGGTTGCACCATCCGAGCCTACGACCCTGTGGCTATGGACGAGTGTAAACGTCGCGTAGGCGACAGCATAACGTATTGTCGCGATATGTACGATGCCGTACTGGATGCCGATGCCCTGTTGCTGCTCACGGAATGGAAAGAGTTCCGCCTGCCTACCTGGGGCGTCATCAAGAAGGCGATGAAGCGTCCTTTGGTCATCGACGGTCGTAATATCTTTGACACCGAGGAACTTGCAGAAAACGGATTCGAATATCATTGCATCGGTAAATAAGCATGAAAGTAGCCCTTCTACAGACCGATATTGCATGGGGCGAGCCTGAGGAGAATATCCGTAGGGCTGAGGCGCTGATGGCTTCTGTGGGAGCGTCCGACTTATACGTGTTGCCTGAAATGTGGAGCACGGGATTTGCCACCAAGCCCGAAGGCATTGCCCATGCCGTTGACGATAATGTGGCATTGCGGTGGATGCGTGAGGTGGCTGAGCGTCAGCAGTGTGCCGTCTGTGGCAGTCTGGCTGTCCGTCTGGCTGACGGCAGCTATCGCAACCGCCATTATTTCGTGGACGGGCGTCATCACCGGGAAGTCTTTTACGACAAGCATCATCTCTTCACCTATGGGGGTGAAGACCGTTACTACACGGCAGGACAAGAACATACGATGGTTGAGTACGAAGGTTTCCGCATCCTGCTGTTGACCTGTTACGACTTGCGTTTCCCCTGTTGGAGCCGTTATTCCGCCGAGCGCGATTTCGATATGATGGTGGTGGTGGCCAATTGGCCCCAGTCGCGCCAGTCGGCTTGGCAGATTCTCACCCGGGCCCGGGCTATCGAGAACCAAGCCTATCTGGTGGGTGTCAATCGGGTGGGGGATGATGAGTATTCTCATTACCTCGGAGCCAGTTGCGTGGTCGATGCCATTGGTTGCACCCTCGGTCATTGTCATACCGATGTGACTGAGGCTTTGCAGGTGGAAGTCTCACTTCCCGAACTGCAGCGCCGGCGTTCCAAATTTCGCGTCTTAGAGGATAGAGATTGAAAAAATCAGTCGTAAAACCTTGTCGTTTGCAAGATTTTTTCTACCTTTGTGGTCGGAAACCAATTTTTCTGTCGCATGACACTGATAATCGTTATATTACTAATAGCCGCATACCTGCTGATAGCAACGGGTCACCTAACGGGAGTTAACAAAGCCGCCATCGCCATGTTCTTAGGAACGGCAGGGTGGGTGGTCTATGTCTGCTACGGTACGGATTTCGTGATGCAGCAACATCCGTCTGAGTATTTGGAATATCTGGCTGGCAGCCAGCCGACGAGCGATGCCGTCAAGTTCTTCATCTACGACCATATTTTCCTCACGTATGTGGGCAGGGCGGCAGCCATCGTCATGTTCCTGTTGGCTACGATGTCCATCATCGAACTGCTCAATAACAACGGTTGCTTCGATTTCATTACGGAGTGGATTCGTACGCGTAATTCCAAGCGTCTGCTATGGACCATTACACTGGCTACGTTTATCATTTCTGCCAATCTCGATAATCTGACCACCACCACGATGATGTTGGTCATCATGCATAACATCGTGCAGAGTGGGCGCCAGCGCATGTTGGTAGGTTCTGCCATCGTACTGGCGGCAACCTGTGGCGGATGCTTTACCGTTATCGGCGACCCTACCGGACTGATTCTGTGGGGCGACGGTGCGGTTACGGCTACCCACTTCTCGGCTTATCTGGCACTGCCGGCTATCCTGGCATGGGTCATTCCTACCGTCCTGATTAACTATCAGTTGCCTGAGCGTCTGGATTGCGAATGGAGCACGTCGCCCTATCGTGGTGACGATACGCGTCTGAACCGTTGGCAGCGTTTCGTGATGCTGATTGTGGGCATCGGTGGACTATGGTTCATCCCCACCTTCCACAACATCACCAAGTTGGCCCCCTTCCTCGGTGCCCTGTGTGTGCTGAGTGTGCTGTGGGTGGTCAACGAAGCCTTCAACCGCCGTTTGATGAATGCCGACCAGATGGCACAGCGCCGCATACCGCGTGCCCTTCAGTATGGTGCCATCCAGCAGATGCTCTTCGTGATGGGTATCATGATGGGACTGGGTGTAGTGGCTGAAACGGGCGTGTTCAGCGATATTGCCGCATGGTTCGACCATCATATTCACAACATCTGGCTCACCGGTATCGTGTCGGCTGTACTGAGTTCGCTCATTGATTCGTTCACGGTAGCCGTCAGCAACATCATGCTCTATCAGGTGGCTGAAGTGGGCGATATGGCTACCAACGGCATCTACTGGGAGATTATAGCCTACTGTACGGCTGTAGGAGGTGCCCTGTTGTGTGTGGGCTCCACCAGCGGACTGGCGCTCATGAAGATGGAGCACGTGCGCCTGTGGTGGTATCTGAAGAACCTTACCCCTAAAGTCTGCATCGGATTCCTGGTGGGACTGGTGGTATTATGGATGGAAATAAACCTAATCTGAATAATATTATGAGTAAAATTAAGACAATCGGTATCCTGACATCAGGAGGTGATGCACCAGGTATGAATGCAGCCATTCGTGCCGTCACGCGTGCAGGTATTTATAACGGTTTTCATATCAAGGGAATCTATCGTGGTTACGACGGACTCATCAAGGGCGAGGTGAAGAAGTTCACCACCGAGGACGTATCGGGCATCATCACGCGCGGCGGTACCATACTGAAGACGGCTCGTTCCAAGGAGTTCATGACCATGGACGGTATGAAGAAGGCCTACGAGACTTGTAAGAACGAGAAGATTGATGCACTGGTGGTCATCGGTGGTAACGGTTCGCTCACGGGTGCCCGCAATTTCGGTATGGAGTTCGACTTCCCTGTCATCGGTCTCCCTGGCACTATTGATAACGACCTCTACGGCACCGATTCTACCATTGGCTACGATACGACGATGAACACCATCATGGAGTGCGTTGACCGCATCCGCGATACGGCAAATTCGCACGAACGCATTTTCTTTGTTGAGGTCATGGGGCGCGATGCCGGTTTCCTGGCACAGAATTCAGCCATTGCCTGTGGTGCCGAGGCTGCCATCATTCCCGAGGAGATGACCGAGGTTGACCAGCTGGCACAGTTCATGGGTCGAGGCATCCGTAAGTCTAAGAAGTCGTGCATCGTCATCGTGTCCGAGAGCCCGAAGTGTGGTGCCCTTTACTATGCTGAGCGTGTCAAGAAGGAGTTCCCTGAGTTCGATGTTCGTGTGTCTATTCTCGGTCACCTGCAGCGCGGCGGTTCACCGTCAGCCCACGACCGCATCCTGGCTTCCCGTACGGGTGTCGGTGCCATCGAGGCCATCAAGCAGGGACAGCGTAACATCATGGTGGGTGTGCGTAACAACGAGGTTGTCTATGTACCCTTCTCTGAGTGCATCCGCACCGATAAGCCCTTCAACAAGAAACTCATCAAAGTGCTCGACGAACTGAGCATTTGATTCTATGCATACAAGATTCACGAAAAGAGTGAAGATTGCGGACGTCTTGATTACCGCAATCGGCGGCACACTCTCGGTGGGAGTAATGCTATACGGTATTTTCCTTTTCGGACTCAGCGAAACATGGCCTGAGTTGGTGCTTAATGCCTTCTACATTGCCTGCCTGGTGATGATTTGGATGTTCTTCTACGACATCCGCATCACTGCCCGCCAGTTCAACTATTGGTGCTCCATATCCATAGGCATGACGGTGCTGCTGCGCGACATACTCTGTCCGCCACCCTTGGCCAGCTTCCCCATGCGCTCGGCATGCTTCATACTAGCGGTGATACTGCTCTGTATGCTCACCTACTATTTTGCACGCCGCGAATGGAAAACCTATACGAAGGGAAACCTATGGCTTATCTTCGGTGTTGATGCGCTCATTGCCATACTCTATAACATCGACCTCATGTTTTTCGAGCCTGTCGATGAGTACACCAGCTATCTCCTCACCGAGATATGGATTCGACCCACCATCACCTACGGGCTGGTGGCATGCTTTATCAAAGAGAAAGATATCAAAGTTACCAATAACACAACTGAAGAAACAATGAAACAAACCCTTATTCTTGGCAACATCATTACGATGGACGAAAGAAAGCCCTTTGCCAAGGCTGCCATAGTGAAGGACGGTGTCTTCGCCTATATCGGCAGCGCCGAAGAGGCAAGAAAGTTGGTAGATAAGGACACACCCGTACTGGACTATGGCGAGAACTTTATCTACCCGGGATTCCTGGAGTCACACTGTCACGGTCATCTGGCTGGCTACCGTGCCATCGGACAGGCTGACCTGACGAAGGCTGGTTTCTCGAACTATCCCAAATACCGCGAAGTCATCAAGGAGTTCATTGCGAAGAACCCACAGCGCGACTTCTATCTGGCTGCCGGATGGGTGGAGAATGATGAATACGTCAGCAAAACCTATCTGGACGAAATCTGCTCTGACAAGCCGCTCATCATGCAGACGGGCGGTGGACACTCCATGCTGCTCAATACCAAGGCGATGGAGTGGGCTGGCATCGATGCGGAGTATGCCAGGAAATGGGGTTACGACCTGGTACACGTAGATAAGGACGGCAACCCCGACGGCTACATCTGCGAGGGTCCTGTGTTCGAGATAGTACCGAAACTGCCCACTTCGGTGGAGGACATCAAGGAATATCTGCTGGCTTGGCAAGACATCGCCTTCAAGTCAGGCTTTACTGCTGTTGGTGATGCCGGTGTTGAGGTGGTGCATCGTGATGCTCCTCAGGCCTATTACGAACTGCAGCAGGAAGGCAAGTTGAAGTTGCGCACCTATGCATGGATGTATGTGACTGACAATATAGCCGACCCCAAGGCTGAGATAGCCCGCATTGCTGCCCAGCGTGCGCAGATGAGTGGCGAGTATTTCAATATCATCGGTGCTAAGGCATTCCTCGATGGCGTCACCGAGGCGCATACGGGTTGGCAGAACCAGGATTATCTGGATACCCCGGGCTACCACGGTGCTGAGCGCTTCAACGACCACGACAAGATGGTGCAGCTGATTGTAGAGGCTGATAAGGAAGGCATGTCCGTACACGTTCATTCTGAGGGTGGTGGTGCTACCCACTATATGCTGGGCTGTATCGAGGACGCAGAGAAGATTACCGGCAATCTCGACCAGCGCAACGTGCTGGCGCATCTGCACTTCGTCACCGACGAGGATGTGCGTCGTATGGCTGCCACGGGCTCCGTACCGGCAGTACCGCCGCTGTGGACACCGAAGGCTCCTGGTATGTACGAACAGGAAGTGGGCTACGTAGGGCAGGAGTTGACTGATCAGGCTTACCCCATCAAGTCGTTCTTTGATGCAGGTGCTACCACCGTGTTCCATTCCGACTATCCTGTTTCACCGATGATGGATATTAAACTCAGCGTTTATACGGCAGAAAAGCGCGACTATCCTAAGTTTGTGCTTGGCGGTGTCACCAGTCCGCGCAATCTCAAGGAGGCTATCACTCGCGAGCAGTCGTTGCGTGCCATGACCATCAACGTAGCACGTTTGTTCCATCAGGAGCATCGTCTCGGTTCCATCGAGTTCGGCAAGATTGCCAACATGACCGTTTACGACTGCGACTTCCTGCATGATGACATCGAGAAGGTGGCTCAGGCCAATATCATAGCCACCATCGTGGACGGTGAGGAAGTCTATAAAGCCTAACGCTCAGAATAATAAAAAAAACAGGGTGAGTGGTTCATACCACTCACCTTTTTGTTTACCAATTACCAAACTCTTTATAGACATCGAAGCACGGACAGGCTCAAGGCGGATAGGGCGGAGAAATTCTCTGCCGTAAGGGGAGATAATCTCTCCAGCAGGCGGAGAAATTCTGCGGACGGCGCAGACTTCGCCTTTGTGAGAAATCCCGCGGGGATTCGCATTAAGGTATGTTGCGCTTCGTGCGCATGGAAAGTCCTGACGGAAAGTCTGGTGACCCGTAAGTGCAGGATCGCCAGACGAAGGAGGGTAAAAACTTTAAGTCGCAGTCGATAAGAATTTCTAACATTGCCCCCCTATGGGGACATGGAGATTCTAATCCGTAAAGGGTGGAGACTCCCGGACTCCCGACTCCCGAACTCCCGAAATGTGCATTTTTGAAAGAAAGAGAATTTAAAATTATATTATATATAATATATATATTATATAAATATAAAAATTTATTTCTTATTTCTGGGATGTTGAAAACACGGAAAACGGGAGTTCGGGAGTCGGGAGTCGGGAGTTTTAAAAATTGGAGTAAATTATTTACAAATTTAAAAAGTTATGTTCCCCAAAGCCACCGTGAAGGTGATGAGGAACAGCGCACTGGAGCAGGAGGTGGAATCATGGTTGGCAGAGGGGTCTGCATCCAACTGACAATCAGCCACTTGCAAGCGTAACTTCGTTTCCGCTTCGTTATCAGGGCTGCTTTTCTTGCGAGGCAGCCCTTTTCTTTGTAATTTTGCATCGTCTGAAAGGTACCAACGGACAGCGTGTTAACTAACTTATTATCAATTCTAAAAAAACAATCAGAATTATGGCAATAAACAATATTCAAATGCCCATTAACATCAAGTTGAATCAGAACGAGGCCATGTCGTCAGCCTATGGCAAGTACTACCTGGAGGTAGCTACCGCTGAGGTGCTCTCCACCGAGGGTCTCGTCAACCACATCACCCATCACAACTGTGCCGTAGGCACTGAGGCCATCGCAGCCGTCATCAAGAAGCTGGGTGAGTGCATTCCCGAGCTCGTGGCTCAGGGTCAGCCCGTGAAGATTGACGGACTGGGAATTTTCTACCCCACGGCAGAGAACAAGAAGAACGGTCTGTTGAAGTCGCAGTTGCTGGATTCGAAGGTGAACCCGCTGGACGCGCTGTCTGGTGTGCACTTGCGCTTCCGTCCGCAGAGTGACGATCTGAACGACCTGACTTCGAAGTCGTTCCTGAAGATGCAGGTGCAGCCCGTCATCAACCTGGTATGTCGCGCCAAGGCTGTTGACCTGACGCCTGAGGTCACCGACAAGACCAAGAAGAAGTGGCTCTCGCAGAAGTGTACCCTGTCGGAGTTCCGCAGCGCCGGTGGTTTCCCCTCCGTCAGCGGCTCGTCAAGTGGTTCAGGTACAGGCGGCGGCAATGCCTCAGGTCCCAGTGCCGAAGGGTAAAGCAACTGGAATGTTACGTTCAGAAACTATCGCATCAACGCTCATGTAGTGAATGCGAATCCTCTTCATCTTACGCTCTGTGCCTCAAGGCACGGAGCGTTTTCTTATTCCTCAGCTTTTTCTCTTCATTTCCTTGCTTTTAGGGTGAGTGTACCCCCAAAGCAAGGCAAAGAAAAAGGATACTCCCCTTGAAAGTCCCTGTTTCGATATCCCTTTAGTTCATAGGCAGGTCTTCCACAAACTCGCCCTTCGCTCAGAAGAGTATCATCATCTGTTCTGCACTTATGCGGTGCAAAGATAGCTAAAATTTACCAGATGCAACATATTTTTGGCATAAAAAGTTGTTGGTATCGAAAATAATTCCTATCTTTGCACAGTCACTATAAAATGAGATAGAGAAATGACCTGAAGAAGATTAAGGCGGTCATCGATGAGAATGCCGACCTGATTATCAAGCGTTGGGAGGAGCATTTTAATAGTTAACATAGGGGGATACGTTATGAAGATTACAAAGATTTGGTTTAATGCTGATCATATATTCGGCAGAGACGAAGAGGGAAAGGAGTACAGCCAGTCGCTGCTCTGGTACCCCAAGTTGAGGGCAGCATCCGACGACGAACGTAGCCAATACACCTTTGGCTATGACGGCATCCATTGGCATAGTCTCGATGAAGACATCAGTTTTGAGAGCTTTGCCTATGAAGATTCAGAGCCATCAGCCCTTCAGCGTTTCTTCCTTACTCATAAGGAAATCAACGTGGCAGAGTTCGCCCGTTCCATTGGGATGAACGCTACACTGCTGCGTAACTATATCAATGGCTTCAAGAAGCCTTCTGCTGAGAGGGAAAGTGAAATCCTTGCCCATATTCATAAACTGGGTAAAGAGATGATAGCTGCCTGCTTCTAAACTATAGTGTGTTTCAGCAAGAAATTATGAAGGATGTAATTGCACGACTGAAAGAGAAGCATTACTCGAAGTTTGCAAACTTTGGCGAATACTTGTTTTGGTCTTATGCCAATTTGCAGATGCTTTGTGCAGCGCTTAACATGGGCAAAGCGAAATACGACAAATCTTGCTACATGATACGTGCCAAAGCTTTCAAGGCTTATAAAGAAGGGCGGTGGAACATTCACGATTTACTTGAGTTCAACGTAGCGAAGATTAAGGAGAACAACTACTGCTGGTATTGTGGCCAGGAGATGGAGCCATCGAAACTGACAAAAGACCACGTTTTCCCAAGAAGCAAAGGTGGGGCCAACGATATGGACAACATTATCATGGTGTGCAAAACATGCAACTCATCAAAAGGGAACATGGACTTGTTTGAGTGGTATGCTGAGATTCGAAAAGAATGGCCACCACTTAATATCCTTATCCATTATCTGAAGAACATCTATCTTTACAGCATAGATAACGGACTAATGGATAAACATGCAGAAGAATTAGAAGAAATGGATTTGCCCTTCAAATGGCAGTACATACCTCTCGACTATCCACAACCAGAATTTTATATTTAACTATCAATAATATTCATTATATGCCACAATATTCTGTAAATAACCTCACTATTGACAATGTTCTTGGATTCATAAAGAATAAGGAGATTTCTATTCCAGAAATACAGCGTCCCTTTGTTTGGAAAAGTGATCAAATACGCGACTTAATAGATTCACTCTATAATGGCTATCCTATTGGTTACTTGATTATCTGGCAAAATCCAGATACTGTCGATAAGAATGGTGAAAAGACTATCGGTAAGAAAATCATGATTGACGGTCAACAGCGCATCACGGCCTTGATGACATCCATCGTAGGCTTGCCTGTTATTGACAAAGATTTCAAAGAGAAAGTAAGGTGTATATCTTTTAATCCATATGCAGCAGCTATTGGTGAACCATGTTTTGAGGTTCAAAGTGCTGCCATTCTGAAGGATAAAAAATGGATAAAAGATATTGCCTATCTGTTCTCAAACGAGTATAATGCCTTCGATTTCATTCCCAAATTCTGTCAGGAGAATCCTGACATGGAACCAAAGAAATTGAATGCCCTCTTAGAACGAGTACGAGACATCAAAAATGCACCTATTGGAGTTATCAATCTGAATAAAGAACTAACTATTGATAAGGTAACGGAAATTTTTATCCGTATCAACAGCAAAGGAGCTTCTTTGACACAGGCAGACTTCGTGATGTCAACAATCGCCGCCGATGATGAGTTTGGAGGCAACATGCTCAGAAAGGCTATTGACTATTTCTGCCATCTTTACATCAATCATAATTTCATCAGCCTAATAGATAAGGACACAGAATTTGTGGCATCAGAGTATTATCCCATGATTAAATGGCTGGCAGATGCTGATACCAAACTCTTTGCACAGACATTCGATGACGTACTGCGAATAGCGTTCACTTCAAAATACTATCGTGGCAAAATGGCGAACCTTACCGACTTGCTTCATGGTAGAAACTTTGAGAGCAGAACCTATGAAAAAGCAATCATGGAAGAGACGTTTGCTAACCTGATAGAAGGTGTGAAGGATGTGTTTAATAAATATTTGTATGAGCAGTTCGTAGAATGCTTGAAAGGAGCAGGCTTTATTAGTAGTAGACTAGTGAAGGGACGTATGGCACTCGACTTTGCCTATATGCTCTTCCTAAGGCTTCGTAAAGATGCAAGCATCGACAAGCTGAAAGTATCTCACTATGTGCAAAAATGGTACGTGATGTCTGTGCTGACTGGACGATACGCTTCAAGTCCTGAGACAGCAATGGAGTCGGACTTGCGTTCTATTCGTGAAAAGGGGTTCCTTGTGTTCTACAACGAGGTGATGGCCAACCTCTCTGATACGTTCTGGAATGTTACATACGTACAGAGACTGGAAACTACAGCCAGTAATTCGCCCGCCTTCAACGTCTATCTGGCTGCACAATGCAAGAGTGTTGATGCATCTTTCCTCAGTACAGGGTCAAAAGTACGTGACCTGTTAAGTTCTGCCGACATCCATCATATATTTCCACGTCAATACCTGAAGGACAATCAGATGAACTCTACGATGGAATACAACCAGGTGGCCAACTACACCTATCTCAGCAAACCCGTAAATGTCGCAGTAGGCAAGAAAGCCCCAAAGGTGTATCTCGGAGAGGTTGTTACTGCCATCGAAGCAGGCAAAGATTCTGCCTACACTACGATGAGGTCGATGGACGAACTTTATGCCAATCTTGACGAGAACTGCATACCGCGAGAGATTATCAACATGGACGTTGCTGATTATCATTCATTCCTGGAGGCCAGACGAAAACTGATGGCACAGAAAGTAAAAGCATATTTCAACGCATTATAGATTATTACCACACTCAAATCAGAACAATATGAAGACAGATAGCCTGAAACTATATATTGACGAACTGAACAAACAGTACAAGACAGGGCTTGCTCGCGAACATTCTTACCGCCCTGCTCTTAAAGACCTGTTGCAGAGCCTGTTGCCTAAGATGGTTGTAACGAATGAACCTGCCCATTTTGAGTGTGGTGCACCTGACTATATTATTCAGCGGGAGAAAGACCATCTGCCAGTGTTTTTTGTGGAGGCAAAAGATGTGAACGACAACGACTTGGACGGACGTAACAAGAATGCCCACAAGGAGCAATTCGACCGCTATAAGCAAGCACTCGACTATATCATCTTTACAGACTATCTGGACTTCCACCTTTATGAGCATGGGGAGTTTGTGGACAGCGTGAGGATTGCAGAAATTAAAGGCGAAAAGATTGTTGGTATTGCTGAAACCGAGGACAAATTCCTCTCCATGATTCAGCATTTGGGCGTGTCTGCCATCCAGCGAATCACATCCGCTTCGCGTTTGGCAAAACTGATGGCTGGAAAAGCCCGACTGCTGGCTAACATTATCGAAACAGCGATGAATGATGAGACGCAGAGTTATGACAATGACAATCTGCAAGCTCAGTATAAAGCCTTCAAAGATATTCTGATACAGGAACTGAAAAAGTCTGACTTTGCTGATATCTATGCCCAGACTATAGCTTATGGTATGTTTGCTGCCCGTTTGCATGATGACACACCAGAGAATTTTAGTCGTGAGGAGGCCGCCCGTTTGATTCCAAAGACCAATCCGTTCCTACGTCAGATTTTCAACAACTTGGCAGGGAATGACCTTGACGAGCGCATAGCGTGGGTGGTTGATGACCTTGTAACGGTATTCCAAGCCACAGACCTCAAGCAACTGATGGCAAACTACAGCAAGGACAAGCGTCACCATGACCCCATGATTCATTTCTACGAGGACTTCCTTTCAGAATACAATCCCAAGTTGCGCAAGTCGAAAGGTGTCTGGTACACGCCTCAGCCTGTTGTAGGTTTTATTGTGAGGGCTGTTGACGAGATTCTTCAGAAGGAGTTTGGCTTGCCTGATGGCTTGGCTGATTACTCTATGATAGAGAAAGATGAGGCTATTGAGCAGAGTAAGGATAAAAGGACAAAAGATGGTATGAAGCATGGTAAGCAAAAATACCATCGTGTACAGATACTTGACCCTGCAACAGGTACAGGCACATTCCTTGCCGAGGTGGTCAATCAGATTTATGACCGCTATCGTGACAACCAAGGCATCTGGCAGGAATATGTTGAGAAGCACCTGTTGCCTCGCCTCAATGGTTTTGAAATTTTGATGGCTTCGTATGCTGTGGCCCATATCAAGCTCGATATGCTGCTTTCAGAAACGGGCTATCAGCACAAGACAGACAAACGTCTGCATGTCTATCTGACAAACTCTCTCGAAGAGAGCAACAACGAGCCTCGTACCCTCTTTGCCCAATGGCTCAGCCGTGAGGCTACGGAAGCTAATGTCATCAAACGTGATTATCCTGTAATGGTGATGATTGGTAATCCACCGTATAGTATTTCAAGTCAGAATAAAGGGGAGTGGATAAATAAGTTGCTTGAAGATTATAAGAAGAATCTCAATGAACGTAATATTCAACCCTTAGGTGACGATTATATTAAATTCATTAGACTTGGACAATACTATATTGAGAAGAATGGCGAGGGTGTATTGGCTTTTATCAGTAACAATTCTTTTATAGATGGCTTAATTCATCGTCAGATGCGAAAAGAATTGATGCGAGTGTTTGACAAAATATACATTCTTGACCTTCATGGTAATACTCGTAAGAAAGAAGTTGCTCCAGATGGAAGTAAAGATGATAATGTATTTGATATTATGCAAGGTGTGAGTATCAATATCTTCTGTAAGAAAGGTATTACTTCAAATGATGCATGCAAAGTTTTTCATCATGATTTATATGGAAATCGTGACTTTAAATACGACTTTTTGAATAATCATTGTTTAACAGATATAGAATGGAAAGAACTGCGACCACAGAAACCATACGATTTCTTTGTCTTCAAAAACTTCTCCGTACAGGAAGACTACGAGAAAGGTTTCAAGATAGATGAATTGATGACGATAAATTGTATTGGTGTAGCAACAGGAAATGACAATTATCTAACCAATATAAGTAGAGAAATCTTATTATCGACAATACCAGACGTCAATTCTAATTTGATAATGAACTATGCTTATCGTCCATTCGACAAGCGATATATCTATTATGATACCAAGTTGGTACAAAGAGCGAGAGAGCAGGTAATGAAAAATATGAAGAAAGAAAACATTTCGTTGCTTTGCACCTCTAAAAACAGACAACTAAGTACTATGTATTTTTCTGTGTCTCACGATATATCAGATAGACACTATTTAGATTCTTCATCAGACAGCATGAGTGTTTTTCCTCTCTATATCTATAAGGAGAACATGGGTAAAGAAGAGCGCATTGTCAATTTCAACAAGGAATTGTATGATAAGATAGCAAAAGGCTTGAACTATCTTCCTTGCTATGATGACAACATGTTGGTTGACCCAACGTCAGAATACAATGGTGTGCTTTATCCCCAAGCCCTCTTTGATTATATTTATGCCGTGCTACACAGTCCATCGTATCGCGAGCGTTACAAAGAATTCCTGAAGATTGACTTCCCACGCATACCTTATCCGACAGACTGGGAGAAATTCCGCGACTTAGTGGAAAAGGGCGAGGAACTACGGCATTTGCACCTTATGGAAGATTTGCCTCATTCGACAGGCACATCGTTCCCCATTGGTGGCACCATGCAAATAGACTGCTATCGCTGGGAGCAGAATCGTGTCTATATCAATAGCGAGCAATACTTTGAAGGTGTGCCAGAATCAGCATGGAACTTCTATATAGGAGGCTACCAGCCCGCCCAGAAGTGGCTCAAAGATCGCAAAGGCATGACGCTCAGTTTTGAGGATGTTAAGCACTATCAGAGAATCATCTATGTACTCCAGCAGACAGAGCGCATTATGCAGGAGATAGACGAAATAAAGTGCCAACGTAGAATCACGGGGACATGATTCATCACGCTTCTGCATTAAAAAAGTTCACCAGCAGGCGAACCGTTTTGCTTTTTCTCTTCATTTTTCAGGTGATGACGCCTTACGAAATCGTCAGAAGTGATACGTGTTACCTGACGGTCGGCTGCAACAGCATAGAGCACTCTGTATGCCATAGGAAAAACTGACAAGCAGGTACAAACCATCATGGCTATCACCCAAGAAGCCATTCGCTCAACAAGATTCAGAATCAGGGAGAATAATAAGAAGAGAGGCTGAAATGAAAGCCCTTGCGGCTTCAAGATAACAAAATAATCATGGGGACGTAATGCCCCCATGATTAGATGAACACCTATGACATTGTTGTTGTCAAAAATAGCCAAGCATCGTTTCCAAATAGCCTGTTGATTCATACTTCATCAATGGAGTAGTAAAGCGGAAAGAATTGATGGTGTCAAAAATATTCAGCAATTCCTTTGCTGTAAACAATTCCATCAAAGGTGTTTTCGCTATAATCTTATAGCAGATAACACTTCCATCATCGTTGATCAAAGCCTTTCCATCGTATTGAATGTCATTTGACGATAATTTCTTCTTGTTGTTCCCGAGGCAAGTATGATATAGGCTATTCAACTTTTTATATTCATCTTTCATCAGTTGTTGATTCTTGTAAATAGGATACGTGTATTCAGCATTATAATTGAATTCCTTCTTTTTCTTTTTGATATTGTCAACCCTTTCAGAAATATCTGCTATGGAATATTGGTAATATGTATTACCATAATTACTTTTGCTGGTTTCTTCCACGATAGTTCTGTTTCCTTCCTTAATCGTTCGGGAAGAAGTCTGGGCTGTAATGGTTGATGTAAACATCACCAAATATATACCAACTACTATTTTCGTAATATTTCTTTTTTGAACTTTGAAATTCATCATTCCTGCTGATAGCTGACTTTAAAATAATCCAACAATGCTTTATAACTGTCTTGAGCAGAGAGGCAGGTGTCTAAAAGATCACCTACTGCAAACCAGTCTTTACGGCTATCGGCAAGTTTTTAACGCCGATGTGCCTACAAAGATAGTTATTTTTGCCGACATCGGCAAATTTTTGGAGAAGAAAATAATCATAGTCTTGCTCAGGCATGATGCCTATCTTAGACTCAAGGCAAAGAAAAAGGGAAATAATTCAGCAAATCCATTGCCGTTTGAGAAAAGCTTCGTACTTTTGCACCCGAATTGAGGAAATAGTATGAAACAGATAGAGGTTGTAGCAGCGATTATTCATGATGCAGCGGGGCGGATATTTGTCACGCAGCGTGGATATGGGGATTTCAAGGACTACTGGGAGTTTCCTGGCGGGAAGATGGAACCAGGGGAAATGGCTGAGGAGGCTTTGAAACGTGAGATATGGGAGGAACTGGAAACGAGAATCGTGATTGAGCGATTCGTGAAGACGATAGAGTGGGATTACCCGCAGTTTCATCTCAAGTTGCACTGTTACTTCTGTCATGTGGAGAGTGGACACTTGGAACTGAAGGAGCATGAGGCTGCCAAGTGGTTGCGGAAGGAGGAACTGGAGAGCGTGAACTGGCTCCCAGCTGACAGGGATTTAGTGAAAGAGTTGTAAGAGCTGTGTCAGATTCAGGATAAGTTTTGAGGAAAGACATAGCCTATAAAAAAAGAGAAAATGACAAGCGTAATTGCTTGTCATTTTTCTTACTTTGTGATTCCGGCGGGATTCAAACCCACAACCTTCTGATCCGTAGTCAGATGCTCTATTCAGTTGAGCTACGGAACCTCCTTGGCTCCTCATTTCTGATTTGCGGTTGCAAAGGTACGCACTTTTTACGGAACTACCAAACTTTTTCGGAACTTTTTTTAATATTTCTTTCCAAAGCCTGCTGTTCGCGGTTATTTGGCGTACTTATCTATCAAAGATTGGGCTTGTTCATTACCCAATTCCTTCGCTTTGGTGAGATTTCGGGCTCCTTCGGCTTTCTGATTGGTGAGACACTGGGCAAGTCCTAAGAAGAGATAGCCATCAGACAGTTCAGGCGCCATCTTAATGAGTTGCTGGGCGGTAGCGATGGCTTCCTTATGCTGTCCGACACGAACCTGCAACGAAGCCTTCTCAGCACGGTACATCGGTTCAGAAGGTGCCATCTCGATAGCACGGTTGAGGTCGTTCAGGGCCTGCTGATACAAATGCCCACCCGTCTCGGCTATAGAACGCTGGTAGAAGAATGGGGCCTCCAACTGTGCACTCATCAACTGTTCGTATTCATTGAAGTCGTTGACGGCAGGACGGTATTTACCTCTTTCTGTCAATGCCTGAGCACGGGCTAAGAGATAGGGGGCTGCCGTCTTGACATAAGGACGTGAGAACTGATTAACAGCACTGTCGAGCAAGGCCATCTGTGCATCAGTATCGCCTAAACGCTGTTTGCACTGTGAGGCTGCATAGAAAATATCAGCACTGCGCAAATCGGTATGGGTGAGTTGCTCGTAAAGCGTATATGCCTCGTCATAACGGGCCTGGGCAAAACGGATTTGTGCTTGTTGCTGGAGATAGACGGACATTGGATTGATGCGGTAGGCTTCCTGCGATTCACTGAAAGCCTTGTCGAGATTCCAAGCATCGAAAGGCTGGTCGCTCTGATAGAGTTCTTTCTGATAAATGAGGTCGGCATACTGATAGTGGACATCGTCACTATTGCCTCCCACCTTGACAGCCTGTTGCATATCATCTTCAGCAGCACTATAACGACCCTTAGAGGTGGAGAGACGGGCACGATTGATATAGCCATCGGGGACGTTGGGGAATTTACGGACGAAACGGTCGATGAGGTTGGCATATTGCGTCTCATTCAGTGTAGAAGAGGCTAAGAACAGCGCCACAGTGGCATCCTTGGCATCATTGGGCAATGCAACAGGGATGGATGTCTGACGAAGTACCGGGTCGTTGACAGCCATGCTACTGGTCTTCAGATCGTTGGCGAAACGGGCACTGACAGCATAAGCCACACCATTCTGTCCGTCTGCAGAAGGTTGTACGATACCGACAACAGCACCGTCCTGATCCAGAATGGGGCTGCTAACCTGACTGTCTTGGATGTTGAGATTCAGCGTGTAGTACTGATAGGTTTCTGAGAATGTCTCAACACTCTTCACGGTGCCAGCCACGCACTGAGGCTGCTTGTTGACGGTGTAGGGCATGAGCCAGATATTGGTACCTGTGGCAGCTGATGTGGCTATGGGGAGAGCCTGCGTCTTACGGGCAGCAGTCTGGAACTTGGCTACATCGTAGGTTTCGTTGGCTCCGATGATTTCTTCCACGGCAAATTCTTTGCCCTGTGAATCAATGACAATAGCACGCTGGGCACCGATGAAAGGGGCAAAGGTGCTGACAGCCTCGCCGTTACTGCCCACAAAGAAACCAGTGCTGCTGGCTAATAACTGACCGTCAGCAGAAAAAGTCTTCACTGTAAGCATGGACTTACCCTGTTTGCCTGCCCACGACTGTGCGGACATGGGAAGTAGGGTAAACAAAAGGAACTGGAATACTATTAGGATACGTTTCATAATCGTTTTAATTTTCAACTTTCAAAAGTTCTTTAGCATTTTCGATAGCAGCGGCAGAAACATCACTGCCACTCAGCATCTGGGCAATCTCGTGAATACGCTCTTCGGGTGAAAGCAACTGCATGCGACTGATGGTGCCGGAAGCACTCTCTTGCTTACTGACACGGTAGTGGGTGGTACCTAATGCCGCTATCTGAGGGAGGTGGGTAATAGAGATGACCTGGCGGTCCTGATTGCCCATTTCGCGCATGATATCAGCCATGCGTTCGGCTATCTTACCACTGACACCTGTATCTATCTCGTCGAATATAATGGTAGGCAGTTTGACTGCACCGCTGATCATGGCTTTGAGGGCGAGCATGACACGGGCTATCTCACCACCGGAAGCTACCTGAGAAATAGGTTGAAGGGGACTGGAGGTGTTGGCACTGAAAAGGAAGGAGATGTTGTCCTGTCCGTCGCGTCGCAATTCACCTTTTTCCATGTGTACTTCAAACCGTACGTGAGGCATACCCAGTGGTACAAGACGTTCTGTCATCTGGCGCTCAATCTGTTTAGCAGATTGCTGGCGCATCTTCGTCAGGCGGTCTGCCTGTTTCTGACATTGCTCCTGAAGGGCTGAAAGTTCGGTGCGCAGGACAGACAGTGCCTCGTCACTATTCTCCATCTGCGAGAGTTGCTGTTTCAGCAAGTCACGCTGTTGGATGAGTTCGCTTACACTTTCAGCATGGTATTTCTTTTCGAGGTCGTAGAGACGGTCCAGTCGTTCACTGATACGCTCCAACTCCTGTGGGTCGAAATCAATACGCTCCAAATGGTCATCAACATCCTGGGCAATATCCTTGAGTTCGATTTGACAAGATTCCAAACGTTCAACCCAATCTGTTGTAGTGGAGTAAACCTTAGCAATACTACTGAGTGCAGAAATAGACTTGCGCAACTGAGGAAGAATGCCCTGTTCGTCGGCAGTGAGATGGGTCTGTGCTTCATAGAGGGCTGTCTTGATGTCCTCGCTATGTGCCATCGTCTCGTGCGTCTGTTCCAACTCTTCCTGCTCACCGGCTGCCAGTTGGGCGTTGGTGAGTTCATCGTATTGGAATTGAAGGAAATCCTGATTCTGGCGATTGCGCTCTATCTCCTGCTGCATCTGTTCCAATTCTCGCTGCTTATCGTGATAGGACGTAAACGACTGCTGATAGGTGTTCAAAGCCTCATGGGCATTGGCCAGGGTGTCGATAACCTCCAACTGGAAGTCTTGTTTGCCCAAGAGCAGATTCTGGTGCTGCGAATGCACGTCCACGAGCATATCGCCTAATTCCTTAAGCATAGCGAGACTGACGGGGGTGTCGTTGACAAAAGCACGACTCTTGCCGGCACTGGTCAGTTCGCGGCGGATGATGCAGTCAGTGGCATCATAGTCGATATCATTATCAGTGAAAAAGTTTTGTAAACTGTAGCGGCTCAGATCGAAGTGGGCTTCAATGATGCAACGGTCAGCTCCTTGCTTAATGGTTTTAGAATCAGCCCGTTGTCCCAACAACAATCCAATGGCTCCAAGAATGATACTCTTACCGGCACCCGTTTCACCTGTAATCACAGAGAAACCGGTGTGGAACTCAATGTCGAGTTCGTCAATCAGGGTAAAGTTCTTGATATATAATTGTTTCAGCATAATGGTTTTAACATCTTACTTCTTAATCTCATCCCACGCGTTGCTTTGGGATGCATTGATATTGAAAAGCAGGTCATAGACTTCCTGTTTCTCTTTCTGCGTACCCTTGCCCTTATAGATGTTGGCCAGTTCGTCGCGCTTATAGTCAGTCCATATCTGCGGTAACAGCGAGAGTGGTTTATTCTCGTGGGCTTGTTTGAGATTCTGCAGGGCTGTAGTGATATGCGTGCGCCCGCGCTCAGCATTGGTACTCATCTCGTCGAGCCCCGTACGATAGTAGTCGTACTGCAATTGGCGCATAGGACGCATGGGTTCGTCGAGATAGTCGTTGATAATGGCAAAGCGGTTGCGACTGGTTTCGAATGCCTTCCAGCCGGGGAAACCGAGGTTCTGCGTATTATTGACCAGATTCAGACAGCGTTGTAGTACGTCAGTACCTCCAAGTGGTGAAAAGCTGTCGAGATTCAGTCCGATGATAAGGTAGGCATAATAGGCAAAGAGCGCTGTCAGTTGGTTGTCGATGATATCCTCCTGGAAATTCAGTTGGTCGTACTGCTGATAGTCGAAATGGAAGTCATCGTCCTTATTATTATATAAGGTGGTGGTATAAGTAGAGTAGTAAACAGGACGGTTGGCCTGAATCATAGCCGAACACTCAAAACGGTTGGTCGTCTTGTCGTATTTAGTAACCGTGATATTAAAGTTGCACGTTATGCGTTCGTGCTTTTGGAACTGATAATCAGTCCATTGACGGTCGTTGAGAAGCTGTTCCAGTGACTGCTTTAACGTCTCGAAAACGCTGGCGTCTGTGCCTTGTATCTGGGCATGATTGATGGTTACCTTGGCATTCAGTTCCTGTGCTTGCAGGCAGAATGGAAGGAGAGATACAAGAGCGAGCCAGACGATACGTTTCATAAGCGGCACACTAATTGGTCGATGATGTCACGAGCAACATCACACTTCGGTTTGCGTGGATAGTCTTGCTGTCCGTCGCGCGTGATGATACTGATCTGATTCTGGTCAGACTGGAAACAAGTGCCCTCGTTGCGCAAGGAGTTAAGAACAATGAAGTCTAAGTTCTTGCGCTCCAGTTTATCCTTGGCGTTTTGCTGTTCATCGTTGGTCTCAAGGGCAAATCCTATGAGACGCTGGTCTGCACGCTTCATTTGACCAAGGGCAGCAGCAATGTCGTAAGTAGGTTGGAGGCGGACGACAAGCTCGTCGCCTTCACGCTTGATTTTCTGACTGGCTACGGTAGCCGGACGGAAGTCGGCAACAGCAGCACACAGAATGGCGGCATCGCTATCAGCATATACCTTTGTGGCAACCTCATACATCTGCTCACAACTTTCCACATCCGTGCGATGGATGTTAGGATGATTCGCCGTTAATGACACCGGACCGGCTATCAACTGTACATCAGCACCACGGCGGGCACATTCTTCAGCCAAGGCAAAGCCCATCTTACCACTACTGTAGTTGCCGATAAAACGTACAGGGTCTATCTTTTCATAAGTAGGACCGGCGGTAATCATTATTTTCTTACCTGTTAAGTCCTTCTTCTCGAAATAGTTGTCCAGATACTCTACAATACGTTCGGGTTCCTCCATACGTCCTTTACCCTCCAAACCGGAAGCGAGGAAACCACTCTGCGGCTCAATGACTTGATTACCGAATGATTGCAGTTTGCGGAGATTATCCTGTGTGGTGGGGTGGCGGTACATGTCAAGATCCATCGCGGGAGCAATGAACACAGGGGCTTTCATCGACAAGTAGGTGGTAATCAGCATATTGTCGGCCACGCCATGAGCCATCTTGCCCAGTGTAGAAGCTGTGCAGGGGGCTATCAGCATGGCATCAGCCCACAGTCCCAATGATACATGAGAGTGCCATGTACCATCACGCTGTGAGAAGAAGTCGCTGATTACGGGCTTCTGTGTGAGTGCTGAAAGGGTGATAGGCGTTATAAACTCCTTGCCTGCAGGGGTGATGACAACCTGCACTTCTGCACCCGCCTTGATGAGGCCGCGGATGATATAGCACGACTTATAGGCTGCAATAGAGCCTGTGATTCCCAAAACGATCTTTTTGCCTTTGAGCATAGGAGTTTATCTGTTCATTTGACTCTCACGCAAGCGTATGCGCGTGAGTACTTGTTTTGTATTATAGGTAAAATCGCCATTGAGGATCCAACTATAGTAGCCAGGGTCGTTGCGCAACACCTGAGCCACAGGTTGTCCCTTGTACTTTCCAAAGTTGAAGAGTTCTGTTTTGACAGGATTACCATCTTTGTCAAGTACTGCATGTCCTGTTCTGTCAAGCAAGTCGCCCATGATGATGCGACCAGCGAAATCAATATTATTATTGGATTTCGAGAAATCAGCCAGGAATTGAACGTCATTCTGCAGAATGCGATCTTCTTCTTCCTGACGTTCTGGAGTGTACATGTCCAATTGTCCTTGCAGCACACGATAAGTGGCTTCCGTATCTTCGTCAGCACGGTGGGCTGTGAAATCTTCCTCCATCTTACGTCCACAGTAGAATTTGTAGGCAGCTGCCAGATTACGACGTTCCATCTTTCTGAAAATAGCACAAGCATCAATCAGACGGGCTTTCGAGAAGTCAAAATCAATGCCAGCACGCAGAAACTCTTCAGCGAGTAGGGGAACATCAAAATTATTGGAATTATAGCCTGCAATATCACTGCCACTGAACACTTGATTCAGCTGTTGAGACATTTGCTTAAAGGTAGGTTTATCCTTCACATCATCGTTGGTGATTCCTGTCAGTTGCTCTACCATCTCGGGAATAGGCTTCTCGGGATTAATCAGGTAGTTGCCACGCTCTTCGCGTCCGTCAGGAAAAACTTTGATAAAGGATATTTGAATGACACGGTCCTTGACTAAGTCAAGGCCCGTGGTCTCCAAATCAAATATTACAAGAGGTCTCTGTAATTTCAGTTTCATAACTTAAATGATAAAAAACGGTGTTCATGCACTGATTGAAATCAGTCGTTGAGAAGCATAGGCATCATCAACATCAGCACATCCTGGTTCTCTGGCTGTTCTGAGGGCAGAACAAGTCCGGCACGACTGGGGTCAGCCAACTTGACAATGACTTCAGCACAATCGAAGTTGCTCAGAATTTCGATAAACGAAGCACCTTTAAAACCAATGCTCATAGCTGTTCCATTGTAGTCGCATGAAATCCGTTCGGTAGCCGTCTTTGAGAAATCAAAGTCTTGTGCATCCAACTGTAGCATACCATTTTCGACATGGAAACGAATCAAATTGCTGGAGTCGTTGGCAAATGGCTGAACACGACGGAGGGCTGACAAGAGTCCTACACGGTCAATCGTCAGGATATTGGGATTGTTCTGTGGAACTACCGAGTTGTAGTTGGGGTAGCGTCCCTCAATGAGGCGACAGATAATCTCACCATCGCCATAGCTAATGCGAGCATTGCGCTCGTCAAAACGAATTTCTACATCACCACCATCCTTTTGCAGAAGATTCTTCAGCAAAGCCGCAGGCTTCTTGGGTAACACAAATGATGCGGGCTGGTCACTATGAATCGTAAAGATTTTGTTGCGAACCAGTTTGTGTCCATCAGAAGCCACAATGGCGAGGCATTCAGGAGTCAGGTCGAAATAGACACCATTCATCACAGGACGAAGTTCGTCTTGAGCTGTGGCGAAAAGTGTGCGGTTAAGATTCTCAGACAAGATGTTACTGGAAATGGTAATAACATTGGCATTGTCGGCTACCGACTGAGGCTGTGGGTATTCATCAGCGTTCTCAATAGGCAGTGAGAATAAACCGTTTTGATAATTGATTTTAGCGATATTCTCTTGCAAATTAACATCGAATGTGATTGGCTGCTCAGAAAAACCTTTGACTGCCTCAAGCAGGTCGTGGTTACCAATGGCAAATCGAACATTGTCGTCGCTCTCTGTTAATTCGATTTGTGTCTTCATCACATTCTCACTGTCGGATGCAGTAAGATAAAGAACATTGTCTTGGATGTCGAACAGAAAATCTGCTAAGATAGGCAAGGAATTCTTGCTGTTAATGACTCTTGATAGAGCATTGAGTTTGCTGCTGAGCGCAGTGCTTGATACTGTAAATCTCATGAGTATTTTATTTAATTATTTTAAGTCCTGTAAATTGACCACAAAAATACAAAAATACTTGGTCAAATGCAAAAATATTCCGTAAAATATTCTCAAATTAAAAGTATTTTTCGTAATTTCGCAATCTGAAACGTAAAATCAACATATTATAACGTATAAATTATTATGGAATTAACAGGAAAAATTATTGCCGTCTTACCGGCTAACAGTGGTGTATCATCACGCACAGGTAATCCTTGGATGTCGCAGGAATATGTGATTGAAGTACCTGGGCAATACCCACGTAAGTGTGTGTTTCGTATATTCGGAGAGGATCGTATCAAACAGTTTAACATCCAAAATGGTGAAGATGTAACTGTTAGTTTTGATATTGATGCCCATGAGTATAATGGACGTTGGTTTAATGAAATCCGTGCCTATAACGTGACTCGTGGCGCTGTAGCTCCTGCTGCTGCTCCTCAGGCAGCACCTCAGGCTACTCCATTCCCACCACAGTCTGCAGAGGCTCCATTCCCTCCTGCACAAGAACCCGCTGGTGACGGTAGCACCGACGACCTTCCCTTTTAAGATTAAATTTTAGGGCAAATAATTAGGGCTGCATTCTTTCGGATGCAGCCCTATATTATATAGGTGGAAAGAGTGGGGGATTATTCCTCACCCTTTTCCATTTGTGCCTTCAGATTTGCAAGAACGTCGAGGTCACCCAGTGTTGTGCTGGCTGCAACATTCTCAATCTTTGGAGCTTCGTCCTTCTTAGCAGCGCGTGTCTTCTTAGCAGCTGCCTTCTTCTCCTCACGCTGAGGATCCTCAAAGGTACGGCTGTGAGAGAGGATGATACGCTTAGAATCCTTGTTGAACTCGATAACCTTGAATGGCAGAGTCTCACCAAGCTGAGCCTGTGAACCATCTTCCTTCACGAGGTGCTTTGGAGTAGCGAAGCCCTCAACATCCTTGTCGAGTGATACAACAGCACCCTTCTCGAGCAACTCGATAATCTTACCCTCGTGGATAGAACCAACAGTGTACTTAGCCTCGAATACATCCCAAGGATTATCCTCAAGCTGCTTGTGGCCAAGAGACAGACGACGGTTCTCCTTGTCGATGTCGAGAACGATAACATCAATCTCTGCACCAACCTGAGTGAACTCAGAAGGATGCTTAACCTTCTTAGTCCAAGAGAGGTCGCTGATGTGAATCAGACCGTCAACACCTTCTTCCAATTCAACAAATACACCGAAGTTGGTGAAGTTGCGAACCTTAGCAGTATGCTTGCTTCCAACAGGATATTTCACTTCGATAGCCTCCCATGGGTCTTCCTTCAACTGCTTGATACCCAGAGACATCTTGCGCTCGTCGCGATCGAGAGTCAAAACTACAGCCTCTACCTCGTCGCCAACCTTCAGGAACTCCTGAGCTGAACGCAGATGCTGGCTCCATGACATCTCAGAAACGTGGATGAGACCCTCAACACCTGGCTGAATCTCAACAAATGCACCATAGTCGGCAATAACAACAACCTTACCAGTTACGTGGTCGCCTACCTTCAGGTTGGCATCCAAAGCATCCCAAGGATGTGGAGTGAGCTGCTTCAGACCGAGGGCAATGCGCTTCTTCTCGTCGTCGAAGTCGAGAATAACAACATTGATCTTCTGGTCGAGCTCAACTACCTTATGAGGATCGTCTACGCGGCCCCAAGAAAGGTCGGTGATATGGATGAGTCCGTCAACACCGCCGAGGTCAACGAATACACCGTAAGAAGTGATGTTCTTAACAGTACCTTCGAGAATCTGACCCTTCTCAAGCTTGCCGATGATTTCTTTCTTCTGTGCTTCCAACTCAGCTTCGATAAGAGCCTTGTGAGAAACTACTACATTGCGGAACTCCTGATTGATCTTCACAATCTTGAAGTCCATGGTGGTGCCTACGAACTGGTCGTAGTCGCGTATGGGGTGAACGTCAATCTGGCTACCAGGCAAGAAGGCCTCAATGCCAAATACGTCAACAATCATACCGCCCTTCGTGCGGCACTTGATGTAACCCTGAACGATTTCCTCGTTGTCGAGAGCTGCGTTAACACGATCCCAGCTCTTAGAGAGACGAGCCTTCTTGTGTGAGAGAACGAGTTGTCCCTTCTTATCCTCTGCATTCTCTACATAAACCTCAACGGTATCACCAACCTTCAGGTCGGGGTTGTAACGGAATTCAGAAGCGGGGATAATACCATCGCTCTTGTAGCCGATGCTTACGACTACCTCTTTCTTGTCGACGCTGATAACAGTACCATCGACAACCTGATGCTCACTTACTTTGTTCAGTGTTTCATCATACGCCTTGTCAAGTTCTTCCTTGCTGACGTTGGCTACCATACCATTTTCAAACTCTTCCCAATTGAAGTCGTTCAATGGCTGGACGTTCTTTGTTAATTCTGACATAATTTAAATTTGTTTGTAAAATTAATAAAGTTAGACTTTATGTGAACTATATTGCGGCATAAAACCGCAAATCGGCTGCAAAATTACAAAAACTTTCGCTCATCACAAAATGTTTTGGGCGAAAGTTTTCGTAAATCATTGATTTTATGCAAAATATTAATAGCTGCGGGCTATAATAACACGGTGTTTAGCGGGTTTACCACTAACCATGTCAACACCAGGAGTCTGTTCGTAGGCAAAAGGCACGCAACGGATAGTGGCTTGTGTCTCTTCCTTGATTTGTGCCTCGGTCTCGGCAGTTCCATCCCAGTGACAGAGGAAGAATCCGCCGTCCTTTACACGCTCCTTGAACTCTTCGTAGTTATCGCATTCATAGACGTGCTCGTCGCGGAATTTACGGGCTTTCTCGAAGATGTTCTTCTGAATATCCTCTAATAATTGTTCTACATATTCTGCAATACCCTCCAGTGGACGGGTTTCCTTTTCCAAAGTATCGCGACGCATCACTTCGATGGTGCCATTCTCTAAATCGCGAGCTCCGATGACCAAACGCACAGGAACACCTTTCAATTCGTAATCGGCAAACTTGAAGCCTGGACGCTTGTTGTCGGTATCGTCGAACTTCACACTGATGCCCTTTTCGCGCAATTTATTTATAATAGGTGTAACTTCCTGATTGACCTGTTCCAGCTGTTCGGGTTTATTGGCGATAGGGATGATAACCACCTGGATAGGAGCCAAGCGTGGAGGTAATACCAAACCGTTGTCATCCGAGTGCGTCATAATCAGGGCACCGATGAGTCGGGTAGATACGCCCCAAGAGGTAGCCCAAACGTATTCTGGTTTATTCTCCTTATTTAAATAAGTAACCTCGAAGGCCTTGGCAAAATTCTGTCCGAGGAAGTGTGAGGTACCACTCTGCAGCGCCTTACCGTCCTGCATCATGGCTTCGATGGTATAGGTATCAAGAGCACCGGCAAAACGCTCCGTCTCGCTCTTCACACCCTGCAGTACAGGAACAGCCATCCACTCTTCAGCAAACTTGGCATAGACGCCAAGCATCTTCTGTGCTTCAGCCTCGGCTTCCTCTTTGGTAGCATGGGCGGTATGACCCTCCTGCCAAAGGAACTCGGAGGTGCGGAGGAAAGGACGGGTGCGCATTTCCCAACGCATCACGTTACACCATTGATTGCACATCAAGGGCAGATCGCGCCAAGAGTGAATCCAGTTTTTATAGGTGTTCCAGATAATGGTCTCAGAAGTAGGGCGTACAATGAGTTCCTCTTCCAACTTTGCCGTTGGGTCAACTTCTACGCCACTCTTGTCTTCCTTAGCGCGCAAGCGGTAGTGAGTAACCACTGCACACTCCTTGGCGAAACCTTCTACATGTTCGGCCTCACGGCTGAGGAATGATTTTGGAATCAGCAAAGGGAAATAAGCGTTCTGAGCACCAGTTTCCTTAAACATCTTGTCAAGTTGCTGTTGCATCTTCTCCCAAATAGCATAACCATAGGGCTTGATGACCATACAACCGCGTACGGCAGACTGCTCAGCAAGGTCGGCCTTTACCACAAGATCGTTATACCACTGACTATAGTTGTCAGCTCTTTTAGTCATTTCTTTGAGTTCTTTTGCCATAAAAATCTTATATTTTTCAAAATTTGCTGCAAAATTACGAAATTATTATCAATTATTTTGTATCTTTGCCACAAATTATTATCATTTTTAAATGAAATGTAGATATGAAGACAAAAATTATTTCTCTGTTACTCTGCGTTGGAATGCTCTTCGCATGTAACAACACCCAGAAGGGTGCAGGTATCGGTGCCGGTGGCGGTGCCTTGTTAGGTGGTATTATCGGTGCTATTGCAGGTAACACTGCTGTAGGTGTAGCAGTAGGCGGTGCAGTAGGTGCAGGTGCTGGTGCTATTATCGGTAAGAAGATGGATAAGGCTAAGAAGGCTGCTCAGCAGGTAGAGAATGCTCAGGTAGAGACCGTGAAGGACACCAATGGTCTGGATGCCGTAAAGGTAACTTTCGATTCTGGTATCCTGTTTGCTACTGGTAAGGCTGACCTCAGCACCAGTGCTAAGAATTCTCTGGCTGAGTTTGCTCGCGTTCTTAATTCTAACCAGGATTGTGACGTAGCTATTATCGGTCATACTGACAACACTGGTACTGACGCTATCAACCAGCCTCTGTCAGTAAACCGTGCTAATAGTGTGAGCAGCTATCTCCGTTCTTGCGGTGTTCAGGGCAAGCAGATTAAGAGTGTAGAGGGTCAGGGTTCTACCAATCCTGTTGCCGACAACTCAACAGCTGCCGGACGTCAGCAGAACCGTCGTGTAGAGGTTTACATGTATGCCAGCAAGGAGATGATCCAGAAGGCTGAAGCTGGTACATTGCAGTAAATGAAAGCGTTACTGCATAAGATTAAGAGATTTCTTTTGTGGATAGTGGTGGCATTTTTCGCCTCCACTATCCTTTCTGTTATAGTCTTGCGTTGGGTGCCGGTATGGTTCACTCCATTGATGTTTATCCGTTTGGGTGAACAGATATCAGAGGGTAGGGAACTGACGCTTCATCATCACTGGGTGCCTTACGAGGAGATATCTCCTTCACTCTCCCTTGCTGTCATGGGCAGTGAAGATGCACGTTTCCTGGAACATCACGGTTTTGATTATAAAGCCATAGAGCATGCTGCTATCCGAAATATAAAACATCCCGAGAAACGTAAATTAGGAGCTTCGACCATCAGTCAGCAGACAGCCAAGAATGTTTTCCTGTGGCCTGGTCGTTCTTGGGTACGCAAGGGCTTTGAGGTATATTTTACGGTATTGATAGAATTGATGTGGTCCAAACAGCGCATCATGGAAGTCTATCTGAACTCGATAGAAATGGGGGAGGGTATCTATGGAGCTGATGCTGTGGCTGAATGGCATTTCCAAACGACAGCCTCCAAACTCACCAAAGCCCAGTGTGCACTGATTGCAGCAACCCTGCCCAATCCCAGAAAGTTTAATTCAGCACGTCCGAGTAGTTATGTGCTGAAAAGACAAAAGCGCATCCTTCGTGAGATGCGCTTCGTAAAACCGTTGGAGTAAAAAGTATTACTTCTTACCTTATTACATTCTGTTTTTTATTTCTTCAGCCATCTGCTCTTGCAATTCCTTGGCTTTCTGAGCAGCAACTTCTGCAAAGTCTTCACCATTGCTGGCATAGATGATGCCGCGAGAAGAATTAACCAGCAGTCCGCAGTCTTTCGTCATACCGTATTTGCAGACTTCCTGAAGCGAACCACCTTGGGCTCCAACGCCTGGAACTAACAGGAAATGGTTGGGGGCAACCTTACGGATATCCTCAAACATCTGTCCCTGGGTAGCACCAACGACATACATCATGTTTTCGTCGTTACCCCATTCCTGCGATTTCTTCAGCACCTTCTCAAACAGACGCTCGCCATCTTTATCCTCTGTCAACTGGAAATCGTAAGAGCCTTTGTTGGAAGTCAGCGCCAACAGGATGACCCACTTATCGTCATAACCGAGGAAAGGAGTGACCGAATCCTCACCCATATAGGGAGCAACGGTCAGTGCATCGACATCATACTCCTCAAAGAATGTCTTGGCATACATCTTCGAAGTGTTGCCAATATCCCCACGTTTGGCATCGGCAATGATGAAGTGGTTGGGATATTCTTCTTTCAGATAATCGACGGTGGCTTCGAAAGCCAGAATGCCATCAACACCATACGCCTCGTAGAAAGCCAGGTTTGGCTTGTAGGCTACACAATAGGGAGCTGTTGCATCGATAATAAGAGCGTTAAACTCGCAAAGGGCTCTGAAAATATAATCATCACCATCCTTTGCCTTAGCTTCATCAATGATGCACTGAGGAATCTTGTTGATGTCTGTATCCAGACCTACGCAGAGAAACGACTGCTTCTCCTTGATTTGTTGTATAAGTTCTTTTCTATTCATAATTATTTTTTAAAGTATAGATATACTAAATAAAAGAAATAGACAATACCAAACCAGATTAAAAGAAGCCCCCAACTTACCCAAATACTAGGTATCTCTTTGGCAAAATAATTTGAAGGAATAATGCCAAAAGATGCGATAATGGCAGGCCACATCTGGTCTTTCCTCATTTCTTGGCGCATAGGTGCCCAGAATTTTTTCCAGTCCATATTATCAAACTTTAGAGTTCTGTTTCTTTCATTCGTTCAGCATTCTCGGCAACGGTGAGGGCATCGATCATAGGCTGGATGTCACCACCTAAGAAGCCTTGAAGGTCATGGGTAGTATAGCCAATGCGATGGTCTGTCACGCGTCCCTGCGGGAAGTTGTAGGTACGAATCTTTGCCGAACGGTCACCGGTAGATACCAGTGTCTTACGGCGTGAGGCGATATCGTCCATATACTTCTGGTGCTCCTTATCATATATAAAGGTATATAGACGCGAGAGGGCACGCTCTTTATTCTTTGGCTGGTCACGGGTTTCTGTACATTCAATCAGGATTTCTTCCGTTTCCCCCGTATTAGGGTTCTTCCACATATAGCGCAGACGAACACCCGATTCCACTTTGTTCACGTTCTGGCCACCGGCACCTGAACTGCGGAAGGTATCCCACTTGATTTCACCCTCATTGATATGCACTTCAAACTTATCGGCCTCGGGCAAAACAGCAACAGTAGCAGCAGAGGTATGCATACGTCCCTGTGTCTCGGTAGCAGGTACACGCTGTACGCGATGAACACCTGACTCATATTTCAGCGTGCCATAGACATCAGCACCTGATACGGCAAAATCAATTTCCTTAAAACCGCCAACGGCACCTTCGCTCACGCTCGTGATAGCCACTGTCCAACCCTTAGACTCGCAGAAGCTCTTATACATCTTGAACAAGTCGCCGGCAAAGAGGGCTGCCTCGTCGCCACCAGTTCCTGCACGAATCTCCATCTGCACGTTCTTAGCATCTTCAGGATCCTTAGGAATCAAGGCTATCTTGATTTCTTCCTCCAATTTGGGTTGCAGTGCTTCGTTTTCTGCCAGTTCTTCACGAGCCATTTCCTTCATCTCGGCATCATCCTCGTTGGCAAGGATATCCTTTGCCTCCTTGATGCTGTTCAGACAAGCAATATAGCGCTTGCGGGCATCCATGATGTCGCCCAAATCCTTGTACTCCTTGGTGAGTTTGACGAAGCGGTTTTGGTCGGCAATCACATTGGGGTCGGTAATCAGTGTTGACACCTCCTCGAAGCGTGCTTCCAGTCCGTCGAGTTTCTGTAAAATACTGTTATTCTCCATATTGGGTGCAAAGGTACGAATAAGTGAGAAGAAAACCAAAAGAATCTCTTATTTATTTCCTTGCTAACTCCCAGAAAGCGATAGCTGATGCAGCAGCAACATTCAAGGAGTCAACACCATGAGCCATAGGAATCCGCACCACATAGTCGGCATCAGCAATCGTCTCTTTAGGCAGTCCGTCACCTTCCGTTCCCATTACGATAGCCAGCCGTTCTTCTTGTTTCAGTTGAGGGTCATCAAGAGGAATGGAATTGTCTGTCAGTGCCATCGCCAGAGTCTTGAAGCCATACGCATGCAGTTGACGGATATCGGTATCTATCCATGTCCAAGGCACTAAGAAGACAGAACCCATTGAAACTCTGACAGCGCGACGATTCAAGGGGTCGCAGGAATTCGTGGTCAACAGGACTGCATCAATACCTAATGCTGCTGCCGAACGGAATATGGCTCCTATATTGGTGGTATCCACCACACCGTCTATCACTACGATACGACGGGCATGCTGACAGATATCTGAAAGAGGCTTACAGGCAGGTCGGCGCATCGCACATAGCACACCCCTGGTAAGCGTATAACCTGTCAGGTTGGCAAGCAGTTCGCGCTCACCAGTAAAGATGGGGATATCCCCACACCGTTGCACGATGTCAGAGGCATCCCCATCTATATGTTTTCGTTCGCAAAGCAGTGATACAGGCTGATAGCCGGCATCCAGTGCCACTCGGATAACCTTCGGACTCTCTACGATGAAGATTCCTTTTTCCTGTTCCTTGCGGTTGCGTAACTGAGCTTCCGTGAGAGAACTGAAAATCTCAACGCCCGCATGGGATAGGGAGGTTATCTCTATGACAGCCATTGCTAATATTCAAAAGTTCCGAATTCGCTCTTAATCGTGAGGCTCTTTTTACCTTCCTCAATTCGGCCCACAACCTGTGCGTCGATGTTGAAAGACTTAGATAGTGCAATCACCTGTTCGGCAACTTCAGGACGAACATAGATTTCCATACGATGACCCATATTGAACACCTGATACATCTCGCGCCAATCCGTACCTGAACATTCGTGAATAGCATGGAAGAGTGGGGGAACAGGGAACATGTTGTCCTTCACGACGTGACAGTTGTCATTGACAAAGTGGAGCACCTTGGTCTGAGCACCACCCGTACAGTGCACCATTCCATGAATCTCTGGACGCAGTTCGTCGAGCAGTCGCTTGATGACTGGAGCGTAGGTGCGGGTAGGAGAGAGCACCAGTTGCCCCATGTTAGGCAGCGTGTGATTCGATTCCGTCGAATCATACTGCGCCGTCAGTTCGTACTTGCCACTATAAACCAACTCGTCGGGCACTGCATGGTCGTAGCTCTCAGGATATTTCTCTGCCAGATATTTGGCAAAGACATCATGACGGGCAGAGGTCAGTCCGTTCGAACCCATACCGCCATTATAACGCTTCTCGTATGTGGCTTGTCCGGTACTTGACAAACCTACGATAACATCACCAGGGCGGATGTTGGCATTATCAATCACGTCTGCACGCTTCATACGGCAGGTAACCGTAGAATCGACAATGATGGTGCGAACCAGGTCGCCCACGTCAGCCGTCTCACCACCGGTAGGATAGATTCCGATGCCCATCTCACGCAGTTCTGCCAACAGCTCGTCGGTACCATTGATAATAGCAGAGATGACTTCGCCGGGAATCAACATCTTGTTGCGCCCGATGGTGCTTGACACAAGGATGTTATCCACAGCACCTACGCAGAGCAGGTCGTCAGTATTCATCACGATAGCATCCTGGGCAATACCTTTCCATACGGAGAGGTCGCCCGTCTCTTTCCAGTACATATAAGCAAGCGACGATTTGGTACCAGCCCCGTCAGCATGCATAATGTTGCAGTATTCAGGGTCGCCGCCAAGAATGTCTGGTATAATCTTACAGAATGCTTGGGGGAAGATACCCTTGTCGATATTCTTGATGGCGTTATGAACGTCTTCTTTGGCGGCACTGACACCGCGCATCATATAACGATTGTCCATAGTGATGATTTAGAATTTAACCTGTGGAGCCTTTTCTGCACCAGCTTCAGCTTCAAACTTATTCATCTTGTCAAAGCCGAAGAGTCCGGCAAAGATGTTTTTGGGGAACGAACGAATCTCTACATTGTAGGTCTGCACAGCCTGATTGTATTTGTTGCGAGCCTCGTTGATACGATTCTCAGTACCTTCCAGTTGAACCTGCAAGTCTTTGAAGTTCTCATTCGCTTTCAGATCGGGATAATTCTCCTGGATGGCAATCAAGCGTCCCAGTGCACTGCCCAGTTCGCCCTGAGCCTGCTGGAATTCCTTCAGCTTTTCGGGAGTCATATTTGCTGGGTCGAGCGTGATAGAGGTAGCCTTCGAACGTGCTGCAACCACATCTTCCAACGTCTGTTTCTCATGAGCAGCATAACCCTTGACGGTCTCCACGAGGTTAGGAATCAGGTCGGCACGACGCTGATAGGTTGACTGGACGTTGGCGAGTGCGGTAGTAGCCTGCTCCTGAACGCCAACCATCGAATTGTAAGCACTTGCAGCCCATGAGCCAATCACGAAGACGATGGCAATGACTGCGATAATTGCGATAATTCCTTTACTGAGTTTCATAATGCTAAAATATTTTAGTTGTTATTTTGTTTACCATCGTGAAGTGGCACCGCCGCCACCGAAGCTTCCGCCTCCGAAACTGCCTCCGCTGAAGCCTCCGCCACCGCCCCAAGAGCTGTGGCCACCGCCTCCGCCAAAGGAGCCTCCGCCAGAATAGGTGTCGATGAAGGGGTTAGAACGGATATAGGTCATACCCACCAGCGTCAGCCATTGGTATTTGCTGTTAAGACGCAGGAAGAACACGCACCAGGCGATGAAGAACATAAAGTACATGCCGATGGTGGTAGCCATCTCTTCATCAATGCCTTCATCTTTGCTGGATAGCGATGACATTTCGGGCAGGTCTTTCTTCTGCATCGTGGCATAGATAGCTTCCGTCAGATACAGCATACCGCTGTCGGGCAGTTCTGCCCGCATGGCTGGTATGACGTATTCTTGTTGCAGGTGACGGCACTCTACATCGGTCAGGTCGCCTTCCAAACCGCGTCCTGGCGAAATGTTGATGCTGTGGTCCTGATATCCTACCACCACCATCAGTCCTCGGTCGTTGCGCCCTACACCATATTTATTACCAACGTCCTGAGCCATGCGGAAGGGGTCATCGTTCTCAATGTGATTGACAATGATGACAACGGACTCGATATTCAATTCCTTGTCGAGCCGTTGCAGGGTCTGGTTCATTTGGTTGACGGTTGATGGGGATAAGATGTTATCCGGATTGGAAACATACTGGCTGGCATCCTGCAGATGAGGCATGGGAATGTTGTCGGCATTCCAGTAGCGTTCTTCCGTTGAACTGCCGGTAGGCGATGATGGTGAAGTGCTGTTTTCTTTATCGGGCAGGGAGAAGCTGCAGAAAAGGAATGCTGCTCCTATGCCAATCAAGAATATCCACCCCCAAGTGTTGCGCGACTTGACCCAAGCGGGGTTCATCTGTTCCCATGTGGCAGACAGCTGCCGACGCTTACCCATATATTCGCGAGCCAGATTCTGATACAGGCGGGAGTACTTGCGTCTGCTTCCGATGCTGTCTTGCTTGTATTGTCGTTCCAAGTCTTTGACAGCGTTGTTGTATTGCGTTGTCAAATCCTTCACATTCATCTCCTGTTGCATCAAAGCCGAGTAAGGGGTGTAGTCCCATCGTCGGGTGACAGCGAAACCGCCTCCCACCAATACGGCTATGAATCCCAGGAATGTGATGAATGTCGTCATACGCTTTGTTTATTTCTCGTGCCAGAATTCCCAAGAGGAGAATGCCTGCAGAAGCAGCATTTCCAACCCGTTCTTCACATTAGCGCCATATTCGGCACCCCGTTTCATGAAGAGCGTTTCATCGGGATTGTAAATCAAGTCATAAAGGATGGTGTGACTGTCCATAGCCTCGTAAGGCAGTTCCGGACAAACCTCGGTCTTGGGATACATGCCTAAGGGAGTGCAATTGATGATCACGTTGTATTCCTTCACGACTTCGGGGGTGACGTTTTTATACTGAATGGTGCCTGGGCGCTCGTAACGACTGACGAAGACCGTTTCCAGTCCCAAGTTGCGCAATCCATAGTCAATAGCCTTTGAAGCACCGCCCGTTCCAAGAATCAAGGCCTTCTGATGCAATTTCTTGTCGAGCATGGGTTCGATGCTTTTGGTAAATCCTATCACGTCAGAATTATATCCCTTCAGTAAGGTTTTATTTCCTTTATGACTCACACGAATGACGTTCACCGCACCGATGGCACGCGCTTCGGGTGAGATACTGTCAAGGAAGGGCAGTACTTTTTCCTTGTAAGGGATAGTCACATTGATTCCTTTCAGCTCAGGGTTTGAACTGAGCACTTCCGGGAGTTCATCGATACTGGGAATCTCGTAGTTCTCATAAACGGCATCGATATTCTCATCCTGAAACTTCTGATTGAAGTAACTGATGGAGAACGAATGTCCGAGCGGGTAACCAATAAGTCCGTACTTGTCCATAAATTCTTTCCTTTCCTTTATTTAGTTGCGAAATAAATCGTGCAGATGCCAAATGTCAGTCGTTGAAACTTTGCCTCACTGAAGCCTGCGTCTTTCAATATACCTACCATCTGCTCTCCTTGCGGGAATGCCTCAATGGTCTTGGTGAGATAGGAATAGGCGGCATCGTCTTTGGAAATCAGTCGGCCATAGATGGGCAGAATGGTGTGCGAGTAGATATGAAACAGCTGTTTCATGGGGAAACTGACGGGTGTGGTCAGTTCCGCAATACTCAGATGTCCGCCCTTCTTCAGTACGCGACACATTTCACGCAGTCCTTGGTCGAGACCGGCGAAATTACGGATTCCGAAGGCAGCGGTCACGGCATCGAAGGTATTGTCGGCATAGGAAAGATGCAAACAGTCTTCCTTCTCAAACGAGATGATGTGCTGCATACCTCTTTCTGCCACCTTCTTTCTGCCTATTTCCATCATACCCTCCGAGATGTCGGCACCTATCAGTCTTTCAGGTTTCAGCATTTCAGCCGCCAAGATGGCGAAATCGCCCGTACCCGTTGCTATATCCAGCATAGACTGGGGTTGGTAGGGCTGTAACTGCTTGATGGCTTTCTTGCGCCATCCGCGGTCGATGTCCCAGGAGAGACGATGGTTCAGCGTATCGTAGGTGGGAGCAATGTTGTCGAACATTTGCTCCACCTGTGCTGTCTTCTCACCATTATTATATGGTTTTATCGTCTCTTGCTGATACATTCTCTTTTACTTGAAACCTGAAACCTGAATCTTGAAACCTGAAACCTGAAACCTGAAACCTGAAACCTACCGCGTTGCGAGATACTCGCTGACGTTCTTTTCGATGCGTGCGGCAATGTCGGCATTGTCGGCGGCTTTCTCGAACTTCTCACCGATGATGTGTTCGTAGAGCTCGATGTAGCGCTCGCTCACGCTTTCAGCATACTCGTCCGTAATCTCAGGCATCACCTGTCCGGGCTCGTTCATGAAGTTGTGTTCGATGAGCCACTGGCGCACGAACTCCTTCGAGAGCTGCTTCTGCGGTTCGCCCTTTGCCAGCTTCTCTTCATAGCCGTCGGCATAGAAATAACGGCTGGAGTCGGGGGTGTGAATCTCGTCGATGAGATACACCTTACCATCGCGCTTACCGAATTCATATTTGGTATCTACGAGGATAAGTCCCTGCTTCTTGGCAATCTCCTGACCGCGTGCAAAGAGCTTGCGGGTATAGTCTTCCATCACGGCATAGTCTTCAGCGCTCACAATGCCCTGGGCAATGATTTCCTCCTTCGAGATGTTCAGGTCGTGGCCCTCGTCGGCTTTGGTGGTAGGAGTGATGATGGGCTCTGGGAAGCGCTCGTTCTCCTTCATGCCCTCAGGCAGTTTCACGCCACACAGTTCGCGACATCCGTTCTTGTATTCGCGCCATGCGCTGCCCGTCAGGATGCTGCGGATAATCATCTCTACGCGGAAGCCCTCACACTTCAAGCCTACGGTCACCATAGGGTCGGGGGTAGCCAGTTTCCAGTTGGGGCAGATGTCGCTGGTAGCATCCAGGAACTTTGCAGCAATCTGGTTCAGCACCTGTCCCTTGAAGGGAATACCCTTTGGCAGGATGACGTCGAAGGCAGAGATGCGGTCGGTAGCCACCATCACCATCAGGTCGTCGTTGATATTATACACGTCACGTACTTTACCGTGGTAAACACTCTTTTGACCCTTAAAATTGAAGTCAGTCTTTGTTAATGCTTTCATTGTTATTATTGTTTTGTTTGTCTTTGTCAAATTGTTCGTAGGCATTGACAATGCGCGTTACCAGTTTATGGCGCACAATGTCTTTGCGTCCTAATTCCACCACACCGATGCCCTCCACGTCTCTGAGAATCCTCAGCGCCTCCACCAGTCCTGAGAGTTGTGACTTCGGCAGGTCTATCTGTGTCATGTCGCCCGTGATAATCATCTTCGTATTCCATCCCATGCGCGTCAGGAACATACGGATCTGTTGCGGGGTCGTGTTCTGCGCCTCGTCCAGAATCACCACCGCATCGCTCAGCGTTCTGCCTCGCATGAAGGCGAGTGGGGCTATCTGTATGACGTGCTTCTCCATCATGTCCTGCAACTTCACCTGGGGCAGCATATCCTCCAGTGCATCGTACAGCGGTTGCAGATAGGGGTCTATCTTGTCCTTCATGTCGCCAGGCAGGAATCCCAGCTTTTCGCCAGCTTCCACGGCAGGGCGCGAGAGGATGATTTTCTTGGCGGTCTTCTCCTTGAGCGCCTTCACAGCCAGTGCGATAGAGAGATAGGTCTTACCCGTGCCCGCAGGCCCAACGGCAAACACCATATCGTTCCGTTCGTAGGCATCGATGAGTTTCTGCTGATTCTCCGAACGCGCTTTGATGGGGCGCCCCGACATGGAATAGCAGACCACGCCCTCCGGCACTTCATCCTTCGTGCGATGCCCCTTGATGATGTCCAGGATGTCTTCCTCCTTCAGCGAATTGAAGTGCAACACGTGCTGGCGCATCTTCTCGGCACTCTCTTCGAAGGCAGCCATCTGCTCTTCGTCGCCCAGAATACGGATGACGTTGTCGCGAGCCACGATACGCAGTTTGGGGTACAGGGCGCGCATCATCTGCAAATGGGCATTCCCCGTTCCATAAAACACGACGGGGTCAATATCCTCTAATACAATATGCTTCTCAATCAAAATAACGTTATTTTCTAATTAGGTTGCAAAATTACGAAAAAAAAGCGAAATCGCCAAAAGATTTCTGCAAAAATAAATGCCCCCCGCTGTCATTTGAACTCCTTGACGGCATCGAAGCACGGACAGGCTTTCAGCGGGTTCAGGTTGTGAGGGTCCACGATGATTGCCTTCGGATAACGCTCCTTCAATTCCCTGAGCAGACTGAGCATCGTCCGCTTCTGTGCCTCGGTGCGCGTGTCTGCAGGATCGCCCCGCGCATTGAGTCCGCCCTCATAGCACACTCCGATGGAGTGTTGGTTATGGTTCTTGCGGTGCGCTTTCACCCCTGTCTCCTAAGGGTCGTCCGGATAGCTCCGATGAGTGATTCCGATATCTTCTCAGTGTGATCCGGATATCTCCTATCCCGGGATAGAGATTATTCCGATCTCCGATAGATGACGCTCGGACCTTTGATACATGACGCTCGGATCAGCGATAGTTGGCGCTTCCCGTTCTTAGCCAATGCAAAGGTACTACA
>DEKX01000045.1:56468-117144 GCA_002354095.1 Prevotella sp. UBA2711 | reverse complement strand
TATGATGCCAACAATGGTCAGAGGGTTTTGATGATTTTGGCGGGATTGCCACCGACTACTGCGTTGTCGGGGACATCCTTGGTGACTACGGCACCAGCGGCTACGACGGCATTGCGGCCTATGGTGACACCGGGACAGATGATGGCTCCGATGCATATCCACGCATTCTCCTTGATGGTCACCTGACCGAAATGAAACAGGTCGTGCCTGTCGTAGAGGTCGTGATCAACAGTGACTATCTTCACCTCGGGACCTATCAGCACATTGTCTTCTATCACTACCTTACCCGGCGAGAGGATGGTGGCTCCCTTGTTGATGGTCACATTCTTCCCGAAGGTCATCCGGCATCCGCAATCGCAATAGAAGGGTGACACAACGACGACACTATCGTCTAATGCACACTGAAACAATTCCTCCAGCAGTCCCTTGTAATCGGGGTCGGTGGGTTTTCTTGCCGAGATTTTGAGGCATAGTTCATGACTACGTATCATCTCTGCCTCTACGTTGCGCATACGAGGGTCGCTCTTGCGTCCTGTTCCCGTGGCATCTATGGTGTCAAACATATTATTATCCATGCTATTATCACAATTCTTATTAATTCTTGGGTACAAAAGTAATAAATTTGCCGTAAACTATGTGTTTGTAGTTGAGGTAGTAGCCTAACTTGTAGATTTTAAATAGGAATAAGGACGGATGAGTGCCTGCGAGCTGCGAGCGAATGGATTTTCCAAAGCAGCGGTAAAGCATCCGTAGCAAGGATAAAAGAGGATGGGGGAGGGATTCGACATGCTGGAGCAGGCGCGAATAGTCGGCTAATTCTGCGCGGAATTGATAGAGGGTACGCAGACCTTCTTCCGTTTTCTGCAAAAACTGGTCGTTGGTCTCGAATACTTCGAAACTCAGGGGATTGTCAATGTGCAGGATGCCGATTCCACCTTCTTTTAAGGATTTGCCAAAGGCTACGTCCTCATAACCGTAATAGCGGTAACGAACGTCAAAGGGATGGCGCAGCATCAGTTCGCGGCTGATCATGAAATTGGCTGTGTGGAAATCGAGATAGGGCTGCTGAAGGCGTTTCTCGGCAGTATGCTGATGCTCGGCAGCCTTTTCGTAGTTGTAGCGTAGATTGCCTGGCAGTGCCCCGTTTACTTCGATGCCTCCATCTACGACGGGTGCATTAGTATGCAGATACTTATCGAGGAAATCACCACGGCGCACCATCATGTCGCTGTCGATAAACAGCAATCGGCTATAGGCGGCTTGGGAGGCAAGGAAATTGCGGATGGAGGCTCTGCCCGTGTTTTGTTCACGATGCAGCAGCCGACAATGTTCCAGACTGTTGATAGTCTGGTTCTGACGGACGGATGTTTCGTCATCAGAGCCGTCTTCCGCCACGATGATTTCAAAAGGAACGGAAATGCGGGAAGCCTGTTCGAGCAATTGGCGAACAAGCGCAGTACAACCGTAGTTGTAGGTAGGGATTAATATCGACAAGCCTTCCATACGAAGGCAAAAATACTCAAAAAAAGTTATAAAGCGAAATTTATTCTAATTAATTTTGGTATTCAGCCGTAAAATTGTAATTTTGCCGCGCTTTTTGATAACATGCATAAGTAAATATAGAATAATGATGAAAACAAAGTTAGTGAGCTTATTGCTCTTTATCTGTACAACGGTACAAGCTCAGGACGTGACAGATATCATAAACGGTGTGCTGGGCGGCAATTCTTCTTCGAATGAGATGGTCAGCAATCTCACTTCCGTGTTCTCGAAGAACAAACAAGCCACACAGGACAAGCTGATTGGCACATGGTCATATACAGAACCAGCCATCGTGTTTACGTCCGACAATATTCTGGCGAAGGTGGGTTCGAAAATTGCTGCCAACAAGCTGGAGAACAAGATTCAGGAATACCTGACACGTTATGGCATCAAGCCAGGTGCTTTCACCATGACATTCAACGAAGACGGCACCTTCACGGAAACACTGAACGGCAAGACTTCGAAAGGCAAGTGGACCGTGAAAGACTCCAAGTTGCAGTTGACCATCGCCGGCATTAAAGCCCTCAACGTGACCACCCAGATAGACGGTAAGGACTTGCAGTTCGTGACCGATGCCACCAAACTGCTGAACCTCTTTAAGACGCTGGGTGCCAAGTCGAGTAATTCGCAAATCAAGACGGTAACATCGCTGATGAAGAGTGTGAACGGGATGCAGGCAGGTGTCACATTAAGGAAGCAATAAGTTAAAAAAGATTAAGAGCAGTGCGAAACTTTCAACTTTCAACGCTCAACTCTCAACTTTTTCGTACCTTTGCAGCCGCTATTACGAGATAATGGCATGAGATTCAAATTTTAATTTAACAAAACAACAACAAAATGGCAACAAAAATCAGATTGCAGCGCGGCGGTCGTAAAGGCTATGCTTTCTACAGCATCGTCATCGCTGACGTAAGAGCACCACGTGATGGTAAATTTACTGAGAAGATTGGTACTTACAATCCTAACACCAATCCTGCCACAGTAAGTTTGAATTTCGAGCGTGCACTTTATTGGGTTGAGACTGGTGCTCAGCCTACAGACACAGTACGTAACATCCTGAGCCGTGAGGGCGTTTACCTGATGAAGCACCTGAAGGGTGGCGTAAAGAAGGGCGCTTTCGATGAGGCTACATGCCAGAAGAAGTTTGATGCTTGGAAAGCAGACAAGCAGAAAGGTCTGGAGAAGGTAGCTGCCGAAGAGGCTAAGGCTAAGAAGGATGCTGCTGCTAAGGAATTGGCACAGGAGAAGAAAATGAATGAAGAGATTGCTAAGAAGGTAGCTGAGAAGAAGGCTGCTGCCGAGGCTGCTAAAGCTGAGGAAGAGGCTGCAAAGGCTGCTGAGGCCGCTGCTGCTGAAGCTGCTGAGGCTCCCGCCGCTGAGGAAGCACCTGCTGCTGAGGCATAAGCGATCGCCTTTCGTTACAGTAAAAAAGTATAGAGGGACGGACAATAAAACCGTTCCTCTTCTTGTTTATTATAGTATATGCATATATTAGAGATACCCTCATTCTTCCCTCCCTATGGAGGTCTTTTCTGTCTGGATCAAGCTAAGGCGCTGAAGGCTTTGGACCACGAGGTGCGTATATTGAGCAATGTGCAGTTGGGGCTGACGGTAGGATGGAAGGACTATTGCTGTCTGCCCTCCAAACGCTATGAGCACGAGATGGATGGCATCATGGTGTATCAGTCGTTTCAGCGGGGTCTCCCCAAGACGGTTCGTCTGAACGTCAGGCACTGGGTGGGCATTGTCTGCTCCATGTTCAAAGATTATGTGGCTAAATACGGTATGCCGGACATCCTGCATGCCCATTGTGCCAAATGGGCTGGCTATGCAGCCATGCTCATCAGCAGGGACTATGGCATTCCTTATTTTATTACGGAACACCTGTCGTATAAGGTGTTTGAAGAGGAGTTCGGGCCTGCTCCGAGTACAGCGTGGCAAATAAGGTTGCTGAAAGAGGCATATAGGCAAGCAGCTTGCGTGATACATGTCTCGGAGGAGCAAGTGGATAATATTGCACCTTATTTTGGCCGAGACTATCGCTGGCAGTACATTTCGAACACGATAGACGTAGACTTCTACCACTATCAGCCAAGGGCATCGCTGACTGGGCGCCCCTTCCGATTCTGCTGTCTGGCCAACTATTGGGCATTGAAGGGATATGATATATTGTTTGAAGCCTTCCGTTCGCTACATGTTGCTCATCCGCAGGTGGAATTAGCTATTGCGGGCAGAGGAACGGACAGCAAGGACTTCCGTTCACAGTTGACGGAAGGGATGACCACGCATGGACTTATAAGTCGGGAGGAGGTGCGCCAGCTGTTGTACGAAAGTGATGCACTGGTGCTGGCCAGCAGGAGTGAGGTGCAGCCTTTGGTACTTTTGGAGGCTATGAGTACGGGGATTCCCGTTGTCTCTACCGAATGCACTCCCCGATGTCTGCGTCTGAATGGCTGTACGATTGTTCCCGTTGACGATGCACAGGCATTGGCAGCAGCCATGCGTGCTGTCATGACAAACACCCCGACTGAAGGCGCTTCGCTATCAGCTCGGGTGGCCGCTATTGCATCGCCCCAGGTGATTGGCCGACAATTGGGGCAGCTATTTAGCGAGGTGGCCGGAAAATAAGAATAATCAATTATTTCTGGAGTGCAGAGGAAAACTTTTTCGAGTGCGTTCCAACAATTATTCGGACGCGGTGGATAAAGTGTTAGGACGCGTTCTAAATTTTACTTTATAGACTATTGTTTGCGGTTGACGGAATGTGGTGGTACGTAAGTTCTCCGCTTTGCTCACCATAGTGCTCGCTTGGCATAGATGACAACTTTGCGCACTTGTAATGCGAGCCGCCAAAGTGTGTTGTGCCGCATAATGTAAAACAGCACATTGCTTCGAGGCGGTCGGCCACACTGCCATGCTTGCTCGGCTTCCAGGGCCTTATCTCTCAAGTGTGGCTCGTGTGCCCTAAAAGCATGCATCGCCAAAACAAAGATGCGCTGTCGGAAGTACTGCTCTGTGGCATGCGTGTGTATATGATGACGTTGTGCCAATAGCCAACTGAGGTTGCTGACTCGCAAGGTGAAATGGAATTGCTTCAGTTGGTTGGCAGAGTTTGATATGGTCTCGCCGCCCTGACTGTAGTTGAGCGTGACTTCTGGCAGGTAGGCGATGGTGCCCCGCAGTGCCATGAGGAAACATATCTGCAGGTCCTCGCAACCGTATTCCTTGTTGCGCAGCAGCGAGTCGTCCGTAAGCAAGACTTTGCGGATGATGCTTTTGCGATAGAGTGATGTACACAGATGAATCACAGGCACCTTCGTCTGGATGATGATGGCTTCGAGCATCTCCTTACCTATGGTGAAGGGGGCTTCGAAGGGCTTCTGCGGACTCCGCCGTATCTTGCCTGTATGCTCATTGTAGCAGTTCCAGTTGGTATGCACCAATGTTACTTCAGGATGACGCTCCATGATGCTAACCTCCTTCTCTAACTTCAGAGGGTCTGTCCAGAAATCGTCACCGGCACAGTCGGCAATGTATTCGCCTCGGCATGCCAGAATGCAGTCGAAGTAGTTGTCTACTACACCTTTGTTATGCTCGTTGGCCAAAATGCGGATTATGTCGGGGTAGCGCTGGACATAGTCTTGGCAAATCGTAAGAGTTTGGTCTGTAGAGCAATCTTCGCCGATAACAATTTCGATAGGCACATGGCACTGCTGCATGAGGACAGAGTCCAGCGTGCGACCAATTGTGTCCTGTTGGTTGAACGTACATACGATAACGGAAATCACGGGCTGCATCATCTTTCCTTCTTTAACAGTGGTAGGGTGTGTATTAGAATAATGCGCCCCATGCGACTGTTCGTCAAGCGTCGGAACCAAGTGTATTTGGTGGAGTAATGCTCGTCAGGCAGAGGGAAAAGTCCGTGTGCATAGAGTTCATGAATCTTCCGTTCAAGTACATTCTGCTTTCTTGTCATCATGATGGTATTGTAGATATAGTCCATTGTCAGTTGGGCAATTCTTCTTTCAAGTGCCATTTTGTCCTGATGGGGCAATTTATCACAGAGTGCATGAAGTCGCAGGAGAACTCCCATTTGGTCGTCTAAGCGCTTGTTGACATTCTCTGTATCTTGGTTGGCAGTAATTGTACCTTCGTGTTGAAAATAAAAATAAGCCTTGTGGTGTGTGGGATAAACACTCTCTGCCCTTAGCAGCAGTTGGGGCGTAAACTCTTCATCCTCGTGGAAAATGCAAGGAGTGAAGCGCAATTCGCCTAAGATAGATTTCCTAAACAGATAGCCGCAAGCAGACCCATGAATATTATTGTTGCGCATATAGGCAGAGCCTATGACGGGTAAAACGGTTTCTGGTATTGCTTCCACTTGTGAGGTAGTAGAGAAGTCGAACATCACCATATCGACATCTTCCTGATAACGGACTATGTCGAGACAGAGTTCATAGGATGCAGGAATGAGTCGGTCGTCAGCATCCACAAACTGGAGATAGCGTCCTGTAGCCACATCTATGCCTTTATTGCGTGCAGCACTGAGTCCGCTATGCTTCTGGCGTAGGTAGGTGACGTCCTCATCCTGATTCATCAGTTGGTTGACAGGGCTCACATCAGAGCCATCGTCAATAACCAAAATCTCCCGTTCGAAGGAGCGCAACGAGAGCTGCAAGATGCTGTCAATGCATTCCTGCAGCATTTGCATGGGCTGGTTGTAGTAGGTGATGATGAAACTCACCAACGGCTGGGACTCTTGAACAGATGTATGAATTTGCTGATTCGACATAACTTATTTATTCCTAAAGTGTTAAGCAGTATTGCTTTTATTTTTTTCGTTCCATGAAGATGGCGATAGTCAATCCGTCTTGGGGACAGTTTGGCAGCTGTGTGGGTATGTTCGAAAACGTCAGATTGGATATTTGCCAAATGCAGATAGTACTCGTCGTCGATAGGCATCCCACTTAGCAGATGAGCATCTAACAGCATCGATAATGCGTCACCATCGGCTTTCGCTGAAATGCCTTCTGGGTTGTAACAATAGTGATAGCACCCTTTATCCGTTGTAGCTATGGTAGTAGCAGCACGAAGGAGCAGGGGAAGAGTATAGACATCTTCAAACACCTTTCCGACAGGATATCGGATATCGTCAAACAAACTCCTCTTGTATAGCTTGTTCCATGCATAGGTGTGAAGATAGGCTTGGCTATGAAGCCAATACGTATCTGCATCGTGATATACGTGATTTTGCAATGGGAGTCTGTCGGCAATAGGATATTCCAATATGTCATTGTCGTCCATGCTATGGAGTAGCGTAGCATAGGTATGGTCGGCTATCCAATCATCACTGTCAACAAAAGTGATATAGTCACCGGTAGCCACATCGATCCCCGCATTCCGTGCATCACTCAACCCACCATTCGTCTTATGAATTACTTTGATATGATTGTCCTTCTCTGCCCATTCGTCGCACAACTCAGGACAATTATCAGGCGATCCGTCATCTACCAGAATCACTTCCATATCGTCCACATCTTGGTTGAGCACACTCTCCACACAGCGCTGAAGAGTCAGCTCTGTACGATAGACGGGGATGATGACAGACAGTAACATGCGACAAAGGTACGAAATTATTTGCAAACTTATCGTATGATTTCGTTATATTTGAGCTAAAGAAAAAAGCAGCAGGGGTATGTTGTCCGATTCGAAGTGTAGCGTAGCAGCGTGTCGCACAGCATTTACGATGTCTGGATGGTTCTTTTTGTATTGTTCAGAAAACCATATCACCATCGGTATATCATACTGGTATTTGACGGCATTTTGGCTTTTGTTCTGCTCAAGCGTTCTACCTATAAAATGTCTGTAGTCATATACTTCCTCTCCATGATCAGACAGATAGACGATGACACTGTTTTGACTTCTGAAATAATCAATGACACTTGCTATCACTTGGTCGTTGTAATAGGTGGCATTGTCATAGTCGGCTATATCTTGACGTTCCTGTTCATTTAAATCACTGCGTTTGATGTCCTGTAAGTGGAACTGCAGGTAACGCTTCTCATGAGGAAAGCGCATTCCTGCGGCAGAATGCTGTCCCATTAAATGAAAAATGCAAAGATTGAGTTTGTCCATCTTCGCTTCTCTAACGAAAGACTGGAATAACAGATGGTCGTAAGGATAAGTGGTATGGTTATATTGGCTATAAGTAAGGGATATCGTCTGTGGATTATACAGATAGGAACCCAGAGAGAAATCATAGAAGGAAGTGTCAGCTGATGGTTTTTGGTTGTCCCAGAAGAGTACACGGAATCCAGCATTTTTGAAAATGATGGGGAATGCGGGGTTTTCATACCACGCCTCCCCTTTTGAAATACTATTCGTACTTATCATATTCTTCATAGCCAATGACGTGATGTTATAAGGAGAAACGGCATCCGTGAACACACAAAGGTTGCCCATGTTCTGCTCTTTCTCCAAATGAGGTGTTGTAGGAAGTGCGTACCCATAGATACTTGCATGGTATTTGTTGTAGGATTCACCGATAATCAATATGACATTCAATGAGTCTTCTCCTGCATATTCTAAGTGTTCTTTTGAGGCATTGATGGAATTCCTGACAGCTATCTCGTTTTCCTTTCCAGCTATCCTGAGATGATGAATGGAATATATCAAATTACCCAATGTGTTCATCGTGCTGTATTGTCCATGTCCCCCATACCATGTTTCTAAATGATATTGATCTCGTATTGTTAGTGAAAAAAGCAGGAGGATAGTCAAATAGCAGCCGATTATATGAAAGGGGGCAGAGCCTATCAACAGCCAGTTTTTGCATCTGACGCTATGTTTTCTCTTTTCTGCAAGCACAATGAGGACACATACGAAAACAAGTGTGAGGCAAGTGTATAGGAATGCAGTTGAGCCTATATACCGATGTATGAACTCAAGAGCCTCTCGGCTGTTGGTCTCGAAAAGAAGAAGAAAAATCCAAGGCGACAACATGGTGCCGAATTGCCAGATGAGGAACAAATTGACAGTCAATAAAAGAAGGACTATTCCATAAAGGAATATTCGTAATAAAAAGCTTTTTGTCTGATATAAGATGAAAGAAAACAAATATGCCCAAAACAACGGCATACAAAGTAAAGTAAATACTCTTTGGATAAGAATGCTTAATGGCACGTCCTGATGATGAATGCAGAATAGGATGATACCAGGAAGCGATGTCAATATCGTAAATACAACAAAGAAAGGCAACTCATGGGATATGGGCTGCAATAGTTTCCCGATGTAATATCTTAAATTATTCATATCCTTGACAAAGGTACGAAATTATTTGTAAAATCGTAATAATATTCGTACTTTTGCGTTAAGAAAATAAAGAAATGAACGACGAGAGAAGCAATAGTTATCGGCATATCCTAAAATACACGAGTGTTTTTGGAAGTGTGCAGGGGTTGAATATCCTGTCAGCCCTTGCGCGTAATAAAGTCGCAGCTATCTTTCTTGGTCCTGAAGGTATGGGACTTGCTTCGCTCTTGTCAACCACAGCCAATTTCCTTACACAAACAGCAGGGCTGGGTATCTCCGTGAGTGCCGTGCGACATGTGTCTGCTTGTTTTGAAGAAGGTGACGAGGAGAAAATCCTGCATTTTGTACGTGTCGTCAGGGTGTGGTGCATGATGGCAGCTTTGTTAGGTACATTGCTAAGCGTTTGTGCTGGTTATTGGATACTGGTTCCCTCTGTTGTTTTCATGATAATGGGAGGTGGGGAAATGGCTATTCTGAAAGGTGCTCGGCGTCTTCGTTCATTAGCCATTATACAGGCTATCGGTTCTGTGGCAGGTATGATTATCAGTGTGGTGCTTTATTGGCTGTATGGGATGGATGCTATTGTCTATGTTGTCAACCTGATGGCTGTTGCCTCGATGTTGCCGGCGCTATGGTGTGGCTATCGGCTCTATGCGCCCGATTTCACTTTCTCCCGTCAGGTGATTGGTGATGGAGTGGGGATGTTGCGCTTAGGAGTAGCTTTTACTTTGGCGGCTATGGTGGGCAGTGGTGCCGAACTCTTTATACGGCGATGGCTCGAAATGGAATCGGGGCTTGGTGACGTGGGGCTCTATAATGCCGGCTACCTGTTGACAGTCACGTATATGGGTGTTGTCTTCGCTGCCATGGATAACGACTATTATCCGCGGCTCTCAGCTGTTAGTGAGGCAAAAGATACGAATACACTTGTGAACAGGCAGATGGAGGTGCTCTTATGGCTGGTGACTCCATTCTTGGCATTGATGATACTTTGTCTGCCCTGGCTTGTTCCTCTGTTGTTAAGTTCGAATTTCTCGCCTATTGTCATGATGGCACAGATAGCTGCCGTATCGTTAGTATTCAAAGCAGCCACACTACCCGTTGCCTATATCACTTTGGCGCGTGGACGCTCTGTTGCCTATCTGATATGCGAATCGGCTTATTACATGGTTTTCGTTCCTCTCGTTATCGTTGGCTATCGCAAATGGGGAGTATCAGGTACTGGTGTTGCTATTCTGATAGCTCATGTGTTTGATTTCCTGATGATACACCTTTATGCCTATCATGCTTTTGGGTATCGCTTGTCCATGCGTACCTTATATATAATAATAGCCGCACTGACAATTGTAAGCGCGGCTTTATGGGTAGGTGTCAGTGTTCTTTAGTTAGAACCTGAAGCAGAACTGGATATCAGCAAAGTTATAGTTGTGCTTTGCAAGACTGCGGTCGTTCACGAAAGCATACTCCGCATTGATTTGAATATTCTTGTTGAAGAAATAGTTCAAACCAATCTCGTACATCGTTTTTGACGTACTCCATTCCTTGCTGGGACGATACGTGTTGTAACGGGCTTTGGCATGAAGTTTTGACTTGATGACAGGAACGATACCAAAAACATAGAAACCGTCAGCTTTGTCGCCTTTAGAAAAATCAACCTCACGGCTATCAACCTTCGTGGCTCCCCATCCCTGGCTGTGAATATACTCAGCACGGAAGGTATATTGGTTCAGGTCGTACTCTGCTGAGAGGGCATAGCGGTTCTTGCGCACGCTGCCGATGTCGTGACGGGTGCCATCACCGTCTATCCAGTACATATCACCACGTGTACCTGTCCATCCGAAAGCACCTATGCGCACCCCCTTGACGGGCATAAACCAAACACCTCCGATGATATCCTTCTTATTGTCTTTATCCTTCTGGTTGATACCTTCACCGTTATAGACACCAATCTGATAATGCAGCAGATTGCGGCCTTCGGAATTTTTCAGGAAATCACCCTGAATCTGCACACCGATATCACGACCACCAGAAGCCTTCTCGCCAGAACGGTCGCCAAAACCTGACAGACTGTTGATGACGTTGGCATAGGAATACCATCCTTGTGTGATGGGGTGGGTGGGATTTTCGAAGGTAAAGGCACGCTTGAACTGTCCAGCCTTCACTTTGAAGAATTCGTATTTCTGCCATTCAGCATAGAGATCAACGAGCATAACCGTAGGATTGCCTGGACCTGCATTAGAACTGCCTTGCATCTGAACCCGCCAAGCGAAGTCGCTGATCTTGCCGTCCATAATCAAACGCATCAGACGCAGGTTGAAAGTATTCTCTGATTTCTCGTTGGGATTCTGGAATTGGTATTGTAACATACCATAACCGCTAATCTTAATATCTTTTACCCACTGTGGCAGTTCGATTACGGTTTTCTGCTTATCTGCCTCTTGTGCATGAACAGACAGCGTAAAGCCCATTGTCAATAGGGCAAGGAGGATTACTTTTCTCATAATTTGATTTATCTTCTCGTTAATAATACTACATTTTCTACATGTGGAGTGTGTGGAAACATATCTACAGGTTGCACGGCATCCACGCGATAGTCGGCATCCAAGTCCTGCAAGTCACGAGCCTGAGTAGCAGGGTTACAACTCACATAGACAATACGCTTAGGGGCAGCTCTGAGAATAGTTTTCACGACATCAGGATGCATCCCTGCACGGGGAGGGTCGGTGATGATGACATCAGGGCGCCCGTGTTCTGCAATAAAATCGTCCGTCAGTATATCCTTCATGTCACCGGCATAGAACAGGGTGTTCTCGATGTGGTTCTCCTGGGAGTTAATCTTGGCATCCTCGATGGCTTCAGGCACATATTCGATACCGACAACCTTGCAAGCCTGTTTCGCCACGAAGTTGGCAATGGTGCCCGTACCAGTATATAAGTCGTAAACCATCTCCTTGCCAGTAAGTCCTGCAAATTCCCTTGCCACCGAATAAAGGTGATACGCCTGTTCAGTATTCGTCTGATAGAATGATTTCGGCCCAACCTTGAAACGCAAGCCTTCCATGGTCTCGTAGATATGGTCGTTGCCCTTGAAGGTGAGTATCTCCTGATCGCCGATGGTGTCGTTACACTTCTGGTTGTTCAGATACATCAGCGAGGTGATTTGTGGGAATTTGTCGGCTATGTGCTGCAACAAATTGTGCGCCTTCTGTTCGTCGCCCTCTTCGTCGTAGTGGAACTGGATGATAACCATCAGTTCGCCCGTATTTGAATTGCGGATGATGACGTCGCGCAGCAACCCTACTTGCTGGCGCAGATCAAAGAAACTCATCTGCTGGGAAACGGCATAGTCGCGTATCTCGTTGCGAATCTGATTCTGCACATCGTCCATCAACCAACACTTCTCTATCGGCAAAATCTTGTCGAAGGCTCCTGTGATATGGAATCCGATAGCAGGGAGGTCTTTCAGACTTTGACTTTCGTCATGTGGCAGCTGTTCAATTTCCTCTTTCGTCAGATAGCGCTTGTTGGCACAACCGAAGTCGAGCTTGTTACGATACTCTTTCGTCTTCACGCTACCCAGAATAGGGCGGAACTCGGGCAACGCCACTTTTCCGATGCGCGTCAGCTGGTCATATACCTGCTGCTGCTTCATTTTCAATTGCTCTTCGTAGGGAAGCTGTTGCCATTTACATCCGCCGCATACACCGAAGTGCTGGCAGAAAGGCGTTATGCGTAACGGACTCGGCTGATGCAGAGCAGCCATCTCTGCCTCCATGAAACTATGTTTCTTTCTGCGAACCTGCAGGTCGCAAACGTCGCCTGGAACAGCCCAAGGAACGAAGACCACCATGTCATCGACTCGCGCCAAGGCTTTTCCCTCAGCAGCGAAGTCGGTGATGGTGATATTCTCCAACAGGGGTAGTGGTTTCTTCTTTCTTGTCATCTATATGTTTTATCTTGCAACAACGTATTTATGCAGGGTAGCACGCACAGCACCCTTTCCGGCATAGAGTTCTTTCACCATGCCTTCAATCTGTTCGCCCAAACCTGCCTCGTACAGATTCAAGCCGAACACGTCCTGTCGTGAGTACAGTTGTTTCAGACAGCTGTAATCCTGATTTTGTCTGCCGATTTCCAATGGTGCCACGATAGCCTGCAGTTCCTCCAGCAGCGGGTCGGGTGATGGCTCAAAGGGAGTACCGTCATCCTTGATGCCTTTCAGATAGCGGGCGTAGCCAGCCAGCGTCAGTGGAATGAGCACCAAATTCTGCTTGTCGAGACCGCGGGCAATATACTTCTTAATAGTCTCGCCAAAACGGATGGGCAACTTCTGGGAAGTGTCGGATGCAATACGCTGTGGGGCATCAGGCATGAATGGATTGGGCAGACGGCGATTGATGACGGCACCGATAAACTCGTAGGGATTCAGCACTCCTGGGTCGGTCACTACAGGCATGGCCTCCATATAGCCAATCTTCTGGATGAAGGCACGTAGGTCTTCGTCTTTCATCTCGGCTGAGATGAGCGTATAACCTAACATACAACCATAGATGGACATAGCCGTATGCAGGGGATTCAGACAGGTGGTCACCTTCATCGTCTCTACCTTATCCACTGTCTCACGAGTAGTGTAGAGCGCACCGCCCAAATCGAGTGGGGGACGTCCGTTGGTATAGCTGTCTTCTATGACCAAATACTGCGTTTCCTCAGCATTCACGAAGGGAGCTGTAAAAGTGTGCTTCTCTGTCTCAATATAGTTATTGTCTTCAAATCCGTCTTCTGCCAGCATTTCCTTCACTTTCTCGTGGGGGCGTGGAGTTATCTTGTCAATCATCGACCAAGGGAATGTCACCTTCGTTTTGTCGCGTACGTATTCGGCAAAGTCCTCGGGCACCAGTCCGTTGTTAGCCCATCGCTCGGCGTAGGCCAGTACACCGGCCTTTACACGACCGCCATTGTGCGAACAGTTGTCCATCGACTGTACAGTGAGAGGCAGTTTTCCTGCTTTATAGCGTTCATAAAGTAGTGCTGTCACCTTGCCCAGAGCAAACACAGGCTGCAACCCACGTTGCAGGTCTGCCTCGTTATAGCTGTAGCCTTTCTCTGTGATGGTGAATGAAATCATCTGCAGACTGGGCTTGCGGAATATCTCTACAAGTCGATTCCAGTCTTCGAACTGTGGGTCGGCCTTCAGAGCCTCCGTCACACTGGCTATCACTTTCTTCTCCACCGTTCCGTCGCCTTTCAGCGATACTAACAGCGAGAGATTGTTATAGGGAGTGTATGCCTTGTCGATGACTTCAAAATCGAATGTCTCTGCCACGATGACACCACGGTCATATTTTCCAGTATTCAAGGCATCGTTAAGAATAGCAGCAGGGAAGGCACGGAAAATGTTACCGCCTCCGAAGTGAACCCATGTAGGCTCCTTTGCCGTTTTCTCGCGTACTGCCTTTATGTCGAATTTGGGGAGTTGATAACCTTTCTGCTCCCATTCTGCGGCGTTATAATTGCCACTATAAATATCATTCAGTTTCATTACTTCAATATTTCAATTTTTCAATCCTTCAATTCTAATCAAAGAATCCTGGTTGTTTGTATTCTATTCCTAATTCACGGTCAACGGTGGCGAGGATACCCTGTACTTGTCCCAAGGCAAACATACGGCCCAACAGGGTGTAGCCGGCATTATGTCCATGGCTCGACTCATCCATAATACCACCTTTTTCATCAGTAAATGTCATACCATGATCTACACGCATAGGTAGCTGTGGATTCTCCTTTTCAAAGATACGGCACAATTCTATCAAGTCAGCACGGCCGCCCAGATGCGATGCTTCAGTAAAGTCGCCATTGGGGAAGATATGACAAGAACGCAGGTGTACAAAGTGTGTACGTGATGCAAACTTCTTTGCCATCTCTACTACATTATTATAAGCACCTGCAGAAAGACTGCCTGCACAGAAGGTCAAACCATTGTGCTTGTTGGGAACGGCATCGAGGAACCACTGGATATCTTCTGCCGTACGCACGATACGGGGCAGACCCAGTATTTCGATGGGGGGATCGTCGGGATGCACACACATATTCATGTCGCACTCCTCGCAAACGGGCATAATAGCCTCCAGGAAATATTTCATATTGGCGCGGAGTTGAGCCTTATCAATACCTTTGTATAAATTCAGGAACTGACGGAACTTCTCAATAGGTGCCTTGTCGTTTTCAGAGAAATTACCCGATACGAAGCCCTGCGTCTTAATGATGATGTTCTCAACTAACTTGTGGTCTTTCTCAGGTGTCATCGTCTTCGCCAGCTCATCACATTCGGCCAACACATTACGTCCTTGTCCTACGCCAGCAGGGAATTCAAACTGGCTCCATTCCTCGCGTGCACCTTCGCGCTTCAGGATATAGATATCGAAGTAAGCAAATTCGGCATAGTTGAAATAGAGGTTAGTCGAACCATTGGGATTGTCGTGTAACAAGTCAGTACGTGCCCAGTCGAGAACGGGCATGAAGTTGTAGCAGATGCAATGGATGCCTTCTGCCGAGAGATTACGAAGCGATTGCTTGTAAACCTCTATCTGTTGGTCTCTGTCAGGACCGCCATACTTGATAGTCTCTACTACAGGTAGGCTTTCAACCACGCTCCAGCGCATACCGTACGATTCAATGTATTCACGCAGGTCGCGAATTTTCTCTCTTGTCCATACCTCCCCCAGAGGTACGTCATGGAGGGCAGTAACAATGCCCTCTACTCCGATTTGTCTCAGTTGGGCAAGCGTAATTTTATCTTTCTTGCCAAACCATCTCCATGTTCTTTCCATAATAGCTGATATATAGTTTTAAAATAAATGAAATCGTCCTGTTCTGAACTATTTGTTAGCTGCCATCTTTTTGCGGATGATGTCATAGGCTTTTATCCAGTTCGTATCCAGCGAGAAACGAATCAGGCTTTCACCACTGCTGTAGTAGTTCAGCACCATCTCCTTGTCCTTGTCTTTAAAGAGGGGATTGTCCTTTGTGGTTTCCATAAACATTTTAGTCATCTCCTGCTGTAAAGCCTGAGGCATCTCGTTGTATTCCACCAGTTTCTTGATGTAGAGTTGCACATAATTATCCATAGCCATAGCCTGACGGTCGAGAAAATTTACTGATGAGTCAGGCATTTCTTCCTGCATTTTGATAGCAAGATAGTTGAGCGCATCCACCTTAAATTGGCTGATGTGACGAATCGTAGTGTTGATCTCTTTGTTTTCAACGATGTTCATGTTCTTTTTACGAAGTTCGTTGTACACCTCTTGTGCCTGCACATTCATGCCGATAAACAGCATGAGAACTGCTAAAAACTTTTTCATTGTTCTATAGTTGTTTTGTTAAATATTTCCTGTGAGTAATGACGTTTGGCAATTCCTCTTCATAATGAGTCACCATCACCATCGTCTTGTTGCGTCGCTGACAGAAGGTTTCGATGATATCTTTTACCCTTCGTCTGTTCCATAGGTCTAATCCGTGCAAAGGTTCATCGAGAATCAGCAGCTGTGGATCTTTGACGAAAGCCCGTGCCAACAGTACCAATCTTTGTTCGCCACTGGATAGCGACAGGAACGGACGGTTGTATTTCCCCTCCATACCAAACATGTCGAGCCACCATTTGCATACGGCATATTCCTCTTCGTTAGGTTTGACGTAGAGCCCTACAGAATCTTTCAACCCACTTGCCACAATTCTGACGGCAGGTAGGTTGCGCTGATAGGAACGATGCATCTCAGGCGAAACGTAACCGATGTGACGCTTGATGTCCCAGATGCTTTCGCCCGTTCCTCGCTGATGGTCAAACAGGGTGATGTCGCAGGCATAGCTTTGCGGATTGTCAGCACAAACCAGCGAGAGTAGGGTAGATTTGCCGCTTCCGTTCTGTCCTGACAGTGCCCAACGGTCACCATTGTGAACCGTCCAGTTCAGGTCTTTCAGAATGGTACGGTTACCATAGCGGATGGTCACGTTGCGCATGTTTATAACCTCATCGCACTGGTAGTCATCATCCTTATAGGGCAGATGGAGAATAGCGTCCATTTCATGTTTCGATAATACATGCTCGGGGATGTTCGTCTGCCTGAATTCGTATTCTTCTTTCGTGCAAGGTGGCATCACATGCGTGTCGCGAATCTCAATGACTTCTGAGACAGAATCGGGGATGTCGTCTGTCTTCGAAAGTACCAGCATGATGTCTATCTCCTGTTCCTTGACCAATAGTTTCAGCAATTCTTTCAGCTGGTCACGCGTTTCGGCATCCAGTCCGATAAACGGATTCTCCATGATGAGCAGTTTCGGATTGGCAAAGAGCGTCTTCGTCAATTGAAATTTACGCAGTTCTCCACTCGACAGGGTGATAATGTATTTGTCAAGCAGTGGTTCCATGTGGAATAATTCATAAAGGTGGCTTTGCAATTGTCGGCGTTCTTCGGTATCTTCACCTGCCATCTTATAGGCTCTCTCCAGCAGTTCGCCCACATTGGGCGTCTCGGGGTCAATGTCGTGCTGGTTCCATCTTAGTTGCAGGTAGTATGCTTTGTCAACAGCAGGCCCGTACGAGTCGCTGAAGGCAATGTAGCGCAGTCGGTCAGTAGCCATATCCTTGCGTAACTTTTCGATGTACAGCGTCTTCCCGCTGCCATTCCTTCCTACCACTGCTGTTATTTTTTGCATACCTTACTAACTTTTTCTTGGTTTTTGTTTACGAAATCTTTCCATCCTCGGTAGTGAGCCTGCGATTCCGGACGGTTCATCTGCATGTAGTGACAATAGGCAGCACCCAGTGCGTCTGTAGCATCCATAAATTTCACCATTGCGTCTTCGTCAAACTTCAACAGGCGCTGTAGCATGCCCGCAACCTGTTCTTTGGAGGCAGCACCATTACCCGTAATAGCCATCTTAATCTTCAGTGGCGCATATTCATGGATGGGCACCCCATGATGGATAGCTGCCGCAATGGCTGTACCTTGTGCACGTCCCAGTTTCAGCATCGACTGCACGTTCTTGCCGAAGAAGGGAGCCTCAATGGCCATCTCGTCAGGCAGATATGCATCGATGATTCCTGTCACCCGTTCAAAGATATGGCCCAGTTTCAGATAAGCATCGCCAAACTTACGAAGGTCTATGACCCCCATGGTCACCATTTCGGCCTTGCCGTCCTTTACTTTCAGCACGCCATAGCCCATGATGTTCGTTCCTGGGTCGATGCCCAAAATAACCTTTTCCATACAGACTGCAAAGGTACTGCAAAATTTCGATTTAGCGAAGAGAAAGTGAATTTATTTGAATACTTTCTTGTTTTTACGACAAAAAACATTAACTTTGCAAGCCAGAAACTTAAACCGAACGAAGATATGAAAAAACTATTATTGGGAGATGAGGCTATTGCTCAGGGCGCACTTGATGCTGGTCTGAGTGGTGTTTATGCCTATCCGGGAACTCCCTCCACGGAAATCACAGAGTATATCCAGCTGTCGCCTTTGGCTAAGGAACGGGGCGTGCACAGTCGCTGGTCAACCAACGAAAAGACGGCTATGGAGGCTGCCTTAGGTATGTCGTATATGGGAAAGCGTGCGCTGGTGTGTATGAAGCATGTAGGCTTGAACGTCTGCGCTGACCCGTTTGTTAATTCCGGTATGACGGGAACTAATGGCGGTCTGGTTGTACTGGTGGCTGATGACCCTTCCATGCACTCTTCTCAGGACGAGCAAGACTCTCGTTTCTATGGTAAGTTCGCTATGGTGCCTACGTTGGAACCTTCCAGCCAGCAGGAGGCTTATGATATGATTCAGGAGTCTTTCGACATGTCAGAACAGTTGCATTTGCCTATCCTGATGCGCGTCACAACGCGAATGGCTCATAGCCGTGCAGTTGTTGTATGTGCTGATGAACCGCGTGAGCAAAATAATTTGAACTATGATGCCCAGGCTTCCAGTTGGGTATTGCTGCCTGCCTTTGCCCGTAAGCGTAATGACATCGTGACGGCTCAGCAACCGCTGCTGGAACAGATGGCTGTTGAAAGTAAATATAACCAGTATATAGATGCTGAGAATCGCGAACTGGGTGTTATTGCCAGCGGTATCGCTTTTAACTACTTGATGGAGAGCTTCCCCGATGGCTGTCCTTTCCCCGTACTGAAAATTTCTCAGTATCCTATTCCTAAGAAACTGATTCGTCGCATGACCGATGATTGCGAATATGTGCTGATTGCCGAAGAGGGACAGCCCTTTATTGAGGATCAGGTTCGTGGCGTGATGCCTGGTAATGCTGTTATCAAAGGTCGTCTCACGGGTGAACTGCCTCGTACGGGTGAGTTGAATCCTGACCTTATTAAAAAAGCATTGGGTATGGAGATAGGTGAAAACTATGCACCATGTGAGGATGTAGCCCCCCGTCCACCTGCACTCTGTCAGGGCTGTGGCCATCGGGATGTCTATGCAGCTCTCAATCAGGTGTTGCTTGACTATCCTAATGCCCGTGTGTTTGGTGATATTGGCTGTTACACCCTCGGCTTCCTGCCTCCCTATAAAGCCATTCATTCATGCGTTGATATGGGTGCTTCTATTACCATGGCAAAGGGAGCTGCTGATGCTGGTCAGTGGCCTGCTGTAGCAATTATTGGCGACTCCACCTTTACGCATTCCGGTATGACGGGTTTGCTTGACGCCATCAACGAAAATGCCGATATTACGGTGATTATCAGCGACAATCTCACTACGGCTATGACGGGCGGACAGGATTCGGCTGGTACCAATAAGTTTGAAGCCATCTGTCGCGGTTTGGGCTTAAGCGATGAGCATCTGAAAGTGGTCGTTCCCCTGCCCAAGAACATGGACGAGATAACGAAGACCATCCGTGAGGAAATCAACTATCATGGTGTGAGCGTCATTATTCCACGTCGTGAGTGTATGCAGACATTACAGAGACATTTGAAACAAAAGAAAGCAGCAAAATGAAAACAGACATTATACTTTGCGGAGTAGGAGGACAGGGAATCCTCTCTATCGCAACCATTATCGGCGAGGCTGCCATGAACGAGAATCTGTATATCAAACAGGCTGAAGTACATGGTATGAGTCAGCGTGGAGGCGACGTACAGTCAAACCTCCGTATTTCCAGCAATCCTATTGCCAGCGACCTGATTCCAAAAGGTGGCGCTGACGTTATTATTTCTATGGAACCCATGGAGGCTTTACGCTACCTGCCATTCCTGGCTCCGGAAGGCTGGATTATCACTTCGAGTACTCCTTTTGTTAATATCCCCAACTACCCTGATATTGAGAAGATTAAAGCCGACCTTGGTGCGCTGAAAAACGTCATCATGCTCGACATCGAACAGGCTGCAAAAGACAATGGTGTCCCCCGTTCAGCCAATGTTATTCTTCTGGGTGCCGCTCAGAAGGCATTAGGCATTGAGTACGAAAAGATAGAAGATGCCATTCGTCGCGTGTTCGGCAGAAAGGGTGACGCTATCGTGGAAGCTAACATCAAGGCATTGTCTATTGGTCGTCAGGCACAAAAGTAAATGAAGCGTACAGTTCTTTTTGCCTTTACCTTATTATGTATGGTGTTGCCAAGTGTCGCTCAAAGCTTTGGCTGCGAATGTGAAGACACTTGCACACACGTACATGGTATTGACATGAGTCATTACCAGGGCAACGTGTTCTGGGAGACGGTAGGCGATAATACCAAAATGGCATACGTCTATCTGAAGGCTACGGAGGGAGGCGACCGGATTGATGCGATGTTTGAGCGTAACATCAATTTAGCTCATCGCTATGGGCTAAAGGTCGGCAGTTATCATTTCTATCGTCCCAGGGTGGAGCAGGCAGTGCAGTTGGAGAACTTCAAGACACAATGCCTGCCCGGTGAACAGGACTTGATACCGATGGTTGATGTAGAGACCATGAGTGGACTGTCTGTTGAGGCTTTCTGTGACTCTCTGCTGAAGTTTCTGGAATTGGTAGATGAAGCCTATCATCAGAAGCCGCTTGTTTATACCTATCGCAACTTCTACAACAAGTATTTGTTGGGAAAGTTAGACGGCTATAAGTTGATGATAGCCATGTACACAGATGAAGAACCCGTACTTGCGGACGAACGTGACATTGTGGCATGGCAATATACCGGCAAAGGCACTCTGCCTGGCGTCAGCGGCTATGTAGATAAGAGCCGCCTCATGGGCAACCACAAGTTGCGGGAACTGCGGTTTAGGCATCATTAGGTTTTGAACTCCTTGATAGCATCGAAGCACGGACAGGCTTTCAGCGAAAACACTCTGAATAACTCTCTATAACTCTACGGCGACGGACGATTGTTTCCGCCGCCGTTTTTTTGTTTCTACTTTTGAATCGTGATCACAAAAAAGTTTAATAATTAAAATGTAAAGAAAAGTATGAAACAGAAAATGAATCGCGACCAACCGCTACGGATGGCGGGGAAGCAGGAAAGGCTCAATGCGGATAGGGCGGAGAAATTCTCTGCCGTAAGGGGAGATAATCTCTCCAGTAAGCGGAGAAATTCTGCGGACGGCGCAGACTTCGCCTTTGTGAGAAATCCCGCGGGGATTCGCATTAAGGTGTGTTGCGCTTCGTGTGCATGGAAAGTCCTGACGGAAAGTCTGGTGAGCCGTAAGTGCAGACGAAGGAGGGTAAAACCTTTAAGTCGCAGTCGATAAGAATTTCTAACATTGCCCCCCTATGGGGACATGGAGATTCTAACGTTTAGGCTGATTTAAGTAACAAAGTAACAGATAACAAATAACATTATGTGCCATTTTGAAGTGATTTTAGAAAAAGTGACTTATATAGTTATATTTAATATAATATATATATTATATAAATATAAAAATTAAATTTCTATTTCCTGGTCAATTAAAAACAGGCTTAATGTTATTTGTTACTTGTTATTTGTTACTTTCGAAAGTTTTATTTACAAATTTAAAAAGTTATGGCAGAGGGGGCTGCATCCAACTGACAATCAGCGACTTGCAAGCGTAACATCGTTTCGCGTTCGTTATCAGGGCTGCTTTTCTTGCGAGGCAGCCCTTTTCTTTGTAATTTTGCATCGTCTGAAAAGTACCAACGGACAGCGTGTGTTAACTAACTTATTATCAATTTAAAAAAACATGATATCATGACAACGAAAAAGAGAATCATCCCGAGGGGGATTCGCAACAATAGTTATGAAATGGCGTGAAAAGAGTTGAAAGTTGAAAATTGAAAATTAAAAATTGAAAATTATGAAGAAAATTAATTGGTTGAAACTCCTTTACGAAGTGATTAAAATCGTGTTGCTCACCATTGCCGGTGGTGCTGGAGCATCAACGCTCATGTAGTGAATGCGAATCCTCTTCATCTTACGCTCTGTGCCTCAAGGCACGGAGCGTTTTCTTATTCCTCACGGGACAGGGGACTGATAAAACAATTTTTGAACTATGAAGTTTGAAGAAGGGGTTAAAAAACGTGGGAGGTGATCTTCACAGATTCACCTCCCTTTCTAATAAACTGAATTTGTTTGATTGAATTAGTAGAATATGCTTGAAAGTATATAGGATACGATTGTTGCTACGAATACACTGACCAAACCAGGCATCATGAACGAGTGGTTGAGCAGGTATTTACCAATGATGGTGGTGCCACTGCGGTCGAAATTGACGGTGGCAATATCCGAAGGATAATTGGGGATGAAGAAGTAGCCATAGACACTGGGGAATACTCCCAGAAGCACGGGACCCTCGATGCCTAACGAATAGGCGAGGGGCAACATGGCTACGACTACGGCGCCCTGAGAATTGATGAGCACTGACACCATGAAGAACACAATGGCAATAGACCAGGGGTATTCCTTCACAATGCCGGTCAGCATCGTTTCCATCTCTGTGAGATAGTTGGAGAAATAGGTGTCTGCCAACCAGGCAATGCCATAGATGGCTACGACTGCCACCATGCCCGACTGCCATACAGCACCGGATACAGCCTTCTTGGGCTGTGCCTTACAGAATATAATCATGAAGGCAGCAGCAGCTATCATCACTATCTGAATAACGAGATTCATCTTGAGGGGTTTGCCATCCCATGAGGGTAGGAGAGAGGGGACCGCTGCAAAGAGCACGATGACACAGAGTGCAAACAGGAAGATGAATACGGCACGCTTCGCCTCGGCAGGTATCTCCTTATCGAGGGTTGTTGCACTGCCGCCATATATGAATTCGCGCTGTGCGGGGTCCTTCAGCTTGGCTTGGAACTCAGGGTCTTTATCGAGGTCGAGCCCGCGATGATAGCTGGCTGCGGCAGCTGCTAAAAGTCCACAGAGACAGGAGGGAATGGAAACCATGAGAACACCGGGTATCGTGACATCGAAGCCGTTGGCATTGGAAATGCTGACAAAGGCTACTACGGCTGCTGCAATGGGCGAACAGGTGATACCCACCTGAGAAGCCACTGAGGCTACACCGCAGGGACGCTCAGGACGAATGCCCTGCTTGAGGGAGATGTCGCAAATGATAGGCATCAGCGTGTAAACCACATGGCCTGTACCTACAAGTACGGTGAGAAAGAAGGTGGTGAAAGGGGCAAGGAACGTGATGCGATCAGGATGCTTGCGCAACATTCGCTCGGCAATCTGTATGAGCCAATCCATACCGCCTGATGCCTGCATGATACCTGCACAGGTTACAGCAGCTATAATAATGTAAATAACATCGGTGGGGGGAGTACCAGGTTTTAAACCAAAACCGAACACCAAAATCGCAAGACCGATACCAGAGATAGCACCCAAGGCAAGACTGCCGTAACGGGAACCTACCCACAAAGCTCCTAACACAACGAGAAGCTGCAAAATCATTAGTAAACTCATGTTTTAAGTTTCAAGTTATTTCTTTTCTATTTGCAAAGGTAGGGAAAGTTTTTCATACTGCCAAAAAAAACAGAAAGAAAAAAGAGATAAACTTTCGTTTACCTCTTCCTTCGTACGCCTGCAGGGGGTCGAACCCTGGACACCCTGATTAAGAGTCAGGTGCTCTACCAACTGAGCTACAAGCGCATCGTTTTGGTTTTGCGGTTGCAAAGGTACTAACTATTTTTGATTCCAACAAACTTTTTGCCGACTTTTTTCAAAAAAAGACGAAAAAACATCAAAAAAGGGCTCCAGCATCACTGCTAAAGCCCCCCAAAAACACATATTTACTCATGCATAGCATAAAAATCACATAAATACAATGGTCAATCCTGCCATCACAATACTCACCATTGACATGAGTTTGATGAGGATATTGAGCGATGGACCACTGGTGTCCTTAAACGGATCGCCGACGGTGTCGCCAACGATGGTAGCCTTATGGGCAAAAGAACCCTTACCACCGAAGTTGCCTTCTTCGACATTCTTCTTGGCATTGTCCCAAGCACCACCGGCATTGGCCATGAAGATGGCTAACGTGAAGCCGCTTGCCAATCCGCCAACCAGCAATCCCAAGACACCGGCTACACCCAGCAGGCAGCCTACAATAATGGGGATAACGATAGCCAGAATGGATGGGAATATCATTTCGTGCTGGGCGGCACGGGTGGAAATCTCTACGCAACGACCGTAGTCGGGAGTTCCTGTGCCCTCCAGAATACCGGCTATCTCCTTGAACTGGCGACGCACCTCGACTACCATCTTCTGAGCAGCACGTCCTACAGCCTCCATCGTGAGACCACAGAACAGGAAGGCAGCCATAGCACCGATGAAGGCACCGACAATGACTTTAGGATTCATGAGATTGACCTGGAAGTAATTCATGAAGTCGGGGATGGTGGCATCGGTAGCTTTGATGATGTCGCCCTGCACATTCTCCATCATGACGCCGGCACGAGCCATGGCAATCTTGATTTCCTCAATATAGGAAGCCAGCAGTGCCAAAGCGGTGAGGGCAGCAGAACCGATGGCAAAGCCCTTACCGGTGGCTGCTGTGGTATTGCCCAGTGCATCGAGGGCATCAGTGCGATGGCGCACATCCTCGCCCAATTCACTCATTTCAGCATTACCACCAGCATTGTCGGCAATAGGACCATAAGCGTCGGTTGCCAGGGTGATGCCCAATGTGGAGAGCATACCAACGGCAGCAATACCGATGCCATAGAGACCATGCGCCAAACTGCTGGACGACATGCTCAAATCGAAATGATTGGCACAGAGGTAGCTGAGCATAATGGCTACACCAATGGTGAGTACGGGAATACAGGTGGAAATCATACCCGTTCCTATACCTTTTATAATAACAGTGGCAGAACCGGTGAGTCCTGCTTCTGAAATTTTCTGAGTGGGCTTGTAGCTGTGAGAGGTGTAATACTCAGTAGCCTGACCGATAATAACACCTGCAGCAAGACCGGAAATAACCGAGAAGGAAAGACCGAGCCAATTCTCAATACCCAAGAGATAGAGAATGGCAAAGGTGGCAACGGCTATCAGTACGGCACTGATATTGGTGCCGAACGACAACGAACGGAGCAAATCCTTCATGGTAGCTCCCTCTTTGGTGCGAACCAGGAATATACCCAGCAACGAGAGGAAGACACCGACGGCAGCTATCAGCATAGGAGCAATGACAGCCTTCAACTGGACTTCAACACCGGCAACGGCAAAAGCGGCTGCACCAAGGGCGGCAGTAGAAAGCACCGAACCGCAATAACTCTCGTAGAGGTCGGCACCCATACCGGCTACATCACCTACATTGTCGCCTACATTATCGGCAATAGTGGCAGGATTGCGAGGGTCGTCCTCGGGGATATCTGCCTCCACCTTACCAACGATGTCAGCGCCTACATCGGCAGCTTTGGTGTAGATACCGCCACCCACACGGGCAAAGAGCGCCTGCGTAGAAGCACCCATACCGAAGGTCAGCATCGTGGTGGTGATGGAAATGAGTCCGTCGGGGTCGAACTGGTTGAGCACAACAAACCAGATGGCAATGTCGAGCAAACCAAGACCTACCACCGTCAAACCCATGACAGCACCGGAACGGAAGGCAATCTTCAAACCGGCATCCAGACTCTGACGGGCTGCATTAGCCGTACGGGCAGAAGCGTAGGTGGCAGTCTTCATGCCGAAGAAACCAGCCAAACCTGAGAAGAAGCCACCCGTGAGGAAGGCAAACGGTACCCAGGGGTTCTGCACATTCAAGCCATACGCCATAAATGCAAAAATAACCACCAGTACGGCAAAGACGATGATGACCACCTTGTACTGTTGCCACAGATAAGCCATAGCGCCCTTACGTACATACTCTGCAATCTCACGCATCCGAGGAGTTCCCTCGTCGGCCTTCATCATGGTCTTAAAGAAATACCATGCCATTCCCAATGCTACCAAAGAAGCAATAGGGACAAGCCAAAAAACACTTGGAATACTCATACTATTCGTCACTTCCATATTCTGCTAATTCACTGACTTCTTCATCGGGATCAGACTCAATGTCGAAGGTGGTGCGATAATTGTCTTCTGTCATCTCGTCTTCGGGGAATTCTGCAATATCGTCTTCCTCATCGTGGCTGACATAGGTGTCCTTCACAATAACATCTGCATCCTCGTCATCCTCATCGATATCATCTTCACTTTCAAGTTTCAGACGTGGCTTGATCATTTCGGGTTTCACCTTGGCAAAGATGGCTTCCACCCACGTACCCTTGGGAACCTCCAGTACTTCGTAGCCATCGGCCATCTTCTTCTCGTACATGCCGCCTTTCTTGTGAAGACGGTCTTTGGGAAGGGTAGTGGTGGAGATGTCGAAACCGCTCTCGATGATGTCCTGGATAGACTGGGAGAGAGAGTCCCAACCGCCACCGAAATTACGATCCAACACTTCGATGAGCTTCGAGGCTGAAATGTGACGGATGTTTTCGTAGGTCAAATCGGTAACGCGCATGATAGGACGCTTGCGGACAGCCCAGAGCACCTTGGTATCATCGTCGAGCGCAATGTTACCTACCTTGTAGCCCTGTTTTTCGTACGCCTTCTTCACGTGGGCACCTTCGCCCTTCACTTCCTCTATCATGAAGGCAGCGCGGAAGATGTCGATATAATGACGCAGATTCTCCTTGACTTCGGAATCCTTAAGGCCACTGTTGATGAGACGGAAAACGTCGTTCTCCTGAATGTCCCAAACAGAACTTTTGGTGATGTTTTTAAGACCCTGTGACTTCGATTCGGTTTCAGCTTTAGCTTGCTTTGATTTCGTTTCTTTCATTGTGGTATAAAGCTTTATTGTTGTTTTGAGTGCAAAGTTAATGGAAAAACTGGCGAAATACAAGTATTTCTATCAAATTTTTTTGTTAATTTCCTAAAAATTACTACCTTTGAACCGAAATTTATGGCAGAACCATTAGCAGAAAGATTAAGACCAAGGACTCTCGATGACTATATCGGACAGCAACATCTGGTAGGGGAGGGCGCCGTCTTGCGGAAAATGATTGACGCAGGACGTATCTCATCTTTTATTTTATGGGGACCGCCGGGAGTTGGCAAAACGACATTGGCTCAGATTATCGCCCACAAGCTGGAAACGCCGTTCTACACGCTGTCGGCTGTGACGAGTGGCGTGAAAGATGTGCGTGACGTGATAGAAAAGGCGCAGAAGGGTCGTTTCTTCAATGAGGCTTCACCTATTTTATTTATAGACGAGATACACCGGTTCTCGAAATCGCAGCAGGACTCACTGTTGGGGGCTGTGGAGAAAGGTGTTGTCACGCTGATTGGTGCTACGACGGAGAATCCTTCGTTTGAAGTGATTCGCCCATTGCTGTCGCGTTGTCAGATATATGTATTGAAATCGTTGGGGAAAGACGATCTGCTGACGCTCTTAAACCGTGCTATTACGGAAGACATCATCCTGAAGGAGCGACATATCGAACTGAAGGAAACAGGGGCGCTGCTGAGGTATAGTGGGGGAGATGCCCGTAAACTCTTGAATATCCTGGAACTGGTGGTGGAAGCTGCAGGTGCACACGATGACATCGTGATAACCGACCAAATGGTGTCTGAGAGGTTGCAACAGAATCCCTTGGCTTATGACAAGGACGGTGAAATGCATTACGACATTATTTCGGCGTTTATCAAAAGTATCAGAGGTTCTGACCCCGATGCAGCGCTCTACTGGCTGGCACGTATGATAGAAGGTGGCGAGGATCCTAAATTCATAGCCAGAAGACTGGTGATTTCTGCCTCGGAAGACATAGGGCTGGCTAATCCTAATGCGCTGTTGCTGGCGAATGCTGCCTTTGATGCCGTGCAGAAAATAGGATGGCCTGAGGGTAGAATTCCACTGGCTGAAGCTACGGTATATCTTGCCACATCGCCCAAGAGTAATTCTGCCTATCTGGGAATCGATGCTGCATTGGAATTGGTGAAAAAGACTGGTAATCAACCAGTTCCGCTACCAATACGTAATGCTCCAACACAATTAATGAAGGACTTAGGGTATCATGACGGCTATCTGTATCCGCATGATTTCCCCGGACATTTTACACCACAGCAGTACATGCCTGATGCGCTGGTCAACGAGCGTCTGTGGCTCGGACAACATTCGCCAGCAGAAGAGAAACTATACGAACGCATGGTGAATTATTGGGGAGAAAGATATAAGAAATAATGGAATACGACGCTCTTGTACAGCAACTGATTGAATTTCTGGGCACTTTTGCATTTGCTATTTCCGGAATACGACATGCAGCAGCCAAGCATTTCGACTGGTTTGGCGGGTATGTATGCGGTATTGCCGTAGCTATTGGCGGTGGAACATTGCGTGACGTGATGCTCGGTACAACGCCTTTCTGGATGACTAATCCTTTTTATATAATATGCACAGCTGTGGCATTAGGTTTTGTAGTTATATTTGCCAAGCATCTGGAACAGCTGCGCAATACGTGGTTTGTATTTGACACCTTGGGATTGGCATTGTTTAATATAGCCGGTATTCAGAAATCTATATTGTTTGGTCAACCATATTGGGTAGCCATTATTATGGGATGTATTACGGGTGCTGCAGGAGGCGTTATCCGTGATGTGTTATTAAATAATGAACCCGTGATTTTCCACAAGGAAATTTATGCGATGGCTGCCTTGCTTGGCGGTTTGGTGTATTGGATACTCGACGTACTGGGAATGCCCATTGAGGTGACTGTAATCACATCGTTCCTTGTTACGTGCCTGATGAGATTCCTTGCCATGAAATACCATCTTTCTTTGCCCATCCTTAAAAGTGAATAGCTTTAAACCTTGAATAAGCATTATGATAAATAGAGTATACTAGAATCACTCTCCGTTCGTTTTAGCTTAACCATTTTTAAGAAAAAATATTTGGTGTTTGGAGAACAACGTATTGTTTTTTTTTGTAATTTTGCATCGTTTAACGGTTAAAATTGGTACACAAGCTTGATTTTCAAGCAGTTAAGGAAAAAGAGAAAAGGAATAATGAGACAATTAAAGATTCAAAAGAGCATTACGAATCGTTCAAGTGAGGCACTGGATAAATATCTGGTGGAAATTGGACGTGCACCTCTGATTAGTATTGACGAAGAAATTGAGTTAGCTCAGAAGATTCGTAAAGGAGGTCCTGAAGGTGAACGTGCCAAAGACAAGCTGGTGACAGCCAATCTGCGATTCGTAGTATCTGTGGCTAAGCAGTATCAGCATCAGGGATTGACGCTGACTGACTTGATTGATGAGGGTAACATTGGATTGATTAAAGCTGCACAGAAATTTGATGAAACACGTGGTTTTAAGTTCATTTCTTATGCTGTATGGTGGATTCGTCAGAGTATTCTGCAGGCTATTGCTGAGCAAAGTCGAATCGTTCGTCTGCCACTGAACCAGGTGGGCAGTTTGAATAAGATTAACCATGAGATTAATAAGTTCGAGCAGGAGAATCAGCGTCATCCATCTGTTTCGGAATTGAGCGAAGCTACTAATTTGGACGAGGACAAGATTGGACAGAGTCTGATGGCAGATGGCCACCACGTATCTATCGACGCTCCTTTCCAGGATGGTGAAGACAACTGTATGTTGGATGTGATGGCCAGTGGTGAAGATTCTCGTACAGACCGTCAGGTTGACCACGAATCAATGGCACAGGAACTGAACACCGTTCTGCAGAAAGTATTAAAGGATCGTGAGATTACCATTATCCGCGAATGTTTCGGTATCGGTTGCCATGAAAAAGGTCTGGAGGAAATCGGTGACAGATTGGGCTTGACCCGCGAACGTGTGCGCCAGATACGTGAAAAGAGTATCGCCAAACTCCGCGAATCAGGAAATGCACGCATTTTGATGAAATATTTAGGCTAAAACTTTGCCACTTCAAATTATTTTAATAATTTTGGGGTGTGAAGTTAAAAGCGCATATCATAACCATGATGGTGAGCATGTTAATTTTCATGCCCACCATTTGTTTTTCAAAGACTAAGTCTGACTCCGTCTTGCTGAATAAGATATGGAGTTACAAGAGAAATTATGCCTATCAGCACGAGTCAGGTAGCTTGAATACCTATTTGCGCTATACGGTAGAAACCAAACGCAGGAACTTCACGATGTTCTTGGTCCCTACCCTGTATGCTGTGGCAAAAGATCAGCGCCTGTTTATTTCCGAGATTTATGGAAAGACGGAATTCAATGCGAATGACGATGTCATTATCAGACCACAGATAATCAGCAATACGATACCGCACGACCGACAACTCAGTGAAGCCTTCTCCAGTTATCTGACACCTACACTGTATGATAATACATTATACAAGGAAAAGTTGCTTTCACCATTTCATCGGAGGAACAGGAATTACTATCACTATGAGACGGAGAATATGGGTAATAATATGGCGAAGGTATCATTCCGTCCCAGGCTGAAAAACACACAGTTAGTGACAGGTTATGCGCTGGTTGATCCCAATACCGGTAGAATTATTTACACCGCTTACGATGGTCAATTCGATATGTTAGACTTCCATATTGATGTGACGATGGGAACGGATGAATTTAATTCCATTTATCCACAGAGGTGCAAGACCGACATGAAGTTTAATTTTATGGGTAATAAACTGGATGCCCACTATCTTTCCACTTTCAACGCCCCTACCACCCTGCCTGACTCACTGCGTGGCATAGAAGACCGTAAGAAAATGGATACACTCAGGACGGTGCAATTACGTGAAGATGAATTGGATATCTATCGGAAGTATGACCATGAGGAAGAAATGGCCAGATTGGAGCGAGAACAGCGGGAAGCACAAATCGACACGCTGCAACGTCGCAAGCGTACACTGGGTGACGTCCTTTGGGATATAGGCGACCGTTTGGTCAGCAGTTCGCATACAGAAGCCTTTGGCGCCAATTTCAGTCTGTCGCCCATCATCAATCCTCAATATCTGAGTTATAGTCGTAGCCGTGGTATTTCGTATAAATTGCAATTAGGATTACGTTATAATTGGAACAGACACAGATATCTGAGTATTGAGCCACAGATAGGTTATAACTTCAAACAAAAGCAATTCTACCACTACACTCCGGTACGCATGACCTATAACCCCAAGCGCAACGGTTATGCCGAAATAGTATTTGCCAATGGTAACCGCATTTCTAATTCCAGTATATTGGAAGTGCTGAAGGAGAAGTTCCCCAACGATTCCATAAAAGAATATCAGAACATGCAACTTGACTATTTCACGGACCACTATATACAGGCCGCGAATAATGTGGTTGCCTACGATTGGCTTGAAATCAAGTCGGGTCTCGTGTTCCACCTGCGCAAAGCCGTCAACAAATCAGGAATGCGGGCATTCGACTTGCCGATGGAATATCGAAGCTTTGCCCCTACCCTTACCCTACGTATTACCCCTTGGAAGCGAGGGCCACTCTTCACCTTTAACTGGGAACAGAGTATCAAGGGAATACTGGGTTCGAATCTGGCATACGGGCGTTATGAGTTTGATGCCAGTCATAAATTCCGCCTGCCCAGTCTTCGATTGATTAACGTACGCGGAGGATTCGGATTCTATTCTCATCACGACACATCGTTCTTTCTGGACTATACCAATTTCCGCGACCGGTATATTCCTGGTGGACCAGAAGACGACTGGACCTGTAATTTCCAATTACTCAACAGTCAGTGGTATAACCAATCGAACTATTATGCCCGTCTTCATGCTTCTTACGAATCTCCCCTACTCTTCCTATCCTTTGTTCCTATTATAGGAAAGCAGATAGAGGTGGAGCGTTTCTATTTGAATCTGCTCTCCATCCAGCATACCAGGATGTATTCAGAGTTGGGATATGGTTTCTCCACCAGATTCTTTTCATTAGGTGCTTTTGGTAATTTCCTTAATACAAAATTCCAGAAGTTCGAAATAAAATTTACCTTCGAATTATTCAGAAAATGGTAGAAGTCAGAAAACCTCTTGTCGTATATAAAGCCAGTGCAGGTAGCGGGAAAACCTTTACCCTTGCCACCGAATATATCAAGTTGCTGGTTATAAATCCGCTGAATTATCGGTCTATTCTTGCTGTTACCTTTACCAATAAGGCAACAGAAGAAATGAAGATGCGTATTCTCAGTCAACTGTATGGCATCTGGAAACAGCTGCCTGATTCAGATAATTATCTTGCCAAGGTACAGGAATCAACAGGATTGAGTTCTGACATCATCAGACAACGGGCTGGTGAGGCTTTGCATCTGTTACTGCACAACTATAACAGTTTCAGGGTGCAGACCATTGATACCTTTTTCCAAAGTGTATTGCGCAATCTGGCAAGAGAATTGGAACTGACAGCAAATCTGCGTGTCGGGCTGAACGGCGACCAGGCAGAGGAAATGGCTGTAGATCAATTGGTGGACCAGTTGAAACATACCGATGCCATTCTGCAATGGATGTTGCACTACATCATGCACAGCCTGAGTGAAGAAAAGAGCTGGAGCAGCAGTGATGAAAAGAAAACCAGTTTCATACGCGACATCAAGAACTTCGGCAAGACCATTTTCCGCGACTACTACAAGGAACACCGACAGGAACTGAATGAAAAATTATCGGAAGACGGATTCTTCGAAAGATACACACAGACGCTTCGTGAGATACGTGACAAAGCGAAAGAACGGATGACCGCCATTGCTGCATCCTATTTCGACACTCTCGAACAGGAAGGTTTCAGTGTGGCAGATATCAAAATGGGCAGTCGGGGCGTATCCGGTTTCTTTCTGAAAATCAAGAATGGTGATTTCAGTCCTGCTATCGTGAACGTCACAGCAGCCAAAGCATTGGAAGCTCCAGAGAACTGGTATGCCAAGACCAATCCCCGTTCAGAAGAACTGCACCTATTGGCCGATCAGGTATTGATGCCCATGTTGCGCTATGCGATGGAAGAGCGTGAAATACAATGGAAACTCTTTCAGTCAGCCCAACTGACGCTGGCGCATCTGAATAATCTGCGACTGCTGGGCAGTATTGAACAGAAAGTGAAAGACATCAATGACGAAGCCAATGTCTTCCTGTTGGGAAATACCCAACACCTGCTGCATTCGCTCATCCAGGAAAGCGATACCCCGTTTATCTTTGAGAAGATTGGTGCCCAACTCCACTATATCATGATTGACGAGTTTCAGGACACCAGTACCGTACAATGGCAGAACTTCAGAATCCTGATGAACGAATGCATGAGTCATGAGGGTTCTGAGAATCTCATTGTGGGTGATGTCAAACAGAGTATCTACCGCTGGCGTTCAGGTGACTGGCGATTGCTGAACAATATCGATCAGCAGTTTTCCAAGGAGATGATGGACGTGCTACCTCTCCAGACGAATTATCGTTCTGAGCGTCATATCATCAATTTCAATAATGCCTTCTTCCAACAGGCTGCCTTGCAGGAACAACAGGCACTGAGTGAACAGAACGAATCGGGTGCACAACAGTTGGTGAATGCCTATGCCGATGTCCGCCAAGATGTTCCAGACCATCGTGCCGAAAAGGGTTATGTGGAAGTTCGGTTGTTACCTTCAGAAGACTATCAGGAGCACACCTTATCATATATAAAGGAAACCATTGACGAACTAATGCAACATGGTGTTTCTCAGAATGATATTGCTATTCTGGTACGTACCAATGACATCATTACCACGATAGCCAACTACTTCGCAACCGAAATGCCAGAAGTCAACATCGTGAGTGATGAAGCCTTCCGTTTGGATGCCTCTACAGCTGTGCTGCTACTGATTGATGCACTGCGACTGCTCACCCACCCCACAGACCAACTGACGAAAGCCCGTATCGTGAAAGCTTATCGCCAGGATGTGCTGGGCGAGACCATCACCGATGATGTCTTATTATTGAGAGGTGTCCATTTGGACGATTTCCTTCCCCAAGACTATATCCAGCATTTTGACGAACTGCTGATGCTGTCGCTTTATGAATTGACAGAACGGCTATATGACATCTTCGAACTGCAACGTCTGAAAGGACAGAGTGCTTACGTTTGTACCTTCTATGACTGTCTGACTGATTTTGCTTTAGAGAACAGTACGGGTATTGATGCCTTTATCGAGATATGGGAAACGGAATTATATAAGAAGACTATTCAGAGTGATGAATTGCAAGGCATCCGCATTCTCACTATCCATAAGAGTAAGGGATTGGAGTACGACCATGTACTATTGCCCTTCTGCGACTGGCGTCTGGAGCGTGGAGGAGTCGTTTGGTGTGAGCCTCAGGAAATGCCCTTTGGCGAGATGCCCGTCATACCTGTGGATTATAGCAGTAAGATGATGGGGAGTATCTATCAGAATGATTATCTGGACGAACACCTGCAACTGACCGTTGATAATCTGAATCTTTTGTATGTGGCATTTACCAGAGCCTGTAAGAATCTGTTTATCATAGGTAAACGGAAGTCGAAGTCAACCCGTTCTTATCTGATAGAAAGTGTATTGCCTGCTTTGAATTTAGACAATACCCTCTTGGAAGGTACGGAAGATGAGAAAACCGAAATGTTCTTCTCCTACGGTACCCTCTATGCGGAAGCCAAACAAACAAAGAAACGTTCAGAGAATGTTTTCCTTCAGGAGTCCAGTCAATTGCCGGTAGAACTGCAAACCTTCACAAACAGGACCGAATTCCGACAGAGTAATCAGAGTCGTGAGTTTGTCAGGACCGATGAGGACGAGACTTCACAGCAGGGCTATATCAAGATGGGTAGTATTCTGCACCACGTATTTTCTACCATCCGTACGACGGACGATATTACCTCCGCCCTACAGCAGTTGGAGCAGGAAGGTGTTCTTTATGACGAGGATATTACGGCAGCCAAAGTCACTGCCCTGCTCCGCAAGCGTCTGGAAGACCCACGAGTCAGGGATTGGTTCTCCAATAAGTGGACGCTCTATAACGAATGTGCCATTCTGTTTACCGATGCCACCGGCAAAGTTGTTGAACGTCGCCCTGACCGTGTGATGAGCGATGGGCAGAAGATGGTGGTAGTCGATTTCAAATTCGGTCGTCCGCGTCCTGAATATCAGGAGCAGGTACACCAGTACATGCAATTATTGCACGAAATGGGTCATTCCGAAGTGGAGGGCTATTTATGGTATGTATATAGTAACAAGATAGAAAAGGTGAGCTGATGAAGAGTTTTTTAGAATATGTAGCCGAGGATATCATCCGCAAGTATGGGCACGACCTGTCGCGTACAGCTATTGTCTTCCCGAACAAACGTGCCTCGTTGTTCATCAACGAACATCTGGCGCGTCTGGCAGGTCGCCCTATCTGGAGTCCTGTCTATATCACCATTAGTGACCTGTTCCGTTCACATGCCCAGCGCACAGTTGCCGACCCTATTAAACTGGTGTGCGACCTCTATAAGTCGTTTACCGCATGTACAGGCATAGACGAGACGCTCGACCGTTTCTACGGTTGGGGACAGCTATTGCTGGCAGATTTTGACGATATCGATAAGAATATGGCAGATGCCGATAAGGTATTTGCCAATTTGCGTGACATCCACGAACTTGATGATATCAGTTATCTGACTGATGAGCAGCGTGCCGTGATTAAGCAGTTCTTCAGTAATTTCTCGGACGACCATAACAGCGAACTGAAAAAGCGCTTCATACAATTGTGGAGCCGCTTTGCTGACATCTATCATCATTATAACCGCCTTCTGGAGAAACAGCAACTGGCCTATGAAGGAGCATTGTATCGTGAAGTAGCCGAAGATGAACATCTCACCTTTGAATACGACCGTTACCTCTTCGTTGGCTTTAATCTCCTGCACCAAGTGGAACAACGTCTATTCCTCAAGTTGAAGAAGGAAGGAAAGGCTTTCTTCTATTGGGATTTCGACCATTACTACATGCAACAGCATGAGGCTGGGCACTATATTTCGCAATATCTTGACCGGTTTCCTAATGAACTGGATACCAAAAACGAAGCTATTTATCGCCAGTTTCAGCAACCGAAGAATATTCAGTTCATTTCAGCGCCAACTGAAAGCATACAGGCGCACTACGTCAGCAACTGGCTACGCGAAAAAGGGCGTTATGCCGACGGACGACGGACGGCTATCCTGCTCTGCGACGAACAGCTGTTGCCTTTGGTCATACACAGCATTCCCTCAGAGGTTGAAAAATCTAACATCACGACGGGCTACCCCTTGGCACTGACGCCCATTGCTTCACTCATCCAGTTGTTGATGAATCTCCAGACAGGAAGTTACCGTCCCCGACTGCTGAATGCCATTAAACATCACCCTTACGCAAAATATCTAACCGACGAATTGTTAGACAGTTATCATCCTTCAGGACTCTTCCAGACGGAATCATTGTTGCGCTGGGTGGCAGACCTTATTCGGCATATAGGTCAACAAGCAAACCAAGAGGATGCAGAAGATTCGCTACGTGACGAATCACTGTTTCGTGCCTATACCCTCCTTAACCGTCTGGTAACATTGGTGGGCAGTGGTGATTTGGCTGTTGACACCTCTACCCTTCAGCGACTGCTGACCCAACTGGTGCAGTCAACTTCGATTCCTTTCCACGGCGAACCAGCAGAAGGTATTCAGATCATGGGAATCCTGGAGTCGCGCAACCTTGATTTCGACCATGTGCTACTGCTGTCATGCAATGAGGGTAATATGCCTAAGGGAGTCAATGACAGTTCGTTCATCCCACACAGTCTGCGTAAGGCTTACGAATTGACGACCGTTGACCATAAGACGTCCATCTACTCTTATTATTTCCATCGTATTCTGCAACGTGCCTCTGATATTACGTTGGTTTACAACAACTCTACGGAAGACGGACATACGGGGGAGATGAGTCGTTTTATGCTCCAGCTCCTTGTAGAAAGCGGGCACGACATTCATCAATATGCGCTGAAAGCCGGTCAGCAAACGATTTTCCACCAGGCAGAACCCATTCAGAAGACACCTCAGGTGATGCAACAATTGCAGGCGCTTTTTGAGAAGAAGGAAGATACCCATCGGGCTTTGCTGACACCTACAGCCATCAATACGTATCGCCGCTGTCAGCTGATGTTCTTCTATCGGTATGCCTGTGGACTGAAGGAACTGGAAGAGGAGGAAATACAGATTGACGACCGTCTGTTTGGTATTGTATTCCATGCTGCTGCACAGTATATCTATCAGCAGATGATGCAACAGAGCCACCATATTGATAAAATACAGATAAAGCAAGTGCTCGATTCTAAGATAGCGATAGAAATGGCGGTTGACCGTGCCTTCCGCGAACAGATTACCAATAAGGAATACAACGGATTGCAACTCATTAATCGTGAAGTGATTATCTACTATATCCGTCAGTTATTGCAACTCGACCTGCAGTTGGCTCCATTCACCATCTATCAGTTGGAATATGATGTGCACAAGGACTTCACCATTCATACAGGCAATTCGTCATGGACAACAACCATTGGCGGCAACATCGACCGACTGGATGCAGTAGTGATTGACGGACAGGAGCGCATTCGCGTGATTGACTATAAAACGGGCGGTGGCAAACTGACCGCTCTGCCTGATGTCGAAAGCATATTTGCTACCAACGACTCCCATAACGGCTACTACTTGCAGACATTATTATACAGTGGTATCGTGAAGAAAGATCAGCGCATCAATCCTGACAACCTTCCCGTCAGCCCTGCCCTACTCTTTATCCAGCATTCGGCTGCGGACGACTATGACCCAACCCTCTGTTTTGGCAAGGAGAAAGTGGTGGATGTGACACCTTTCATGCAGGAGTTTCATGAAAAGCTGCAAATGTGTGTAGATGAAATGTTCAATCCCGACATTCCCTTCGCACCGGCTTCGGATGCCAAGACCTGTCGCTATTGTCCATTTGCACAATTATGTGGAAAGGCTTAACGGTTCTTATGCGTCATAAACCATTGGTGGGTAACACCATTGTAGAGCAACAGGGCTGAAACGGTCAGTATCAGTGCCAGTATGGCTATGCTGAAAGGCAATACTCCAGTTAGCAGGTACGTCAGACCTACACCGACGGCTATACCCGTTTCCCAAGCCAGCATATACGAACTTTGCGAGGTGCCGCGCTGACAGTGTCGGCTCAGTTTAATAAAGAATAACAGGAAGCGCGTACCTGTTATGCCTGCCGACATACCAATAAAAGTGGATGAAATAAAGATAGCTGAGCCCTGACTGGGCTGGGTAATAATGAGCAATAGGGCTGCTATCAGCAGAATGAGTCCTGTCACTACTTCGCTTTTCAGTTCAGCATCGCGGAATACAAAGCGCTGAGCCAGCAGTGCAAACAGGAACCCCACCATCATCATGCCGAACTCCACCATCGTTCCCATCTGTCCGATGATGAGGCCGAAGGTCAGCGAGATTAGAAACAGATTCAGGAAAATCAGTCCGCCTTGGTTCAGGATGAAACGGTCGCAACTGAACACATGGATATGTTCTTCGGGTGCCCTGAAGGGAAATTTCACCATCTTGATAAGCAATATGGAAGCCAACGCCAACAGCATCGCTATCTGTATAACAACGCTGAAGTCCCATTGCTGAAGCAGAATGACACCAGTCAGCGGACCCAGCGACAGGGCAAAGCGACCGAACCACGAAACACTGTGGTTAGCCTCCGTACGCTGATACGATTCGCAAGTGTCAATCACCAGTGTACTGGCCAACACCATCTGGGCCAGTCCGAACATAGCTCCGAAGGCAAAGCGTTGTAACAGTATGAGCCAGAACTCTACAAACTCGCTTTTTAGCGTATCTGTGTACTTCAAGAAACCCATGCAGGCTATCAGTCCTGCTATAGCCCACATGCACACCACGTTTCTGCGGTAGTGCTGTACCAGATACGACACAAAAGGTCCCATCAGGTAGAGACCCAGACCGAACACACCCAGCGACAAGCCGACTTCTGCTGTCGAGAAATTCTCTTCCTTCATCAGCCAGACGGGCAATACGGGGATGAGCATATAAACCGACATCGACAGCATCAGATTGGCAATTGCCAGTTGCCAGAACTCGCGATGCCAGAGCTTGATATGTACAGGTGTGTTCTGACTGTTCATTTAGTACGACTCACTTTCGTTGGGGAAGTCGCCACTCTTTACATCAGTGACGTAATTACCGATAGCATCGGTCATGACCTGGTTCAGATCGGCATAGCGACGCAGGAATCGGGGTGAGAAACCCTGGGTCATGCCCAGCATATCAGCCACCACCAGAATCTGTCCGTCGGTACCATTGCCTGCACCAATACCAATAGTAGGTACGCTGATGGCCTGCGTTACTTCAGCAGCCAGTTTGGCAGGCACTTTCTCCAGTGTCACTGCAAAGCAACCGATTTCTGCCATCAGTTTAGCATCCGACATCAGCTTGTCTGCCTCTTCCTGTTCCTTGGCACGTACAGCATACGTTCCAAACTTATTGATACTCTGCGGAGTCAGTCCAAGATGTGCCATCACAGGGATACCGGCATCCAATATACGCTTGACGGTATCAGCTATCTCGGCACCGCCCTCCAGTTTCAAGGCGTCGCATCCGCTTTCCTTCATGATTCGAATGGCATTTGCCACACCTTCAGCGGCGTTCACTTGATAACTGCCGAAGGGCATATCGCAAACCACCAAGGCGCGCTTAGCAGCCTTTACCACCGAACGGGCATGGTAAATCATCTGGTCCACCGTCATAGGTAAGGTTGTCTGGTTGCCAGCCATCACATTGGAAGCTGAGTCGCCAATCAATATACCGTCAATTCCAGCACGGTCAACGATTCCTGCCGTGGTGAAATCGTATGATGTCAACATGGAGATTTTCTCTCCCTTCTGTTTCATTTCAATGAATCTGTGTGTCGTCACTTTACGTGAGTCACTTACTAAATATCCTGCCATATTGGTCTATATAATTATCAATTACTGTATCACATAACGGGGCTATTGCCTCTGCAGCATTGGTGGTAGCCAGTCCCACCACATACATGCCTGCTGCACGCCCTGACTTCAGTCCGTTGAACGAATCTTCAAATACCACACATTCCTCAGGCTTGGCACCGAAGCGGGCTGCTGCTTTCAGGTAGCAGTCGGGGTGAGGCTTCGAGTATTCAAAGTCTTCTGATGTCAGGATGGCATCAAACAGCGATTTAAATTCAGGGTGCTGTCGATACACGCTTTCCATCTTCTGTTGGTTCGAACTTGTCACCACTGCCGTTTTGATGCCGTTTTGATGCAGCGTGTCAATGAAGTCCTCAAATCCTTCAATAAAAGCATAATCCATCTGCGCCTCGTATGCATTCAGACGTTCTGTCAGCAATGGGCGTACAGCCTTCAATTCACCATTAAACCAAATGTCGTAAATCTGGTCAAGGGTCTGGCCTTTTATCTCATGTTCCAATCCTGGACGCTCGGGATGAAACTCCCTGCACTGCTCGCCCCAGAACACCGTATATTGCGGTTCTGTGTCGAACACGACGCCATCCAAATCAAACAATGCTGCTTTTACCTTATTCATTTCGGGGTGCAAAATTACGAACATTTAGGCAAATAGCCAAATATTTCACACACTTTCTATTCTGAACCGATATACAAGAACAGCAGTCCAAGCAACATCAAGGCAAGGTCAAGGGCCTTGGCTCGCAGGTTCTTCTCATGAAACAGCATGACGCCGAATATGAAACTGACAATGACGCTGCCCCGTCGCACCATCGACACGACACTGATCATGGCATCGGGAATGGAAAGGGAATAGAAATACATAAAGTCGGCTGCCGACAGGAAAATGCTGACACCGACGATAGCCCACGACCAATGGAAAGGGGTTGTCGTATGATGTTTGGGCCACCACATCACAACCAGCAGAACAGCCATCATCAGACACTGATAGATGGTGAACCACGACTGCACCATCATGCGGTCGAGCCCTACTCCACCCTGCTCTGCCGGTGCCATCAGATATTTATCATACAAGCCGCTGACGGCTCCTAATGCTGCGGCTCCGATGGTCATGTAAATCCATTTGTCATGACGGAAGTCGATGCCTTCCTTCTTACCACTTTTCCTCAATAGGAAGTATGAGAGGACAGCCATCAGCACACCTGCCCATTGCCAGCCGTTCAGCCGTTCGCCAAACACCAGCATGGCTCCTACCAGCACCATCACAGGACGGGTGGCATTGATGGGGCCTACGATGGTGAGTGGGAGATTTTTCATGGCGAAATAACCAAGTATCCAACTCGACAGTACCAGGACTGCTTTCAAAACGATGTACTGGTGCATTTCCCAACCACCACTGCCTACATGGAACAGGCTGTTGTCCAACATCGTTGTCGAGCCGCTGAGGATAATCAGGGGCAGGAAAATCAAGGAAGAGAAAAGGGTGTTGAAGAAAAGCACGGGAATCACCGCGTTGTCCTTCAGTGCCACCTTCTTCAACGTATCATAGCAGCCTAACAATGCTGCCGACAGGAATGCTAAAATTAACCACGTCATTTCAATATACAATCTTTTCTAAACATAATGCCAGTGCAGGCATCGATTCGCCAGCCTGTGTGCGGCGTCCACCCAGAATCACCTGACGGAACTCGTCGAGGGTCATTCTGTGGCGCCCTACTTCTATCAGAGTGCCAACCACCGCCCTCACCATATTGCGCAGGAATCGGTTGGCTGTAATTTCAAAATACCAGGCATCGTCGGCTGTCTGTACCCATCGCGCCTCTTTGATGTGGCAGATGGTAGTCTTCACATCGCTGCCAGCCTTACAGAACGCTCCGAAGTCTTCATACTCCATCAGTATCCGTGCCGCCTCGTTCATCAGGGCAAAGTCCAACTGGTAATGCAGTTCCAGCGAGAAATACCTGCGGAAGGGATTCTTACGTGTATGGATGAAGTAACGATACGTGCGGGCTTTCGCTGAAAAGCGGGCGTGCATCTCCGGGCTCACCTGTTCCACCCTGCTCACACTGATGTCCTGGGGCAGTACCCCATTCATCTTCTTGGTCAACTCAGCCGTATCGAAAGCCACATCGGTATCGAAATGGGCAGCCATCTGTCGGGCATGCACCCCCGTATCGGTACGTCCTGCCCCCGTCACCGCAATGTCTTCGCGCAGCAACAGCGACAATCCCCGTTGCAGTTCTGCCTGCACCGTATTCCCGTTGGGTTGCAGTTGCCACCCATGGTAATTCGTTCCGTCGTAGCTAAACCAGATGAAATATCTCATTAATCGGGTGCGAAGGTACAAAAAATCTTGATAACCACCAAGAATTCTCCCAGAAACTCGTAAGGAAACTATGGGAAAGTCGTAATGAAACTACCAGTTTCTCGTAATGAAACTACTTGAATGTGACAGGAACTTATCCATGCTATCCCGCTAAATGCCCCGCCGTCAGCGGTTTGCTATCACAGATCCGAACGTCATCTATCATTGATCCGAGCGTCATCTATCGGAGATCGGAATAATCTCTATCCCAGGATAAGAGATATTCGGATGAGCCTGAGAAGCTATCGGAATCACTCATCGGAACTATCCGGACAACCCTTAGAAGAAGGGAGTGAACCGAGCATCAGAACGGCAACTCTTCTATCGGCAGAGAATCCTGACAGGCAAAGCAATCCATTTGGATGTTCTCTGCCTTTACGATGTCAGGTATTTTCCTGCGGAAAGTGCCATAGGTTTCTATTCTTTCTATCTCGATACTGCGAGCCTTGCTCATGGCAGCGAACTCCTCTTCTTTTTCGATGCCAAGAAATCTGCGCCCCAGGAGGTTGGCAGCGATACCAGTAGTGCTGCTGCCTGCAAAGGGGTCGAGAATCCATGCACCAGGCTTCGTTGAAGCCATCATTTTGTAGTAATTGTGTACAAAATTAATGCTAATATTTGAAATAACCAAATTAATTCGTCAACTTTTTCAGGTGAATGGTTCCTGTTTCATCAGTAAATGCCAAAGAAACAAAAGCCCCTTCAAGATTATATACCGTTCCTTGGGATTGTTTCACAGCTTGCAGAATGAATTGCTTCATTCTCTTTTCAAACGATTCGAGAATTCCTGTGCCATTCTCTCGGATCCTGCCAGCTGACCTGGCTCTTCCTTTTTTGTCATAATTTTTTAATTTTAAAAATAATATTGTGTCACGTTCGTCGTAACAGGGCACAAAGGTAAACAATCAGGTGGCTCAAAACGTGGGACACCTCTTTTAAATAATCATAACGAAAAGCCAAAAAATCATAATTAGCCACTTTTTGCTTCCTACTCTTGTCTTTAGCTTGAAGAAAACGTCAGCAAAACTGACGTGGACCGTAACTTTCCCCCCACACCACCGTCCCAAGCGGTTCAGCCGCTTGGAAAGCACGCCATTTCTATCCGTTATCAGCAATCCTTTCCGCCATCGCATTCAGGTGGAGGCACTGCTCCCTTGTAATCACCCTACTCTCGTAATGAAATTCCCAAGGGCTTATCTGCAACAGCACCCCCTTGGCACAGGCATCAAAAGCCTCACCTGAGGGCTTGTACAGCTTCGGGAAACCATTCTCCCTAAGCAGGATGATGTTGTATCCCCGGTTCATCGCTTCACGCAGCACCTCCTTTTCCTTTGGCGAGACGGCAGCACTGACAAGCACCCCTCCGCGTTCGCCGCATGACAGCCATTCCTCTCTCAGCCGTGCATTTTCCTCATCCGTGTAGCGCCTGTGAACAATGACAGCAACCTTGTCGGGAATGTTCAGCAGGAATCTGTTACCTACTACCTGGCATTGCTCACCTGCCACCTCCATGCCTGTTAGTACGGAGAACAATTCCGGGTTCTGACGTTTCATCATCAATCGACGAGGATTATCATCAAGATAGTGTTTCCAATTGTCCAACTGTCCTTCGTGCATGAGAATCTTGTCGCAATAGCCTTTCTCAAACAAGCCTTGTCTGGGTGGCTGGTTCATATTGAACAATCTCCAATATACATTATTGCATCCCGATTTGAATCCGGCCACAACTTTCCCCAGATGCTCATTCTCCCCCAAGTTCTCTTTGATTCTTACAATCATGTGCAGGTGGTCTGGCATAATGCACAGTTTCCACACCTCCACCAAAGGGTAAGATTGATTTATCTTCTGCTGCTCTTCCTGAACAATCACATTTCCAAGGGCAGAGAGCTCCACATAAGGCATCACCTCGCCCTCCAGACATCCCCTCAGCGTGCCCAATATCGCCATGCGCTCCCTCACCACAAGGGTCAGCATATATGTTCCCTTGCGGCTATAGTCATGCCATGGGGTGCGCCTCTTCATCGAGTGCTGTATCTCGTGCACCTCCATGCCTGCAGCTATGGCTTCTTCCCGATTCATGCCTCTTCATCTATTGCTACTACAATCCCCCATCCAGCCCCCCACTCGCTTGATGCTCGTGAATGAAATGTCCTTCATGTCCGTTGTCTTTGTCAACATATTGTCTGCAAAGGTAATACAAATCGGGCGAAACACCAAAGGGAAGGCTATTATTTTTTTATAACTTCAACTTTCGCAAGCTTCAGTTTCGTCAGGTTATCAGGTTATCAGGCCGCTTCCGCTTCACAGTCGTGGGGACAGGGTATGAAGTGAACCCAGAAAGTTGGACACAACTGAAAGGTTCACTTCAGTACCAGTCCCCTGTGCTCCAAAAATAGCGACGCTCTGTATTAGAACGTCGCTACTTCTGTTTAATTGTTAGACATTTATAGTTGTTTTAATTTGTAGTCTTCACCAGTTCGATCGTGCCGAGGTTTATGACCTCGCCGCCCGTGATGCTGAACGATTCGACGGTGCCGCTGTAGGTGATGTTGTCGTAGGAATGTGTCGAGGAATTGTATTTCTGCACCGTGGTGCTGAACGTAACCGTCTGGCAGGTGCTTACGGGCAGCATGACCATGTAGATGACGTCGCTGCTCTTGAAGCCGCGGTAGCTTGGACCGCCAGTGGCAGGCTGCATATCGGCCAGATGGTCTGAGCTGAGGGTATAGGTCTGACCGTCGACGGTGACAGTGACGGGCGAGAATTCCGCGCCGGAGATGGATTCCTGACCGGAGCCACCCGTGAGGCTGCAACTGAACTTGCAGAGACCGTAGTAGCTCTGCTGGCTCCATGTCGATTCGTCGTAGCCAGTTAACGACGTGATACCCGTCGTCGAGCCGGCTTGATTATAAAGGTTTTGTGGCGCCGCCCGCGTCATGTTGTACACCTTCGCTTCAAACTGCTTCTGGCCGATGATGTAGTCGTAGGTGTTTCCGCCGCCGACGAGCCGGAGGAACCAGTAACGGTACCAGCCTAATCTATCGTGTACTCCGCTGATGGCAAAGTGGACTTTGCTCTCATTGTCGGCGGTGACCGTCGGCGTGTAGTCAAGTCCATCCATCAGTCCGGACTCATAAAAAGACTGGTTCGATGCGTATCCCAGCGTGACGCTGTATGTGGTGCCCGCCTTGAGTCCGCCGAGGTTGCAGTTCAGAATGGGCTTCTGCTTGGTCAGCGTGTAGCCCGAGCCGTCATTGTACGTGCCAGCGACATAGAGCACCGTCTTCATCAGCGTGTTCACGTCGGCGGCCAGGCTGTACTGCTCTACGAAAGGAACGCCCAAATGGTTTGCTTCGTAGAAGCATCCCGCTGCCGCTCCCGACGGAATGAGAATAGCCGTGCTGCCGGTGAGCGGGTCGCTGCCGAGCGAAGTGTAGTTGTAGTCAGTGATTTCGTGGCCGTAGCCATCGTACGCCTTGAGCGTGCCGCTGAACGTGGCACCCAGTCCGTCGGCTGTCGGCTCATCGTCCATCGTGAGGATGCCACTCAGATAATTACCGCTGATGTATCGCCAGATGTACAGCCTGTCGCCCTTGGTGAACTTCAGCGTGCGCTGCGTCTTGCCTTCCACGACGGCCTCGGTCACGTCAGCCCGCATTGTCGCCCCGTCGCCGTTGTCGAGTCCCGCGCTCACGGTCACCTGCACGCCCTGCATCGCCGTCGTCGGCACCGTCGGTTCCTCCGTCATGTTGTCGTCATTCGAGCACGCGGTCATCCCCATCATCAGGGCTGCGGCCACGACCAGCCAGCCCGCTATTATCGTCCGTTTCATCATCTTAGATGTCCTCCTCCTCGTATATTACGTTCATGCTTGAGTTTGTACCCGTCGCGCTGGCCTATAGCAGCGTCGTGCGACTGTGCAGTTCGACGACCCTCACCGAGGGCTTCACGTACTTCTCTTTTGTCTTGTTTGTTTTCATCTTATTGTTATGGATTTATGGATTTGTGACAGTTATTGCCTGTAAAGATTACTTTTGAAACAACAAGAACTTTTACTACAAAATAGTTTCCATACCTGTTTTCTGAATCCGCATACCCATGTTCTTGTAGAACTGGTATGCGGATTCATTGCCCTCCCAGACATTCAGGGTGATGTTGTAGCAACCGATAGAACGGGCATAGTCGCGGACATGCTCGTAGAGCGACTTGCCAATGTGCTGGCCCCGTGACTGCTCATTGACGCAAATGTCGTCGATATAAAGCGTCTTGATATCCTGCATCAGCCGATGGTCTTTATACTCACTAACCTGACAAAAGGCGTGACCTAAAATTTGCCCGTCGTCATAGACAAAGATGGGTTTCTGGTCATCTTGGAGTATTTCTACCAGTTCCTGCTCTGTGTATTTGGCGGTATTGCCCTTAAACAGATCAGGGCGTATGTCGTGATGAACGGCATCAACCTGAAAGAGCAGGTTCATGATGTCCGAAACATCGTTCTTGTTTGCTTTTCTAACCATTTATAACTTTGTTTTGTTTGATGATGCAAAGGTAATAAGAAAGATTTATATCACAAGCCATTTATTAAAGAAAACTCAGAATAAATTTGGTTATTCATCCTATTTATAGTAACTTTGCAGCCGTTTTAATATATAATAAGGTATAAAGAAGATATGATAACAGTAACAAATCTGGCCATTCAGTTTGGCAAGAAGACACTTTACAAGGACGTTAACCTGAAATTTACCAGTGGAAACATTTATGGTATTATCGGTGCGAATGGCGCTGGCAAATCTACCCTACTCCGTGCTATCAGCGGCGAGTTGGAACCTAACAAGGGTACCATTGAATTGGCTCCTGGCGAACGCCTGTCGGTGTTGGAACAGGACCACTTCAAATATGATGAGTATTCAGTGATGGATACCGTGCTGATGGGTCACCAGCCGTTATGGAAGAATATGAAGGAGCGCGAAGCACTGTATGCCAAGGACGAAATGACAGAGGAAGATGGTAATCGTGCTGCAGAACTGGAAATGGCTTTTGCAGAGATGAACGGATGGGAAGCTGAGAGTGAAGCCGCCCAACTGTTGCAGAACTTAGGCGTACCTGAAGGTCAGCATTATAAGCAGATGGCTGAGATTTCGAATAACGAGAAAGTACGCGTGATGTTGGCAAAGGCTCTGTTCGGTCATCCCGACAACCTGCTATTGGACGAGCCTACCAACGACTTGGACTTGGATACCGTTCAGTGGTTGGAGGAATATCTCTCTAATCTGGAACAGTGTGTGCTGGTAGTCAGCCACGACCGTCACTTCCTGGATGCTGTCTCTACGCAGACCGTAGATATTGACTTTGGCAAGGTGACGCTGTTCTCAGGTAACTACTCGTTCTGGTACGAATCGTCACAATTGGCACTGCGCCAGCAGCAGAACCAGAAGATGAAGGCTGAAGAGAAGCGTAAGCAGTTGGAGGAATTCATCCGCCGATTCTCTGCCAATGTGGCAAAATCGAAACAAACCACTTCGCGCAAGAAGATGCTGGAGAAGCTGAATGTAGAGGAAATCACTCCCTCTACACGTAAATATCCCGGTATCATTTTCTCAATGGAGCGCGAACCTGGCACACAGATATTGGAAGTAGAAGGACTGAAGGCTGTAGATAATGACGGAACAGTGCTCTTCGACCATGTAAACTTCACCATTGAGAAGGGTCAGAAGACTGTATTCCTTTCGCATAACCCCAAGGCCATGACAGCCCTCTTCGAGATTATCAATGGTAATCGTGAGGCTCAGGCTGGTACTTATAAATGGGGTGTGACTATTACCACCGCCTATCTGCCACTCGACAATACTGAATTCTTCCAGTCGGATTTGAATCTGGTTGACTGGCTGTCGCAATATGGTACAGGCAACGAGGTGATGATGAAGTCGTTCCTTGGACGTATGCTCTTCAAGGAAGAGGATGTGCTGAAGCATGTCAATGTGCTGTCAGGAGGTGAGAAGATGCGTTGTATGATTGCCCGTATGCAATTGAAAAATGCGAACTGCCTGATTCTGGATACTCCTACCAACCACTTGGACTTGGAATCAATTCAGGCTTTCAACAATAATCTGATTTCATTTAAAGGAAACATCCTGTTTGCTTCGCACGACCATGAGTTCATCAACACGGTGGCAGACCGCATCATCGAACTGACACCTAAAGGGACGATTGACAAACTGATGTCCTATGATGATTACATCTACGACGAGGCTATCAAGGAAAAGAAGGCTGAGATGTATAGTTAAGTGATGAAAGATTAAAAGTGGCACGGATTTTGCTATTGACCTCATAAAATAATGATCGCTATGAAAGAAGAAGAAAAAAAAATGAATCCGGAAGAGGAAGAGACTCTGAAGGAAGAAGAAACAACAGTTGAGAATAACCAAGAGCATTCAGAGAACTCAGAAAATTCAGAGGACTCACAGAACTCAGAAAATTCAGAGGACTCACAGAACTCAGAAAATTCAGAGTCCCCCGAGGAACAAGACCCTCTGGAGGCTGCTTTGGCTGAAATAGAATCACTAAAGACCCAGATGCTCTATAAGACAGCTGAGTTTGATAATTATCGCAAACGTACGCTGAAGGAGAAGGCTGAACTGATTCTGAACGGTGGTGAGAAAGCCGTGAGTGCTATCCTACCCGTCATTGACGACATGGAGCGCGCTATGGAAAATGGTGAAAAGACCGACGACCCACAGGTGTTGCGTGAAGGTATGGAACTGATTTACCATAAGTTCATGAAAGCACTGGAGAGTCTGGGCGTGAAGAAGATAGAAACTGAGAATGCAGACTTCAATACTGATGTGCATGAGGCCGTGGCTATGGTTCCTGGAATGGGAGACGACAAGAAGGGCAAGGTAATTGACTGTTTGCAGAGTGGTTATCAGCTAAACGATAAAGTAATTCGCCACGCAAAAGTGGCAGTAGGACAATAATATGGCACAAAAAAGAGACTACTATGAGGTGCTTGGCGTTGGAAAGAACGCCACAGAAGATGAAATAAAGAAGGCGTATCGCACCATCGCCATTAAATATCACCCAGACAGAAATCCGGGTGACAAGGAAGCCGAAGAGAAATTCAAGGAGGCTGCCGAGGCATACGACGTATTGCATGACCCCAAGAAACGTCAGCAGTACGACCAGTTTGGTTTTAATACTCCAGGAGGTGGCGGTTTCGACTTCAGCGGTTTCGGCGGCGCATCCATGAACATGGACGACATCTTCTCGATGTTCGGCGATATATTCGGTGGACGTGCCGGATTCGGCGGCTTTGGAGGCGGTGGACGTCGTGGACCGCAGAAGCATCGTGGCAGTGACCTGCGACTGAAAGTCCGCTTGTCGCTGGAAGAGATTGCTACAGGCGTGACCAAGAAATTCAAAGTCCGCAAGGACGTACCTTGCTCGCATTGTAAGGGTACTGGTGCAGAAGACGGAAGTGGTACGGAAACCTGTCCGACATGTCATGGAAGTGGTGTGATTACACATACCACACAGAGTTTCCTCGGCATGATGCAGACACAAGGAACCTGTCCTACCTGTAACGGTTCTGGACAAGTAATTAAGAACAAGTGTCACCAATGTGGCGGTACAGGTGTTGAGAAAGGTGAAGAGGTCGTAGAAATCAAGATTCCTGCCGGTGTAGCCGAAGGTATGATTGTTAATGTACCTGGTAAGGGAAATGCGGGTCATAACAAGGGGGGCAATGGTGATATTCAGGTGTTTGTTGAGGAGATTGAGGACGAGCGCTTCATTCGTGACGAAAACGACCTGATATATAACCTGTTGCTCGATTTCCCAACAGCAGCACTGGGTGGCGATGTAGAGATTCCTACCATTCAGGGTACCAAACTGCGTGTAAAGATGGAACCGGGAACACAACCTGGCAAAACGCTCCGCTTGCGTGGCAAGGGACTGCCTGCCGTACAGGGTTATGGTCGCGGCAATGGTGATTTGGTGGTTAATGTCAGTGTATATATTCCAAAGACATTGAATCGCGAGGAGAAGGAAGCTATCGAGAAATTCAGGCATAGTGACAATTTCCAGGGCGATGCAGCCACTAAGCGTTCCATCTTCCAACGTTTCAAGAACTATTTCAGTTAAGCAATGAACTACCAAGAGACCTGCGAATACCTATACAACCAGATACCCATGTTTGAAAGACAGGGAGCAGCTGGCTACAAAGAGGGACTGAGCAATACGATGGCATTGGATGAGCATTTCGGTCATCCCCACACACGATTTGCCTCCATCCACGTAGCAGGTACAAACGGCAAAGGTTCCGTATCGCATACACTGGCTGCATTCCTGCAAAAATGTGGATATAAAGTAGGTCTCTATACTTCACCCCACCTGGTTGATTTCCGTGAGCGTATCAAGGTGAACGGTGAAATGATTCCAGAGGAAGAGGTTGTCAGATTTGTAGAGGATGAACGTTCATTCTTCGAACCCTTGTCACCCTCGTTCTTTGAAGTCACCACTGCCCTGGCCTTCAAATATTTTGCTGACAGGGGTGTTGATGTTGCTGTGGTGGAAGTAGGACTCGGTGGTAGATTGGATTGTACAAACATCATTACCCCGATTGTGTCTGTCATTACCAACATCAGTTTTGACCATACGCAATTCTTAGGTGATACGTTGGCTAAGATTGCCTCAGAGAAGGCTGGTATTATCAAGCCCAATGTGCCTGTAGTCATTGGAGAAAGTAATGAGGAAACACGTCCTGTGTTTGAAACAAAAGCTCAAGAAACGGGAAGCAAAATCATTTTTGCTGAGGATCAACCTGAAATCCTTGAGGCAACTACACTGCCGGATGGGCACATGCAATATGTCACTGAACACTGGGATACTATCGAAGGCGACTTGGGCGGTATCTACCAAAAGAAGAATATGAACACGGTCATGGCGGTTCTGAAAGTGTTGGCAGAGCAGGGATTCCTCTCAAAGTGTACTTCACGCGAGAGTCGCCAATCCTACCTGAAAGAATTATCCTATGCCATTAATCATGTGTGTAGTCTGACAGGACTGATGGGTCGCTGGCAAGTTATCAAGCGAACTCCCTATACCGTTTGCGATACGGGACATAATGTAGGTGGATGGATCTATCTGTCACAACAGATTCTGAGTGTGGAATGCCAGAAACGCCACATCATTTTTGGAATGGTAAGCGATAAAGACGTTGAGCATGTGTTGGACATGCTACCCAAAGACGCTATTTACTATTTTACCCAGGCATCAACAAAAAGAGCCATTCAGGCAGCTGTTGTCAAGACTTTGGCAGCCCAACACGGTTTGATGGGTGAGAGCTATCCTTCTGTAGTTGAAGCATATAGAGCTGCTGCCAAAGCTGCATCACCTCAGGATTTCATATTCATTGGAGGTAGCAGTTACTTAGTTGGTGACTACCTGAAAAAATGTCTTTAGGTGTTTTTAACACTCCAATAAACTTTTTTTTCCTACTTTCGTTCGTTTAAGTCGATTTTTTTAAGTTACTTTGCAGTGGATATTTTGTAACTAAAAACAATCAATTATGGCTAATACAAGCGAAAATGCGAATTTGTGTGGTCTGAACCGTAAAGATTTTCAGGCCACAGTGAATGGTAAAAAAACCGATTTATACATCCTGCGCAACCGCAAAGGTTACGAAGTTGCTATCTCTAATTATGGTGGTGCTATCTGTGCTATCATGGTTCCAGACAAGGATGGAAATGTAGCTAACGTTATTCAGGGTCATGGCAGCATCCAGCAGCTGACCAGCGGAAAGGAGCCTTATCTCTCTACGCTGATTGGACGCTGGGGCAACCGCATCTGCAAAGGTCAGTTTACCCTGAACGGCAAGGAATATCAGCTGGCACTGAACGACGGTCCTAACCACTTGCATGGTGGTGGCGTAGGTTTCAATGCCAAAGTTTGGGATGCACGTCAGATGGGTCCCCGTTCGCTGGCTCTGCATCGTGTATCATCTTACGGTGAAGAAGGTTTTACCGGAGAACTGGATGTTACTGTAGAATTTACTTTCAGCGACAATAACGAACTGATTATCGAATATCTGGCTACTACCAACAAGAAGACAATTGTCAATCTGACCCATCATGCCTTCTTCAGTCTCGCAGGTACTGCCGACCCCACCCCAACTATTGAAGACCAGATTTGCGAAATCAATGCAGACTTCTATCTGCCTACCGATGCAACTGCTATCCCAACAGGTGAAATACTGAAGGTGGAAGGTACTCCCTTCGACTTCCGTGCTCCAAAGACTTTCGGCAAGGAGATCAATGCTGACGACCAGCAGATTAAGTTTGGTAAGGGTTACGACCACAACTATGTGCTTAACAAGAAAGAAGAGGGTGAACTGAGTTTTGCAGCACGCATCACTGAGCCGAAGAGCGGACGCACCTTGGAGTGCTATACAACAGAGCCCGGACTGCAACTCTATACAGCCAACTATGCCAGTGGATACAAGGGTGCCAACGGCGCTACCTTCCCCTATCGCTCTGCCGTATGTCTTGAAGCCCAGCACTTCCCCGACACGCCAAACCGTCCATACTTCCCCAGCGTCATCCTGAATCCAGGTGAGCGCTATAAACAGAAGACTATTTACAAGTTTGGAGTCGTTGAATAAGCAACAACTAAAATCAGACTGCATTTAATTATGAATAATCAGAATTCAACTCCGAACTATACGTTCGCATTGATTGTTGTTTTCATCGTCTGTTTCCTCATAGGATTCATTACTACGATGAACAACTCTATGATTGCTTTCTGCTCTGAGGCTTTCAACTTGACTGCACAGCAGGGACAATATGTAAACTCTGCCTTCTATGGAGCCTATCTGTTAGCCATCCCCTTCTCTCTGCTGATGAGTAAGATTGGTTACAAGGGAACCCTTATCTTAGGCTTGGCAGTTTCAGGTATCGGCTTTGTCATCAACTCATTGGGAATATCGGCAGCCATCTCGGCTCAAGCTAATGTCTATGCCGTATTCCTTGGATCTATGTGCCTCGTCGCCATGGGTGTTGTGATGTTGCAGAATGTAGCTAATCCCTACGTGATGGTGTTAGGTAAGCCTGAAAAAGGTGCTTTTCGCATGACACTGTCACAGGCGCTGAATTCGGTAGCCACTACCGTTGCACCTATTTTTATTACCAGTGTGATTCTAGCAGGCGAGACACCTGCACCAGAACTGGTTCCCAGTCCGTTTATGGGCTTGGGTATCTTCACCCTCATTATCTGCCTTATCTTGGTATTCTTGAAACTCCCAAAGATTGACGAGGGCAAGCAGAGTGAAGAGTTCCACCAGCACCCTGCAGAAAAGAGCAGTGTGTTTGCCTATCCCCACGTATGGCTCGGAGCTTTAGGCATTTTCATGTATATGGGTGTTGAGATTGGTGTTCCCTCCATGTTGCCTTATCGTTTCCAGCAGCTGGGCATCAATAACAGTGACATCGTGACTAGCTATCTCGCATTCTATTGGGGCGGAATGATGGTCGGCCGTTTTGTAGGAGCCGGTATCTTGACCAAGTTCAAGCCTCGTGTTCTCCTTTCGGCATGTGTCAGTCTCGGTGCTCTGTGCATCCTGTTATCTTTGCTGTTTGAAGATAGCATGTTCGGTATCTGGCTCATGTTGGCAGCAGGTTTGTTCCACTCTGTCATGTGGCCTCTCATATTCAACCTCGGTCTGATGCACTTAGGACGCCATACTAAGGCAGCTTCCGGTATCATCAATACAGGTGTTATCGGTGCAGCTATCTTGATGCCAATCATGGGTGCTGTGGTAGACATAACGGGTGTCATCATTGCAATGTGCATCATGTTCGTCTATTATGCCTACATTTTCTGGTTCTGCAACTGGGGAAGCTACATTGGCTTGGGCGACAGAAAATTATTAGCACAATAAAATATTATAACGATAAATCTTTTGATTATATTAAAGTAAAATTATGATGGACATTGAATTTGTAAGAAGCCGTTTCATCAAGCACTTTGATGGCAAAACGGGTAACATCTATACATCCCCAGGCCGTATTAATCTAATCGGTGAGCACACAGATTATAATGGCGGCTACGTATTTCCCGGAGCTGTTGACAAAGGCGTGATGGCCGAGATGCGAGCCAATGGTACGGAGGATACTGTGATGGCTTATGCTATTGACCTCAAGGATCGTGTGGATTTCAAACTTTCTGACCCTGATGGTCCAAAGGCTTCATGGGCACGCTATATTTACGGTATTGCACTCGAAATGAGAAAACTGGGTGTTCCCGTTAAAGGCTTTAATATAGCCTTTGCTGGCGATGTGCCCCTTGGTGCCGGCATGTCGTCGAGTGCTGCTATGGAAAGCTGTTTTGCATGCGGACTGAATGATATCTTCGGTGAGAACAAAGTAAGTCAATGGGATATGGTTCTTGCCGGTCAGGCCACTGAACACAACTACTGTGGTGTGAACTGTGGTATTATGGACCAGTTTGCCAGTGTATTCGGCAAAGCAGGGTGTCTGATGCGCTTGGATTGCCGTAGTCGTGAGTTTGAGTATTTCCCATTCAAACCTGATGGATACCGTCTGGTTTTACTGAACAGTGCAGTTAAACATCAGCTGGCTGGTTCACCCTACAACGATCGCCGTCGTTCATGCGAGAATGTGGTGAAGCATATTGCAGAGAAGCACCCTGAAGGAAAATTTGAAACCTTACGGGATTGCACCTGGGAGCAGCTGGAAGAAGTTCGTGCCGAAGTCGGCGAAGAAGACTACAAGCGCGCACACTTTGTGCTCGGCGAGAAAGATCGTGTGTTAGCCGTTTGTGATGCCTTGTTAGAAGGCGACTATGAGAAAGTCGGCGAGATGATGTATAAAACCCATGAAGGATTATCTAAAGAGTATGAGGTTTCGTGTGAAGAACTTGACTTCCTAAACGACATTGCCAAGGATAATGGTGTCACAGGTTCTCGTATAATGGGTGGTGGCTTCGGCGGCTGTACCATTAATCTCGTACGAAACGACCTTTATAACAAATTTATCGCTGATGCCAAAAAACGCTTCAACGAGAAATATGGGCATGAGCCAATTGTCATTGATGTTGTGATTGGTGACGGTTCACGTAAACTGTGCTAAAGAGCAGTTAAAGTTATAATAAAGGTTAAATATATGGCAAGAAGTGTTATAATCACACTTCTTGTCATTGTTTTTTATTGTTATTGCGAAAAATAATTGTAAATTTACACCCAAATAATGAAATAAAAGTAATAACTAAAAAATTAAAATGATGAAAAACCTAAAAAAAGTTTTATTTGCATGCAGTGCAACATTAGCAATGTTCTCTGCCTGTAATTCAGGTGAGCAGACTCAATTGACAGTTTCTGGTCTTAATCCAGCAAAGTTCGACACCATTATCAATGAAAAGCCCGTCAAGCTTTACACATTAAAAAACCAAAACGGAATGGAGGTGTGCATAACAAATTACGGTGGACGTATCGTTAGTTTGGTAGTCCCTGATAAGGATGGCAAACCTACCGATGTGGTTTTGGGATTTGATAACATTGCACAGTATGCAGATACGCTCAATTCCCCTTCTGACTATGGATCTTCTGTAGGACGTTATGCAAACCGTATCAAGGAAGGAAAATTCACGTTAAATGACTCTACCTACCAGCTAAAGAAAAACGACGGACCTAACTGTCTGCATGGCGGTGGTAACACTGGTTGGATGCATCAAGTGTATGATGCTGAACAGATTGGTGACTCTATTCTGAAACTGACCATCGTCGCAGAAGACGGAGAAAACGGTTTCCCAGGCAAAGTGACAGCTGTAACAACTTATAAGGTAACTGCCGATAATACATTGGATATGGTTTGGGAAGCTGAAACTGACAAACCAACCATCATTAATCAGACGAATCATAACTACTACAATCTGAGCGGTGACTTTACACAGGCTGCTTACGACCAAATCCTTTATGTCAATGCCGACAATTTCACCCCCAGTGATAAATTATATATTCCTACAGGTGAGATTAAATCAGTAGAAGGAACTCCTATGGATTTCCGCACCCCACATGCTGTAGGCGACAGTATCCAGTCAAGTTTCGATCAGATTCAGAATGCTACAGGTTACGATCATAATTTCTGTTTGAACACGTTCAAAGACGGTAAGGGTGACGACACACAGGTTTGTGCAAGTCTTTACTCTCCCAAGACAGGAATTTTTATGGAAATGTATACCAATGAGCCAGGTGTGCAAGTTTACTCAGGCAACTTCCAGGGTGTAGGTCGCGATGCAGACATTGCTCGCAAGCATGGTGTGAAATACCCCAAGCACGTCAGCGTTTGCCTGGAGAGCCAGAAGTACCCTGACAGTCCTAACCATAAAGAGTGGTTACAGCCAGTATTGAATCCTGGTGAGAAGTATTATAGCCATGCTGCATATAAATTTTCAATTAAATAATTACTAATCAAAACATCAAACATCATGAATTGGAGTTCACATGAATTTATTTGGCTGGACTGGCTCGTTCTTGTCATCGGCCTTTGTGGAGTAGTAGCAGCCGTTTGGTATGCTATTTGGAAAGACAAAAAAGCCCAACAGGGCGAAGACTCTTCTGCTTATCTCTTTGGTAAGGGCGAGCCTTGGTATGTAATTGGTATGGCTATCTTTGCCGCCAACATTGGTTCAGAACACCTCGTAGGTCTTGCAGGAACAGGTGCTAAGGATGGTGTAGGTATGGCCCACTGGGAAATGCAAGGATGGATGATTCTTATTCTGGGATGGCTCTTCGTACCTTTCTATCAATTGCTCATCAACAAGATGGGTAAGATTATCACGATGCCCGACTTCCTGAAGTTCAGATACACCCAGCGCACAGGTTCATGGTTGTCAATCATTACATTGATTGCCTATGTGCTGACAAAAGTGTCTGTAACCGCATTCACCGGTGGTATTTTCTTCAAGTATCTTCTTGGTATTCCTTTCTGGTATGGAGCTATCGGCTTGATTGCTATCACCGCAGTTTTCACCGTATTTGGTGGCATGAAGGGTGTAATGACACTTTCTTCCATTCAGACACCTATTCTTATTATAGGTTCATTCCTTGTTCTTTTCCTCGGTCTGTCAACACTCGGTGACGGTAGTATTACAGCCGGTTGGACAGCCATGATGGATGCATGTAATGCTGCACACGATGGTTACGGAACGACCCATATGTTCCACACTGACCCAGGTGACCCAATGTATCCTCAATTCCCTGGCTATGTGGTATTCCTCGGTGCCTCTATTATTGGTTTCTGGTACTGGTGTACTGACCAGCACATCGTACAGCGTGTACTCGGACAGGTTCCCGGTGAGGACAATGCCAAGGTGATGGCTCGTGCCCGTCGTGGTACTATTGCAGCTGGTTTCTTCAAGATTCTTCCTTGCTTCATGTTCTTGATTCCAGGTATGATTGCCTACGCACTGTCTCTGAAGACTGGCAGTGGTATCGAGATGGACATCACCAACCACGAGTCCACCGATGGTGCTTTTGCCATGATGGTGAAGAACATCCTGCCCGCTGGTATCAAGGGTATTGTAACCATTGGTTTCGTATGTGCACTTGTTGCCTCTTTGGCCGCTTTCTTCAATAGCTGTGCGACTCTCTTCACAGAAGATTTCTATAAGCCCATGAAGAAGGGTATGAGTGAGGCTCATTACGTATTCGTTGGCCGTATGGCTACCGTTGTTGTTGTATTATTAGGTTTGGCTTGGATGCCTATTATGATGAACATGGGCAACCTCTATAGCTATTTGCAGGATATTCAATCTCTGATTGCTCCTGCCATGGTAGCTGTGTTCACACTGGGTATCTTCTCTAAGAAAATCACTCCAAAGGCTGGTGAATGGGGACTTATCGGTGGTTTCTGCATCGGTATGGTTCGTCTGGTTACCAATGTTATTACCGATTCAGGTAAGGCGGTGATGGATGGAGCTTTCTGGGAATATACAACATGGTTCTGGCAGACCAACTGGCTCATTTTCGAGTGCTGGTTGTTGGTATTCATCATTATTTTGATGGTATGTGTCAGCTGCTTCACACCTGCTCCATCAAAGGAACAAGTAGAGGCTATTACATTCACTCCAGAATTCAAGAAGAGCATCCGTGAGAGCTGGGGTGTTTGGGATGTAGTTGGAACGCTGCTCGTCGTAGGACTTGTAAGCTGCTTCTATGCATACTTCTGGTAATAACAAATAAAAACATAACAGATGACATCTTTCTATAAAGATTATCAAAAGATCTTTGTATCGGTCGATTGCATCATTTTCGGCTTTGATGAAAACAAGCTGAAAATATTGATCGGTAAACGCAAGATGGATCCAGGGCGTGGTGAATGGAGTCTCTACGGAGGCTTCGTTCACAACGACGAAAGCGTTGATGATGCTGCCCATCGCACGCTCTTTGAGTTGACAGGTATGCGCAATGTGTATATGCGTCAGGTAGGTGCATTCGGTGCCGTTGACCGTGACCCGGGCGAACGAGTAGTATCTGTTGCATATTATGCATTCATCAACGTAAAAGATTATGATGACAGACTGTTAAAGGAGCACGGTGTAGAATGGGTTAACATTGAGGAAATCCCCTCACTCTATTCTGACCATAGGGAGATGGTTGATAAGGCGCGCAAGCTCATGAAAGAGCAGATTAAGACTGATCCTGTCGGATTCAATTTGCTCCCAAATCTGTTTACGCTTACCCAATTGCAGCGTTTATACGAGGCAGTTAATAATGAGGAACTGGACAAACGCAATTTCCGTAAGCGTGTCAAGGAAATGGACTTCATCGAAAAGACAGATCTCATTGATAAAAAAAGTTCTAAGCGCGGTGCATATCTGTATCGTTTCAATAAAAAAGCATATAACGAAGATTCAAACTTTAAATTATAATATTATGTTAGAAGAACTGAAAGAAAAAGTATTTCGTGCGAATCTTGATTTGGTTAAGCACAACCTGGTGATTTTTACTTGGGGTAATGTTTCTGGTATTGACCGTGAAAAAGGCCTTGTGGTCATCAAGCCTTCAGGTGTTGACTACGATACCATGAAAGCCTCTGATATGGTGGTAGTAGATCTCCAGACGGGTAAGGTGGTAGAAGGCGACCTGAATCCCTCGTCGGACACTCCCACCCACCTTGTTTTATATAGAGCCTTCCCTGAGATAGGTGGTGTGGTTCACACCCACTCTACTTATGCTACGGCTTGGGCACAGGCAGGTAAGGATATTCCCAACATCGGTACTACCCATGCAGACTATTTCCACGATGCTATCCCATGCACAGGTGATATGACAGAAGACCAGATGGCTGAATACGAATACAATACCGGTGTAGTGATTGTGAATCGTATCGAAGCAGGTAACATCAATCCTGTTCACACACCTGGCGTACTGGTTAAGAATCATGGTCCATTCTCTTGGGGTAAAGATGCTGACAATGCCGTTTACAATGCTGTTGTTATGGAGCAGGTTGCCAAGATGGCTTTCGTGTCATTCTCTGTGAACCCCAATACAACGATGAATCCTTTACTCGTTGAGAAGCACTTCAATCGTAAGCATGGTCCTAATGCCTATTACGGTCAAAAAAAGAAATAAAGTATTACTAACAATTTAAAACAATTTACTAAGAATGAAAGCATTTGATAATTATGAGATTTGGTGGGTAACTGGTGCGCAGTTGCTTTACGGAGGTGAGACTGTTAAAATCGTTGATGGTCACTCACAGGAAATGGTAGCCGGACTGAATAACAGCGGTAATATTCCCGTTAAGGTTGTTTACAAGGGAACAGCCAACAGTTCTAAGGAAGTTGAAGCAGTGATGAAGGCTGCCAACAATGAAGAGAAATGTATTGGTGTCATCACATGGATGCATACTTTCTCTCCCGCAAAGATGTGGATTAAAGGCTTGCAAGACTTACAGAAGCCCCTACTCCACTTCCACACACAATATAATGCAGAAATTCCCTGGGAGACCATGGATATGGACTTCATGAA